>DATNIM010000027.1:0-18850 GCA_035604455.1 Gemmatimonadales bacterium
TTGCCATTCCTGCGCTTCGACAACGACCCGCACCTCGTGGTCGCCGATTCGGGCCGGCTTCGCTGGATCCTCGACGCCTACACCGCGACCAGTCTCTACCCCTACGCGCAACCGGTCGACGACGGGACGAACTACGTCCGCAACAGCGTGAAGGTGGTGATCGACGCCTTCGACGGCACCGTCACAGCCTATCTGGCTGACCCGACGGACCCCCTCGTACGCACGTGGGCGAAAGCCTTCCCCGGCATTCTGCAACCGCTCGATTCGATGTCCGCAGATCTGCGAGCGCACTTGCGCTACCCCGAGGAGTTGTTCCGGATGCAGACAGATCTGTACGCGACCTACCACATGTCCGAACCGGATGTCTTCTACCACCGCGAGGACCAGTGGCAGAAGCCGGTTATGTCGCGGCCAGACGCGCAGCAAGATCCCTTCTTACGTCACATGGTGATGCGGCTGCCGGAGGAAAAGGAAGCGGAGTACATCCTCATGGTGCCGTTCACGCCGCGAGGCAAGGATAACCTGGCCTCGTGGATGGTCGCGCGAAACGACGGGGAGCACTACGGGCAGCTGGTCGTGTATCGCTTCCCCAAACAGAGTCTCGTCTTCGGACCGAGCCAGATCGTCAACCGAATCAACCAGGACCCAGACATTTCGCGCCAAGTCTCGCTTTGGGACCAACACGGGTCCGAAGTGCTCCGCGGCAACTTGCTGGTCATCCCGATCGAGGGGTCTCTCATCTACGTGCAGCCACTGTACCTCAGAGCCGAGGGCGGAGGCATTCCCGAGCTCAAGCGCGTGGTCATCGCCTACCAGAACCAGGTCGTGATGGAGGAAACGCTCGAAGCCGGGCTGGCGCGGTTATTCGGCGGCGGCGCAGGACCTGCCGCGACCGGGGCCGAGCGGTCCACCGCGGCCCCTCCCACCGAGGGACGCGCCGTCAACCTGATTCGGCAGGCGGTCGAGGTGTATCAGAGTGCGATCGCGGCGCAACGCGCTGGCAACTGGGCCGAGTACGGAGAAGAGCAGGTTCGCTTGGGGGAGGTGCTGCGCCAGCTGCAAGCCGTTCTTGGAGGCCGCGAGCCCTAGTCGGATCCGCCCCCGCGTTGGGTCTGCCAGATCGTGATCGAACAACCCGCCCGATCGCCGGTCCATCCGGTATCGGGATTATGTCAGGAAGAGCTCCTTCACCCACTTAATCGCCCACGGCGGCCAAACGGCGAGCAGCGGGATCGCAAGGAGCCCGGCCACGAGTCGGACCGGCAACGATTCGTGGCGCAACCGCTCGGCCAGCGAGGGTTTGCGGGCGCCCTCGCGAAGGCCCACGCCTTGACCGTAGAGGGCCTTCTGCCGCTCCACGCGCTTGGCGTCCTCGGCGGCGGCTCTCGTCTGGGCATCGAACTCCGGTGTCCCCGGCGTGGCAGTGATCCGGTAGGTGCCACAATAGAGGCACCGCTTCGCCTGGTCTGCCATCGGACGGCCGCATTGGGTGCACGGAACGGCAGTGGGCATGGCGCGATTGTAGCGCGGCGGGGAACGGCGGGCCAGACCCGGCCCAAGGCCTCCAGCCTCCACCGCTGGTGGATCGGCGGTCACGGCACCTGGCGGGTTTGATCTCCCGGCACCGTGCGCCGGAACAGCCGCGACCGAGGGGTGGCTGAAGGGACTTGAACCCTCAACCTCTGGAGCCACAGTCCAGCGCTCTAACCACTTGAGCTACAGCCACCACGTGGTCGGCAATCTGCGCTCGCACCGCCTCCAGTCACCAGCGCGTTGTGTCCCTAGGCAACTATGACCGCGGGCGGCGTCGCCAAGTTTAGCCCCATACTGTTCCGAGCGGTACTCCGGAAGCGCTGCCGCGCACGCTTGGCCCGCTACTCCCTCACCGCCTCAAAGCCACGACGGGTCATATCACCCCACACGTGCCGGTACTTCCAGACCGAGAAGAACGCCCGCAGGCGCCACCAGACCGTGCATTGCCGGTAGCCGAAGTTCTCCAAAGTGGCATAGAACAGGAGTCGCAGGAGATCGCCCGGCCGGCCGTAGCGTCGGAAGCTCACTTCCTCGAGGACGACTGCCCATAGTGACAGGAGCATCCCATAGCCCCAGGCGACGAGGACGAACATTCCGGCGAACGAGACGTTAACGGCTCCGATCGAGAGGCCGAACGCCGTGATGATGTACCCAAACACCTCCACGACGGGCGCGAGCATCTCGCCGAATGTGTAAAACGGGACGGCGATCATTCCAACGCGGCCGTACTTCGGGTTGAAGAGCATGCCCTTGTAGGTCCAAGTCGCCGCGACGAGACCGCGGTGCCACCGTTCGCGCTGGCGGGCGAGGACGGTCATGGTTTCGGGCACCTCGGTCCATGCAACCGGATCGGGAATAAACGGGATCTCATAGGGCACTTTGCGGCCGAGCAGGTAGCGGTGCAGTCGAACGACGAGATCGAGGTCTTCCACGAGACTGGACGTCTGGTACCCACCGATCGCGAGCACGTGATCCTTGCGAAACAGCCCAAACGCGCCCGAGATGATGAGATTGCCGCCCAGCCGGTTCCAGCCGAGCCGCCCGAACAAGAAAGCCCGCAAGTACTCGACCACCTGCACACCCGGCAAGAAGTGGCGCGGCACCCGCGCGTCGACGACGCGCCCCTTTTGCACGAGACACCCGTTGGCCACGCGCACTGTGCCGCCGACCGCCGCAATCTCGCGACCCAACAGGAACGGCCGGGTCAGCCGCGGGAGAGCGTCAGGCTCGATCAGCGTGTCCGCGTCCACCGCGATAACGAGGGGGAAGCGGCTCGCGTTCAACGCCGCGTTCAGCGCGTCGGCCTTGCCACCGTTGTCCTTGTCGATGACCAGCAGCCGGGGCTCGGTGCGTGATCGGTAGAGCGCTCGAAGAGAGTTCGTCTTGATCTGCTCGGGGTACGTGCGGGGAATCTCGTAGAGCTCGAAGGCGTGTCGCAGGACGTCGATGGTCTCGTCACGAGATCCGTCGTTCACGACCACCACCTCGTAGTGCCGGTACTCGAGTGCGAGCGCCGCCGTGATGCTCGTTGTGATCGTGGCCTGTTCGTTGTACGCGGGCACGAGGATGGTGATGGGCGGCAGGGCTTCGCTTCGCAGCAGCCGCTGGAAATCGTGGTCCTCGGCGAGTCGGGTGTGCGTCCAGATCTCGGGGATCGACAGCACCAGGAGGAGTGCGTAGAACGAATTCAACGCGACGAAATAGATCAGGATCCAGAAGTCCGCCGCGTGGACGAGGTGGTTCAGGCGGCGAACTCCGTGAGGGCGTCCGCTGAAAACCCAAGGATGAGGTGCGCCATCTGCCGAGCGTTCGCGGACGGCCCGATGTCCGCCTCGAGCAGCGCATTCCGGCCAGCTGACCCGAACCGCGTGAGCGCAAGGGCCGCGCGCAACCGGACCCACCATTCCGCGTCCCGCAGTGCCACTCGCACGATCGGGAGGGAGGATGGGTCGGCAAGGATGCCGAGCGACCGGACGGCCTGGGCACGCACGGGCCAGGCGCTGTCGGCGGCAAGCGTGGCGAGCGCCGGGAACGACTCCGGGTGGCGGTAGCCCCCGAGGGCCCGCGCGACCTGTGTGCGCACCTCGCCGTCAGGGTGGGAGCCGAGCGCCGTGAGCGGCCCGCGCAGCGCCGGTTCTTTTAGGCGCGCGGCAAACTCAGCGAATCGCGGCAGCGCGGGGTCGTTCGTGCGCCCGAGGAGCTTGAGCAGCTGCTGCACCACGAAGGGACGGGAGCGGACGAGCATGCCGGCGTAGTAGGCGCTTACCGTGGGGGCGAGTGTGGGCAACCGTTCCAGCGCGGCCGTAGCGAGCGCGGTGTTGTCGACCCGCTCGAGCGTCGCCGCGGCCGCAATATGGACAGCGGGGTGATGGTCCCGCAGCAAGCGTAGCACCCGGGCCGTGTCGGCGGGCATCGCGACCACCGACAAGAAGCGCGCGGTCTCGAGGCGTTTCCACCAGCGCGCGGAACTGCTGTTGGACCGGATGATTTTGGCCCACCACGGGTGCTGCAGCGCGCTCGTAAGCTCCCGCCAGCGGTCCTCCGAAACCTTCGTGGACCACGTCACGAGCTCATCGACGATGAGCGGCGTCGGCAGCTGCCCCAACCCGGACACCACCGTCCCGACAGGAATCTGCCCAGTCGCCCAGCGCGCCATCGCATGGTCGAGGGCGACCTTGTGGGGTCGCTGCTCGGCACTGCGACGGAGCCGAAACCACCGGTTCAGGGTGATAAGAATGATGAGGGCGGTGAACAGGACGGCCTGTCCGAGCGCTACAATCGCGAGGAGATGGCGACTCGTCACCGCGGATCTCGGTTACGACAGGCGGCCCAGATACGGACGCGGCGTGCGAACGTCGGGCGCCCCGCCGCCAGCATCGTGCCGAACATGGTACAACATTGGGTTCGGGGCTCGCGAATGCCATAGCCAGCAACGAGATCCAGCGGATATCCCAGCCCGCCGTGGTGCCACTTCCGTGGCCGCCCAGTTCCCAGTCAGCTAAGGAAACACTAAGAGCGTCCGGTCACCCGCCACTTGGGGCCTGACCAACACCTCCTTCCCGTCGGCCGTCACCACGCGGGGAGGCGCGCTGAGTCCTTCGACGACCAGTGCCTGCCCAACGGGTACCTCGCTGGTCATTCCTTCGAGGACGATGACGGGCGAGCCCCGCCGCGATACAAGCGTGGGATGCAGGCGCGCTCGATCGCGCCAGAAGCGAGCGAGCGCCCCGACCGTGCCGATCCAGGCAGTGGGCCCCTGGACGGCTTCGATCAGGCGCCGCTCGGTAGCGAGCTTGTAGGTCGTGTCGGTGGGGTGAATCAACAAGCAGGAAAGGGCGCCGTTCTTGGCGTTGGCATGAATCACGTCCATCCACGTCTGGAAGGCCTGTTCCTGCGTTTCCGCGGTCAGGAAGTTTCGAATCTCCTGCTCGCCGCGCGAGTCGTCGAGGGTGACCGGGACCTCGACAATCCTGCTGTGCTCGCTCCCGATCGAGCGGTGCCGAAAGCCGAAGAACGGAAAGTTCGTGAGCACCCACTGGGCCGAGACGCTCGAGTCGAACAGGTAGTTCGACTGCTCGAGGACACTCTCCAGATCGTTTGGGTAGAGGAGATAGCCCGAGCGAAAGCCTTCGATCTCAGTCCCCAAGTCGCGCTGGAGCAGCTCCTTGCTCACGCGGACCTCGCCGAACACGGTCGGGTGTGACGAGTCGTACACCTGCCGAGTGACCTGGGGGGAGCCGACCGGGAACCGCTCGAACCCTTCCGAATGGCTCACCGAATGCGAGCCGATCTCCGCCCCGAGCGCGAGGGCCTGGCGGATCCAGGCCACGCGGTCCGGGGTGTAGTACCCGATGTCGGTCGAGTCGGTGAAGTACTTGGTGGTCACGAAGAACGTGCTGTGCACGCCAAGACTCGCCTCCATCGTCGCGAACACCACCGAGTTGCGAAACGACTCCCGCGCATCGACGTCGTGCGAAAGGCAAAGACCCGTCCGTTTGCCGTCGGGCACAGTGTGCACCAGCACGAAGGGATGGACGGTGGATTCGTACAGAGCTCTGAGGATCAGGCGAAACACATCGCCTGAGGGCTCGAACCAATTGATCCAGCGGCGGGCCGCTTCGTAGCTGCGCGCGAGCTCAGGAATCAGGCTCGTCTCTTTGAACCCCAAGCCCAGGGCGTAAGCCAGCCCCCGGCCATACGGGTTGAGCGTGAACGCGGCTGCTCCGTTCCCGTAGGTCGCGAGCACCTGGGTGCCCCACGAGACGGCGTATTCCGTCGACCAGATCGTCTCGGAATAGAGCTTCGGGTCGCCGAGCGAGATCGTTCGCTCCTCGGCCCGGTTCACATACCGCAGCGCGGCATCGGCGACGGCCGTGAAATTGACCTGGAAGTTCGTGCGGCTCGCGGTCGCTCCCGTGAGCCCAAAGAGGGGAAAGAACGTGTTGCCCTGGACTTCAGTGCCCAGCAGAACGCCGCCCCGCTCCACGTAGCGGTATAGCGCTTCTCGCTCAGCCGCCGAAAAGTCGGTGTTCGTGAGGACCCCGCTGATCAGCACCAGGGGCCGGCGGGTCGCCTCCGCGACACTCCGTGTAGCGAAGAATGGAACGCCCACGAGCTCCAGGGCGTCCCGCACCGCGAGCTGTTCCTGTGCGGCGTCCGGACTCGTTCCCGCCTCGAGCACCGCGACGCCCCAGGTCGGGGGCGGCGCTCGCAACTTGTCATTCGCACCCGGGTGGCCGAGGGCCGCGAACAGGAGGAACGCACTCGTAGTGTTCATCGCAAAATGTCCAGTGCCATCGTGTCCCCCCGAATCGCTGCGGCCATCATGACTAACCACGCCGACCCGGCGACACTCGGGACCTTCGCCATCTCATAAGGGACCTCGGTCGAGGCATATCGGACGCCCCCATCCGGGGCCTGCAGCGCGCCCAAGTCTTCCACGATTCGACGCGCGAGCTCGCGCCGTCCCGCGCGCAGATAGGCCAGGGCGACCTGCAGCGACCCCTCTGACCACACCACCGGGAGTTCCTGCCACGTGAGCCCCGACCGGCCGGGAAAGAAGAACGCGCTGACCGCCCGGTCCTCGTAGATCGGGCGATCCCCGTACGGCCGATACCCACTCGTGGTGCCGTCTCGACTGCGATAAAACCGCTCCGCCGCCGCAAGGGCGCGCCGCGACGCGACCGAGTCCCCGTGGGCTTCAAGAAACAGCGCACCGAGAGCGGCGCAGTCCAAAGCCTTGTTCGAGTCCGGAACTCCTGTCGGGCCAAATCCCTGATTGAACTGCCCGAGCCGAGCATTCCAGGCGACGGTGCGGAGCGAGCGTTCGATTCGACCTGCCACACGCGCGAAGAGCGTGTCGCCAGTGACAAGGCTCAACCGCCTGAGAAAGAACCATGCGATGATGTTGTTCTCCGTGCTGATGCCCAGTGCGGGTCGGTCGTCGTAGTGCTCGACGACGTTCTTCGCCACGGAGTCATATGTCAGGGCGATCGACCCATAGCCCAGGTGGAGCAGACCGTCGCGAGCGTCGCCCGGCTCGTTTACCTGTAAGGAGGCGAGATACGTCCCTAGCCGGCGAGCCGCGGCCAGGAACGCGGCCCGTTCCCGGGCGTCCCCGGGGTCAGCAGACTGTAGCGGCACGTGAGCGAGGTAAAAGATCAGGGCGTAGCCCACCCACGCCACGCTGCCGGCTCGGACGAGCGCGCTCTCATGATCCGCCTCGGTGGGCCAGCTATCGGCCGTGTTGTAGTTGAACCAGAGGCTCCCATCGGGCCGCACGAGACGAGCGAGGCCGTCAAGGGTGACGGCCGCGCGCTCCCGGTTCCCCGACAGGAGGAAGGCGAGCGCCGCCACAGCATTGTCGTAGGTGGCCGACCGATGGTAGCCACTCGGGAACTGGCGGGGCGTGAATGCGTAGCTGACGAGCAGGCCGCGTCGGGTCGCGTCGGGATCTGGGACGACGCGGTTGGGAGTTACTTGCTGCTCGAGCCACTGCACCGCCGCCCGTGCTCGATGCTCAAGGTCCGCGTCAACTCCGGGCCCCTGCCCCGCGAGGCGGGCCGCGACAGCGACGGACATCACGAGCACGGCGAAGCAGGCTGCCCGCAGGCGGCGACCCCCGCTGACTCGCTTGCCGGCGAGGGGGGTCTCGTCGCTCTTCTCGAGGCTTCGGGCCTCACAGGTAGACTCGGCGCGCGCCGCGGCGTTGGACATGGAAGGGAATCTGCGAACCCGAGGCTCATCGAGCCAAGTCCCAAACCCGCGCATTGCACCCTGCTCCGCCGCTTCATATATGTGTGACCCGTCGGGCGGGCCCGCGACTATCGACTTCGTCGTTTGCCCGCGTCTCTCTCGAGGGACGGTTCCTATCAGCCAAGAGAAGACCGTGCGGCGGAGCATGCGTTCGTCGTGGTTAGTCGCTCCGGCGCGCCTGCTCGGGGTCGCAACGTTGGTCGCGGCAGGGCGGCTTGGCGCACAGCTCCCAGCCGCCGAAGACGCCTTCCGGCGGGGCGATCGCGCCGCGGCCCGCGCCGGGTTTGAGCAGGTCCTTGCGGGCGATTCCCTCAACGTCACCGCTCTCTACCGCCTGGCCGTCCTGGACGGCTGGGACGGCCAGTTCAGCCGCTCGCTCGAGCGCTTCGCACGGGCACGCCGGCTCGACCCCTCAGACGAAGACATCATGGTGTCCGAAGCCGCCGTCCTGGGGTGGGCCGGAAAGGTGGCCGCGTGCAACGCGTTGTACGACTCCGTCATCGCGCGCTCGCCGGACCGCGCCGACGCCCTTGCGGGTCAGGCCCGCGCGGTAGCCTGGGGAGGCGACCTAGGCCGCGCGGAGCGACTATGGCGCGCGGCGCTCGACAAGCACCCGGATGACGCGGAACTCTTGGTTGGCCTCGCCCAAACGCTCTACTGGCGAGGCCGGCCGGGCCTCGCCGCTCCGTACGCCGCCCGGGCGCGGCACCTCGCGCCCGCGGATTCGACCGCCGTCAAGCTCGACCGCGACGCGCACGCCGCGCTGCGTCCAACCTTCGAAACGGCGACCGACGGCGGAGGGGACAGCGAGAACAACGATGGATGGAGCGAGGAGGCGACGTACACCGCGCCGCTTGGCGCAGACTGGCACGCCGCGCTGACCGGGCTGTGGCATCGCGCCACCCTGGGAGCGACTGCGGGCGCGAGCTACGGAGCGGATGCTTCGGTGAGCGCGCCGCTCGGGCAAAGCACCGTCCTGCGAGCAGGCCTTGGTGGGCGGCAGCTCAATCCGAGCCCCGGTCCGGTGGCCACGCTACCCACCGGCGAACTCGGGGTCGACGTTCGCCTGGCCCACGACGGCAATGCGAGCGTCGAATACGCGCACGCGCCGTTCGACGAGACCGCCCTACTCATCGCTCGTGGCCTGGTCACGGACGGCGTTGACCTGAGCCTCGAGTATTCACCGTCACCCTCCTGGTCTGTCTCCGGCACGGCAGGCGGGACGTGGCTCACGGATGGCAACCGCCGCCTGTCCGGTACCGCGGCGGCGCTCGTCCGGGTGGTTCACGGTGTCCAAGTCGGGCCTGCGGTGCAGGTCCTCTCCTACCGCACGGACTACGATGACGGCTATTTCGCGCCGGATCGGTTTACGGTGGTCGAGGGCCGATTGGTGGGCACCGCACAACCTGGGGGGTGGAGCCTTCGCGCGGACGCCGGTGTCGGGGCGCAGCAGGTCGTCAGCGGCGCGGCGGAACAAGGCGAATGGCACTTTGGGCTCACCCTCTCGCGTGAGTGGGGATCCGATAACGAGATCGGGCTCGTGGCGGTGATCACGAACAGTGCGGCCGCGACGAGCACGACCGGGCTCCCAAGCGAAGCCTACCGCTACCAATCCATCGGACTCCGCTTCCGTCGCACGCTCTGAGCTCGGGGGAACGGCCGAGTGCATTCCGGCACTTCTCAAGCCCGGTGTAGATTCCCCGCACTCAAGCCTTGAGCTCTCGATGCGCCTCGCATTCACGTTTCTCGCCTTGATCGCTCTGCCAGTCGCGCTGAGCGGGCAATCGAACGAAGCCCGCATGGCGAACGACCGATACACCCGGTCCCACAACTACCATCTGGTCCACCAGCGGATCGAGGTCTGGGACTTCAACTGGGACTCGACGACGTTCGAGGGCCGTGTGGCGACGACCATGGTGGCGCTGAGACCGGGCCTCGACTCGATCATCCTCGATGCCGGGCATGAGCTCGCGATCACGAGTATCACGACTCCCTCGGGCACGAGCCTGCGGTATTCGACGCTACGCGACACGCTCGTCATTTTCCCCGAGCATCCGGTCGGGTTCGGCGACACGACACGGTTCACGATCACCTATCACGGCCGGGTCGATAACGGTCAGGGATTGACGTTCATCACGCCCGAGGGCCGTGCGCACCGCCCGCAGCAGATTTGGAGCCAGGGTGAAGACATGAATAATCACTACTGGTTTCCGACGTACGACTTCCCGAACGACAAGATGAGCTGGGAGCTCGTGGCGACCGTTCCCGCGCCGTACACCGTGGTCTCGAACGGGGCACTCGTGAGCGATCGCCCGAACGCAGGCGGCACGCACACCGTGACGTGGCGCCAGGACCTGCCGACCGCCACCTACCTGGTGTCCATCATTGTCGCCCCGCTCGCCCGAATCCATGACGCATGGCACGGGGTACCGGTCGATTACTACGTGTACCACGAAGACAGCGCGCTCGCCCGCCGGCTGTTCGGCCGGACGCCGGACATGATCGACGTGTACTCGCACCTCACGGGGCTCCCCTACCCCTGGGCCAAGTACGCGGAGACCACGGTCGCGGATTTCTTCGGCGGCATGGAGAACGTGAGCGCGACCACGCTCATCGACGACCTGCCCGACGAGCGGGCTTACCGCGACCGTCCGTGGTATTCGTGGATCTTGATCCCGCATGAGCTTGCCCATCAGTGGTTCGGCGACTATACGACGACCGAGAACTGGGCGAACTTCTGGCTCAACGAAGGATTCGCCGAGTTCATGCCCGGCCAGTATTGGCGCGCGCGGCTCGGTCCCGCGGCCGAAGACGACTACTATCTCGACGAGTACACCGACTTTCTTCGCATTGACGCGCGCCGCCGCATGCCCCTCGCGTCGCTGGGATCGAACAACATCTACCCCAAGGGGGCGCTGGTCTTGCGGATGCTCGAGCGCTACCTCGGCCCCGAGCGGTTCTGGGCATCGCTGCACACCTACCTCACGCGGCACGCGCTGGGCTCGGCAACGTCCGACGACCTTCGCCAGGCGGTACTCGAGGCGACGGGTGAGAACCTGTCGTGGTTCTGGGACGAGTGGGTCTATCAGGCGGGCTTCCCCGAATTCTCGGTCAGCGCAGCCTACGACAGCACCCCCGGCACGCTGACTCTCACGGTGCGGCAGACGCAGGTGGACACGGCGCATGCCGACTCGACCGGGCTGACCTACACCACGCCCACAGCATTCCGCATGCCGGTCACGATCCGCGTCGGGACCTCTAGCGGCGACGTGACCCAACGCGTGGAGCTCACGATGAGGGAGCAAACGATCACCGTCGACCACCTCCCGAGCGCCCCGACGATGGTGATCTTCGACGACGGCAACACGATCCTCAAGACGCTCACGTTTGAGGAGCCGACCACCTGGCTCGCGACCCAGCTCGAGCGCGATCACGACCTCTGGAACCAGTCCTGGGTGATCAAACAGCTCACGGCGCGAAGCACGGATTCCGTCGCGGTGGCGGCCCTCGTCCGTGCCGCGACCCAAGCCGATTACAATCTCACGCGAGCCGAGGCGGCTGAGGCCCTCGCGGCCGTGGCGCCCGAGCGCGCCGTTCCTGCACTCGAGACCGTCGCCCGCGACACCTCGGCTACCGTGCGCCGGGCAGCGATGGAGGCGTTGGGAGAACTGGGAGGCGAGCGAGCCGCGGCGCTGGCCCGCGCGGCGATCTCGAGTGATTCGAGCTATCAGGTTCGCGCGGCCGCCGTCGGCGCGCTCACCACCGCCGACAGCGCGGGCCGGCGAGCCGTAATCCGCGAGGCACTGGAGACGCCCTCCTATGAGGAGGTCATTCGCACGACTGCCCTGCGAGCGATTGTGCGGTCGGCCGACACGAGCTTCGTCGATCCCGTCGCGGCCAAGCTCGGGGATTTCCGCTCCCCGGCCTTCGCCCTCGCCGCGCTCGCCAATGCGGGCTATGGCCGCGCGCTTGATTCCTTGAGTAATCACCTGAACGACGCGCGGTCCTACGTGCGCCGCTGGGTCGTGCAGGCATTCCAATTCTCCGTGCGTCCGGACTTGGCCGTGGCACGCCTCGAGGCGGTCGAGCCCTACCTCCGCTACCCGGACACCCGTAGCGCCGTGGCGAAAGCGCTCGATCGCTTGCGGCGAGGCGAGCCGCCCGAGTGAGCAACGAGCCCAGTCGCACGGGTGGACCGGCCGCGCGGTCGCGCGCGCGCCGCCTCGTTTCCCGCTAGCCCAGCAGTCTCCCGCTCACGTGGCCACCGGGCTCAAGGGCTATTGGCGGCTGAGCCGCGCCCCGCGCTATAGCCTCGTATTCGCGCTCCCCCTCCTCGTCGGCTATCAGCTGCTCGCGGCCTTCACGTCGGGCGGGGCAAGCCATGCACTCCGCAACGGCGCGGACGTCATGCTCCAGACTCTGTTCGTCGCGGTTGCCGGGCGCTGGGGGCCGATCGCGTTTCTGTGCTGTGTGACGGCTGTTGGACTGTGGCTCGTCGCGCGGGACATGCGGGCGCACGGCCGCCATCTCTCGGCTGCGATCTTCCTCTGTATGGGAGCCGAGGCCGTTGGGCTCGCCCTCTTGTTCGGGGTTGTGGTCGGCGCCCTGACGTCACGCGTAGTTGGACCGCCGATGCTCATTGGGGCCTACCCCATCACGGCGCTCGGATGGCCATCTCGCCTCATGCTCTCCCTAGGCGCGGGGCTCTACGAGGAATTGCTGTTCCGGGTGATCCTCGTGACGGCGCTCGCGGGCGGTGCGCGAGCGTTACTGGGTTGGACCGAGGAGGGCGCCGCGACGTTCGGCGTGCTCGCCGGAGCGCTCGCATTCTCGGCGGTGCACTACATCGGACCCTACGGAGACCGCCTGTCGCTCTATTCCTTTGTTTTCCGGATGATCGCCGGGGTGTTCTTCAGCGCGCTCTACGTGCTCCGGGGCTTCGGGATCACGGCCTGGACGCACGCACTGTACGACACCCTGCTCCTGCTCGGCTGAGGTGTCACGGATCGGCCGGCGCGCGGTCCACGACGTAGATGTTGCGTTGGGCGGTCGGGGCGAGAACGAGATCGATCACGTTGACGTGGGCGGGCAGGTTGACGACGTAGGACACGACATCAGCCACGTCGTCCGCGCTCAGGGGTCGAAACCCCTGGTATACCGCGCGAGCACGCTCGCGGTCGCCGTGGAAGCGCACCTCCGAGAACTCGGTTTCGACGAACCCGGGGTCCACACTGGACACCCGGATCGCCGTACCCGCGACGTCCAGGTTCATCCCTTCGCTCAAGGCGCGCACCGCGAACTTGGTCGCGTTGTAGACGTTTCCGCCCGGATAGACCTGGTGGCCGGCGGTGCTGCCGATGTTCACGACGTGCCCGGTCCGCCGCGCGACCATGTGAGGCAGGACGGCCCGCGTCACGTTCAGCAGGCCCTTGATGTTGGTGTCGATCATCCGGTCCCAGTCGGCGAAATCGCCTTCCTGCAGCTTCGCCAAGCCGCTCGCGAGACCGGCGTTGTTCAAGAGCACGTCCGGCACTCCGGCACCGTGGATCAGCAAGTCGGCCTCTCGCAGCACGCCTTCCCGATCGCGAACGTCCACCTGAGCGACGTTCACCGACACACCATGCGACGCGCGAAGATCCGCCGCGAGCTGCTCGAGGCGTTCGACCCGGCGCGCCCACAGCGCTAAGCGCGCGCTCTGGGCGGCAAAGCGCCGCGCGCACGCGGCTCCGATCCCGGAGCTCGCGCCGGTCACGAACACGAGCTTCCCCGCCATCGCCATCAGCCCTTCCTCGCGCCGCGGGGCCTAAGCCCGCTCATCGCATGTTCCCCGTGTGTCCGAGCGAATACCGGCCCGGTTGGGGCCAAACCGTCAATCCGTGCGGCCCGCGGCCCACAGCGATGCGGTGCGTGAGCTGGCCGCTGCCCGTGTCGAAGACGTAGACCTCCGAATCAAACCGCCCAGACACCCAAAGCTCGCGACCGTCTGCGGTCACGTTCCCCATGTCGGGGCTTCCGCCCCCGGGTAGGGGCCAGGTAGCCACGACCGAGCGGCTGGCGAAGGCGAGCACGCTCACTGAGCCGGGCCCGTGCGGGCCGCCGCTCGCCGTGTGTGAACCCCGGTTCGTCACGTAGAGGTGACTCGCGTCCCGGCTCGGATACAGACCGTGCGCCCCGGTCCCCGTCGGCACGAAGCCGATCCGGCGAAAGGTGCCGGGATCGATCACGTGGACTCCGTCCCCCGTCATGTCGGCCACATAGAAGACGCGCCCATCCGGCGCACAGCGCACGTCCTGAGGCATCGCATGCCCCACCGTCGTCGCGGGAAGCGCGAGGTAGCCTACAATCCGACGCGCGGCCACATCGAGTTTGAGCAGCTGACCTGAGAACTCGCAGCTCGCCACGGCGAATCGCCCATCGGCGGTGAAGTCCATGTGGTCGACGCCGCGACAGGCGACCTGCAGGGAGTCCCGCAGGGCGAACGTATGGGGGTCGCGAAAGTCCAACCGGTTTCGCCCCTCCGCGACCACGATGGCGAGGGCGCCGTCCGGCGTGAAATACAGGTTGTAGGGGTCGTCCACGGCGATTTGAGGCCCCGGCAGACCGGTCGCCGGGTCGATCGGCGTGAGGGTGCTTCCGCCCTGGTTCGCGACCCACAGGGTCCCGAGATCGTAGGCCGGCACCACGTGCTGGGGCACGGCGCCCGTCGGGAACGTCTGCACCACCTCGTAGGTCGTGGGATCGATGACCGTCACGGTGCCGTCGATGCCGTTGGGCACGTACACGCGCGCGAGCGCTCGCGCGGCGGTCGGGCTCAAGCGGTTCGCCGCGGCGGCGGCATACACGTTGTTCGGATCGAGCAGTGGCGGCATGCCGGGCAAGAGACTCTCCGCGGCAACCCGAACGCCTGAACCCGCCGGGTGAGCAGGCGCCCAGGCGGCGCTTTGGCTCGCCCGATCTAGCGCGACCCGACCCGAGGTCGGTACGGCACAGCCCCCCGCGACGATGCCCGCGACGGCCGCCCGGTGAAGGACGCGCATTTAGCTGCGTTGCCTACATCCCGTCACGGCGTGCGGTCGGCGGGAGCAATCCATTCAGCCGCAGGTAGATCGCTGCCTGACTGTAGTGGTCCGCCCAGTCCCCGGCCAGCGCGAGCATGGCCGCCGCGCGTGTGACCTTGCGGCCGCCGAAGAACGGCACGCTGTCGGCGAGCTTCGAGTCGTCGAGCGCCGCGAGCGCGCTCGTGCAATACGTGAAGGTCTCTCCGAGACGCGCAAGGAGCTTGTCCTTGGGATCGGTCGGAGCGAGCGCCGGCAGGTCGGGTGCCTGTATACCAGAGATCCAACTGCACAGCCTCGCATTCGAACCGGCGACGTGGAGCACGAGCTCCCCGAACGTCATCTGGGCCGCAGTCGGCTTGAAGCCGAACTTGTCCGCCGGCATCTCGTCAGCCGCGGCCGGCAGGTTCCTCGCTGCCCGGCCGGTTGCGGCCCGGAGCGCATCCGCGACGGGGCTCTGCGCCTCAAGGGGCAGAGCAGCGATCAACGCCGCCGCGCACCCGAGCCCGATTATCGAGAGAAGTCTCATGGCACCCCCAATCGAAAAGTGTGTGAGTCTGCGCGTGCCTCGGGGCGAGGGCAAGGGCGCTGGACCATGTACCGTCAACGCTCTCTCCAGCGGAGCACCAGTTTGCCGGTGTTCACATCGGCTCGCATCCGCTCGAACGCCTCTGCTGCCTGCGCCGCAGGTACGACCGCGTCCACGTTCGCGCGCAGACTGCCCGCCTCGAACCCCGGCAAGAGCTCTCGTCGAAAGCGCGCCACGAGCGCGGCCTTCTCGGACCGCGGTCGTGCGCGAAGTGTCGACCCGCGAATCTCGGCCCGCTTGCGGAGCACAATGCC
Organism: Gemmatimonadales bacterium; assembly: GCA_035604455.1. Lineage (GTDB taxonomy): Bacteria > Gemmatimonadota > Gemmatimonadetes > Gemmatimonadales > GWC2-71-9 > AG25. The sequence continues at coordinate 15,687 of DATNIM010000027.1, forward strand.
CAAATCGAGCGTCGCTGCGCCGCCGCTCATCGCGGAAAGCATGATGACGCGTCCGCGAGGCGCCAGAACCGCCAAGTCACCCGCGACCGTGGCCTGTCCGACGGGGTCGAGCACGACGTGCACGGCGTCTCTCCCCCATCGTGCCTCGATTGCTTGCGCGAACTCCCCGCCCCGCGACTGGAGCACGAGATCAGCCCCCGCCGCCTCCATTGCTTCGAGCTTCGCGCGCGTGCGGGTGGTCGCGGCGACGCGAGCGCCCAAGTACTTCGCGACCTGGATCGCGGCGAGCCCAACGCCTGAGGCGCCTGCGTGCACCAGCACCGTGTGCCCGGGTTCAAGACCACCCTCGACGGCGAGGTTCAGGAATGCCGTGAGGAACGCTTCGGGGATCGCGGCGCCCGTCGGGAAGTCCATGCTGGCTGGGAGCGGGATGAGCTGGCCTTCGGGCACAGCGGCGAACTCCGCGTGCGCCCCACCGGCGACGAGCGCGCAGACCCGGGCGCCTGAGGGGAGTGTTCCGGCCGCTTCGAGGCCCAAGCCCGGCGGCTCGCCAGCAGGTGACGGATACTGACCGGCTATCTGCAACAGGTCGGCGCGGTTGACGCCCGACGCGGCGACCTCAAGGAGGACCTCGCCGGCCGCTGGAACGGGCGCTGAAATGTCGTCCAGAGAGGCCACGATCCGGCCGTCTCGCTCAACCCCGTGCAACGCGCGCACGGGGCCCAATCTAGCCCCGCCCTCCGCAGCGGTGCAGACTAGGCCAACATGGACTCCCTCGGACCCCTTAGCATTCCCGAGCCTGACGCCCTCGAGCGCGCCACCGTGCGCCGCGTGACGCGCCGTCTCGTGCCGTTCCTCTTTGCCCTCTACATCGCGAATTATCTCGACCGCGTGAACGTGAGCTTCGCCGCGCTGCAGATGAATCGTGACTTGGGCCTCTCCGCAACCGGGTATGGAGCGGGTGCGGGGATCTTCTTTCTCGGGTACTGCCTTCTCCAGGTCCCGAGCAACCTCCTGCTCCTCCGCGTGGGCGCGCGGCGCTGGATCGGCGCCCTCATGATGGGCTGGGGGGTGATCGCGGTGTCGATGATGTTCGTGCGGGGCGCTCGCAGCTTTTTTGCGCTTCGATTCCTGCTGGGAACGGTCGAAGCGGGTTTCTTCCCGGGGACTATTCTGTACCTCTCGAACTGGGTTCCGGCCCGCGCGCGGGCGCGCGTGGTTGCAAGCTTCATGACCGCGGTCCCGGCGGCGGGCGTCATTGGCGGCCCGGTTTCGGGAGCGCTCCTCGGCTTGCGCGGCGTGGGCGGCCTCGCCGGGTGGCAATGGCTCTTCCTCTTGGAAGGCCTGCCCTCGGTCGTGCTCGGCGTCGTCGCTCTGCGGTTTCTCACGGACGGCCCCGCGGAGGCTCGATGGCTCGCGCCGGACGCGCGCGCCCTGCTGCTCGACCGCCTCTCGAGTGAGCGCGGTGTGGTGGCGCTAGACCGAAGTACGGTGTGGGACGCTCTGCGAGCCCCCGTCGTGTGGCGCCTGGGCCTCTTATACTTTTTCATCGTCTTTGGGCTCTACGGCCAGAGCCTCTGGCTCCCCCAAGTGATCAAGGGCTCATCGGGTATGTCGGATCTCACGGTCGGCCTGCTGAGCGTCGCTCCGGCCATTGCATCGATGCTCGGGATGGTCGCCGTCGCCGCGCACTCGGACCGTCGCGGGGAACGGTATCGGCACGTGGCGCTACCCCTGCTCGGAAGCGCGACCGGATTCGCTTTAGCTGCTGTGGTGCGAGACTCTCCCATGCTCGCCACGGCGTCCCTCACCGTCGCCGCCGTCGGGTTCTCAGGGGCCTTCGGTCCTTTCTGGAGCATCCCGGCGGGGCTCTTCTCCGGGCCCGCGCAAGCGGGTGCGATCGCCGCGATCAACGCGGTCGGCAACCTCGCGGGCTTTGTCGGTCCGTACGCAATCGGCGTGATCCACGATCAGACGGAGAGCTTCGGTGGAGCGCTCTCGATCATGGCGGCGCTGATGGCCGCCGGAGCGCTCCTCGCTTGGAGCTTGGGTCGAAGCCGGGCCCCACGATCCGCGGACTAATAGGCTCTGGGCGCTCCCGGACCACGATCCCGCAGGACCGAACGCAAAAAGGGGTGCGAATCGTTCACGATTCGCACCCCCACGATCTCCAGTTGCGGCGAATGTCCGGTTCTCCCGGACTGCCCTGGACCTACGGGTTAATGCTTGCTCAGCGAGTAGACGTAGGCCGCCAATGCGTCGATCTGCTCCTGGGTCAGCTGCGCGCCACCCATCGGGGGCATCGCGCCGGAGTGCTTCTTCGGCTTGGGGACGCCGTTCGTGACGATTCCCTTGATGGCGTCGAGGCTGCCATCGATGTTCAGCCACTTCGGGTTGTTCGCGAGCTGCGGCGCGACGTCGGTGCCCTTCCCGGCGTGGCCGTGGCACGCCCAACAGGCACCCACGCGATGGGTGTTGAAGAGGCTGTCGCCTTCGGCGATCTGGGCGGCGGTCGGCGCCTGCGCGTGCAACGAGGCACCCATGAGAAGCGCGCCCGCCAACACCACCATGACGCGGGGCAGCGACACGCGGGGCGAATTGGGTTCTGACATCGTTCCTCCGGTGAATGGTCGCTCAACCAACTGCGCAAGTCGCGGACGAAGGGCTGTACCCTTCCGCTCCGGACTGCTGTCAGGTACTGCCGCTTCTTCTTCACGCCTTCCACACCGTGCACCCACGGCTCAGGTGTTCTCCCTGCGTCTAGACTCCCGGGTCGACTGGATGGTCACCGCCAGCTTTCACCGGTGACCTGGTCGGAGCGGCGGCCAACGCCTTGTACTGCCATCGTTTGGCGACGTCCCCCCAGCGTGCCGGGCTACTTCTTAGAGAGCTTGTTGCCCGCCGTGTCCGCGATGAAGCCAACAACGGCTCCAATCACGAACGCGAGCCCGAGCTTCATGTTGCTCGGAGCGTCCATGAGGCCCATCGGCCCACCCGCCCCGATCATCGCCATGCCGCACAGTCCGGCGGGAATGAAGGAGAGGAGAGATATTCTCGCTTCGAGGACCACCGCGAGACCGGCCACGGCAACAGCCAGCCATTCCAAGCTCTCCTGATGTGCGACCATGATGGCCAAGTACAGCGCCGCAATCCAAGCCATGCCG
>DATNIM010000028.1:0-2024 GCA_035604455.1 Gemmatimonadales bacterium
CGCCCACGCGACGTATCGCGCACTTCGTCTCAACGCATCAAGAATAGCACACGGGTTTCGCGGTTGAAAACCTGCCCGGTCCAGCGCGCGCCCGCAGGGCCATGCCGGTTGCGCTGCCCGCGCTGCGGCGACTCCCGCCGAGATTCAACAGCGAGTGTCTCACCCCACTGCCCGTTGCCGCGGCCCCCGTTCGTAGCGATGCGCGGCGGGTCCGATGGCCTGTTCGAGCCCTCCGATAGCCGCAGAAGAGCGGTTCCGAGTTCCGAAGGGCGGTACGACAACCGTTGTCGCTGCGCGGAATCGTGTCTCAGTTTGGATCGATCACGTCCCTGCGGCCGAAGCTGGTCCTTACATCGCACGAGGGGTCCGGAGCACCCGCGATGCCGGGACGCTGCCGCGCGGCGGCGCTGAGCGGCTGTCGCGCTGGGCGGGACTGTATTCCACGCTCAACGTCAAGGTCGAGGGACGCAACAGCACCACTGAGCCCTTCCTGTCTCCGCTACAGCAACGCCTGGAGCTCTTCGACGGAGAGGGCCGCGTGTCGGAGAATACTGCGGAAAGTCTTCGGAGCGAGGACCTCTCCGGCGTGAACTGGAATCGTGACTCGTCCAGTACCGTCGGGACGCCGATAGTGTCGGTGGCTGCCCTTGACAGTAATCAGGACAAACCCCGCTCGCTCCAGTGCGCTCGCGACCTCAGCGGTAGACGCGTCACACAGCAACAGCAACGCTATCAAGCTCGACCGGAACGTCGTCTGGGACAGGCAACCCGTCCGCGCGCAGACCTTCAAGATGACAAGCGATGGCCTCCGAGACCCGGCGAAGACCCTCCTCGCGAGTCGATCCCTGCGTAACGCATCCTGGCAAGGCCGGAACGCCAACGGTCCAGACCTGGCCCTCAGAATCCCACTCCAATACCACGCGGAAGGTACGCGTGTGTGTGTTCACGGCGTGGCCTCCGTTTGTGAAACATCCCAATGATGACACATGCGATCTCAGGGAACTATGACCGATCGATCCGCGACGCGCGACTCGTCCTTGGCAATCAGGCCAGCCCTTCACGTTCAAGGCGGAAAGAGACCCCACCGCTGCGCTGCGGACGTGCCGACTGCCTCATCACCGTGCCGGTCGCGAAACAGGGCGGAGAGCACGGCAGAACTGTCCCAGCAAACCGCTCTCGTCGTCTCCGTGCTCACGAGCCCCGGTCCTCCTGCAACCATTGCCGCGCCAGACCGTCTTTGAGGCGCAGGGGCGGGGGAAGATGGCGCACCGCCTGGCGCAAAGGCTCCACCACCCCGGAATCCTCCAGCCGACGGACGCGCTCCGCCAGCGGTAGACTGCGACCGGAAGTCGGCGACACCCTCGCCACGGGACTGCCTCGCCTCCGTGATGACCTATTCCTGCCCACGCTGCACGTCCCGACGCAACCTGCTGAACCGCGCCTTCGCTTCGCGCACCCCGATCCGTCTCGTCTTCATTGCCGCACCTTCATGATTGTAGACTCTCTGACCACGTATAGAAGGAAATGTCAGTCGTTGACCGTGGCCCTGACGAAGCAGCGCGGCTCCGCCCGTGCCCGCGAGTCCCGTCGCGGCTATTCCGTCTCCCAGGGGCCCCGGGCGGTGTTTGCGAGCGCGGCGACGACGCCGAGCGCCATCCCCACGTTGATCGCGAGGAAATTGTACACCACGGACGCAACGGGGATCCGCTGTCCCCGCCGCTCGCCGACGTAACCGACCAGCCCGAGACCCAGCACCAACGCTTCGAGGAGCGCGGCGGCGAGGTAGACGCCTCCGCGCGGAGCCAGAACGACCGTCGCCCCAATCAGACCCAACGCAACGAACGGCGCCACCCACCGCAGGAGATGATGCGAGGCGAGTCGCCAGGTGATGACCGGGTGACGCGTCGCCTCGCGAACGCCCCACCGCCGCGTGATCATGATGATGCTCTTCGAGACGCCCCGGACCTTCGCCCGAAACTCGCTCCTCGCCGACGAGAACGGCACGTCGTAGACCAGTGCGTCCT
>DATNIM010000029.1:0-46639 GCA_035604455.1 Gemmatimonadales bacterium
GCCGCGACGGCGATCGGGTCGGGCACGTTCAGGTCCTTGTAGGACATCACCCCGGTCGCGATCCCGGCGACCAGGATGTAGAGCACCGTGCAGACAAGCAGCGAGCCAAGGATCCCGATCGGCATGTCGCGCTGGGGGTTCTTGGCTTCCTGGGCCGCCGTGCTGACGGCGTCAAAACCGATGTAGGCGAAGAAGACGATCCCTCCCCCCGCCACGACGCCCGACCACCCGAAGTTCGCGCGGTCCCCCGTATTGGGCGGGATGAACGGATGCCAGTTCGCGGGCTGGATCGCATGAGCCGCGGCGACGATGAAGAGGAGCACGACTGCGACCTTCACGACGACGATCACGTTGTTGAAGTTCGCCGACTCGCTGATCCCCACGACGAGCAGCGTCGTGACAATCGCGATGATCAGGACGGCTGGAAGATTGAAAATGGCGCTCGCGGTCGACCCGTCCGCGCACTGGACGAGCGTACCGCGCGCGGCGGCCAGGGCGCACGGCACGTTGATCCCGATGTCGCGCAGGAACGAGACCACGTAGCCCGACCAGCCGATCGCCACCGTCACGGCCCCAAGAGCGTACTCGAGGATCAGGTCCCATCCGATGATCCACGCGACGAGCTCCCCGAGGGTCGCGTACCCGTAGGTATAGGCGCTGCCGGCCATCGGGACGAGCGAGGCGAACTCCGAGTAGCACAGCGCGGCGAAGATCGACGCGACGCCGGCGAGGACAAAGGAGAGGACGACCGCCGGTCCGGCGTTGACGGCCGCCACGGTCCCCGTGAGCACGAAGATTCCGGTGCCGATGATCGCCCCGATCCCGAGGAGGGTGAGGTGCCACGCGCCCAGAGCGCGCCGGAGGCTGTGGTCGGTCTCCGCCTCGGCCTGCAGGGCGGTCACGCTCTTGCGGCGAAAGAGGTTCATGGAGCCCTCGGGACTGAGGGAATTCGGATCTGGTGTGTGAGGCGGGGCTAGAGTAGGCCGACCCGACGGACCTGTCAAGGCGCTAGATGCTGTAGTTCGGCGCCTCGCGCGTGATGACGACGTCGTGCGGGTGCGACTCGCGGAGACCCGCCGACGTGATTTGGATGAATTCGACGTCCGTGCGGAGCTCTTGCGCGCTCGAGACCCCGCAATACCCCATGCCGCTGCGCAGCCCGCCCACGAGTTGGTAGATGACGTCCGCCGCGGGCCCCTTGTACGGCACGCGAGCCTCGATGCCCTCGGGCACGAGCTTCGTGGGCGAGACCTCGCCCTCCTGGAAATAGCGGTCGGCCGAGCCTTCTTCCATCGCGCTCAGGCTGCCCATGCCGCGGATGACCTTGAACCGCCGGCCCTCGAGCAGGAACGACTCGCCCGGGCTTTCCTCCGTCCCCGCGAGCATCGAGCCCATCATCACGCTCGACGCCCCCGCGGCTAGCGCTTTCACGACGTCGCCCGAGAACTTGGCGCCGCCGTCGGCAATGACGGGGACGTCGCCGGCGCCGCGGACCGTGTCCACGATCGCTGTCACCTGCGGCACGCCGACACCGGTCACGACACGCGTCGTGCAGATCGACCCGGGCCCCACGCCCACTTTCACGGCGTCCACTCCGCGCTCTACGAGGGCGCGCGCGCCGGCCTCCGTCGCCACGTTGCCGCCGACCAGTTGCGCGTCAGGCAACGCGTCGCGCAGGCAGGCGACCGTGTCCAGCACACCGGCTGAGTGTCCGTGAGCCGAATCGACGACGATCACGTCGCACCCGGCCTCGAGGAGCGCGCGGGCCCGGGGTAAGGCGTCGCGGAAGTTGCCGCTCACGGCCGCCGCGACGCGCAGCCGGCCGTGCTGGTCCTTGTTGGCGTTCGGGTACTGGCGGCGCTTGAAGATGTCCTTCACCGTGATCAGACCTTTCAGAATGCCCCGTTCATCGACCACCGGGAGCTTCTCGATCCGGTGACGGCCGAGGATGCGCTCCGCCTCCTCCAGCGTCGTCCCGACGGGCGCCGTGATCAGCGGCTCCTTCGTCATGGCCTCGCGAATCGGCCGGTCGAGCTCGCGCTCGAACTGAAGGTCCCGGTTTGTGATGATGCCGATCAGCTTTCCCGCGGCGTCCACGATCGGGACGCCGGAAATCCGGAAGCGCGCCATGAGCTGCTGCGCGTCGCGAAGCGGACGTTCGGGACCGAGCGTGATCGGGTTCAGAATCATCCCCGACTCACTCCGCTTGACGCGGTCGACCTCGGCGACCTGCCGGTCGATGGGCAGATTCTTGTGGATCACGCCGATGCCGCCCTCGCGCGCCATGGCCATCGCCATGTCGGACTCCGTCACGGTGTCCATCGCGGCGGAGACGATGGGAATGTTCAGCGTAATGGCGCGGGTGAAGCGACTGCGGACATCGACGTCGCGGGGGTGCACGCTCGACGCCCGCGGAACAAGGAGGATGTCGTCGAAAGTGAGCGCGACGGTCGGCCGGAAGGTCCCCATGGCGAAAGTTACGCCGGAGGCTTGGGTTCCTCAACGGGCGGCTTCTTGGACACTTCATCTACCGCCGCCTTGCCCGCGGCGGCCACGCGCCCAAGGAACCGACTGGCTTTCGCGACCGCGTCCATCGTCGGTGTAATCATGGCGACCGGGACGCGCCCCGCGCGGAGCGTGTCTTCGAGGGTTTCCGCGACTCGCTGGAGGGCCGGCACGCTCGTCAGCCGTTCGGCGTATTTCGACTCGAGGAACTCGATGTAGTCGAGCACCTGGTACGCCTTGTCGTCCGGGAGTGCCGCAAGCTTGCGACGGAGACGTTCCTGGAGGATTTCGTTCATGGCTGGGACTGCACCTCGACAGAGAGGAGGTCGACGACCGGGTTGCCGAGGTAGCGTGCGCGCCCGGCACGCACTCGGGCGATGACGCGAATCACGGCGAGCGGCGGCAGCGCCGCGACGAGCGACCGACTCGCGTCCGGCACGACGACGTAGACGAACCCGCGCTCGGGCAACGGACCTCGCGCGAGAAGGTACGTTGCGCCGGTGGGCATCTCGGGGCGGAGCTCATCCGCCTGTTCGATCGCAAGAAACTGGAGGGTCCAGCGCACTTGCTGCCCCACGTAGCGATCGGGGTCCGCCCGAAGTTCGGCCGCGCTCACTCCCTCGAGGACCCCGGGGGGCGTCGACTCGAGATCCTCGGTCTTGATCCAGCCCTCGACCGCCACCCGGCTCCACTCCCCCGCGCGACCGAGCACCCGCAGCGGTGCCCCCTGCGCGATCACGCCCGACTCAGGGCCCTCGGGAGCCCGGTACAGCGCCGAGCGGTGGGCTAAGCGCGCCGGACCGGAATCGCGAACGGCCGAGTCGGCCGGCGCTGGCGCTGGCGCTGGCTGTGCCTGAGTCTGCGAGTCGGGGGCCGCTGTGCCCGCGCTCGCGACCGTCGCGAGCGGGGTCAGGACCGCACTCGTCATCCAGCCGGTGCGCGACACGTGCACCCAGTGCCGGTCGTCGCCGATCTTTGTGAGGCGAAATCCGACGGGGAGCTTGGCGACGAGGGCCCCTGCGGGCGTCGCGCGGAGGTTTTCCTCTGGTGCCCGGGTGACCGCGAGGTCGAACCCGGGGCGCGAGGCCGACCCCACGGACCCCTGAAAGATCCAGCCGTCGATCGTCACCGCCTGCCACGCGCTATCGCTCGCCCCGCCGCTCACGACCGCGCCCTGAAGTACTCGTGCGACTCGCCTCTTCCCGGCCTCGAGGTACAGCCACCCGTCGCTGGTGACTCGGTAGCGAACCTGAGCGTGCAGGGAGCCAACGACGAGCGGAGTGGCGGCGAAGCAAGCGGCAACTGGTAGGGCGCGGAGGGCGCGGCTAAATTGCATCCCGTTCAATATGGCGAAGCAACGTGGGCCACGCACCCCAGTCGTCCTCATCGTCCTCGACGGCTGGGGCTATCGCCCTGGGCGCGAAGGCAACGCCATTGAACTCGGGCACACGCCCACGTGGCACCGGCTGTGGGAGCGTTCGCCCCGCACCCTCCTTGCCGCGTCCGGCCTCCGCGTCGGCCTCCCCGAAGGCCTCATCGGCAACAGCGAAGTCGGCCATTTGAACCTCGGGGCGGGACGCGTGGTCGCCCAGGACATCGTCCGGATCTCGCAGGCGATCGACTCCGGCACGTTCTTCGAGCTTCCGGCGCTCGTCGATCTCTGCCGGCGCGTCGCACGCCGTGGCGGCACGCTGCACCTCCTCGACCTCATCGGTACGGGCGGCGTCCACTCCATCAATACCCATCTCACGGCCGCGCTCGAACTCGGGAAGCGCTTCGAACTGCCCATGGCCGTGCATGCGTGGCTCGACGGTCGAGACACCCCGCCACAATCGGGACTCGGGTTCATGGAGGAACTGGTCGAGTCCCTGCCACGCTACGGTCGCGCCGTCGTCGCGACGGTCGTCGGGCGGTACTACGCGATGGACCGGGATCGGCGCTGGGAGCGAACACGGATCGCCTACGAGGCGATGGTGCACGGCGCGGGCCAAGCGATCGGCGATCCGCTCGACGCCGTACGGCGAGCCTACGCGGCGGGCGAGACGGACGAGTTCGTCAAAGCCTGGGTGGTGGCGGGGACCCCGCAGCTCCGCTCGGGTGATGGCGTCTTCTGCCTCAACTTCCGCGCCGACCGCATGCGCCAGATCGTCCGCGCGCTCGCCATTCCAGGGTTCGACGGGTTCCCGGTCGGGCAGCGGCCCGAGCTCGATGTCGTCACGATGACGCAGTATGACGTTACCTTCCCGTTCCCCGCGGTCTTCGCGCCGGTCACCCTGGATCGAATCGTCGCAGAGGTCGTGTCGGCGAATGAGATGACCATGCTTCGTACGGCCGAGACCGAGAAGTACGCCCACGTGACGTACTTCTTCAACGGCGGGGTGGAGGCGCCCTACCCGGGGGAAGAACGGCTGCTCGTGCCTTCTCCACACGTGGCGACCTACGACCTGATGCCAGAAATGAGCGCCGCGGGCGTGACCGATGTGCTCTGCAAAGCCATGGAGGCGCGGCAGCACGACTTCATCCTCTGCAACTACGCCAACGGAGACATGGTGGGCCACTCCGGTGTACTACGTGCGACGATCCAGGCGGTCGAGGCCGTGGATCAGTGTCTGGCCCGAGTGGTCCGCAGCGCAGAGCGCAGCGGCGCGCAGCTCGTTCTTACGGCCGACCACGGCAACTGCGAGCTCATGATCGATCCCGTGACAGGCGGGCCGCACACGGCGCACACGACGAACCCCGTCCCGTTCCTTATTGCGGGCGCGGAGCCAAGTCCCCTGCGCCCCGGCGGGGCGCTTTGCGATGTGGGACCCACAGTCCTCGGGCTGCTCGACCTCGAGCGGCCCCCTGAAATGACCGGGCGAGATCTACGAGAGGCGGATTGATGGTACGACTGGCAGGCAAGCCGTCACGCGTCCTGCGACTGCTCGCGGCGACGCTCGCGAGCTTCGGCCTCGCGGCCGCGCCCGGGCTATCGGCCCAAGTGGGCCATCCGCCGAACGCCTCGCCGTATCGAGACGCACCCGACGGGACGACGCTCGTGATCGGCGCGGGGTATCTCGGCGGCGGTCGCGGCTCGCTGGGCGTCGGGCCGTCGAACGGCGGGCTCGTGACCCTGCGGCTCGAGCACCCCTTGGGCAACGTGTTCGGCGCGACCCTCACGCTCGGCGACGCGCACACGACCCGCTTCTTGATCGACCCCACGCAGGACTCGATTAGTCGCAACGGCGGCCTCATCGGCAACGCGGTGTTCATGGCGGACCTCGGGGCCACGATGCGCCTCACCGGGGGCAAGAGCTGGCATGGCCTCGTGCCCACGATCGGCGGTTCAATCGGGGTCGCCGTCGGCAATCACATCAGCCAGGACACAAGCCAGTACGCCTTCAATACCAAGGTCATCTTCGGACCCGAAGCCACGCTCCGATGGTATGTCTCGCACGACGTCTCGATACGCGCGAATTTCCGGGTCGAGTGGTGGCGTCTTTCCTACCCCCTGCAGTTTCAGACCCCGGCGCCCGACGGTAGTCGCGTGCTGGGCGTGAATGCGTCGACCACCGAATGGACGCAGCACCCCTGCTTGACGCTCGGCGTCGGATGGATTTTCTAGCGGAGGGGCTGCGTCGAGCGGTCTCGCTCCTCCTCTCGGGCGATGCCGAGGTGTACGGGACCGCGCTGCGGACCGTGAAGATTGCGACCTGCGCGACGGTGATCGCCTGTGCGTTCGGCATCCCGCTCGGGTTCGTGCTCGCGACGCGTCGCTTCTGGGGGCGCCGCGCGGCCCTCACTGTGATCAATACGGCGCTCGCCTTCCCCACCGTGGTCGTAGGCCTCTTCCTATACGCGCTCTTCTCGCGTCGCGGCCCGCTCGGCGGGCTCGGGCTCCTCTACACCTGGAAGGCCATCGTCGTGGGCGACGTGCTGCTCACCTTCCCGGTCGCCGCGGCGCTCTCAGCGGCCGCGGTGCAGGGCGTGGATCCGCGGGTGCGGCGCACCGCGGAGACCTTGGGCGCGGGGCGCTGGCGAACGGCGTGGACCGTCGCGCGCGAAGCGCGCTTCGCGCTGGCCGCGGTGCTGACCGCCGCGTTCGGACAGGCCGCGGCGGAGTTTGGGGCCGCGATGATCGTCGGCGGCAACATCCGGGGAGTCACACGCACGCTGACAACCGCGGTGGCGCTCTACACGGCCCAGGGCGAGTTCGACCTCGCGCTTGCCCTCGGGGTCCTGCTCGTCGTACTGGCCCTCGTCGTCAATGTGGGGCTCCAGGTGCTCCAGGGACGGGGCGGCCGTGCTTGAGCTCCGCGGGGTGCGCCACCGCTACGGCGACCGCGTCGTTCTCGAGCTCGACACGTTCCGGGTGGCGGCGGACGCACAGCTCGCGATCGTGGGTCCGAACGGGTCGGGGAAGAGCACCTTGCTGCGGCTGCTCGCTCTGCTCGAGCGACCGACCGAAGGCGAGGTACTCCTGGACGGGCGTCCGGCCTCGACTCGCCGGCGCGACATCACGCTCGTCGAGCAGCAGCCAGTGCTGTTGCCCGGCACCGTCCGCGACAACCTGGGGTATGGACTCCGCGCCCGGGGGGTGCCCCGACAGGACACCGCGCTTCGGGTCGAGCGGGTCGCCGGCCGGCTCGGTCTCACGCCGCTACTCAATCGCCGTCGCCACGAGCTGTCCGACGGCGAAGTGCAGCGGGTCGCGGTCGCCCGCGCCCTCGCCATCGACCCGGCCGTCTTGCTGCTCGACGAGCCCGCGAGCGCGGCCGACCGCGGCGCCGCGCAGGCGCTCTATCACGCCCTCGCCGAGGAACGGAGTCAGCGTCCGTTCGCCGTGTGCCTGGCATCGCACCAGCTTGAGGACGCCTATCGCTGGACAGACGACATTCGCGCGCTCGCGGACGGCCGCCTGTCCCCCGTCACGCCGGAGAACTTGTTTCGTGTGGACTTGCCAAGTGCGGCGACGGAGGGCTTGAAGCACGTATCGGTCGGCCGGGTGACGGTCGCGCTGCTCTCCGAGAAATCGGGCCCGGCCATCATCGGCATCGCGCCCTCGGACATCCTCGTGAGCCGGGAGCGCCTGCCGTCGTCCGCCCGAAATGTCCTGCCCGGGCGGATCGTGCGGCTCGCGCGTCAGCGATCGGGGGCGGTCCAGGTCACGGCCGACGTCGGCATCGAGCTCGCCGCCCTCGTCTCGCCCGAAGCCGTCGGGGAGCTTGGCCTCGTCCCGGGCGACGATACAGTGTTCACGTTCAAGGCAAGCGCGGTCCGGGTGTTCTGACCATGCCGACGAGCTACCTCACGCGAGTCGTCGAGTTCACCGCGAGCCACCGAATCCGCCGGGCGGACTGGTCCGCCGAGCGGAACGCCGCCGAGTTCGGCGGGGCGGCCCACGACCACCCGCACCGATACCAATGTCGCATCACGGTGAGAGGCCCCCTCGACGCGGCCGCCGGAGGGGTAATGAGCCTCGCTACCCTCGACGCGTTGCTCGCCGACACGATCACCACGCGTCTCGACGGGCGTCATATCAACGACGTGGTGCCCGAGTTTGGTGATGGCCGAAACCTGGCGACCGGCGAAGCTCTGGCGGTATACATGTGGGAGCAGCTCGCCCCTCGGTTACCGTCGGCCGTGAGCCTGCACGCCGTCCGCGTGCAGGAAGGCCCGTACCTTTATGCCGAGTACTTCGGCGAGCCCTGAGCGGCCGTCCTTCGGAAGGATTCCGTGACCACACCCCAACGTCCCGCCCGCCCCTCTCTGAACGCCACGGCCCTTGGACCCATTCTCGCAAGGGGCCAGACGATCGCGGTCGTCGGGCTCTCGCCCGAGCCGGGCCGCCCGAGCCACGAGGTAGCACGGTATCTGCGCGACGCCGGGTTCCGGATCGTACCGGTGAATCCGCGACATCCCGTGATTCTCGGGGAGCAGAGCTACCCTTCGCTCACGCTGGCCGCCCGGGAGCACGACCTCGACGTCATCGATGTCTTTCGACGCAGCGAGTTCGCGGGGGCTGTCGTAGACGAAGCGCTGACGCTCAAGCCCCTGCCAAACCTCATTTGGCTGCAGGTCGGCGTCCTCGACGCGGCGGCCTGCGAGCGCGCCTATCAGGCGGGCGTCCCGTGCGTCATGGATCGCTGCCTCATGTCCGCGCACCGGCGACTCGACTTCCGCGCGTGACCGCGCCCACGCGAGGGACGGGGCTCGTCCCGTCCGCGCGGGAAGCGGCTGCCGCCATCATGACGTCATGCGCGCCTCTTCCGACGGTGCGCCGCCCACTTAAGGAAGCGCTCGATCTCGTGCTTGCCGAAGACGTGGCGAGCCCGATCGACGTCCCGCCGTGGAACAATTCCGCAGTCGACGGCTATGCGCTGCGGTCCGTCGACGTTCAACCGCCCGCGTCTCCGCTACGCGTCATCGAGCACGTCCGCGCCGGCCAATTCCCGAGACGCGCCGTGGGCCCCGGGACGGCGATCCGGGTGGCGACGGGCGGCCCCGTGCCGGCCGGGGCCGACGCCGTGGTACGGCAGGAGGACACCGAGCCAACCGGCGGCGACGCGATCCGCGTGCGAGGGCCGGTGTCCGCGGGGCAGAGCATCCGCCTGCGAGCAGAGGATTGCCGACGGGGCGACCGCGTCCTCCCGGCCGGCGCCGTGCTCGACCCTGCCGCGCTCGGCGTGCTGGCGTCGATCGCGCACGCCACCGTGCTCGTGCACCCCGCGCCCAGGGTCGCGTACTTCGGAGGCGGCGACGAAATCGCGGATCTCGATCAGGCCGACGAGATCCTGGCCGGCGAGAAGATCGCGAGCTCGAACTCCTACACCCTCTTCGGCCTGATCGCGCGCGCAGGCGGGACGCCGGTCGATCTCGGCCTCGCCCGCGACACCATCGCCAGCGTGCGAGAGCAGGTCGAGCGCGCCCGCGACGCCGACCTGCTCGTCACCACGGCGGGCGTCAGCGTCGGCACGCACGACTTTCTGCGGCCCGTCCTGGCCGAGCTTGGCGCCGAGATCCAGGTGTCCCGCGTTCGCATTCGGCCGGGGGGACCCATGTGCTTCGGCGTGCTCGCCGGGAAGCCTTGGATCGGGCTCCCCGGCAACCCGGTCAGCACCATGGTGACCTTCGAGCTCTTTGTGCGCCCGGCGATTCGCCGCCTCATGGGGCACGCGCGCCCGTTCCGGCGCGCCGTGCCCGTCCGGGTCGCGGAGCCGATTGCCCTGGGCCCCCGTCTCCAGCATTTCCTTCGCGCCGTCGTGTCGGAGGAGTCGCCGGGCTCCCTCGTCGCGCGCTTGACGGGTCCCCAAGGTTCCGGCATCCTGACGTCGATGGTTCGCGCGAACGCTTTGCTCATCGTTCCCGAAGACCGCTCCGAGGTCGAGCGCGACGCCCCACTCAGCGCCATCCTGCTCGACGACCCCGAGCACCTCACGGAGCCCCCATTCTGACCCTGTCCGGTCCCGCCGTGCGACGCGTGTTGCGGCTCACGGCCAACGCGGGACTCGTCGTCGCGGTGTATTGGCTGGATGCGCACACCGCGCCGGATGTGCGGCTCGGGATGCTGTATGCGGTCCCGGTGGTGCTTGTCACATGGCAGGACGGCTTGGCCGCGGGCATCGTGTTCTTGGCGGGGACGGTCGTGTTGGGATACGCCGTGGGTCTCGACCAGCTCCCCGTCGGCACCCCCTTCGCCACTCGCATCGTAAACGAGGGTGCCTTTGCCCTCGTGGTGGGCATCGCGATGGCGGGCCTCGTCCAGCTGCACCGCACGCAGCGCGACTTGGCCCGCCTCGCGACCTACGACCAGCTCACCGGGGCACTGACCTCCCCGGCGTTTACGGCGCGCCTCGCCGGGGAACTCGAGCGCTCTCGGCGCTACCACCGCCCGCTCGCGCTCCTGTATGTGGATCTCGATGACTTCAAGGCGGTCAACGACCGGCACGGACACGGTACGGGGGACGCCGTCCTGCGCCTCGTCGGCGACGCGATCCAGCGGGCGCTGCGCCAGGCGGACGTGGTCGGGCGTCTTGGGGGCGACGAATTCGCCGTGCTCATGCCCGAGACCGAGGGAACCGTGGCGCTCGCCGCCGCGACTCGGCTCGCGGCAAACATCCGCGGCGCCTTCCAGGGCACGCCGTCGGTAACGGCGAGCATCGGCGTCGTCGCGTCGGGCGACTCGGGCGGGCTGCCCGAGGAGCTCCTCCGCCGGGCGGACACCGCCATGTACGAGGCGAAGCGTGGAGGCAAGGATCGCGTGATCCAAGCGGCAAACCCGTGAACGCCCCAAGTGAAGCCCTGTCGATCCTGAAGGAGGTGTTGCTCATCTTCACCTCCGTCCTCTTCATCGTTGACCCCTTCGCCGCCGTTCCGGGGTTCCTCGCCATGACCGAGCGCGACCGTCCGGACCAGCGCCGCACGGCGGCGCGCCGGGGCGCGTGGACCTGCGCGATCACGCTCACGGTCTTCGCCCTCGGCGGCAGCCTCATCTTTTCGGTCTTTGGCATCACCCTCGGGGCGTTCAAGATCGCGGGCGGCGCACTGATCGGCCTCAATGCTCTGGAGATGGTCCAGGCGAGACGGAGCCAGCAGCGCGAGACGCCCGCCGAGCAGGCCGAGGGGGCGCAGAAAGAGGACATCGGATTGATGCCGCTCGGGGTGCCGATGCTCGCGGGGCCCGGAGCCATCTCGACGGTGATGGTGCTCGCGCTCGGCTCACGGCGCCCGGTGAGCATTGCCGCGCTTTACGTCGCGATCGCGCTCACCGCCTACGTGTCATTCCTGGTACTCTCGGCCGCAACTCTCGTCGAAGCACGTCTCGGGCAGACGGGGATGCGGATCCTCACCCGGCTCATGGGCCTCGTCCTCTGCGCGATCGCGGTCCAGTTCATCGTCGACGGCTTGAAGATGACGGGCCTCGCGGGAGGACACGCCTGACCGAAGGGCGCGCCTTCGGTTCACCACCGAAGCCTGACCCACGGATGCCACCGCTCGATCCCGTCCTGACGCTGTGATTGATCGCCGCGATCGGCACCCAGGGTATCACATGCGCCGGTAGCGCGGACCGCTGCCCCCCTCTCTGGGCGTCCACCGCGGCCCGAGCACGTCGGTCGCCTTGCAGTCCACACAATTGGCCGGGTTCACCCGAAGCCCGTCCGCCAGGGCTTCGTAGACCCCCGCGGGACAAAGGTGCGCGTAGAACTGGGCCAGAGCAGCGGGCACATCGCGAGGGACGAGCAGGTGCGCCGGGATCGTGTCCCGTGTCGCATTCCCCGATTTGAACACGCCGTCCAGTTTCCCAAATGTGAGCACGCCGTCCGGCACCATCGGCAGGTCGTGGTCGGCCCGCCGAGGCACCGCTGCATCCGCCCCGACGGCAATCCGCGTGCCGGGGAAGCGGCCGCGCGTCGCGATCATCGCGCTCGCCGCGAGCCCTCCCCGATACAGCCCGCGCGTAAAGGCGAGTCGGATGTTTCGTCGCGCGTACAGGTCGCCCCTGATAAACGACTGATCGACGAGTCGATCGTACTCGGCGAGACGTTCGGCTGAGACGTCGCGCGCTTCGAGCGCGTCGAACATCGCGCGGGCGGCGAAGATGCCCGATTGCACCGCGTAGTGAATGCCTTTGAGAGACGGCACGTCGACGAATCCCGCCGCGTCGCCCAGCACCAGCACTCCCGCCCCGGAGCGGCGCGCTCGCAGGGCGTGGTAGCCGCCCTCGGGGATCGTCTTGGCCCCCCACTCGACGAGTGTGCCACCCTCGAGGCGCGGCCGAACGTACGGGTGGAGCTTGAGGCGCTGGAGGAGGTCGTGCACGTCGAAGTTCGCCCGGGGTGCGTCGAGGCCCGCTACGAACCCAAGCGCGATCAGGCCGGGTTCGAGAGGGTAGAGGAAACTTCCCCCGAACTCCTCCGGCGCGAGCGGCCACCCGAGCGTGTGAATCACGGCGTCGAGCGGCCGGGGGACCTCCCAGAGCTCCTTGACGCCGAGGGCGAAGGTTTCCGGATTCGCCGACGGAACCCGCTGCCACTCGAAGTAGGCCTGCGCGAGCAGGCCGCGCGTGCCCTCGGCGAGCGCGGTCACGGGGGCGGTGAGATCGTTCGGCGCCTGATAGGCGGACCCAGGCGCCCCCGCCCGATCGAGCCCCAAGGGCGCCGTGCGGACACCGACCACTTGATGCTCCCGCACGAGCAGGCTCGCTGCGGGGAAGCCGGTGAGGACGGTAACTCCAAGGCGCTCCGCCTCGGCGCCGAGCCAGCGCACGATTTCGCACAGGGACGCGACGTAGTTGCCGCGGTTTCGCATCGGCGGGGGTGTGGGCAGCGGGAGAGCGTGACGGCTGGTGAGGAAGTGGACGCGTTCGCGGGATACCGGAGCGCGGAAGGGGAACTCTCGGTCGGCGAGGCCAGGAAAGAGCGCCCGAAACGGTGCCGGGTTCACGACCGCCCCGGACAGCGAGTGTTCTCCCAAGGCGCCCGCCTTCTCGAGCACGGCAATCGCGAGCTCGCGCCCGCGTTCGCGGGCGAGGCGGGCGAGGCTGATCGCCGCGGCGAGCCCTGAAGGGCCCGCACCCACGATCAGGGCGTCCACCTCCATCCGATCCCCACCACCCACAGTCCCGGCGTCCTGGATCAGCCGGTCGAGGGGGAGGGGCAGCTGGTATTGAGCGGGGATCATTCGTTCCGCGCTGGCGGCCACGGCTAGCGCGACAGTCTCGTCAGGGCCGCGGTCAACGCCGGCACGACCTCGAAGAGGTCCCCGACGATGCCGTAGTCTGCGACGTTGAAGATCGGCGCCTCGCGGTCCTGGTTGATGGCGACGATCACCTTGGACGACCGCATGCCGGCGAGGTGCTGGACCGCCCCGGAAATCCCCACCGCGACGTAGAGGGCCGGGCTTACGGTTTTCCCCGTCTGCCCCACCTGCTCCGCGTGCGGACGCCACCCTGCATCGACGACCGCCCGGGATGCGCCGACCGACGCGGTCGTCCCGAACGCGCGAGCGAGTTCCTCGATCAGCGCGAAGTTGGCCGGTTCCTTGAGACCGCGGCCGCCCGAGACGACGACGGCCGCCTCGGACACATCGAGCGTGCCGGCCCGTGCCGGCTTCACGTCCACGACGACGACGCGGCCCGCGTCGGCGATGCCTACGGCTGGCGCCGTGTCGACTGTCCCCGCCTTGGGATGCTCTACGGGCGTGAACACGGAGGGACGAAGCGAGATGACCGCCGGTCGCGCCGTAACCCGCAGGGTTTGCACCGCCTTGCCGCCGTACACGGGCCGCCCGACCACGAACGAGCCGTCGTCGCTCCCGACCTCGGTGACGTCGGCAGCGAGCGGTACGCGAAGTTTCGCTGCGACGCGGGCCCCGAGGTCTCGACCGGTGGCCGTGGCACCCAGGACGACCGCATCGTAGTTGCCTGAGGCCGCCTGGCTTATCACATGTGCTGCACTCTCGGGGGCGTATCGCTCGAACGCGGGATGCGTGCGGACGAGGACGGCGTCCGCGCCGAAGTCGCCCAAGCGGTCGAGACCTGAGACCGCGCCAGCAGCGAGCACGAGCGAATCCACGCGACCGGCAGGCCCCGCGAGGTGGCGACTGCCGGTCACGACTTCACGCGACACGCTCCTCAAGGTGCCTTCGCGCTGCTCGAGCACCGCGAGCACCGCGGTCACAGAACCTTCGCCTCCTCTCGCAGGAGTCGCACGAGCTCGGCCACCGCGCCCGGCCCCTCGACGATCCGTCCCGGTCGGCGCGGAGAGGGTAGCCTCAGGCCCAGCACTTCGATCCCTCCAGCGGGGAGCTCGACCGGGCGGACCTCGAGGGGTTTGCGCTTCGCCGCCATGATGCCCTTGAGGGTGGGGTAGCGGGGCTCGTTCAGGCCTTTGTCGACCGTGAGAACAGCGGGAAGCGGAAAGCGGCACACTTCGATGCCCCCTTCGATCTCGCGCTGAGCCACGGCCTGCTCCCCTTCAAGGTCGAGCGCGCTGACCGCCGTGACGCACGGAACACCGAGGAGCTCGGCCACCATCGGCCCGACCTGCTGGTTGTAGTCGTCAATCGCGAGCTTGCCGAAAAGGATGAGGTCGCAGTGCTCGCCCGCGAGGGCATCGGCCAGGGCGCGGGCGACGATCCACGCGTCTGCGGGGAGGGCTGCGACTTGCAGCAGGAGCGCGCGGTCTGCGCCCATGGCGAGGACCGAGCGCAGGGTCTCCTGGACCGCGGCGGGCCCGACGGACAGTGCCACGACCTCCCCCGCCCCGGCGTGCTCGCGACGGCGCAAGGCTTCTTCGACGGCGAACTCATCGTAGGGGTTGAGGCCGAACTTGACGGCAGCCTCGTCCAGGGATTTCCCGTCGGCAGCGACCGCGACGCGGATCTCCGAATCGGGCACGCGCTTGATGCAGACGGCGATCTTCATTCAGACCGCACGGCCGAGCGAGCGGCCTCGCGGGTTATTGGAACGCATCGAGCCCCGTGATGTCCTCGCCCAGAATCAACGTGTGAATGTCGTGCGTGCCTTCGTAGGTGTAGACCGATTCGAGATTCGCAAGATGCCGCATGGCTTGGTATTCGGCGAGAATGCCGTTCGCCCCGAGGAGGCGCCGGGCTTCGCGGGCGATGTCGGTCGCGATCTGAACGTTGTTCCGCTTGGCGAGGGAGACCTGTTGTGGGGTGACCGTTCCGCCGTCCTTGAGCCGGCCGAGGTGGAGAGCGAGGAGTTGCGCCTTCGTGATTTCAGTGAGCATCTCGACCAGCCGTGCCTGCTGCAGCTGAAACCCCCCAATCGGCTTCCCGAACATCACCCGCGTCTGCGCGTAGCGGAGCGCTTCGTCATAGCACGCCATCGCGGCACCGACGCTGCCCCAGGCGATGCCGAAGCGAGCGGCCGTGAGGCACTTGAGCGGCGCCTTGAGTCCGCGCGACCCGGGCAGCAGCGCGTCCGGGCCCACGGGCACGTTGTCCAGCACGAGCTCACTCGTATCGCTCGCCCGGAGGCTCAACTTGCCTTTCTGGTCGCGCGCCGAGAAGCCCGGGGCATCGGTCGGGACGATGAACCCGCGAATGGAGTCGGGCTCCTCGAGGCGGCCAGTTTTCGCCCAGATGATGGCGATCTGCGCCGACGACCCGTTCGTGATCCACATCTTCCCGCCATTTAGCACCCAGCCGTCGCCCGCGGGCCGCGCGGTTGTCGTGAGACCGGCGGGGTCTGACCCGTGGTCGGCCTCGGTCAGGCCGAAGCAACCGATCACCCGCCCCCGCGCGAGCTCCGGCAACCAGCGCCGCCGCTGCGGCTCGCTGCCGAACTCGTGGATGGGATACATGACGAGCGCGCCCTGGACGGACGCGAAGGACCGGAGACCCGAATCGCCGCGTTCGAGCTCCTGCATGATGAGACCGTAGGCGACGTTGTTGAGGCCCGCGCACCCGAACTCAACCGGCAGGTTGGCACCGAAAACGCCCAGTTCGCCCATCTCGGGCACCAGGTGAGCGGGAAAGCGGCCGTCGAGATAATGCTGGGCGATGATGGGCATCACCCGGTTGTCGACCCACGTTCGCACCGCATCCCGCACCGCCCGCTCTTCTTCAGTGAGCAGGGCGTCGATCCCGTAGAAATCGACGCCTTCGAACGGCACGGGCGGCCCGGCTAGGGCACGCCCGTCGGCGCCGTGCGCGCCCCGCGGGCGAACGCGAACGTATCCGAGGGCTGGAACCGTTGTCGCTCGGCTTCCCAGCGGAAAAACGTGATCTGGACGGCCGACGGCTCGATGGTGACGAAGTTGAAGCTCCCGGGCCGCGCCCCGCGGGCCCGTGTGCTCAACGTGCCCGCCGTCGACACGACGACGCTGCCGAGCATGTCCGCCGACTCCTGGTGGTCGTGCCCGCACAGGACGACGTCCGCTCCGCAGGTCACGATGCGCCGCTGCGCCTGCCGCCACCGCGCGAGGCCCATACGGCCGGACAGTTGTCCGCGCAGCACGTTGTGATGCACCACGAGCACCCGCGCGGTCTCCGGTGCCGCGGCCGCGAACACCCGGCGCACGCGCACGCATTCGGACCACGGCAGGTGGCCGATGACGGAGAGGTCCCGCGGCCGCAACGTGAGCGACCCCCACGCGATGCCGTGCGCCGTGAGCACGCCCGCGATCAGGGCACCCGGGACCTCGAGCGTCGGCGTCAGGTCGGGACCGAGGTAGCGACGGTAGACCTCGTAGATCGCGCCGCGGCCGAAGGGCACGAGCGGTCGCCGCCACCAGCGAACATCGTGATTTCCAGGAAGCGCATACACGGCCGCCGTCTGCGCGGCGACCCGCAGGAACGCGCGCGCGCGCTGCATCTCGCCGTGGCGCCCGCGTTGGCACAGGTCTCCCGCTGCGACCACGACGTCGGGGCGGAGGTCCGGGATCATGCCCTCGAGCGCTTCGACTTGGTCGACCGCGGCGGCGGCGCCGAAATGCAGATCCGCGACGTGCAGAATCTGGACGGTCACGACTCCACCTGGACCGTGTAGGTCAGGATCGCCTGCCCCGACGCGGCGACGGGGACCGCAAAGCGGACCTCGGTGGCCGACAGCTTCTCCGCGGGGAGGGTGCTCGTGACCACCTGCCAGGTCCCCGCGCGGGTCTCGCGGACGTCCACCGTGACCGGTGTGGGCTTCGCGTTCGTGAGAGTGACGCGGAAGCTCGCCGTAATGCGTTGCGTCGCCGGGAGGCCGCGCCGCACGGGCGGGATCGTCTCCTGGACGTAGTCGATCAGCACGCGTTCGGCGGTCACGTCGAACGCATCGCCAGACTGGACCCGGAGGTCGCGCCCGGCCGGCGTGTGGTCGCTCCGCGCCTCGCCGACGAGGGCGGGCCGGCCCGCGGAATCCGCCTGATAGACCTGCACCACCCCGCCCGGCAGGGGCCGGTCCCCAAACGGAGTGCCCCGCGGGCGCTGTAGCGTATACCAGACCTCGACGGGCACGCGGTTCGGCTCGGCCCCCATGGAGTTCGGGAGGTAGCCGCGATAGGGCAGCGCGCCCGGCACGATGAGCTGCTCGGTGACCGGGACCGTGAGCCGTGGAAACAGCGCCGTCGCGGCGGCAACGCCGGGCTGGACCGCGAGGCGGCCGGACAGCGTGTACACATGAACCTCGCCCACCGCCTCCTCGCTCACATCGGCCGCTTCCGGGACGGCCGCGCGCGCCGCGAGGCCAGCGAACATGGGCACTGCTTGCCGGGCACGGCCGACGGTCCCGGCCACGAGTTCGACCTCGGCACTGTCGGCCCGGAGCGTCTGGGCGAGCACCGTCGCCGTGCCGGAGACGGCCGCCGAGCCCCCCTGCAGCAACACCTGGTAGGTGGCGGACCACGTGACGCCGGTCGTGAGATACACCAGCTCGGTCCGCGGGCGCGGGCGCGACGCCTCGAGCGTCAGCGCGAGCTCGGGGACCGTGCGGACGAGGGCGGCGGGAATGAGCGGCTCGCCCGGCTCGACCATCAGGAACCGACCGTCGGCGAGCCGGTACTCGGGCGGGGAGACCCGCACGACGCTCGCGCGAACGGTGTCGTTCGCCCCGCGGACAAAGGAGAGCGTCTCGCCCACGGCGGCGGCGAGCGCGCCAGGCCGGTCGGTCGGCGAGTAGAGAACGGCAAGGACGACGGACACGCTCGTGTCCGGTGAGAAGACGCTGGCCGGGTCGATGCCGTCGACCTCGAGCGTCAGCGTATTGCGTCCCTTCACCAAGGGTGTGGGGAGGCTTCGGCGTACGACGACGCGGCCGTCGTTGTAAATGGCGAGCGCCGTCTGCGCCGAGAGCCTTGCCCGGCCCGCGATGCCCAACGCGAGGACAACGCTGAGTCGTCTCAGCGCTGACATACGAGGGCGACCTCTTTCGCGATACGATAGGTGAGCCACCACCACGCGACGACCGCCCCCGCCGCGACAGCGCGGGCCGTGCCTTGCAGGGGTGGTCGCACGGCGGGGAGGAGGTGCGCGACATACGCCGCGACAGCGATCGTGCTCCCGAACGCGATCCAGCGCGCCAGCCACGCGGACCGACGCAGCGCCGACCGCGCGCACGCCGGGCACAGGCTCCCGATCGCGAGGCCCTCGATCACCGCCCCGCAGCGCGCGCAGGCGTGACTGATCACGGCAGACCGGGAGTCAGCGCCTTCACCGCGCTCACCAGCGCGGTCCAGGGACCGTCGCCCTCGCCGCGCGCCACCGTGCGCCACGCGACCTGCCCGGTGCGGACATCCGCAATGACCACCGTGAGCTCGGCCCGGCCGATCCCGGGCGTGCTCGCGCCCGGGCCCGCGTGCGGCCGCAGGTAGATCAACGCCGCCGGGATGAGGGTGAACTCGGAGACGTCCGACAAGGCTGCCAGGGTGCGCAGCTGGCTGCGCAGCGGGTCGGGCACGAAGTCGAGCTTCGGGGCGCGCATGATGGCGAGCCCCATTTGATCGGGGTCGGTCGCCACGCCGGGCGCCCGGCGCGCCACGCGCCGGAGCGCGTCGGGCCCGACCCAGGTCACCTCGGGTGCTCGCCCCCGCAGGAGCGCGCCGAGGATGCTGTCGGCCCGCATCAGCGTCGTGCGCCGGTCGGCGAGGGCCGCGTTCCACCGGAGGGAGTCCTCTGCGGCAACGAGCGTGAGGGGTAATAGCGCGACCGCTTGGCCCGCGAGCGTCGCCGTGGGCAGAGGCCCGGTGGGCTGCGGGGTGGGAGCGTTGGCGTGATGGCTGCAGCTGAGCGCCACGAGCCCGAGCGCGAGCCACGCGCTTCGCAGTAAGTGTTTGTCGCTCAACGGATTAGTCACACGCGAATAATCGTGTCAGGCCCCGCCTTTTTCAAGAGATCGTCAGCCCGCCGTCGACCACGATCACCTGACCCGTGATGTGCCGCGCCGCCTCACTACAGAGGAACACGATAACCCGGGCGACGTCCTCGGGCTCAGCCACGCGGCCGAGGACGGATTCGTGCTCGGCGCGCTCGAGTACTTCGCGGGGGAGCTTCGCGAGCAAGTCGGTCTTCACGAACCCCGGGGCGACAGCATTGACGTTGACGTTGGCCGACCCGAGGTCGACGGCAGCGGATTTGGTGAGGCCGATCAGCGCGGCCTTACTGGCGGCGTAGTTGGCGATCCCAAAGCCCGGCCGGAACGCCTGGTGGCTTGCGACGTTCACGATCTTCCCCGACCGCTGCGCGCGCATGTACCGGGCGACCGCCTGGATGCAGTTGAAGGCGCCGGTCACGTTCGTGTCGATGACTTCCTGCCACGCCTCCGCGGACAGGCGCCACAACGCACCGTCGTGCGAGACACCGGCGTTGTTGATGAGATAATGCACGCCGCCGAGGCGTTCGCGTACGGTGTCGACGAAGCGCGTGACCTCGCCATGGTCGCGCACGTCGCAGCGGGCGCAGTACACCGGGACCCCAAAGGCCCGCACGGCCGTCTCGGTGAGGACCGCCTGCTCGGCGACGTCGCGGTCGGGGAGGTCGACGTAGTTGAACGCGACCGCCACACCGCCGGCCGCAAATTCGAGCGCCACCGCGCGCCCCAAGCCCGTCGCCCCTCCGGTCACGATGGCGACGTGCCGCGCACTCGGGTCGTCGGGCCGCTGCGCGCGGAGCTCCTCGTGCGGCGCCTGCGTCCCTCGGGTCACAGCGTCCCGCGGCGCCACCATCCAACTGTTGCGATTCAAGTTTGTCGAACCTATGTGCGAATTTGATCAACGGCAAGCGAGGCCGTAGGTTACGCGTCCGATGCGACGGCTCGGCTCGGTGCTCCTGTGGATCGGCGTCTCGCTCGCCGGCGCGGCTGCCTTCGGGGTCCTCGCGCTCTCCCGCGGAGAGCCGGTCAGCGCGGCATGGCTGCTCACGGCGGCGCTCGCGAGCTACGCGATCGGGTACCGATTCTATTCGCGCTTTCTCGCCAACCGGGTGTTCGGGCTCGACGATCGCCGCGCCACGCCCGCCGAACGCCACGATAACGGGCGCGACTTCGTGCCCACGAATCGTTACGTCCTGTACGGTCACCATTTCGCCGCCATCGCCGGCGCGGGTCCCCTCGTCGGACCGGTGCTCGCCGCGCAATTCGGGTTCCTGCCGGGCACCCTGTGGCTCGTGCTCGGGGTCGTGCTCGCCGGGGCGGTCCAGGACTTCACGGTGTTGTTCTGCTCGCTCAGGCGCGACGGCAAATCGCTGGGCCAGATGGCGAAAGAAGAGGTGAACTCGACGGCCGGTGTGGTCGGCATGGTCGCCGTGCTCTTCATCATGATCATCCTCCTCGCCGTGCTCGCCTTGATCGTCGTCAACGCGTTGAAGGGTTCCCCCTGGGGCTTGTTCACGATCGTCTGCACGATCCCGATCGCATTGTTGATGGGCTGGTGGATGCGCGTGTGGCGCCCGGGTGCCGTGGGCGAGGCCTCGCTTGTGGGCGCGCTCCTCCTCGTCGCAGCCCTCAGCGGGGGCGCCTTCGTCGCGAGCCACCCCGCGCTTGCCCGGCCCTTCACCCAGAGCGGCGTCGCGCTCACGTGGATGATCATGGCCTACGGGTTCGTGGCGTCCGTGCTTCCGGTGTGGATGCTGCTCACCCCGCGCGATTACCTCTCGACGTTCCTCAAAATCACGACGATCGCGGTCCTCGGCCTGACCATCTTCATCGTCTTGCCGCCGCTCCGGATGCCCGCGGTGACCGTGTTTGCCCGTCTCGGTCAGGGTCCGGTGTTCGCGGGCAAAGTGTTTCCCTTCGCGTTCATTACGATCGCCTGCGGCGCCATTTCAGGGTTCCACGCGCTGATCGCGTCCGGGACCACGCCCAAGATGATCGCCCGGGAGAGCGATGCCCGTTTCATCGGGTACGGCGGCATGTTGATGGAGTCGTTCGTCGGGATCATGGCGATGATCGCCGCCTGCATCCTGGATCCCGGGGTGTACTTCGCGATGAACACGGCGCCGGCGGCGCTCGCGCAAGCGTCCCAGACGCTTCAGCAGGCGGGCTTCGTCGTCAGTCCCGACGTCATGCAGAGCCTCGCGGCGCGCATGGGCGAGCAAACGCTCGTCGCCCGCGCCGGGGGTGCGCCGTCGCTCGCCGTGGGGATGGCCCAGCTGTTCTCGAGCCTCACCCGCACCCTCGGCGGGAGCGGCTTCGAGGCGCTCTGGTACCACTTCGCGATCATGTTCGAGGCACTCTTCATCCTGACGACGATCGACGCCGGTACGAGAGTCGGGCGCTTCATGCTGCAGGAACTCCTCGGGCACGCGGCCCCGAAGCTCGGGGCCACGTCATGGTACCCGAGCATCCTCATCGCGAGCGCCGGGATCACGGCGGGCTGGGGATTCTTCCTTTATCAGGGCGTCGTGGACCCGCTCGGCGGCATCAATTCGCTATGGCCGCTGTTCGGCATCGCGAACCAGCTGCTGGCGGCTGTGGCCCTGTGCGTCGGCACGACGATCCTCATCAAGATGGGCCGCGCGCGGTTCGCCTGGGTCACGCTCGTCCCGCTCCTATGGCTCCTCGCCGTGACCATGACCGCCGGGGTGGAAAAGGTCTTCGCGTCGGACCCCCATCTGGGCTTTCTCGCGCACGCGGCGACGGTTGCGGCTGGAGCCCCGAACGCCGCCCGGCTGATCTTCAACGACCACATGGACGCGGCCATGGCGCTGTTGTTCATGGGGATCGTCGCCGTGCTCGTGGGCGCATCGGTGTGGGAATGGTGGCTCGTGCTGTCGCAGCGCAAGCGTCCGCAGGTCCATGAAGCACCCTTTACCGAGAGCGCGTATGCCACGGGAGACTGAGACCAGGCGCACCCCGCGCCTCCTCACGCGCCTCGCGCGTGCGGCACGGCAGGTGATCGGGGCCCCGGACTACGAAGCGTACCTCGACCATTGCCGCAGGGCCGGGCATCCGGTCCGGCTCACCCGCAGCGCTTACATCGCGGAAATCCTCGAGCGACGGGGCACGAGTCGCTGCTGCTGACCGACCGCCCACCGGATCACGCCGTCGCGCGGCCCCCGCGCACGGTGCTGAACAACGCGACGAGCGCGACCGCGAGGCCACCCGCGGCACTCACGAAAAACGCGATCGCTGCACCGCGCTGCTCGTAGAGCAGGCCCAGTCCCAACCCGCCGGTCAAGGCCGCGAGTCCTGTCACGGCGTGATAGGAGCCGAAACCGCTGCCCTGACGCGCCCCCGCCAGGCGAGCGACGAGCGCCCGCTCCGGTCCCTCCGTTAGGCCGGCGACCACACCCAACGCCAGGAACAGCGCCCACGCGGCGGCCGTCGAGTGCGCGGCGCCCATGGCCGCGGCGAGCCCGGCGTAACACACCCATCCACCCCACATCGTGCGCTCCGGTCCCCACCGATCGCTCGCATGCCCGCCGGCGAAGCTCGTGGCTGACTTCACAACGTGGACCGCGGCCCACAGAAGCGGGACGACCACAACCGCGACTCCCAGCTGCTGCGCGCGGAGGATGATGAGAGTTTCGGGCAGGCGTAGGAGATAGAAGGCCGTGATGCCGAAGACGACGGGGGGTGCCACGGGCCGCTGCCTGGGCGTCGCAGCGTTCCGCGCCGCCTCCGGCGTACCGGCCGCGCGCACCGCCCACACCGCGAGAACGAGAACGACGAGGCCCGGAATTAGGCTCGCGGCGATCACGTGGCGGACGCTCGTGTGGTGCGCGAGCAGGTACCACGCGAGCACGGGACCGA
The DNA here is from genome assembly GCA_035604455.1 of Gemmatimonadales bacterium. Taxonomy (GTDB): domain Bacteria; phylum Gemmatimonadota; class Gemmatimonadetes; order Gemmatimonadales; family GWC2-71-9; genus AG25. The sequence goes on from DATNIM010000029.1 coordinate 23,183, forward strand.
GGACCGCACCGGCGTGGTCCAGGCCCCGCTGCACACCGAAGGCCCGTCCCCGCTCGGACGCCGGCGTCAGGTCCGCAATGAGCGCGTCGCGGGGCGGAGTGCGGAGGCCCTTGCCCAGCCGGTCGACCACCCGGAGTCCGATCACCTGCCAGGCCGCGGCCGCGGCGGCGATGATGGGCCGCACGGCCACCGCCACGGCATAGCCCAGCACCACGAGACGCCCGCGCCGCTCGGTGCGATCGGCGAGCTTCCCGGCCGCGAACTTCACCACCGCGGCCGCGAATTCCGCGCCCCCGTCGAGCGCGCCGAGGGCCGCGGCCCCCGCGCCGAGCACCCCTGTGACAAGCGCGGGGAGAAGCGGGTAGATCATCTCGCTTGAGAGATCGTTCAGGAGCGAGACCAAGCCAAACAGGATGACCGCGCGCGGCAGCGGCCGGCGCGCGCCGCCGGTCCGCCGCACAACCTTCGTCACGCGAGCCCGAGACCCCAGCGTATCAGCGTGACCGGGAGCCCACCGTACGCGAGCACGGCGTCGTGGAACGCGCGCAGCGTGAAGGCGCGGCCGGAGGCGGCCTGGTAGGCCTCGCGCAAGCGCAGCAACTCGCGGCGGCCCACGGCGTAGCAGAGGTTGTACGCCGGCTCGGCGCAGTACCGCCGCACCTCCGCCTCGGCGTGGGCTCGATCGAACTGCAGGTCCAACAGCTCGCCGACGGCTTGCTCGAAGGTCATGCCGCGCGTGTGCAGACCGACGTCGAGCAGCACGCGCACGGCGCGCCACAGGAGGTGGACGCGCTGGAAGAACATCTCCTCCTCCGACGAGTAGAACCCCTCCTCACCCATCATGTCCTCGCAGTACAGCGCCCAGCCTTCCACAGTCAGAGGCGTCCACAGGTTCTTGCGCACGTGCGACGGCTGGGCCTGAGCGTGCAGCAGGTGCAGATGATGCCCCGGATAGCCTTCGTGCAGAGCCGTCCCTGCAATCTCGAACCGACAATGGTCCCGCAGGGCGCGCTCCCGCTGCTCGGCCGAGAGCGCCCGGTCGGGCAGCGTCACGTAGAACCAGCCCGTGCGGTCCGCCGAGTACGGCCCCGGACTCTCGTAGGCCGCGAACGGGATGATGGGCTCCATGAAGCTCGGTGTTCGCACGACCTCGAGCGGCGCTTTGGGGAGTGGGGCGAGGCGGCGGTCGATGACGAACTGCCGCGCCCGAGCCATTTCCGCGCCGTAGGCCGCGACGAGTTCGGTCTCGCTCGGGTGTTCGGCCCTGAGGCGCTCGACCACGGCCTGCCACCGCCCCCGCCCGTCGAGCCGGCGTGCTCGGGCGGCGAGGTCGGATTCCACTTCCTCCTTCAACCGGTGTCCATAGCGCCACAGCTCAGGCGCACTGTCCGGTAGCGCGTGCTCGAAATGGAGGCGAAACGTGAAGTCGTCCTCGCCGAGCGCGAAGGCGTCCCCGCCCCGGTCTCGCCAGCGCTCGAGGTCCCGCTCGAACTGCAGCAGGGCCGCGACCGCGATGTCGGCCGCGGCGGCGAGGCGCGGGGCGAGTTCAGGTACGTCACCCGACAGGGACGCCGTGACTTCCCGAACGAGCGCGAGGCCGCCGGGCCCTACTTGGATGGCGGTCTCCGCAAACAGGCGCACAGGCTCGACCAACGCGAGGCGCGCATCCTCAAGGAACGGGGCGACGTCCTCGAGTCGCGCCGCGACGGCGTGCGCGCGTGCGGCCGCCGGGCGGTCCCGGCGCTGCAAGAGGAGGTGAAGCCCCGCGAACAGGTGGGACAACCAAAACCCGGGGTTCTTGGCCTGGGGCCGTTCGTGCTCGAAGCGACGCAGGGTGACGCGCACTTCGTTGAGGAGGGCGGTCCGATCGATCTCATCGTCGAGACCGTCGGTCGTCGCCTCTTCGAGCGCCGCGGCCAACGCCGTGAGCGCGGCGAGATGAGGTGCCAGGGCGGCCGGGCTGTATCGACCGAAGCGCTCGTCGTGCGTCGTCACGCCGGCCTGCGTCGCGGCCACCGGATCGAGGTGCCAGCGCAGGTCGAAGTACGATCGCTCAATGTCGCGGAAGTGCCCTACCGTCACGCGCCCGGCTCCTGCGGCCCGCCTCGATCCCGCGACGGGTCACCCGGGGCTGTCCGCAGGGGACCCCCAGGTGATCGAAATGCCCCGTAGCGGCACCGGCAGCGTCGCATCAAGGGCTAGTGTCGCCCGGGCGTCGTCTTGGGTCAAGCCAGCGTTGGGTTACGAGAGACGGGGTCGCGCGGCGTCTCCCCCCCCCGCGTTCGCACTGAGCTGCACGTGGCCCTGCCACGGATCGTCGGTGAAGGGAATAAACCCTTCGTCCCGGTTCGCCCGTCAGATCTCGCCGCGCCGCGCGAACTGGGCGATATGCTCACCAGCCCGGTAGGCCAACGCCTGAATCGTGCACGTCGGCTGGCCGCGGCCGGACGTCACGAAACTGCTGCCGTCACACAGGAAGAGATTTCGGACGTCATGGGTTCGATTGTAGCGATCCACCACGGACGTTCGCGGGTCGTCGCCCATGCGGCAGGTGCCGAGCAGGTGCACCGCGAAGGTCGACGGGTTGACCGGGTCTGCCCAGGCCCGCCGCGCTCCCGCCGCCTCCAGAATCGCGAGCGCCTTGGCCTGCAGGAACCGCATGGTCGCAAGATCGTCGGGGTGATCCTGGTAGGTGAAGCGGAGCGCAGGCTGTCCCCAGTCGTCCTTGAGCGTTGGGTCGAGCGACACGGCATTGGCGGCGAGCGGGAGCGACGTGGTGTGGCACGCCGCGTACATCGTGCGGGAATAGGACTCCCGCAGCAATCGTTTGTAGTCCGCTCCCCAGGTCGGCATGTCGGGCCCTAGCGTGCCGATTACGCCGCCGAGGGCGAATCCCATGGGGTAGCCCGCGAAGCGGGCGTCAATACCGCCGCCGCCGTAGAACCCGCGCGCTGGATCTGCATCGTAGAAGTCATGGATCATGCGCGAGGCGGTGACGCTCTTCCACTCGTTCAGCAAACGCTCGAAGGTACCGCCCGCGGTGCAGTAGCCGTTGAACATCAGGTACTTGCCGACGAGGCCGCTCGAGTTCGCGAGCCCGTCCGGAAACCGGTTCGACCGCGACATCAGGAGCAGCCGTGGCGTCTCGGCGCCGTTGGCGCACACGACGACGGAACGGGTGCGCTGTCGCTGCTCGATCTTCTGCTCGTCGAAGTAGATCACCCCCGTTGCCCGGCCAGTGCGCTCGTCGATCTCGATTCTGCGAACGTAGCTCTGGGGCCGGATCTCGCAGCGCCCTGTGGCTTCGGCGACGGGAATCACGGTGTAGAGCGTGGCCGACTTGGCGCCGAACTCGCACCCAAACCCCAGGCAGAACCCACAGTGGTGACACGCCATGCGGCCGCCGAACGGCTCCGACAGGATGGCGAGCGGCACCGGCTGGGGATGCAAGCCGAGCCGACGGGATGCTTCCTCGAACAGGACGCCCGAGGCCTTCACAGGCATGGGCGGCAGCGGATAGGCGCGCGATCGAGGCGCGTCGAAGGGACCCGGTACGCCTGACACCCCGAGCTCCCACTCCGCCTTCGTGTAGTAGGGCTCCAAGTCGGCGTAGGTGATCGGCCAGTCGGCGAACCCAGTGCCACTAATTGAGCCGTGGCGGCTCGCCTCGACGAAGTCGATCTCGTGGAAGCGCCAGTAGTTCGCCGTGAAGTGCACGCTTCCGCCCCCCACGAGCCTGGCGTACATCAGCCGGCCGGCGCCGCGTTTCGCCTGCTGGTCGGGGGTGGGCGCAAAGGTTTGCGGCTGGCGCTCGGGGTCGTTGACAATGCCATTGCGGAAAAAGTACTTGAACTCGTCGTGCTCGAACTGCTGCCGCTCGAGTCGCGGCCCCTGCTCGAGCACGACAACGGTGAGACCGGCTGTCGCCAGCTCCTTCGCCACGATCCCACCCGCCGCACCCGATCCGACGACCACGACGTCGACGAGGTCGCGGGGCCGGAACCGCGCACTCGGAGACCCGCTCACGCGCACTATTTGCCGCTTCCCGTCACGTCGGCGTCATAGTCGCCGAACGGCGGCTCCCAGAAAAAGCGGTCCTCGAAACCGAGGATTCGCCACCCCGCCTTGTCGCGATTCCCGCCCCATGACGGGTTCGCGAAGGTCCCCGCAATGGTGGCAAAGCGCATCATCTGAAAGAACGGGGTCTGCTCGACGACGCGGAGCAGCTCGATCTGCCGTTCCGAGGAGAGTGTCGCGAACCGGCCGACCCCGGGCCAACGGTCCCCGACTCGACGGTTCAGATCATCCAGACCGCTGGTAAAGTCGTCGCGTTGACCCTGCGCCCAGGTCGAGAGGGAATGGTCCAAGAACTGCGCGACGCCCGCCTCCCGCGCGCCCGGGAGATCGTCGGTCGGGAGGATCTGCGCCGAGATGGCGTCCACGTCGGCTGCCTGATCGACCGTGAAGAACTCCCACGCCTGCGCCCCCCGGCCCGCGCGGACGCGCGCGGCGTGGGCCAGCGACGCACCGAGCTTGCCTGGGTCGGTGGCGAGCCACGCCGACGCGAAAGCGCCGCACGACGCAAGGACGAACGCGCGACGGTGCATCACGTCTTCGAGCATGCGGTTGCAAGTATGCCGATCCACGGCCAATCACGCTATAGAGCAAACGACAGCGCCCGACCCGAGCGGCTACGACAGTGGCCGCGGGTCGCTTCGTCCGTCAAGCGAGCGTTGGGCTCCCTCTGGCCCGGCCCTCCGCAACGGCGCAAGTTTGGAGCGCCCGCGCCATGAATGACGCCATCGCCCGGCTGCTCGCCCACGAGCGAATCCGCGCCGCTCGCCGCCACATCGAGCGCGCCGACGAACTCACGTTGTCCCGACAGGCCGCCCTCTCCAGCATTCCAGCCCCGACCGGCGCCGAGGGCGCGCGCGCGCGACACGTCGCGGAGCTGTTCCGCGAGGCCAGGTTGCGCGACGTATCCGTGGACGAAGTGGGCAACGTGCACGGGTGGGCAGGCGCTGCGCAGAAAGACGGGGCTTCGCCGGTCGTGCTCACGGCGCATCTCGACACGGTGTTCGGCCCCGACGTCGAGGTCACGGTCGCCCGCCGAGGCCAGCGCCTCGAAGGCCCGGGGATCTCGGACAATGCGCGCGGTCTCGCGGCGCTCGTGGGGGTCGGCGAGGCGCTGGCGCGGGCACAGGTGCCGACCGCGCGCCCCATCCTTCTCGCCGCAACGGTCGGCGAGGAGGGAGCGGGCGATCTGCGGGGCGTGAAACATCTGCTGACGGGCCAGCGACCTCTCGCGCTGATCGCCCTGGATGGCGCAGGCCTCGAGCGGATCGTTCACCGCGCGCTCGGTGCCCGGCGCTACCGCGCCACGTTTCGCGGACCCGGGGGACATTCTTGGGCCGCCTTCGGTGTCGCGAACCCCGCGAACGCCGTGGGCCGCGCGGCGGCGCTGCTCGCCGACCTTCCCGCGCGCGTCTCCCCCCGCACCACCTGCGCTCTTGTGGGCCTGGGCGGGGGCGTGGGCTTGAACTCCATCCCGCCTGAGGCGTGGCTCGACGTCGACCTCCGCAGCGAGGACCCCGAGGCGCTGGCGCAGATCGACGCTACCCTACGGGCGGCGCTCGAGCGGGCGCGGGATGACGAAAATCGCCGACGTGCCCGCGGCACGCCCGAACTCGCCCTCGCGGTGCAGCTCTTAGGCGACCGGCCGTCGGGCCTCACCCCGCTGGCTCACCCGCTCGTGCGAGTCGCCGTCGCGGCGAACCGAGCCCTCGGCCGCGATGCCGAGTTCGCCACTGCCTCGACCGACGCCAACGGCGCGATCGCGCTCGGGGTCCCGGCGATCGCGCTCGGCGCCGGCGGCCGCTCCGGGGACACACACCTGCGGACCGAATGGTACGAAAACGCGGACGGGCCGCTTGGAGTGTTGCGGGCGCTCCTCGTCGCCGCCGCGATGGCGGAAGTGCGTTAGTGGAAGCGTTGCTGCAGAAGCCGCACGACGCGGGGAACGAGCCCACGGGGTGAGACCCGCGGGGCGAAGGCGGTCAGCTTGTTCAGCGGCCCCGGCACGACCATTCGCCGACCGCGCGCGAGCCCCAAGTAGCCCGCCCGCGCCACGCTCGCCGCATCCATGATCCCGGGCATCCGGAAGAGTCGGGCAGACTGCATGCCGGAGACCGTCTGGAACTCGGTCGTCGTCGGCCCCGGGCACAGCACGGTCACACGCACGCCAGACCCGCGCAGCTCCTCCGCTAGGGCTTCGGTAAATGAAATCACGTACGCCTTCGTTGCGTAGTAGACGGCCATCAGGGGTCCCGGGACGAACCCGGCGGTGGACGCCACGTTCAGCACTCCACCCCTACCCCGCGACACCATGGCCGGCACGAAGAGTCGGGTCAGCGCCGTCAGCGCCGAGATGTTGACCGCAATCATCCGTTCCACTGCGGCCGGGTCGCTGTCCGCAAACGCGCCGACCCGCCCGAACCCCGCGTTGTTCACGAGCACGTCGACCGACGCGTTGGGCAGCCGCGCCGCGAGGGTCCGGGGCGCCTCCCGATCCGACAGATCAAGCTCCACGGCCTCACACCGGACGCCGTGACGCCGGGTGAGATCTGCGCCGATTTCCTCGAGGCGAGCGAGCCGCCGAGCCACCAGCACCAAATCGTATCCCGCCGCCGCATAGAGCTTGGCGAACTCGGCCCCAATGCCGCTCGAGGCGCCCGTAATGAGCGCCGTGCCGGTGCTCATGCCGGGCCCGCGTGGCCGCGGAGCGCGGCGAGCGCTTCGTCGGGGTGTCGCGTCGGGTGCACCCACGATGAGTACACGTGGCGCACGACACCCCCTGAGTCGATGACGTAGGTGACGCGGCCCGGCAGAAAGCCGAGCGCTTCCTCCACGCCGTAGAGCCGTCGGACCGTCCCCTCACGATCGCTCAGCAGCGAGAACGCCAGATGCTCGCGCGCAGCGAACCGTCGGTGCGAGCTCACGGAATCGCGGCTCACGCCGACCACGGCCGCGCCCGCCCCTTTGATGATCTCGCGCTGAGCCTCAAAGGCGCGGGCCTCGCGCGCACAACCCGGGCTGTCGTCTTTTGGGTAGAAGTAGAGGACCACCGATTGGCGACCGAGCAGGTCGCTCAGTCGGACCAGCGCGCCCGATTGATCCGGGAGGGCGAAGTCAGGCGCCCCCTCGCCGACCTCAAGCCGCCGGGCCACGAGAACCACCCGCGCGGCGGTTCAATGCGCCGCCGCGCCGCCGGGGAAACCCTTGCTACGGTGCATCAGGAGGAGCAGCGGCAACGACACCACGAACGACGCGCCGAACAGCATGAAGAGCTGATCGAAGGACAGCATCAACGCCTGCGCCGTGACCTGGCCGTCGATGATCCGCAGCGCCTTCGCCTGCAAGAGCGCGGCCGGCGTCCCCTCGCTCGCCAGACGCGCCATGATTCCCGAGAGCCGCGCCTGCGTCGCGACGCTGTACTGCGTGATGTTCGCGATCAGGTCCGCGCGGTGGATCGCCTGAAACCGCTGGACTAGGGTGGCCGAGATGGCGATGCCTACGCTCCCGCCCAGCTGTCGCATCAGGTTGAAGAGCCCGGTGCCGTTCGGGATCTTGGTCATCGGCAGGTCCGCGAGCGCCAGGTTCGTGAGGGGCACGAAGATCAGGCCGAGCCCCACGCCGCGGAAGATCAGTGGCCAGAAGAAATCGCTCATTCCGCTCTGCGTCGTGAAATGCGCGTGCTTCCACATCGACAGGGCGAACAGCCCCACCCCCGCCACGATCGAAAGCCGCGCATCGAAGCGGCCCGTAAAACGACCCATGACGGCCATCGTGAAGGCGCTCGCCAGGGCCCCGGGTAGGATCACGAAGCCCGTCTGCTCGGCCGTGAAGTTCTGGAGAGTCTGCAGATACACGGGGAGTACAAACACCGTCGCGTAGAGACAGACACCGAGGACGCCCCCGAACACGACCCCGACGATGAGCTGACGGCTCTTCAATATCCGGAGGTCCACGACGGGGTGTTCGGTCGTCAGCTCGTGCCACACGAAGGCGGCGAGCGACAGCGCGCTCGCCAGCCCGAGGGCCGAGACCTGGCGCGACTCAAACCAGTCCAGGCGCTCACCCCGTTCGAGCATCGTCTGGAGCGCGCCGATCCCGACCGCGAGGAGGAGCAGCCCGACGTAGTCCACACTCGCCACCCGCTGCTGGTAGCGCGAGTTCTGGATGAAGGTGAGCGTGAGAGCCAGGGCCAGGATGCCGAGCGGGATGTTGATATAGAAGATCCACGGCCATCCGAACGCGTCCGTGATGTAGCCACCGAGCGTCGGCCCCAGCGTCGGGCCCACCATCACGCCGACGCCGAAGATCGCCATCGCGGTCCCGAATTCCTCCCGCGGAAACTCCTCGTAGAGGATCGCCTGCGACGTGGAGAGGAGCGCGCCCCCGCCGAGGCCCTGGACGATCCGCCAGAGGACGAGCGCGACCAGCGAATGGGCGTTGCCGCAGAAGAACGACGCCACGACGAAAATCCCGATCGACCCGGCGAAGTACGGCCGGCGCCCGAAGAACGCGGACAGCCACCCCGTGATGGGGAGGATGATCACGTTCGCCACGATGTACCCGGTCGACACCCACGCGATCTCGTCCAGGGTCGCGCCCAGGTTCCCCATCATGTGCGGGATCGCCACGTTCACGATGCTCGTGTCGAGCAGCTCGAGCACGGACGCGAGCGACACCGTCATCGCGATGATGTAGCGGTTCTTGTAACGGTCGGTATCGGCGCCGAACACCGGCGCCGTCATCACGGCGGCGGTCACGGGCGCTACCGCGTCTGAATGGTCGCGACCACGCTCATCCCCGGCCGGAGCGGTTGCTGAGCGTCGTTCGCCCCGTCCAGACGCACCCGCACCGGCAGACGCTGCACGACCTTCGTGTAGTTCCCGGTCGCGTTGTCTGGGGGGAGGAGCGAGAACTTGGCGCCCGTCGCGGGCGAGAGACTCTCCACGTGGCCGGCAAAGTGCCGCCCGGGATAGGCGTCCACGGTGATATCGGCCGGGTCCCCGGGCTTCAGATCCGCGGTCTGCGTCTCCTTCAGGTTCGCCGTCACCCAGATGTCGTCGAGCGGGACAACGCTCATGAGCGGCTGCCCAGGCTGCACGAGCTGCCCGAGCTCGACCGTCTTCTTGCTCACAATGCCGCTCGCCGGGGCCGTCACCCGGGTGTAGGACAGGTTGAGGGCGGCCTGGTCGCGCGCCGCCCGGGCGGCCGCGACGCGGGCGTCCGCGCCGGCGAGCGCGGCCTGCGCCTCGGCCAGCGCGGCATCACCCCCGCGAACTGCGTTCTCCGCCGCGTCGAGCTGCTGCTTGCTCACGATGTCCTGGGCCGCGAGGGGCGCGAGCCGTGCCAGGTCCTGTTGCGCCTTCTTGGCGTTCGCCTCGGCCTGCTCCACCCGGGCCTCGGCTTGACCCACGCGGACGTTGCTCGAGACGCTCGCAAGCGCCGTCGCGAGGTCCGCCTCTGCCTGGGCGAGCCGCACGACATAGTCCCGATCGTCCAACACGACCAGCGTGTCCCCGGCTTTCACCGGGTGATTCTCTTCGACGTTGACCCGTGTGACGAACCCGCCCGCCTTCGGCAGCACGGGGATGATGTGCCCGTCCACCTGCGCGTCGTCGGTCGAGACGTGACTGCGCCCGAAGATCCAGTGCCGGACCCCGACCACGACGAGGGCCACGAGGGCCACGGCCATCAGGCCGAACACGAGACGGCGCCGCCCGCCGGGTTGCGGCGCGGGGCTCGGGGTGCTCGGAGCTTGGGGGGCGCCGGCCGACCTGCCAGTCGGCGCGGGTTCGGGCTTCGTCTGTTCGGGCTTCGTAATTGCCGCCATAGGATCCGTCCTCGAGCTTGTCGTTGGCTAGTGCAGGGTCCGCGCGACGCCGACCGCGCGCGCCAGCGTCACGCGGCCGACGGCGGCCTCGTACCGGGCGTCGATGTCCGCATCGCGGGCCTGCACGAGATTCGATTGCGCATCGATCACTTCGATGTTCCCGGCCACGCCGGCAGCAAAGCGTTCCCGGGCTTCGGCCAGTTCCTCTTCGGCGAGCCGCAGCCGTTCGCGGGCGATCCGCTGCTCGGCTGCGGCCGACCGGAGGTCGAGCAGCGCGCCCTGGACGTCCGCCGCGATCTGCTGGCGAAGATCCCCCACACGCACGGCCGACGCCTGCGCGACCGCGTCCTGCTCGGCGATCTGACTCTCGCGCCGGAGACCGTCGAGCAGCGGGATGCTCACCTCGAGGCTGATCTGGCGCGTCGACAGCGCGCTCGGCGCGGTGGGCCCGTTCACGCCGTAGTCGCCCTCGAGACTCACCCGTGGCAGACGCTCGGCCGCGATCGCTGACCCCGTGCGCTGCGCTGCGAGCCCCCGGGCGGCCTCGGCCCGGAGATCCGGCCGGTTCGCCAAGGCGAGGGCCACGTCCGAATCGCGCTCGCTCGGCACGTCTACCAGGGCGAGCGTCGTGCCCAGCGTGTCGGTCAGCTCCATAGGCGTCGCGGGATCGAGACCGAGCGCCCGGGCCAGATCGATATGCGCCTGGTCGTCCTGGTTCAGCGCGACTACGAGCAGGCCTTCGGCGACGGCGAGCTGGGTCTCGGCGCGCGTGACATCGATCGCGGCACTCACACCGGCCGTCTTCTGGGCCTGGGCGAGCCCGACCAGCTCGTCGGCGATGCTCGAATCCGCCCGTCGCGCGGCGACCGAGGCGCCGGCGCGGGCGGCGCGCAAGTAGGCGAGCCCCGCGGTCTGGGCGGCGCCTTCGACGACCTGCCCCCTCACGGCGTCCGTCGCGTCGACCTGCGCATGGGCCGCGCGGATCCGCCCCATGCTCGAGAAATCGAGGAGCGTTTCGGTCGCCGTGAAGCGCCCGTCGTAGTTGTTGAAGGCCGGAATGATCGTGGGCAAGAACGCCGGGACGCCCGGAATGGTCGGGAACGAGAACCCGAACGACTTACTCGAATAGCTCCGGTTCACCCACAGCCCCGCCACGCCGAACGTCGGAAAGAACGCGCCGCGCGCCTCACGCACCCGCGCGTCCGCCTGATCGAGGTCGAGGCTCGCCTCTGCAACCGAGGGCGCGGTGCCCGCGGCACGACTCACGGCGTCGGCGAACGACAGGCGGAGGGGGCTTGCCTGGGCGCCCAGCCGGCCCACGACGCCGAGGAACGCCAAGGTCACCACGACTGAGGTTTTAAGCATTCGAGATGCCATAGAGGAAGATGTCCACGTAGGTGCCGAGATGCTTTGCCATGTCGAGCGGCTCTCCGCCGCACACCGCGAACGAGTGCCGCCATTGCGCGGCCTGCAGAAGCGGCGCCATGACGAGGCGGGACGCCGCCCGCACGTCGACCGCCCGAAACTCGCCGCTTGCGATCCCCCGCTCGAGCACGCTCGCGATGAGACGGTGCCCTCGACTCACGACCTCGTCGTAGTAAAAGCGCGCGAGCTCGGGAAAGTTTACCGCCTCGGCGAGCATGAGCTTGGGAATCCCGGAGAGCTCCGTCTCGCCGATGAGCCGCCACCACTGCTCGACCAGCGTAAGGAACAGCTCGCGTGCAGTCCCGGTGTGGGCCTGCGCGAGCGCCTCGCCCTTCGCGATGCACGGCACGATCGTGTCGCGCACCACGGCCTTGAAAAGCGCTTCTTTCCCGTCGAAGTAGAGATAGACCGTGCCCTTCGTCACGCCGGCGCGTCGCGCGACGTCCTCGAGGCGCGTCGCGGCGAACCCCCGCTCGACGAACAGCTGGAGGGCAGCGGCCACGATCTCCCCGGGCCGCGCCTGCTTGCGGCGCTGCCAGCGCGGGGTGGTCGAGCGAACGAGGCGAACGTTGGGCACCGGAGCGTCCTTCGAAGACGTTAGTTACTGAACGGACAGTAACCGACGCTGGTTCCCGGGCGCTTCACAATCCTGTAACGAACTGTGCAGTAATTACTTACCGACTGGCCGGCTGGGTTGCCTGCTCCCGCAAGAATCCGATGAACACGGTGCTCGGCGGCTTGATCCCGAGCTGTCGCAGCTGGGTGACGATCTGACCGCGGTGATAGGACGAATGGTCAACCGTGTGTTGGATCGTCTGCTGGAGCGTGTGAAGGTACTCCTTGCCGCCGCCCGTGGGGCGTACGACGACCGTCGACCCGAGCAGGGCGTCGGTCAGCCCCCCGAGGTACTGGCGACGCTCGGCGTCGAGCTCCTCCCACATGGCGCGGAGCTCTTGCAGCGAGCCGACGTCGTCGCCCTTGAGCAGCGCCGTGGGCTGCTGCCCCTGCCAGCGCGCGAACCACACCTTCTCAGCTCCAACGAGATGGGCGAGCGTGCCGTGGATGTTCCCAAAGCTGGACTTGAGGTCCTGCCGGTACTGCTCGGTGGGCAGTGCAGCGAGAGCGTCGAACATCCGCCGATTGGCCCACGCGTTGAACTGGAACAGCTCTCGCACGTCGCTGACGTTCATCATGCCTCCAGCGCTCGCTTGGGGAGTCCTGAAAACCTAACTCGGCGCACCTGCCCGCGACCACGGCGACCGACCTATCGCGCCGGTGCGAACTCCCCCTGGTCGAGGACAGCCGCTTCGACCGTGATCCCCTTGATGACCTGGTCGTCCCCGATCAGGGAGTCCCGGACCACCGCGCGCTCGACGCGGACGTTCCGCCCGAGGATGCAGTTGGCGAGGGTGCTGTCGGCAATTCGGCTGCCCGCTTCGATGGTGACGTTGGGGCCGATAGTGGAGTCGCGAATTGTGACACCCGCCTCGACGTGCACCGGCGGCACGACGGTGCAGCCCGTGCACTCTGGGCCGGGGAGTCGGGCCCGGCCGTGCTCGAGGAGGTGGTGGTTCGTCTCGAGCAACGTCGCCACCTTGCCGCAGTCATACCACCCCGAGACGCGGACCACCTGGAGCCGGCGGCCATGATCAACCATGTGCTGAAACGCATCGGTCAGATAGAACTCGCCCCCGGCCCCCGGCGGCCGCCGAAGAACGTCGGTAATCCCGGCGAAGAGCGCGCGCCAGTCGCGCATGTAGTACAACCCGATGTTCGCGAGCTTCGAGACCGGCGCCTCGGGCTTTTCGACGATCCGCGTCATGCCGTCGCGCTCGTCGGTGAGGATGACGCCGAAGCGGCGGTAGTCCTCGACCTCCTTGGCCCAGAGAATGCCATCGGCGTCCGTCGTCCTGACCACACTGAGATCGGCGTCGAAGAGCGTATCCACGAAGACGATGAGAACAGGTTCGTCGACGAACGGCCGCGCGAGATTAATGGCCCCCGCGGTGCCGTCGAGCGTCCGCTGCTCCACGAAGCGGGCCCGGATCGGGTAATGCCGGGTGATGTAGCGCTCGACTTCCTCCTTCAAATGCCCCGTAATGACAACGAGCTCGCTGATGTCGAGGCCCGCGAGCGCGTCCATGACGTAGTCCATCACGGGGCGCGCGGCGACCCGCACGAGCGGCTTCGGCACCCGGCGGGTCAGCGGCAGCAAGCGCGTCCCTTTGCCGGCGAGCGGTACGATGACCTTCACCTAGGCTCTCCCATAGCGGTCCTTCAAGCGCACGACGTCGTCGAGCTCGGGCGTCGACGCCTCGAGCAGATCGCTCGAGACGACGGCCTCGAACTGATGGACGAGGAGCGGCGGGATGTGGAAGGATTCACCCTCGCGCAGTGGCCGCTCGATGAGCGCCCCGCCCTGTTCGAGGCGAAGCACGATTTCCCCTCGCAACACGTGGATCGTCTCATCCTTCCGGTTGTGATACTGGAGGCTCAGCACGTGGCCGGGCTCGATGTGGAGGATCTTCCCGACGTAGCGGTCAGTCCGGGCCCAAATGAGCTCGTGCCCCCACGGCTTTGCTACACGATACGGGACGTCGCTCACAACTCCTCCGGAAACGTAAGGGCGAGGGACGGAGGCGCGGTCACGCAGGCTGTCACGCACGACCCGCACCCTACGCATCCTTCGGGCCGCAGCACCGGTCGCCCTCCCGCATCGAGCGCGAGCGCGCGCTCCCCGACCGGGCACACGCGCGCGCAGACGCCGCACGCCGCTCCGTGAAACACGATACAACGCGCGGGATCGAGGGACAGCACGCCCAGCCGGACCTTCGCCCAGCCGTCCATGGGCACCACGAGCGCACCCGTTTCGCAGGCGCGGGCGCACGGCATATCGGCACAGACCACGCAAGCTTGCAGCGCGGGCTCAAGCACGGGAGTGCCCACCGCGAGGCCGCTGCCGGGCGGCGCTTTGAAGATGGCGTGGACCGGGCACGCGTCAATGCAATCCCCGCAGCGCGTGCACGACGCGAGGAACGCGAGTTCCTCGGCCGCGCCAGGCGGCCGGAAGTGGCGACCAGCGACCACCCGGCGTTCGGTCCGCGCCGTCACCTCGCGCGCGAGACGCCCGAACGCGTCGCGAAAGAACTCGCGTCGGCCGGCGCCCGTCACGTCAGAAGCTCGGGCTCAGGCTAACGAGCCAGCGCACCGCCCACCGCGCGCCGGGCGCGCTCGTGTCCGCGGCGAGCTGCCACAAGTTCATCTCGAAGGGGAACTCGATCCTGAGCGTCCAGGAGAGGTCCTGGAACCGCTGGGCAGACACGAGGCCGAGGCCAGCATCCTCGAGTGTCGTGGCCGCACCGGAGGGCTGGGCGGCGACGGTAGCGAGGGAGTCCACGAGGCCGACGTCCCCGAACACCTCGAGCCCCACGGTGCGCACGAGCCCCCGAGAGCGGCGCACGATCGTGTGGGTGAGCTCGCCATTCGCGGTCAGGGCCCAGCGTCCGCCAAGATCAGGGCTGTACGCCCGCAGGTTCCCGTCGCCTGGCGTCTGGTAGAAGAGCCCGGGTCGTACGAGGAGTGCCCCGGCAGTCGCGAGGAACGGGTTCGGGAACACGTCGTAGGGATTCGCCCCGCTCACCATGATCCGACGCTGCTTCACGGGCAGGGAGTTGCCGAAGTAGCCGCCCGCAAACACGCGCAGGCCGAGCACGGTCGCCGCCGAGAGTTCCGTACGCACGCTGGCCGAGCCCATCAGCCGCGCGAAGTCCGCGACATCGTAGCGCGTCGGCGACACGGTACCGGCCCCAGGGTTGCGGTAGACCGCCCCCACGGTCCCCTCTGCCCGCCAACGCGCCAGGGTCGCGTGCCCCTCTGAGCCGCTCGTCACCGACGTCTCGGCCCAGGGCCCGGCCTCGATCGTCCCGGCATCGTCCCAGAGGCGGGGATCGAGGTAGCCCATCGCCGTCGTCGCCATCCACAGCACGCGGAACCCGACGTGAGGGTCGGGCCCAAAGCCGAGGTGCTCGCGCAACGCGTGGTCCCAGGCGAGTTCGGCTCCCGCACGGCCCTCGAAGTTCCACGCCGCCAGGCTCGTTTCGAGCCTGGGCGAAGGCACACCGGTGATGGGGTTCGTGAGACGGACGTAGCCGCCGAGCCTGCTCGTCGCCGTGCTGCCTGTAGCCACCGTGCCGAGCACGAGGGTCTGGTCGTAGCTGGCGAAGTAGTTCGATCGCTCGCGGAATCCGACCGTCAATCCACCGAAATCGTTCGTCCACACAACCGGCATCCACGCCGACACCAACCGATCCCTCGCCACGGTTTCGCGACCGGGGTTGTCGACGCGGAGTTCCCACATCGCACGCCCCGTCAGCGGGCGAGACTCTTGGTCGTCGAGGCGGTTCCAGTCGTGGGTCCGCTCCCGCGGATCGAGCATAAGGCGGCCGGGCCGGCGCACGCTCGTGAACTCCACGTCCTCGCGCGCGGCCTGCCCGGTCGCCACCGCGTAGATCGTGTCCCGGTCGCCGATCTCAAGCGGCATCCACCCGTCGCCCAGCCGCCTGATCGTCACCCGGGTGCGCCAGCGGCTGTCCGGGAGCTGGTGTCGCTCGACGGCCTCCAGTCGGTAGTCGAAGAGCGGCGTCGCGTGCAGCCACTCCGCGAAGAGCCACTTGAGGTCGCGATGCGCCACCTCCTCGCATATTTCGCGGAACGCGTCCTCGTTGACGTGCTTGAGCTTCCAGCGCGCGAAGTAGGTCCGCAGGATGCGATGCAGCACCTCGTCGCCAACCACGTAGCGCAGCTCCTCGAAGAAAAGCTGCGCCTTCTCGTAGATCATGGCGTTATAGGTATCGAAGTCGCGGAACCGCTCGCTCACCATGGACACCGGCTCGCTCCAGCCATGCAGATCGAGCCACAGCACTTCGGGCTCCAGGCGGTCGTAGGTGGGCGGCGCGCCGTGGTGCTCGAGGAACCACCCTTCCTGGAAGCTCGTGAACCCCTCGTCCATCCATCCCTCGCGCCACTCGTTGTTCGCGAGTTGTCCCATCACGTATTGGTGACCGGTTTCGTGCGCGATCAAGCCGAGCGACGGACTCCCGTTCATCTCCATCATTGGGAACTCCGTGCCCCCGCCTTCGATCCGGTGCACGTTCGTGATCTGCGGCCACTGGTCCGGCCCAAACAGCGTGTCGAGCCAGGCGAGCACGGCGACCGTCCGGGCGGCGGCCACCCCATGTCCCCACGTGGCGCCGTCGCCTGGTTGGTAGAGGACGTGGACGACCACGTCGTGGTAGCGACTCTGCTCGTAGATGTATTGAGGATTGAGGGAAAACGCGAAATGATGGACCTGCTCGGCGAAGAAGCGCACAGTCTTTCGTCCGGCCTCGGCGGCGGGGCAGTCGCCAGGCGGTCCGTCGGCGTAGAACGTGCGCTGATAGTCGACCGGTTCGTCGGGGTCTGCGCGCGCCCCTTCCCACCCCGGGTCCCCGCAGATCGGTACCCCGGTGGCGCCGATCACCTGGTCCGCGGCCAGATCGAGCGTCACGTCGAACGTCGCGAACTCGCCGTAAAACTCGCCCGCTGGATATAGCGGGTGGTCCTCCCAGCCATAGCGGTCATACACCGTGACCTTGGGATACCACTGGGCAAAATCGAACCGACGCCCCGCCCGGCCCTGGCGCCGCGGAACCGTGGAGAGTCGGGCCTGCCAGACCACGTTCGCGGCGAGCGAGTCGCCGGGCGCAAGCGGCCGGGGAAGCCGCCAGTGCGCGACCGTTGAATCGGGGGCGTAGGGGTAGTCGGGCCGCGCGGGTTCGCCCATGACGTCAGCCCCCGTGATACGCTCGAATGCGTAGTCGGGATCGCGCAGATGCTGGAAGCGGTCTCGGTCTTCCGCGCTGTCGGCCGCCGCCCAACGCGACCCGGGCCGGAATGCGTTCAGGTATTGATGGACGTAGAAGTCCCGGAGCGTATCGGGGGAGTTGTTGACGTAGGTAATGTGGGCCTGGCCGCTGAGCACGCCGGTCGCCTCGTCGAGGCGCGCCGTGATGCGATAACTCACCCCCTGCTGCCAGTAGCGCGTCGTGTCATGGGCCACGAGAACGAGCAGAAGCGCGAGCATGTGGCCGTGGAAGCTATGCTGACGCCACC
Source organism: Gemmatimonadales bacterium (assembly GCA_035604455.1). Taxonomy (GTDB): domain Bacteria; phylum Gemmatimonadota; class Gemmatimonadetes; order Gemmatimonadales; family GWC2-71-9; genus AG25. The sequence goes on from DATNIM010000029.1 coordinate 40,659, forward strand.
GCCCGGGGGAGCCGGGGAACTCAAGACCGCCTGAGTCGGGCCGACCCCGTTAGCTGGCCCCGAGCAGCTGGCGCCGCAGGACCGCGAGCTTGCGGCGGAGTGACCCGTCGAACACACGGTCGCCAACGCGCACGACGATCCCGCCGAGAATCGCGCTGTCCGAACGGAAATGGGCGCGTACCTCGCGGCCGAGCGCCGTTCGCAGCTTGCCCACCACCTGTTCCTCGAACCGGGCATCCGAGCCGTCGGCGAGCGTGATGCCGGCGTGCACCCGATTGAGCGCGACGTCCATGAGCGCCTGGTACTCGCGCGCGATCTCCGCCAGCAGACCCTGGCGGCCCCGGTACACGACGGCGTGCAGAAAGCGGACGAACTCCCCCGGCGCCACGCCGCGCAGGGCCTCGGCCAGCAGGTTCGCTTTGGTCGCCTTCGCGACGCGGGGCGAGTCGAGGGCGATGGCGATCCGCGGATCGGCGCCAACCGCGCCCGCGACGTCGTCCAAGAGTGCGCCGTAGCGCGCCACAGTCGCCGCATCGTGCGCTTCGCCCGCCCGGAACAGGGCCTCGGCGTAGTTGCGGGCGATCGTGGCCGTTTTCACTGTCTCTCGCCGAGCGTCTCGAGAAAGTCCATGACGATCCGCCGGTTCGCCTGCGCGTCGAGTTTCGCCTCGAGCAGTTTGGACGCGGCAGCGATCGAGAGCTCGACCGCATCTCGCCGCAGCTCAACCAGCGCTTTGGCCTTCTCGTCTTCGATTTCCTTCCGGGCCCGCGCGAGCAGGTCGTCGTACTCGTCCCTCGCCTTGGCGAGGAGCGCCGCCCGTTCCTTGTCGGCGGCGCTCTTGGCGGTGTTGATGATTTGCTGTGCTTCGGCTGTAGCGCCAGCGAGGAGCTGACGATGCTGCTCGAGCAGCGCGGCCGCTTCGAGCCGGTTCTTTTCAGCTTCTGCGAGCTGGCGCTCCAGGCGCTGCTCGCGCTCCCGGACCGCGCTGAGTAGTACCGGCCAGGCGCTGCGCTTGAGGACGAACACGAGCAGACCAAAGACGACGAGCGTCCAGATGACCAGGCCGCCGTCGACGGTGAGCGGACTCGGGTTGGCGCCCTCCGCAGCGGCGGGCACGGCCGCCACCCCGCTCAGGAACGCGGCTGACCACACGAACCTCTTCATGCCGACCTCGTGGCGCGGGGGGCGCGGCAGACGCCGCGCCGCCCCCACGCATGGATTAAAAGTTGACTTTGCCCTGCATCACGAAGGCCACAACCGCGGCGAACAGCGCCACGCCTTCGACGAGCGCGGCCGCGATGATCATGGCCGTCTGAATCCGGGCGCTGTTGTCGGGTTGGCGGGCCATCCCCTCCACCGCCTGGCCGCCGATGCGGCCGATGCCGATGCCCGCTCCGAGAACCGCGAGCCCCGCGGCGAGGCCCGCGCCGATCAACGCGTAGCCCTTGCCAGCGGAGTCCGCAACGGGGGCGGCCGCCTGAACCTGGGCGAGTACGTCCAGCATGAGGAACTCCTTAGCCGGGAGACACTTGGCTTGCCACGCCCGCCGCGCGAGCCGGGTCTCCCTAGACCGGCCCCGCGCCGCCACCCACCTTCGGCGCACCGCGTGGGTGAGCCAGTGGGTTTCGTCCGCCCTCCCCGGGGCGAACTACCCGGACGGCACCGCGGGCGCCCGCGGCCGTCCGCCTGCCATCGGTCAATGCGCGGCGCGCATCAACCCGATGAACACCGACGTCAAGAGCGTGAAGATGAAAGCATGCAGAAACGCCACGAACAACTCGAGCACCATCACTCCGGTGGCGAGCAGCGATGCCGCGATCCCCACCAGATAGCTCTGAAAGAAGAACGTGAGGCCGATGAGCGCGAGCAGCACCACGTGGCCCGCGGTCATGTTTGCAAAGAGCCGCACCGCCAGCGCAAACGGTTTCGCGAGTTTCCCGATGATCTCGATCGGCGTCATGATGATGAGAAGCGCGGGACGAAGGGCCACGGGCAGCCCCGGCGGCAGATAGAAGATCGTCTGCATGTATCCCTTGAACCCGAGCGCGCGCATCCCCGAGATCTCGATCACCACGAGGGACAGCAGGGCCATGGCGCCGGTCACGGCGATGTTCGAGGTCGCGGTCGCACCCCACGGCACGAGCCCGAAGAGGTTGCAGGCGAGGAGAAAGAAGAACACGGTGAGGAGATAGTTCACATATCCCTCACCGTGCGGGCCGACGTTCGGCAGGATGACCTCCTGCCGGATGTAGAGCACCATCGCCTCCATCGCGCCAGCGAACCCCCGGGGCGGCTGCCCGGCCGCGTGAGCCCGCACCACGGCGCGAGAGGTGTAGAGGAACACGAGCACGACGATCACCGCGGCGAGCATCATGAACACGAGGTGCCGGGTAATGGAGAAATCGAGCGTCACCCCTCCCACCTGGATTGGTGTAAACCGCGGCAGCTCGACCGGATAGGTGTATGGAGGCTTCCAGTATGGCAGCTCGAGATGGTGCGAGTTGCCGAGATGCTCGAGGATGTTGATCTGGCGTGCATCGGCCGACGGCGTCTGGGCGGATGCCGTGACCCCCAAGCACAGGACAGCAATTCCGAGGAGCACCGCCCGCGCGCGCGGACCTCTCATCGAGTTTTTGCCTGAGGGAGGGCCAATGCGACGACGACCGCCTCCACGGCGAGCAATGCCATGAGCAGACCGGCGAGGGGCACGAGCACCGCCGACGGGGCAAGGCGGAGCAAGGGCACACCGAGCATCCCCATCGCGCCCACCAACAGGAGCCGGGCCCCTAGGCCCGCGCCCCATGCCAGCATGAACCGCGTCGTGCCGATTGACTTAGTCAACCACCACCCCAATGGCGCTTGCACCACCAGCGCGACGGCAAGTGCGATAAGAAGCGGGCCGCGAGTCGCGGGGGGAAACGCGCTACTGACCGCGAGGGTTACGATGCCGATTCCGGCAAGACCGCTGAGGTAGCGCGATCGGGAAGTCATTTCTCGTTAGTGTCTGAGCTCTTTAGTCCGCGGATCAGCGAGTACAGCGTCAGCCCGAAGCCCAGAAGCGCCCCGAGCACGGTGAACAACCCCCGTGCGCCCGTCTTGCGATCTGCCCATTGGCCCGCGAGCGCCCCGAGGACCACCGACGCGGCAAGCTCGATTCCGAGCCCGGCGTACCGCAGCGCGCTGCCTCCGCCGTTGCCGTCTCTGGGTCCCGGCACGCGGGCAAAGGTATCCGCTTGTGAAAAAAAGCGCAAGCAAGCGCGAGAGCGTGCAACCTTATGTGGCGCTTGTGAGTATGCCGTGATAATGTTTCGTACACCATGCCCCAAAACCACCCCGAATCGGTCCGCCGCCCCCCACCAGCCGGCGACGTCGAGTTGCTCCAGCGCCTCGCGAAGGCGCGAGCCGACCTGCTTGCGCAGGTCGGCCGGCGGATCGTGGGGCAGCGCGACGTGCTCGACGGGATCCTCACGGCGATCTTCGCCGGTGGACACGCGTTGCTCCTCGGCGTACCGGGCCTCGCCAAGACCTTGATGGTACAAACGGTCGCCGAAGCGCTCGAGCTTGGGTTCTCCCGCATACAATTCACGCCCGACCTGATGCCGTCCGACATCACCGGCACCGAGATCATCGAGGAGGATCCATCCACGGGGAAACGGGGGTTCCGGTTTGTCCGCGGCCCCGTCTTCGCCAACATCGTACTCGCCGACGAGGTGAACCGGACGCCGCCCAAGACCCAGGCCGCACTGCTGCAGGCCATGCAGGAGCACCACGTCACAACAGCTGGAGTGACCCACCCGCTGCCGGCCCCGTTCTTCGTACTGGCGACCCAGAATCCAATCGAACAGGAAGGCACCTATCCTCTGCCCGAGGCGCAGCTTGACCGCTTCATGTTCGAACTGCGCGTGGGATACCCGTCGAAGGCCGAAGAAGAGCGGATCGTCCAGGCGACGACGGGTGACGTCATTACGGGCATCGAACCCGTGTTGACGGCTGAAGACGTGCTCACGCTCCAGCACTTAGTGCGCCGGGTGCCCGCGCCAGAGCAGTTGGTGCGCGCGGCCGTTACGCTCGCCCGCATGACCCGACCGAGCGACGCCGACGCTCCGGCCCTTATAAGGGAATACATCGCCTGGGGCGCCGGACCCCGGGCGTCGCAATACCTGGTGCTCGGGGCGAAGGCCCGTGCAGCCCTGGATGGGCGACCGCTAGCCGATTACGACGATCTCCAGAGCGTGGCGCCGACCGTCCTGATTCACCGTTTGGTCGTCAATTTCGCCGCGGAAGCTGCGGGACGCTCCGCCCCGGATATCGTCGACGAGCTGATCCGGGTGGCCGCCTGGCGGCCGGCGTAGCTCTCGCGGGCGTCCTTCCCTAGCTAGCGGATCGTCCGGGCTCGTCGCCGGGCGCCGCCGCGCCGACCACCTGGCGGTCCTATCTGCATGCGGTGCGCTAGGTTGACACGGCGTTGATATGCAGACCTAATAGTTGCTTCTTCACAAACCTCGGTCATGCCGTGACGCGCCACCTGCGCCTGTTCACGCTCGGCCCTCCCGTTCTGGCCGGTGAGTTCGGACGCATCAAGTTCCGGACTCGCAAGCACTTCGCCTTGCTCATTCGCCTCGGCCTCGAATGTGGGCGACGGTTCACCAGGGACTACCTCATCGACTTGCTGTGGGCCGAGGTGCCCCCGCTCCGGGGGCGGCACTCCCTCGCTCAGGCGCTCTCGGTACTCAAGGCCAAAGTCGGCCGCGACCGAGTGATTCTCGAGAAGGCGACAGTAATCCTCGCCGACGGGACGATCGACGTAGACGTGGCGCACGTAGGCGAAGGTGACGTCGAGATCCGCGGGCCCTTCCTCGACGGCTTCGAAATTCCGGATGCGCTCCCATTCGAGCACTGGAAGGACGGCTGGCGTTCAAAGCTCGCCCCCTTGGTCCGTGATTGCCTCGTGAGGCGCATGGACGCGAATCGCCGGGCAGGCAACTTCCGCGAATTGGAACGTCATGCCCGTATCCTGCTCGACGTAGACCCTCTCTCTGAAGACGGCGTGCGCGGAGTCGTTGAGGCACGAGCCTGGGCCGGAGATCGCACGAACGCCCTGAAGGCGTATACGCGGTTCGCCGAGCAGCTCGGGGACGAACTGGGCGCCACGCCGCGCCACGAACTCCGCGCCATGGCGGACCTGCTCCGGGAGGGTCGGCCCACGGGCGGGCGGCTCCGCGTGGCCGAATTGCGCGCGGCTGATCCCCAAACCGCTAGTGAGGACGGCTTGGCGAGCGAGCCGCTGATTGGCCGAGAGCGGGAGTTCAGTGCCCTTTACGACGCTTGGCAGGACGCCCGACGTGCTCGTCCTCGCGTGGTGGTGGTGACGGGGGACGCCGGCATCGGCAAGACAACGCTCGTCAATGCCGTCGCCGCGATGTGTCAACTCGAAGGGGCAGCCGTCGCTCGAGTGCAAGCGTACGACGCGGAACGCGAACTGCCCTTCGCCGTGTTGGCGGAGCTAACCCGCCAGCTTGCGGTGCAACGTGTGCTTGGCGGCGCCGAGCCGGAGGCGCTGAGCGAGCTGGCGCGGATCGCCCCGGAACTGCTCGAGGTCTTTCCCGGCGTGGCGAAACCGCCTGTGTGGACCGCTGAAGTGACACCCTTGCGCTTGGCGGACGCCTTCCGGAAAGCGGTGGCGGCGGCTGGCGAGGACCGACCCGTGATACTCGTAGTGGACGACGTGCACGCAACCGATAACGCAACTGCTGCGGTTCTACACGTCGTGGCTCGGAAGCTACACGATACTCGGGTGCTTCTAGTACTCGCTGGCCGCTCCACAGAACTTGGCGCTCCCGACGCCACAAAGGCCCTCACCAACGACACTGTTATCAAACACTTGACGCGCGTCGAGCTTGAAGGGCTAGATGCGAGTGCCGCCGCGCACGTCGTGCAACGATTGTTGGGGGAACGCGCTCGCCGACCCGACGACCCACCCA
>DATNIM010000030.1:0-5823 GCA_035604455.1 Gemmatimonadales bacterium
TCCGCGCGATCGGGTGCGCCGTGAACGCGGGGTTCGACTTCAGGGTATCGAAATACACTGACCACCATACCGTGCCGACCATCAGGACCATCATGACGGCCCAGATGACCCACGCGTGGCCCATGCGCTTGAGCATCCGCCCAAACATCAGCACGAGCGCGTACGGGAACAGCATCATCATGACGCACGACAGAAAGTTCGTGAGCGCCGTCGGATTCTCGAACGGGTGGGCCGAGTTCATACCGTAGAAGCCGCCCCCGTTCGTGCCCAACTGCTTCATCGGCACAAAGGCGGCGAGAGGGCCAACCACGATGTTCTGCGGCTTCGCCTCACCCTTGTCCGTCGTCCCCATCGAGGCCGGCTCGAGCGTCGCGACATGATAGGAACTCCGATATGTCATCGGAGATCCCTGCTGCAGGAAAACGAGGCCGAACACGAACGCCACGGGCACGAACATGTACATGACCACGCGCCACATGTCGACGAAGAAGTTGCCGACCGTCTTATCGCTCCGGAGCGCCCGGATGATCGCCGTGAGCCCGCAGAACCCAATCGAGGCCGAGAGGAAGAAGTTGGTCAAGCAGAAGACGATCTGGCTGAAATTCGAGAAGTGTTGATCCCCCGAATAGTGCTGGAGATCGGTGTTGGTCATGAATGACACGACGCTGTGGAAGATCGTCGTGGGGGCCAACATCCCTTTGCCGTCCGGATTGAGCGGCATCCAGGGTTGCAACGCCAACACGACAAAGCCGAATACGAACAGCACCGTGTTGAAGACGAGGAGCGCGCCCGCGTACTGTTTCCAGCTCTGAGGGCCGCTGTCGAGACGACGCTCGATCGCCCGGAGGAACGCCGGAGCCCGGTACTCGCCATTCATGATCCACGCGAGGTAGCGGCTCAGCGGGATACAGAGAATCGTCGTCGTGGCCAGAATCGCGATGGGCAGAAGCCAGATGGTCATGCGCCACTCCTCAAGCACTAGTCTCTAGAGGTTCGGTCTTCCTCCGGTCCTGCGGGCTGCAGGAGCGAGCATACCCGGAGCACACATCAACCGCCGCGACGCCGTCCTGCGCGCCGCTATCGATCCCCTGCAGAATCTGACCGGCGAGCCGGTCTCCGCTTCTAGACTACCGCGCCGCGGGTTAACGCGGGATCAAAGGCTCGGCCCCGGCGACAAACTCCTGTTAACGCCTGACAGGGCGTCACACGCCCGTGCTGACGTGCTGCTTCGCCGCCTCGGCGGCGATCTCCACGACCAGGTTCCGCAAGGCTCGCACGCCCGCGCCCCGGGCCTTCGCCACGAGACTGTTGAACTGCGTGGCGGCAAGCGAGGCTCGCGGGGTATCCGCGATCAACTCGTCGAGGCTCGCCGCGAGGAGCTCGTGTTCGCGGGCCGACAATCCCTCGAGCCCCTTCGCCAAATCGCGCGCCGCGTCGAGCTGGGCCGTCGTCCACGGATAGGCCCCCCCGCAAGCGGGACAGAAACTCGGGCGCACGTAGGGCGCCGCGCGTCCGTTTTGCTCCCCATCGGGAAGCGTACCGCGGATCGTCTCACCGCAGAGCGCGCACTTGACGAGCGTCTCCTTCCCGCATTGCGAGCAGAAGGGCTGGAGATCGTCAGCGCGCAGCGCCTGATGCGCGATCACGTGCCCGTTGAGACAGATCTGCGCCACGCAGTAGCCGTCTGCCCGCGGCCGCCAACGCTCCAGGCCCATCCCTCGCGACGACCCCTAGGCCCCGGTCGACGACTCCGCGCCGATCACTGGGGTGCCCCGTAGCGCTGGCGGAGCGCGAGGTTGACCGCGAGGACGTTCACCATCTTCTCGCCGGCCAGGCCGCCCAGGGGCGCGACGGCGTTGGACTGCAACAAGTCCTCGATCTCCGCGCGCACGGGTGCAGGGTCGCGCTTCAAGTCGCCCGCCCATTTCCCCGCCACGCGGTCCAGCTGGTACTCCGCGTTCTGGAGCGTGATGTCGGGGTCAAGGCCCGAGGCGGAGGTCGTCACGTAGTCGCCGGGAATGTCCTGCAGCGCAACGTCTGGATGGTCCTGACGCCACATGTCGAAGAAGATCGACTGCACGTCGCTGCCCTCCGACACAGGCTGAATCTCCGTGTGCGGTTTCTTGTCGGCCCCAGTGCTCGTCACGGCCGACGGGAAGCGCCCGGGATGATCGGCCGAGAAGTGTTCGAAGAACACGACGGCCAGATCGGGTGCCTTGGGCTGCGGGGTCCCGGGGTTGTCCTTGATCCACTTCGCCACCACCTCGGCGTGCGCCTTGCTCCATGCATCGACGTAGACACCGTGGGTCGAGTCGCCCGTCACCCAGCCCTGCGCGAGACCGTTGTGGTTATCGGCCCACTGGGCCACGAGGTGCGGCGCGTTTTGAAACGAGTCCTGGGCGAACCAGTGCTCGATGTCCGGGGCCACGAGTTGGCCAGCCTTCGCCCCGTCCCGATACTTGACGATCGGGCCCAGAACCCGGGCCACGCGGTCGCGGAGCGCGTAGTTCGAGACTGCGAGCGCGGACGACGTAGATGCCGAGCCGTCGTAGGACGCCGCTGACGGCCGCGGCTGGAAGTACTCGTCCTTCGTGAACGGCTGTGCGATGAGTTTGGAACCGATGATCGTGCCGTCCGGCGCTCGCAGCATGCTGCCGTTCGCCTGGAACGGGAACACGGTCTGGCCAACGGCCCAGAGTGCCAGCGGGTAGATGACCACACAGATCACGATGGTCAGCCCGAGCAGCCACAGACTCTTCGAGATGTACCGCAACATTTGTGCGTCCTTGTTCAAGAAGAGGGTCGACCTTAGGCCGCCAAGTGGAGCGCGACCATCACGACATCGATCAGCTTGATGCCGACGAACGGGATGATCACTCCCCCGAGCCCCCAGACCGCGAGGTTCCTACGCAACAGCGCGTCCGCACCGAGCGGCGCGTAGCGCACGCCCTTCAGAGCCACAGGGATCAAGAGCGGGATAATGAGCGCGTTGAAGATCACGGCCGAGAGGATCGCCGAGGTGGGCGAGTGCAGGTGCATGATGTCCACGACCTTGAGCCACGGGAGCGTCCCGGCAAACAGCGCGGGAATGATGGCGAAGTACTTCGCCACGTCGTTCGCAATCGAGAACGTCGTGAGCGCACCCCGGGTCATGAGCAATTGCTTCCCGATCTCGATCACCTCGATGAGCTTCGTGGGGTCGCTGTCGAGGTCCACCATGTTGGCCGCCTCTTTCGCGGCCTGCGTACCGGCGTTCATCGCCAACGCCACGTCGGCCTGCGCGAGCGCCGGCGCGTCGTTCGTCCCGTCGCCCAGCACGGCGACGAGCTTGCCTTCCGCCTGCTGCTTCCGAATGAGCGCGAGCTTCGTCTCGGGCGTCGCCTGGGCTTCGAAGTCGTCGATTCCCGCTTGGTCGGCAATCGTTGCCGCCGTGAGGGGGTTGTCGCCCGTAATCATGATTGTGCGCAGCCCCATCTTCTTCAAACGCGCGAGGCGCTCCCGGAGGCCCGGCTTCAAGATGTCTTCCAAGACGATCACACCCGCGACGCGGCTGTCCTCGGCCACGACGAGCGGGGTGGCGCCCTTCGACGCGACGGAGTCCACCAGGCCCGCGAGCTCCCGGGGAGGGGTGCTTCCCAGTTCCGTGACGAACTTTGTGATCGCGTCCGGCGCGCCCTTACGAATCCGGCGACCGCCTGGCAGGTCGACACCGCTCATCCGGCTCTGCGCTGAGAACGGCACAAACGTCGTGCCAGCGGGCACGGTAGCCGTCCCCTGTTTGAGCCCCTGATAGGCCCGCACGATGCTCTTACCCTCAGGGGTCTGGTCTGCAGCCGAGGCGATCGCGGCCAGCCGGCCGAGGTCCGTCGCCGAGTAGTCGCCGACCGGCAGGAACTTCGTCGCGTGCCGGTTCCCGACGGTGATCGTGCCGGTCTTGTCGAGCATCACGACGTCGATGTCACCCGCGAGTTCTACCGCCTTGCCGCTCTTCGCGATGATGTTCGCCCGCAGCGCGCGGTCCATCCCGGCGATCCCGATCGCGGCGAGCAACGCACCGATCGTCGTGGGAATCAGGCACACGAGCAGCGCGATCAAGGTCGGGACGTCGGTGCCGAGGCTCTTCAGGGGGGTCTGGAGGCCCAGATAGCTCGTCATGTACTGCTCGGCGTTCCACGCCATCGGCCACAGCGGCACGACGACGATCAAGAAGATCAGGGTGAACGCCGACAGCGCGAGCGTGAGCGCGATCTCGTTGGGGCTGCGCTGGCGGATCGCCCCCTCGACCAAGGCAATCATCCGGTCGAGGAAGGACTCGCCCGCCCCGCTCGTGATTTGAACGACGATGCGATCGGAGAGGACGATGGTTCCCCCGGTCACGCCCGAGCGGTCCCCGCCCGATTCCCGAATCACCGGGGCCGACTCACCGGTAATCGCGGACTCGTCAACCGACGCCACACCTTCGAGGATCTCACCGTCGCCGGGAATCGTCTGCCCCGCCTCCACCACCACCCGATCGCCGGGCCGCAGCGCGTGCGAGGAGACCTCCTCCGCAACGCCGGTCGCGCCGATTCGATGGGCGATCGTGTCATGCCGGGCGCGCCGCAACGATTCGGCCTGCGCCTTTCCTCGCGCCTCCGCCAGCGCGGTGGCGAAGTTGGCGAACAGCACGGTCAACCACAGCCAGAAGTCCAGGGCGATGAAGTAGGTGATCGACACCTGGCTCGCCGTCGTACCGAAAGCCGCCTGCAAGATGAAGAGCAGGGTCAGGAACGCCCCGACCTCGACCACGAACATCACCGGGTTCTTCCATTGGATGTCGGGCCGCAGCATCACGAACGCCTGGCGCAGCGCGACCATGGCGGGTCCACGTGCCAGGAGCGGTTGGCCGCGGGGCCGCCGAACCGGAGCGCCCTCCGGCAGGGTCGGCGGTTCCAGGGTGGGCGTAACGTTCAGTTCGCTGTGCATCTCGTCCTACTCCGTACGAAAAGGGTGAGCAACGCTGGGATCAGCCGCCAAAGGGAATTGGGCCGAAGTGCTCCGCGAGCGAAGCGTTCAACGCGCCCTCAGAACTGCTCCGGTCGCACCAGAGCCCAAAACAGGTACACGAACAGAAACAGAGCCACAGCAGCCGTCAGGTAGATCAGCATGATCGAGCCCTCACATCTTTTCGCAGAGGACGAGGAACCAGTAGCACAGCCCCATCGCCACGATTCCGAGGACGAACATTGCCGGTAACCACAACGCGACATTCACTGTGCGCCTCCTTGAGCCGAGGCTAGTGCGCGGGTCGTGACACCGCCTCGAAACGAACGTGACACGGGGTTGCCCCACCTCGCCGGCGTCTGCGCATGTTCCAGCCACGCGCCCGCAAGGTCCCGGAACCCGCGCTCGTCTCGATCCCACACCGTGACGAGCGTCCGGGTAACGCTGTTGCGGACCCCGGGCAAGCGGTCCCAGCCCCGAATCCGCGCGAGCCAGCTCGGCGTCCGAACATCGCCCGCCGTAGCGAGCGCGAGAAAGCAGTCCTGCCACTCATGGCCGCGGGCCGCGAGGCCCGCCGTGACGCGCTCCGCGCCCAGGGCCTCGAACCCCTCCGTCAAGAGCGCCTTGTCTCGGCGCGTCAGGTCGTCGGAGCGGGCCCACCACCGCCCGAGGGGGCGTACGACGAGCCACATGAGGGCGATCCAGGCCAGGAGCTCTGACCACCGCATCATGGCGGTCATGCGGCCTGGTCCAGGGTGCCGGAGCGGCGAGGGCGGCGAGGGCGGCGGGGCCGGCGGTCCGGGCGGGGGCGGGCGGTGAGGCGCGGGCCGAAGGAGACCG
>DATNIM010000031.1:0-2808 GCA_035604455.1 Gemmatimonadales bacterium
CAAGGAGTCACGAAGCCCGACGAAAACGCGTACATCGACACGGGGGGCAACAGTAGCTCTCGATAACGTCCGGGGATCACCGCGTCGTGGCTGGCAAGAAAGCGAGTCCCAATCCCTACAGCTCGGGAATGAGTTGGCGCACTCGAGACCAGGCCGGCCTCCCAGCGATCCGTATGGGCGAGCCCGGGGCGACGAACCGCGTGGGACCGGCACCAGTCCAGCCCGCGAGGCCCTATCCCAACCATTCCCAGAGTCTCGATGCGAGTTCTGCGCCCACCCAGCCGAGGCAAAGCCCGCCGACGACTTCAGATGTCCAATGATCACCCAAATAGACCAACGACGCCATCAGAGTGACGATAATGCCGGCTGCGAGTCCAGGCATCCGCCGAAGAGCCGTCCCCGCGATGAGCCCGACGCGCGCAGCGTGCCCCGACGGAAACCCGAACGGCGCGATGTCCACCCACTCAAGCATCTGTCCAAACGATGCAGCGTGCAGCAACTCACGGAAGATAAGGGCAAGCACGCCGAAGCCTGCGCCTGCGGCGGCCAGCAGCAGTAGCGCACGATCTCTGCGTGGCTCCGCGACAAGTAGGAGCAACAGCGCGACGCCCACGAGTCCGATCACGACGATGTGCGTCACGCCGAGCGCGCTGAGCACCGCAAACGGAGCATCCGGGGCGCGAATGAAATGACGCTTCAGCGAGTCCGGGGGCCCGGGATGAACGATCGCATTCTGGAGCACGACCGTCAGTCCGCTGATAGCCGCGGCCCCGACGGACAGCCACAGCGCCGCGCGACCGTAGCGCTTGAGTTCGAACAACAGGAGGACCAGGCCGATCGCTCCCAGAGCTGGGATGACCGTTCCCGCGTTCCCGAGGAAAACGATCATGGCGGTCGGGGCGTCTAACGCCGGCGCGGCCCGCTGTACCCAAAGCGTGATGGCGCGGTCGATGTGTGCCACCGCCGGTACATTCCCCGTGACGGTGCTAGCGATGAACAGCGCCCCGGCGATCACGATGCGGACCCACATGGTGACAGGCTTCGAGGGTTGCCGATCGCTTCCTCGGGTGAAAGTCAGCCCCGCAGCCTAAGAAACGCTTGATAACCCTGCGTTTCAGACGCCCCGCGAAGGTGATCGTATCGCTGCGGTCATGCAGAGAACCCAAAATAATACACCCCCTCCGTCGCGTTCGTGAAGCAGTCCGGACTCGGCCCATCTGCCTCCGGTTCGACCCGACGTGGCAATATGGCGACGACTACCCGGAGAATCGGTTCGACGGTGCAACTGGCGATGCGCTTCGTGAGGAGGAACGCCTCGACGGCCTCACTCAAAGGGTGTGTATAGGCTTTATCAGCGGTTTCCGAGTCAGGCGCAACGGCTGAAACCCGCGTCACAACTGGACTGGCGGGCCCAGGTGAATCGAACACCCGACCAGAGGCTTAGGGACTGTAATGAAACTACTTGAGTATTTGCGCATCCGCCCCGGTAAAATGCTATAGTTCCAATCGCCGTGGAAGGCGTCAGGCCGTAGCGTGATGGCGTTCATCTGTTCGGCGGTCGGGGTCTGATTCTTCGGATACTTGCGGGTGTCGAGGACGCACCGAACCGCCAGCCCCGTAGCCGTTTTGGTGGCGGCAATGAGATTGACGATCGCCGCGTGCGTGAGCAGCGGACGGCCGCGCCACGTATGCGAGATGAAAGCGAACAGACGATGCTCAATCTTGTTCCACTTACTCGTTCCCGGCGGGAGATGACAGACGGAGACCACCACCCCGGTGTCCCGGGCGAACTTGTGCAGCTCCCATTTCCAGAGGCGAAGGCGCGCGCCATTGCTCCCACCGCTGTCGGCGGTGATGAGGAGCGAAGTGGCGCGCGGGTAATGTTTCCGTCCCTGGTCATGCCACCACCGCCGGATCGTGGCGACGGCAAATGTCGCGGTGTCGTGATCCACGCCGACACTGACCCAGCCGAGGTTCCGCTTGAGATCGTACACGCCGTAAGGAATCGCCTTGCCCCGGGCGGCAGTGAGGAAGTCATGGACCTTGACCGGTTCCGGTTGGCCCTGCGGCCGCCACGCGCGCCCGCCGTTCTTGAAGCGGCCCACCAGCTCTTTCTTCTTGGTGTCCACGGAAATGGCCGGCTGCCCCCGCGCCACCTGCGCGGTGACGGCGGCGTTGATGTGCTCAAACTGCGCATTGCGATCAGGATGGCTGGCACCCTCCAACGTCTTTTGGTTCGCCTGCAGACTATAGTCCAAGTCATGGAGCAGATGGGTCACCAACGTGTGGCTCACCGTATACCCGTGCGCCGTCAAGTCCGCCGCCAAGCGCCGCGTGCTCTTGCACGTCCAGCGCAGCGGGGACTCGGGGTCGCCCCGCGTGACCGGCTCCACCAACGCCTCCAGGGCGGCGGCCAGGCCCGGGACGAGAACGGTCAGCCGCTTCCGGCCCCCGCCCGCGCGTCTCACCCGTGTCGGCGCGAGCGCGGGTTTCTGCCGGATCTCTGCGAGCCCCCGCACAATCGTATTGCGAGCTAACCCGGTCGCCCGCGTAACCACCGCGATCCCACCGCGCCCGAGCGCCCGCGCTTCCGTCCCAGCCCACATACGTCGGTGCCTCTCGTTCATCGTCGGGAACAACGCGCGGTACTTCGTCCTGATCGCACGCTCAGCGTCCACATCATCAGTATCGGGGAAAAGAGAACGATAATCAAGTTATTTCGTTACGACCCCTTAGTCTCGCGTGCCGGTCCGCACGTGACGATCTTCCATTTCGCGCGGATCGACGGTGATCTCCAACGTCTCCGCC
>DATNIM010000032.1:0-3880 GCA_035604455.1 Gemmatimonadales bacterium
AGTGCCGACGAGCGCCGTCAGATACTCCGGCGCGCTCACCCGGTCCAGCTCGGCGCGTGCGTGCTCCAGCCGGCCGGCGATGCCGAGCCGCTTGGCCTCCTCACGGTGGCCGGCGCGCGTCAGGAACTCCGTCAGGCTCCGAGCATGGCGCCCCCAGAGCGCCACATCCCGCTGCTGCTTCATCGCGAGGCGCTCGCGATACCAGTCGCTCGCGAGCAGCGCCTCGCGGGTGAAGAGCGCCCGTATCTCGGGATCGCTCGCGGTGTTCCCCTCATAGCTTCCCCGCGCCATGATGTGGAGCAGCGCCTTGAGCGGCGGGCAGGCGTCGTCGATCGTGCCGTCTGCGAAGTATGCCTCCGCGACGCGCTGCTGCGCCTCCACGATGTTGTTGACGCCGTCGGCAAACACCGCGGGATCCTGGAGCTCGGGTTTGAGGATCTCGTCGGTGAATACCACGGTAGGATTGTCGAAGACACGCCCGAAGTAGGTGTGCACGAACTTGGCCGTGATGCGGTAGCCCAGCCGGCTGGCCAGCACCTGCCTTCCGGCTTCGCTATAGTCTTCGAGCTTCTCCAGATGCCCCGCCTCGACCAGTCGCCTGGGGTCCCGCTCGTGAGGGAACAGCCGGCACCAGATCTCGGGGATCAGCAGGCTGATGTCGTGGTCCACACGGAGGTGCGGGCCGATGAAGCCGGCGGCTGAGCTGAAGCCCGCGTACCCAGTGAGCAGCATCGAGACGAGCGCATTGTTGAGATCGGCCGTCGTCTGGATGGCGTTGAACGGTCCCTTGGTGAGTGCGCCCTCGGATCCGGCGCCCGTGGTGCTGGGCGACGTGCCTGTCAGCGAGCACACGTAGTCCATGAACAGCTCCGGCAGCTCTTGGTAGTGGATGGGCCCGTATACGCAGAGCGGCCGGACGCCTTCCTCCGGTCGGTTGTTCCGCCGGCCCGACAGCACGCTGATCACCGGAAACAGCACCGGCGCGTGGAGCGGGAGGCGGCGGTACAGCCGCGCGCCCATCTCCGCGACATAGCGGTCGCGCGGCCGTGCCAGGTCGGGCCGGAGCTGCAGGTAGCGCGGGTTCTTGGTGGGCTTGCCACCGACGAGCCGAGGCCGGGCCGAGCAGATCGAATAGCCGTCGCCGGCGCGGGCGGCGTTCCGGGCCACGTGTTCGCGCATCGGGAGCGTGAAGGTGTCTTGCACCGCAACCTCCTCGACGATGCGCTGGGTGTCCTCGCGCGTGAGCGGCTGAAAGTTGGAGCAGAAGAGCCCGGGGGCCGCCATGTCTTCCTCGGTCTGCCGGTCGAGCCCCGGATGAATGGCGTCGTCGGGCCGCTGGAAGAGCCTGAACTCGCAGTTCTGCGCCAACTTGAGGCTCGGGTGCCCGTCATATTCGCCCGGCAGTCCGACCAGGCGCCGCGCGGGAACCACCACCGAGGCGGTGATGTCGTCCTCCATCTGCACCTTGTCGGCCGCGACGAAGTCCTGCCTCAGCTTGTAGGTCCGCCAGGCGCCGTTCTCTTGGCGGCCGATCCGGAGGTAGTTGGCAACGAGCCGCCGCCCCTCGTACTTGAGTTCGTGCCCGGGGGCGCCGTTGATGATGTCCACGCTGAAGTGTTGACGCCAATCCTCGCCCCACTCGGGCCAGTAGAAGCGCTTGATCACGAACACAAGCGCTCGCACGTGGTTCGGAATGCTCTCGAGCCAGGCGTTGTACTTGGGCGTGAACTCGGCGGGGTTGGGTGTGAGTAGCTTGATCACCGAGCCGAGCGAACGCTCGGGCGACAGGATCGGCCGCGAAGGACCGCCGCCGTTGCCGCCGCGCAGGTCGGGCAGGCGTGCGTCATCGTAGTCCCGGCCGAAGATCTCCTCGACCAGCGCCATGTCCTCCTCGAAGCTGCGCACGTAGAACGACCCGGGCAGCACGGCGTCCACCAGGCTTTTGCTGATCTCCGACTTGCCGCCGCCGGAGACGGTACAGGGTTTGTGGCAGAACGCGCCCTCGGGCACCGTGCCAATCAGCCGCCAGCTCGGCGCCCCTCCATACTTGGCCATGCGGACCTTGTAGCCGCTCGGATGGATGTAGATCCGGCCAGGCAGCAGCTTCAGGTGCTGCGTCTGGCCGTGCCTGGTCCAGGTGATGTCCTGGCGGCGGATGTCGATCTCCATGTCCTCCGGCATGTAGTGGATTTCGGGATAAATCCCATCGGTGGCGTAGCCCGACGGGTGGAACTTCGCGCGCTCCCCCAGGAGCGCGAGCACCTCCGCGAACCGGTGCTGCTTGGCGCTCACGAGCCGCACGAGATCCGGGACGAACCGGTCGCCCAGGCTGAAGGTCGCGAACGCCAGCGCCCCGCCGGCGTGCTCCTCTTCGGCCCCGCCGAACAAGTTCGCGCTGTACCCGATCTGGGTCTTCACTTCCTTCTTGCAGTAGCCGAAGTAGTTGTCGGCCAGGATGGTCACCATCACGCCGTCCATGTCACGCGAGGTGATCTTGAACGGCCGACCCTCGTTGTACAGGTCGTTCTCGTCGGTCCAGCACATGCCCGCGGCGCGCTCAGCCTGGGTGGCGTCGCTCGCTTGCGGGAGGCCGACGTCCTTCTTCTTCAATCGCGTGAGATGCGGCGCCAGAATCACGCAGCCGCTGTGGCCGGTCCAGCCGTCCACGTCGAGCGCGGCATCGTTGGCTGGGAGATAGGGATCTCCGGCGTTGCCGAAGATGCTCTCCACAAAGTCGAGGTTCGAGACCAGTCCGCCGGGGACGAAGTACCGGACCTCCATGCGCTTTTCGGGCGAGATCTCCGGCACCGCGGGACAGACGAGCGGCCGCAGCAGCAGCGAGACCATGGTCTCTACCGGCTCGGGCCAGTTCGCGGTGAACGGCAGGCGCAGGAGCTCGGCCGGCGGCCGGAGCGCCTCCTCGAGCAGGCGGACATAGGTGGCGAGTGGCACGCGGGTTTTATCCGCCGGAATCGGAAGCCCGCCCTCGGCCACGTGAAAGACCCCCTGCGTGGTGCGGCGGTCGTTGACCGGGTTGTGCAGGACTCCATTGTCGAGCCGGTAGCTCGACACTAGCTCGCTGTGCCAGGTGTCCGCGTCTACTGGGAGCGACAGCTCCCGAGCCAGCCCGTAGTGGTCGAGAATGAAGGTCTCCGCGGGCAGGCGCACGGGCTCGGCGGCCGCGGCGTCCGTGAGGAGCCTGTCGATGTAATGCTGGATTCGCCCGTCGGCGGGGCAGAGATGGTGGGAGAGCAGCCGGGTCTGCTCGCGGTAGCGCGCGAAGAGATCGCCCGCCAGGTGGAGCACCTCCTCGTCGCCGTTGTCCGCCGGGATCCGGACGCCCATGGCCGCGAGCTTGAGCAGGATCGAACTGACGGCAGCGGGTCGCTCCGGCAGCCGGACCGACCCATCCGCCTTCAGTCCCACAGCGCGTTCCAGCTCCATGCCTGCCTCCACGCCCGAGTCCATTCAGAGTCCGATACCAACGTCTTCCCCCGCGAACCGCCCCAAGCGTACTGAGTTTTCTTTACCGAAACCCTAGAATTTCTGAGAATGGCCTTCGACACTAATGCTGAGCGATAGTCTTCTTCAAGTGTCGAAGTTTTCCGCCGTCGCGCACTCCTTACGAACTCTGCCAAATTTTTCGCACTGCGCTTGGTTTTCGCAGAGCCCTTTGTTTCTTTGGATCGCGGCGAGCCTTGCTTGATGTTCTGCTTTTGGGAGAAAAGAACCCAATGATACTAGTACCTCTGCACAGGGATTATGACTCTTTCATTGGGCTGGAGATGGCACCTGGGTTGGGTAAGCGCGGCCCATCTTGGCGCGGGCTTTTTCGGTTGTGAACATCCATTTGATGCGGGCCCTTGAGGCATTGCGCTGT
>DATNIM010000033.1:0-23467 GCA_035604455.1 Gemmatimonadales bacterium
GGCGACCGGCTGGTGTTCTCGAACGGCATCATCGTGCTCGCGGTCGTAGCAGGGGTACTGCTGTGGATTTTCGGCGGCGACACGCACGCGCTCATTCACCTGTACGCGATCGGGGTCTTCGTCTCGTTCACCCTGTCGCAGGCGGGCATGGTGCGGCGGTTCGTGCGGGGCCGCGAGGAAGGGTGGCGCCGGCACGCCGCGGTGTCGGGGATCGGGGCCACGGCGACGGGGATCGTGGTCGTGATCGAGCTCACGACTAAGTTCAAGGACGGCGCCTGGATCTCGGCGCTCCTCATCGCCATCCTCGTGGTGGTGTTCAAGGGGATTCACCGCCATTATGCGTACTACGGGGCGCAGCTCTCGAGCAAGGAGTGGGCGCCCGTCTGGCCCCGGAAGCACGTAGTCGTCGTGCCGGTGGCCGGGGTGTCGAAGAGCGTCGCGAACGCTCTGGCCTATGCCCTGCTCCTGTCGGGAAACGTGCGGGCGGTCGCCGTGGCGACCGACCCCGGGCAGGTCCAGCGGCTGCAGGATGACTGGGATCTCTGGGACTCGGGCGTCCCGCTCGAGGTCATCATCTCGCCCTACCGGGCGATCGTGTCGCCGCTGCTCGACTACATTCGCGACGTGCAATCGGCGGAGCAGCCCGACTGGCTGACCGTGGTGCTGCCCGAGGTGGTGCCGGCACGCTGGTGGCACGCCTTTCTGCACAACCAGACAGTGTTCGCGATCAAGACGGCCTTGATGTTCCGGCGCCACACGGTCGTCACGAGCGTGCGGCACCACCTCTAGGCGTCGGCTCTAGGACTCCTGCTCCTCGTACTGTGACTTGAGGCGCTCGACGACGCTCGCGTCGGCAAGCGTCGTCGTGTCGCCGAGCGCGCGCCCCTCGGCGATGTCCTTGAGGAGCCGGCGCATGATCTTGCCGCTCCGCGTCTTGGGAAGATCCGCGGTGAACAGGATGTCGTCGGGCCGGGCGAGCGCGCCGATCTTCTTCACCACGTGCGCCTTGAGGTCGTCGCGCAGCCTGTCGCTCGGGGCATGGCCCTCCTTCAGTGTCACGAAGGCGGCGAGCGCCTGGCCCTTCAGGTCGTGGACGCGGCCGACCACGGCCGCCTCTGCCACGGCCGGGTGATCGACCAGCGCGCTCTCCACTTCCATGGTCCCGATCCGGTGGCCCGCGACATTCAGCACGTCGTCGACCCGCCCGAGGATCCAGTAATACCCGTCCTCGTCGCGCTTCGCGCCGTCGCCGGGGAAATACGTGTTGGGCCACTTGCTCCAGTAGACCTGCTGGTAGCGGGCGTCGTCGCCCCAGATCGTCCGCAACATCCCCGGCCACGGTGAGGTGATCGCGAGGTAGCCGCCGCCTACGTCGACGCGCTTGCCGTCACCATCGAGCAGCTCCGCGTCGATGCCCGGGAACGGCACGGTCCCCGAGCCCGGCTTGGTGGTGGTGACGCCCGGCAGCGGCGTGATCATGATGCCACCGGTCTCCGTCTGCCACCACGTGTCCACGATCGGGCAGCGCTCACCGCCGATGTAGCGCCGGTACCACATCCACGCCTCGGGGTTGATGGGCTCGCCGACCGAGCCGAGCAGCCGCAGCCGCGAGAGGTCGTGGCGTGCGGGATGCTCCGGACCCCATTTCATGAACGCGCGGATCGCGGTGGGCGCTGTGTAGAAGACCGACACGCCGTGCCGCTCGCAGATCCCCCACAGGCGGTCTTTCGCGGGCCAGTCCGGTGCGCCTTCGTACATGACTTCGGTCACGCCGAGGCTCATGGGGCCGTACACGATGTAGGAGTGCCCGGTGACCCATCCGACGTCGGCCGTGCACCAGAAGACGTCGGTGTCCTTCAGGTCGAACACCCACTTGGTCGTGGCGTAGACCTGGGTGAGGTATCCCCCGGTCGTGTGCAGGATGCCTTTCGGCTTCCCCGTGGTGCCCGATGTGTAGAGGATGAACAGCGGGTCCTCGGCGTCCATCGCTTCGGGCTCGCAGCGATCTGCGGCACCGACCATGAGCTCGTGCCACCAGCGGTCCCGGCCCTTCTGCATGGGGACCGCGGCCTTGGTGCGCGCGAGCACGACCACGTGACGGATGCTCGGCGTGTTTTGGAGCGCCTCGTCGGCGTTCTGCTTGAGCGGGACGGTGCCCCCACGGCGGTAGCCGCCGTCGGCCGTGAAGAGCACGGACGCCTGAGCGTCGTTGATCCGGTCGCTGAGCGCCTCGGCCGAGAAGCCCCCGAAGACAACCGTGTGGACGGCCCCGATCCTCGCGCAGGCGAGCATGGCGACGACGACCTCGGGCACCATCGGCATGTAGATCGCCACGCGGTCGCCGCGCTTGACCCCAAGGTCCTTGAGCACGTTGGCGCAGCGGTTCACGTCCGCGAGCATCTCGCGGTACGTCAGGCGGCGCACTTCGCCCGGCTCACCCTCCCAGATCAGCGCGACCCGGTCGGCGCGGCCCCCGCGGACGTGGCGATCAAGACAATTGACCGACGCGTTCAGCCGGCCCCCGACGAACCATTTGGCGTGCGGCGGCCGCCACTCGAGCACCGTACGCCACGGCGTCACCCACTCGAGCTCGCGTGCCCAGTCCGCCCAATACGCCTCGCGGTCGCGCGCGGCGCGCTCGTACGGCGCCCGGTCCCTGACGTAGGCGCTCTCGGCGAACGCCGCGGGCGGCACGAAACTCCGCTGCTCATCGAGGAGTGTGTCGATCCGATCTTTCACAGTTGGGCTGCTCGGAGGGGGAAGGAGTACGTATATGCCCCGCCTCCCGCTCATGGTCAAGCGATCGTGCGAGGTCTTGCAAGCTGCCTCGGGCCGCTCGCGTTGCGACAGGTTTGCCGCGGACCGAACGCATCACCCGGACGCCAACTGCTTGTTGCGCCGCACGTTAGCGCGGTGGCACCAGACTCGCATTGTCGGGTGGTGCCCAAGCACGACATCCGGGCAGGAGGAGCGTAGCGCGTCATGGCGGTCCAAACGGCAGAGAAAATCGTGGCAGGTCCCGAGGCGCTCGGTCTCGAGTCGCGCGTGGCGTTCCGCCGCGCCGCCGGCGAGTTGCTGGGGCAGCTGCCGGAGGGTGCGGGCCGCTTGGTGATCGATTTGACCGCGACGCGCTCGGTGGATTCGGCCGGTCTCGGGGCGCTCATGCTGATTCAACGGAGGGCGGCGGAGCGACGCCTCGGCGTGTGTCTCCGGGGCGTCAATGACGAGCTCCGCTTTCTCCTGGTGCTGACGAAGCTCGACGATCTGTTCGAACTGGAGAGTCGAGGGCCCTAGGCCGGGTCCTGCTCGAATCGGGCCGGTTATATTGCGCTGCCATGGGGCTGCCCACGCGGCACGCGCTCACAACTCGCATCCAGTCTTTGTTGCGTCTCTCCGGAGCCAGCGTCGCCTCCGGATGTAAGCCGCTTCAAACCCCCGAACACCGCGCCGACTGATGGTGCGGGCCGAGGACCTCCGGCACTCCTACGGAAACGTGTGGGCGCTCGACGGGATCACGTTCGCCCTGGTACCCGGTCAGACGCTCGTGCTCTTCGGCCCGAACGGGGCTGGCAAGACGACGCTCCTCAAGGTGCTCGCCGGCTTGATCCGCCCGGCGGGCGGGCGAGCGAGCGTTGAGGGCGGCGCGCGCGCGGTGGGCTGGATCAGCCACCATTCGCTCCTCTACGGGCAGCTCACGGTGCGCGAAAACCTGCTGTTCTGGGCGGCCCTCTACGACGTGCCGCGGCGCGTCAGCGCCGCGCGCGCGGCCGACCTGCTCGCGCGCCTCGGGCTCGAGGACCGCATGGACCTGCCGGTGCGCGTGCTTTCGAGGGGCCAGGCGCAACGAGTGTCCATCGCCCGCGCGCTGATGCACGATCCCCATGTGCTGCTCCTCGACGAGCCGTTCACGGGACTCGACCTCGCCGCTGCGGCCGAGTTCCGGGGACTCCTCCGGGAGCTCGCCGGGGGCCGCATCATCGTGCTCGCGACGCACAACGTGGATGAAGGGGTCGAGCTCGCGACCGACATCGCGTTTCAGAGCCGCGGCCGGTTCGTCCATTTCGCGCCGCGGGCGGGGCGGGGGCCAAGCGACATCGCCGACGCCTACCGGGAGGCGGTGCGCGATGGGTGAGGTGCTGCGGCACGCCTGGATCGTGGCGAAGAAAGACCTGCTGCTTGAGTTCCGGTCCCGTACGGCGCTGGTGTCCGCGACCGTCTTCACGGCGCTCGTGCTCACCGTCTTCAATTTCGGCCGCGATCCGACGGCCGTGGCGACCATCGATCTCGCGCCGAGTATCCTGTGGGTCACCTTCACGTTCGCCGCCATGCTGGCCCTGAACCGCGCCTTTCAGCTCGAGCTCGAGAACCAGGCGCTCGAGGGGCTCCTCGTGGCGCCGATCAGCCGCACCAGCCTCTACTGGGCGAAGTTTTTCGCGAACTGCGCGTTTGTCGCGGTCGTGGAGGCGATCGGCCTGCCCCTCTTCGTCCTCTTCTTCGACGTGCCGGTGGGCGGCGTGTTGCTCCCGCTCGTGGGCGTGATCGCGCTCGCGACGCTCGGGTTCGTGGCGGTCGGCACGCTCTTCAGCGCCATGGTGATTCGCACGCGCTTCGCGGAGCTCATGCTGCCGGTGCTGCTCCTCCCGTTTTTCATCCCACCGCTCATCGGGGCGGTGCAGGTCACGGCGCGGCTCCTCGAGGCCCGCCCCTTGAGCGAGGTCAGCGGGTGGCTTAGGTTGCTCGCGGCGTATGATATTGTGTTCCTGACGTTGGCCACCCTGCTGTTTCCCTCGACGGTGATGGAATGACGCTGGCACAACGCGGCCGCGTATGGACGGTGAGCGGGTTCGTGCTCCTCGCAGCTGTTTACGTGCGGGCGCTTGCCTTCACGCCGACCGAGCGCAACCAGGGTCTCGCGCAGAAGATCTTCTACGTCCACGTGCCGGCGGCCTGGTCGGCCATGCTCGCCATGGGCCTCGTCGGGCTCGCGAGCATCCTTTATCTCCTCTTGAAGGACGCTCGCTTCGACCGGTTCGCCGCGGCCTCGGCGGAGGTCGGGACGGCGTTTTCCCTCGTCATGCTCACGACCGGGCCCATCTGGGCGCGGCCGATCTGGGGCACGTGGTGGACGTGGGATGCGCGGCTCACGCTGACGCTGTTCCTGTTCTTCCTCTTCGTCGGGTACCTGCTGCTGCGCAGCGCCGTGCCCGAGCAGGGCCTGCGGGCCCGCTACTCGGCGGTGCTCGGGATCTGCGGCCTCGTGCTGCTGCCGTTCATTCACCTGAGCGTGTACCTGTTTCGCACGCTGCACCCCCAGCCCATCGTGCTGAAGCCGAGCGCGCCCTCGTTGCCGAACTCGATGCTCATCACGCTGCTCGCAAGCTTCGCCGTCTTCACGGTGCTCTACATTGGGATGGTGATGCAGGCGTACGCGCTCGTGGCCGAGCGCGACGCTGTGGTCGCTTGAGGGTATGAACGGGCGGTGATCATCCTGCCGGTGGCCGGGGACTCCCTCGCCGACACCGCCTTCGCGCTCCCCGACAACGGGGGATACATGGTGGCCGCGTATGTGGTGGCCGCGGTCATCCTTCTCACCTACGCGCTGTTCTTGTACCGGAGATCCCGGAGCCTCTAAGCCGGACGCCGCCGCCCGCCACGCAGCTCGGCCCGCGCGGCGGCGAGACGCTCAAGTCCGTCAGGCACGTGGGTGGCCCACAACGCGAGCGCCTCGTCTGCGGCCTGCGCGTCGCCCGCCTGTGCCAGCGCCTGGGCGTTGGCCCACAGGGCGTCGGCGCCGCCCCCGGCCGCGTAGGCGCGCGCAAAACGCGCCGCCGCCTCAGCCGGTCGGCCGCCCCGGAGGTAGAGCTCCCCTGCGGCGACCGCCGCATCGGCGCGTTCCTCGAGCGCGAGCGCGTTCTCGTAGGCGCTCAACGCGTCCTGTTGGCGGAAGACCATTTGGTAGGCGTCGCCGAGCAGCATCCACGCGTCCGGGTTCCCCGGGAAGCGCGACGTGCCTTCCTGGGCAGCGGCGAGCGCGCCCCAACGGTCCTCGTGCGCGCGGCGGAGATGGACGAGCGCGGGGTAGGGAGCGCCGAAGCTCGG
The DNA here is from genome assembly GCA_035604455.1 of Gemmatimonadales bacterium. GTDB lineage: Bacteria > Gemmatimonadota > Gemmatimonadetes > Gemmatimonadales > GWC2-71-9 > AG25. The sequence continues at coordinate 6,100 of DATNIM010000033.1, forward strand.
CGACGCGAGGCATCCGAGTCGCAGCCACCAGCCCGCGCGCCGCGGAGCATCGCGCTGGCACCCGGCGGCCCGGCGCACGGCGAAGCGCGACACGGCGGCGCGCCACGATCGCAACATTCTTGATAATGGGTTTTGCCGCGGTGAAATTGCAACTAGTCATGACCCAAGCGTCGCAGCCGCTCGCGGGGCGGCGCATCGTCGTAACCCGCGCGCGGGAGCAGGCCGGCGACCTGGTGCAGGCGCTCGCCGCGCTCGGGGCGAGCGTCGTTACGGCTCCCGTCATTCAGATCGAACCTCTCCCGAACCTGGACCGGCTGCGCGCCGCGGTGGCCGACCTGGGCCGCTACCAGTGGGTGGTCTTCACCAGTCAGAACACCGTGCGGTTCGTGGGCGAGCGATTGCGCGAGTGGGGGCTCGATCCGGCCGGGCTCGGGCGTGCCGCGATCGCCGCGATCGGGCCCGCGACCGCGGAAGCGCTCAAGGAGCTGGGCGTCGCCGCGACGCTCGTGCCGGAACGCTTCGTGGCCGAAGCGGTGGTCGATGCGATGATCGAGCGCGGCGAGGTGCGCGGTCGGCGCATTCTCCTCCCCAGGGCGCTCGAAGCGCGGGATACGTTGCCCGAGGGCTTGCGGGCCCACGGTGCCGAAGTCGACGTCGTCCCCGTGTACCGCACGGTGCGCGCGGAAGGTGACGGGGGAGCGCTCGCGCGCGAGTTGCTCTTGGGGCGGATCGACATCGTGACGTTCACCTCGTCGTCCACCGTTCGCAGCTTCGTCGAGCTCGTGGGTCCGGATGCGGCGGGCTCGGGGCGGTTCGCGGTCGCCGTGATCGGCCCGGTCACGGCCGCTACGGCCCGGGCGAGTGGGCTGCCCGTCACGGTCGAGGCCACCGAGTTCACGATCCCCGGTCTCGTCGCGGCGCTCGTGCGGCAGTTTGGACGAGACTCGTGACCGCGCTCCGGATCGGGACGCGCGGCAGCGCGCTCGCGCGCTGGCAGACGGCTTGGGTGCGGGAGCGTCTCGCGCGTCACGGCGTAGAGACCGAAGTGGTGGTGATCAAGACCCAGGGCGACACGGAGGTGGACCGGCCCCTCTACGAGCTCCCCGGGAAGGGCTTCTTCACGAAGGGCATTGAGGACGCGCTGCTCGAACGGCGGATCGACGTCGCCGTACACTCGCTGAAGGACCTGCCGACCACGCTTCCCGAGGGGCTCGCGGTGGTGGCGATCCCGGAACGGGCGGATCCCGCCGACGCGCTCGTGCTCCGCGACGACGCGCAGTCCGTAGCGGATCTTCGGCCGGGGACTCGTGTCGGGACGTCGAGCCTGCGGCGGGTCGCGCAGCTGCGCTATCTCCGCACCGATCTCGACATTCGCTCCCTCCGCGGCAACGTCCCTACCCGCGTCGGCAAGGTCCGCACAGGAGACGACTTGGATGCCGCGCTCGTCGCGTGGGCGGGGCTCGCGCGCTTGGATCTCGCCGATCAGCGCACCGTGAAGCTCGACCCCTTCGAGGTGATGCCGGCGCCGGGGCAGGGCGCCTTGGGGCTCGAAATCCGGGCCGACGACGACCGCGCCCGGGCGGCGCTAGCGCCGCTCGACGATCGCGATGCGGCGACGGCGGTCGCGGCGGAGCGAACCGTGCTCGCGAGCCTGGGGGGCGGGTGCCAGGCGCCCGTCGCCGCCTACGTAGCAGCGGCGGGCCGCGGCCGTCGGCTCTTCGGACGAGTCACGGCGACCGACGGGTCCGTTCAGTTCACGGCGTCGGCCGACATGACGGATGATCCGACGGAGGCCGGCCGCAAAGTCGCAAACTTGCTCGGAGCGCAAGGCGCGCTAGAGTTCCTCGCACGATGACTCAATTCCCGACGCGCCGGATGCGCCGCCTGCGACGCACGGCGCCGCTGCGGCGGCTCGTCCAGGAAACGCATCTCGTGCCGTCCCAGCTCGTGTGGCCGCTGTTCGTGTGTCCGGGCTCGGGCGTGCGCCGTGCGGTGGCCGCGCTGCCGGGCGTGTTCCAGACATCGGTCGACGAGCTCGTCCGGGACGCGGAGCGCGCGGCGGCGCTCGGCCTGGGGGGGATCATCCTCTTCGGGCTTCCGTCGACCAAGGACGCGACCGGTTCGGAGGCGGCGGACGACCAGGGGATCGTGCAGCAGGCGGCTCGGGCGGTGAAGCGCGCGGTGCCGAACCTGGTCCTGATCGCCGATCTCTGCCTCTGCGAGTACACCGACCACGGCCACTGCGGCGTGATTGTGGACGGCGACGTGGACAACGACGCAACCGTTTACCTGCTGGGCAAGACGGCCGTGGCCCAGGCCCGCGCCGGCGTGGACATCGTGGCCCCGAGCGACATGATGGACGGCCGGGTGACGGGGATCAGGCGCGCCCTCGATGCCGGGGGCTTCGCGCGGGTTCCGATCATGTCATACGCCGCGAAGATGGCCTCGGCCTTCTACGGGCCGTTCCGGGAAGCGGCGGGCTCGGCCCCGCAGTTCGGCGACCGACAGACCTATCAGATGCAGGGCACGAACGGCGACGAGGCGATGCGCGAAATCGAGCTCGACCTCGAGGAGGGTGCGGACATCGTGCTCGTGAAGCCCGCGCTGCCCTGCCTCGATCTGATCCGGCGCGCCAAGGAGACCTTCGGCGCCCCCCTTGCCGCCTATCAAGTGAGCGGAGAGTACGCGATGATCAAGGCTGCCGCGGAGCGGGGCATGCTAGATGAGACCCGCGCCATGTGGGAATCGCTGTATGCCATCCGCCGGGCCGGGGCGGACATCGTCCTCAGCTATTTCGCCCCACAAGCGGCCGAGGCGTTGGGCTAAGCCGCTCTAGGCGCGCCGCAGCACCAAGCTCGCGTTGATCCCCCCGAACCCGAAGGAGTTCGACACGGCGACGTCCGGCGCCGCCGTCAATCCTTCGGCGGGGAGGTAGTCGAGGTCGCACGCCGGGTCGGGGCACTCGAGATTCACGGTGGGTGGGAGCCAGCCGCGGGCCATCGCGAGGGCGCAGATCGCCGCCTCGATCGCTCCGCTCGCGCCGAGCGCGTGCCCGTAGTAGCCCTTGGTGCCGCTGACGGGCAGGCGCGCGGCGTGGGCGCCGAACACCTGCTTGATCGCCGCCGTTTCCGTGGGGTCGTTCAAGGGGGTCGCGGATGCGTGAGCATTCATGTAGCCGACCTCCGCAGGCCCCGTGTCCGCGTCCGCCAGTGCCTCCCGCATCGCGCGCGCCGCCTGGCGGCCGTCGGGTCGAGGGGCGGTCATGTGGTAGGCATCGCTCGTAAACGCGTAACCCGTGACCTCGGCATAGATCGGTGCGCCTCGCGCGAGCGCCCGCCCTCGCTCCTCGAGCACGAGGATCGCCGCGCCTTCGCCCATGACGAACCCGTCGCGTTCCGCGTCGAATGGGCGAGACGCGCGACCGGGATCGTCGTTGCGCGTGCTCATGGCCCGGATGACGCTGAACGCGGCGAAGGTCATGGGGGCGAGCGGTGCCTCCGCCCCGCCGGCGAGCATCACGTCCGCCCGGCCCCCACGAATGGTGTGGAAGGCCTCCCCCACGGCGATGGTGCCGGACGCGCAGCTCATGGCGTTGGTGGAGTTGGGGCCAGTGATGCCGAGTTCGATCGCGATGTTGCAGCTTGCGGCGCCGGGGAACACGGCGAGCGCGAGCGACGGATCGAGGCCTCGTGGGCCGTGCCGCTGGAACGGGACGACCTGCGACTCGGCGAACGCCACGCCGCCCAGCGCCGACCCCATCATCGCCCCGATCCGGTCGGTGTCTTCCGTTTCTAGCCGCAGCCCGGAGTTCTCGAGCGCGAGCCGCGCGCTCGTCACCGCGAGCTGCGCGAAGCGATCCAGCCGTTTCGAGCGCCGCCGGTCGAGGTGGTCCTGGGGCCTGAAATCCGGGATCTCCGCCGCGATGCGGCTGCGGAAGGGCTCGGGGTCGAAGCGGGTAATGGCCCGCACGGCCGAGCGCCGCGCCCGCAGCCCGTCCCACAGGCCGTCGGCGGCCGTGCCGATCGGCGTCACCGCCCCGACGCCCGTGATGACCACGCGACGCGCGATCACGCCCCGCGCTCCGCGTGCCGCCGGATACCCGCCAGCGTGCGTCCCGCGATGCCGTGCACGAAGACGGGTCCGATGACGCAGTCGGCCGCGATCGTGCCCACGAGCGGCCATGCGGGTCCGCTCCAGGTGTGCTCGATGGAAACGTCGACGTGATCGGCCGCAGGGGCGACGTGCCAGGTCACTTCCATGCCTCTCGTAATACCCGCGATGTGGTGGTAACGGATCTCGCTCGCTCCTTCGTCAACGGTCATTTCCGATACCCACCACGCCGGGTAGCGCAACGGACCGAAGGGGCGCCAGGCAGCCATTTCCACGATCTGCCGCGGGGTTTGCGACTCGCGAGAGAGCACCCGCACCCAGCGGTAATGGGCGAGCAGGAACGGCCAGCGCTCCACGTCCCGGGCGAGGGCGAAGACCCGTTCGCGAGGCGCTCGGATGGTGATCTCGTCGGTCGTGCGCACTAGCGCTGCGGTGCCATCGGCGCCCACGCTGCGACGACCCGAAATCCTGGCCGATAGCGGGCCACGGGCTCGATGCCCGCGGCGCGCAGCATGCTGTCCAGTTCGTGTCGTCTGTACCCGCGTCGGAGCGACAGGACGGCGTCGTGACGCGTCACCGCCCCAAAGCCGAGCGGAAACGAAGCCAGCCAGAGCCCCGCGATGGCTATCCAGGAACGGCGGAGATCCGCGATCACGACCGCCCGTCGCGCGACGGCGTTCAGTCCGGCGATCCAGCGCACCGCGAGCGCGGGCGGGAGGTGGTGCAGCACCTGGCTCGCGATCACCACATCGACTGATCCCGGTCCAAGGGGCAGTGCGGCGCCGTCCGCCAGCACGGGTGCGAGCGTCGGGTCCGCCTGCGCTCGCGCGGCGAGGGCTGCGGCGCGATTGCGCTCGACGCCCACCAGCCGGAGCGTGATTCCGAACCGGCGCGCCGCGCGGGCTACCGCGCGCGGGATGTCCCCGAGGCCCGTACCGACGTCGAGGAGCGTCCAGTCATTCGCGCGAGATTCGGTCGTGGCCTCGGCGAAAAAAGGCTCGAGAGCCCCGACCACCGCCCGCACGCCCCCGAACAGGAGGTTCAGGCGCGCGATGTCGCGCAACTCGGCGCGGACGGCCGCGGGCTCGGCGCACGGGTCGTCGAGCAGCTCGATGCCGATCATCGGACGAGCCCGGCATAGGTGCTGCGATAGTACAGAAGCGGGGGACGCTCCCAGGTCGAGCCGCCGATCACGAGCCCCAAGAACACCGTGTGGTCTCCACCCGGTACGGCGCCGTGCTTCTCGCATTCGATGCTCGCGACGACCCCGTCCAGCACCGGCACTCCGTGCTCGCTCACGCTGTACGCCACGTTGCGGAACCGATCCCCCGATTCCTCGGCAAAGCGCCTGGAGAGCGTCTCCTGGTCCGCCGCGAGCACGTTCAGTGCGAAGTAGCGCGCGCGGAGCAGCGCTGGATGCATGTCGCTTTGGCGGTTTACCGCGACGAGAACGAGCGGCGGATCGAGTGATACGGAGGCGACCGAGCTCGCGGTCATGCCCACAGGCTGGCCCTCGGGGTCGCATGTGGCGAGTACGGTGACGCCCGAGGCGAAGCTGCCGAGCAGCTGGCGGAATTGGGAAGGGGGAACGCCTGGTGTCACCAGAGCATCCCCGCGAGTGCCGCGGGCGCGAGCACCGCGCCTGGCGGCACGAAATTCCCCGTGGCCCCGACGAGCAGGTCCGCCAGGTCCCGTCGCTCGGCGAGGCGCCGCACAACGCGGTTGGTGATCCAGGGCCAGCCCACGCCGACGCCGATCAGGCGCTCGAGAACCCACTTGCCGGCGAACGTGGCCCGGCGGGCGGCACGGTATGGAGCAAGCCGCGTGGCGTCCATCGGCCGCCGCGATCCCGACGCCGCGAGCGCCGCGAGGACGGTCGCGGCGGCGAGTTCCGCGCCTTTGAGCGCGCTGAAAATCCCCTGGCCCGTGAACGGGTCGAAGAAATCCGCCGCGTCTCCCACAAGCAGCGCACCGCCTCCCGGCGCCACCGCGCGACGCGACCAGCGCGCAAACGGCCCCGTCACAAGAACCTCGCTCACCGTTGCGGCCTGCGTGAAGCGGCCCGCGAGTCCGGGAAACCGTTCAAGTTCGGGAAGGAACCCCCGGCGCAACGCCGGTCCCCGCTGCCTAGCCGCGTCGAGGGGCAGCACAAGCGCCACGGTGGTCACGTCGTCACCCACGGGCCCGAGCCCCACGTAGCCACAGTCACTCACATGGAGCTCCCCGAGTGCCCCCACACCTTTGACGCCGCGCAGGTGAGCGGTCCACGCAATGCGGCGGGGCCCCGAGCGGCGCGCGAGGCGGAGCCGTCGGGCCACCACGGAGTGGAGGCCGTCGGCGCCGATCACCACATGGGCCGGGATGCGTTCACGGTGCCCGGCTCGGTCGCGGGCGACTACGCCCGTGGCGGCGCCGTCCAAACGAACGACGTCCTCCACCGTCACGTCTTCCCGGACGACCGCGCCCGCGGTTTCGGCGGCGCGGCGGAGGATGGTGTCAAACGTGCGCCGCGGGAGCGCGAAACTGTAGGGCCGCGGGCTTGGGTAGGCGTGCCGGCCGGCGAACGTGCCGCGCATCGTCGTGCCGTCTGGCGCGGTGACACTCATGCCGTAGAGGCGAGCGGGAGCGGCACGCTCGACGGCCTCGAGGACTCCCAGGCGGGACAACACTGACGTCGTTTCCGGAGAGAGGTATTCCGAACACGCCTTGTCTCGCGGAAAGGCGGCCCGGTCGATGAGCAGCACGCGGGCGCCGCCCCTCGCGAGGCACACGGCGCTCGCTGACCCTGCGGGCCCCGCGCCCACAACAACGGCGTCCCAAGGGGTCATGTCCGCCTTATGGACCCGAGCCCGCCCGCGCGGCCGAGCCGATCCCGCGCGCAGCGAGCATGACCGCCGCGCCGACCATGGTCGCTATCAGGTTCACGACGTCGTTGTCGAGCCACGAAAGCCCTCGTACACGTCGCACGGGCTCATGACACACGCTGTCGCGGCGCTCAAAGCGCGCTCCACATGCCGAGCATTCGTGGACCCCTTGGCCGAGGGCTCCCGCCGCCGAATCTGCGAGCATCCCGAGAACCCCGGCGAGAAGGAGCGTGCCGACGCCCACCGGGCCGTCGGCCGGGGCGAGCGCGTGACTGAGAACCGCCATCCCGAGCGCTCCCAAGGCACCCCCGACGCTGCCGAGTAGCGTCACGCCGCCCGACACCCCTCGGCTCACACGCGTCCCCGTCGTGATCAAGCGTGGCGGCGTCGGGGAGAAGGTCCCGAACTCGGTTGCCCAGGTGTCCGCCGTCGCTGCCGCCAACGCTCCCGCCACGACCGCGAAATCCCCCAAGAGGGCGGCCACCGCGGCCACGCCGCCGTTCGCGAGGACCTGGCGCGCTTGGCGCCGCGCCCCCCGTCCGGTCGCCAGGTGGGTGAGTACACTCCCGGAGAGAAAAAAGGCGAGGAGCACGCTTGCCCCCCGCCATCCGAGGCCCCACCACACCGCGGCGCCCACGCCCAAGGCGGCCACAAGGCCGTCTGGCGCGAGCCACGTCACCCGTCGAACAGCTCGTGCAGAATCTTGCGTTTCAATTCGGGAGGGGCCGAGCGCGCCCGGCACCGCGCCTGGAGGAACTTGAGGAATGCCTGCTCGAAATCGAAATGCTCGAGACACGGCTGACATTCTTCAAGGTGGTCGCGCACCTCGCGCTCGATCGCCGGTGTGAGCTCCTTGTCGAGGAACTCGTACAGGTGCTCCACCGCGTCGCGGCAATTCATGTGCGACTTCCCTTTATATAGCCCATGTCCACCGCATACTTGTACAGGTTACGCTGCAGCACTCGCCGAGCCCGGAACAGCCTCGATTTCACGGTGCCGAGCGGAACGCCGATGACCCGGGCGATCTCCTCGTAACTGAGCCCTTCCACATCGCTCAACACTATTGCTTCCCTGAATTGTTCCGGCAGGGCGTCGATGGCCCGCAGCACCTCGTCGTCGACGATCTGGTCGAAAAAGCGGCCCTGGGGGTCCTCCTCCTGGATGTTCTCGAATACGGCGAACGGCTCGATCGCGTCGAGATCGACGCTTTCGGGGTGTCGGGCTCGACGACGGTATTCATTAATGAAGGTGTGACGCAGGATGGTCAGGAGCCACCCCTTGGCGTTCGTGCCCGGCTCGTACTGGTCCCAGGCGCGGAACGCCTTCAGCATGGTCTCCTGCACCAGGTCGTCGGCATCTGCCGCATTCCCGGAGAGCCGGAGGGCGACCCGATAGAGGGCGTCCAGGTGGACCAGGGCTTCCCGCTCGAACCCCGCCGTTCGCTCGTCGACCGGTGCGGAACTGCCTGACGAGGGGGGCGTTGGCGCGGCCATAGCCTAACCTGCCTTCGACCTCCCGAGTTCCGCAATGGGGTGCTAGGTTTGCGCGGCGTGGTTCACAGTATCGTGCCGCTCGCTGTCTTGGAGGCTGTGCGCAACCTCGACACGCCGGTCGAGGACGGGCTCACTGAGTTCGCCGAAGAGTTGTTGAGCAAGCGTCTCGGCCTCTCACCGACCGTCGCCGTCCAGCTCGCTCAGTACGAAGCCCTGGTGCGCCGGGACGCCCAGGTCGATCGCGCGCACGTCGAGGCGCTCCTTCGGCTCGTGGGCCGACGCCCTGACGCGGACTTGGTGTTCGCCGATGCGGGGCGGCGTGCCGCGCGACACGCGGTGCGTCGGCTCTTCTTCCTCTCGAGACTCACGGCCCGATTATCCCCCGCGACGCTCGGGTACGCTGTGTCGCGGAACGCCGCGCGGCGTGTGCTCGGCGCGGACCTGCGCCGGCGTCAGCACCTCCCCGTCGCCTCGGTCGCGGACGGGCTCGCCGTGAGCGCGACGCCCGACGGTGCTGCCTGCGGCCTGTATGCCGCGGCGTTCGCGGAATTGCTGCGTCTCGTCGTCGGGTTTGAAGGGGTGATGGTGCATTCGGCATGCCGCGCGCGGGGCGCGGCGCGCTGCGAATGGCAGGCCGCCTCGGCCGACCCCCGTCACCACTGATGACGCCCTCACCGCTCGAGGGTCTCGACCTCGCCGCCCTGGGTCAAGCGCTCGGTGAGCTCGGCGCCGACGCTTGGCTGCTGTGGGACTTCCGCAGGACCAATCCCGTGATGACTCGCATCCTCGGCGCTCGGGCGCTCGGGCTCGGGACGAGACGACTGTTCATCTTTCTGCCCCGGGCGGGGCGGCCCGTGGCGATCGCTCATCGCATCGAGGCGCACACATTGGCGGGGTTTCCCGGCGACGTCCGGCCCTACGCAGCGTGGCGGGAGCTCATGGCCGAGCTGCGGTGTGTGGTCGCGGGCCGCACCGTCGCCATGGAGATCTCCGACGGCGACGCCGTCCCCTACCTCGATCGCGTCCCACGTGGCGTGGTGCAGCTTGTCGAAGCCTTGGGGGGGCGCGTCGTCCCCTCTGCGAATCTCGTCACTCGATTTGCCGCGCGATGGACCGAGGACGAGCTCCAAGGACACCGGCGGGCGGCGAGCGCCCTGGCGGACATCGCCACCGAGGCCCTTCGGTGGGCGGGTGCTGAGACCGCTCGGGGAGCGGAAGTGAGGGAAGTCACGCTTCAGGGACGGGTCCTCGGGGCCATGGAGCGTGCCGGCCTGCGCACCGAGGACGCGCCCATCGCGGCGTTCCAGGAGAACTCAGCGCTCCCCCACTACGAGCCCCGCGAGGGGAGCGACCGGCGCCTCCAGGCGGGACACGTCATCCTCCTCGATCTGTGGGCGCGCGCGAGCGAGGGCGTGTGGGCCGACCAGACCTGGATGGGCTACGTGGGACGCGCGCCCGATGCGGAGGTGCGTCGCGTCTGGGACGCCGTGCGCCGCGCCCGCGACGGCGTGGTCGGGCGACTCCGAGACCAGTGGCCCGGGGCGATGACCGGGGGCGATTTGGACGACGTTGCCCGCGGGGTCATTCACGATGCCGGCTATGGTGCCTTCTTCGTCCACCGCACCGGCCACTCGATCGACCGGGATCTGCACGGTTCAGGCCCCCACCTGGACAATTTCGAAACCGCTGACAGCCGCCCCCTTCTCCCGGGCATTGGGTTCTCCGTGGAACCCGGCATCTATCTCCCCGGCCGCTTCGGCGTCCGCAGCGAGATCAACGTCTATCTGCACGAAGACGCGCCGGAGGTTACCCCGGCGTCTCCCCAGACGGACCTGCTCCTCGTTTAGCGCCGTCTCGCCGTGAAACCGCACCGATCCGCGCGGTGCGAGGCGAGCGACGGTGGTTGGGGGTCCAAGCCCTCGGTCCGTAACCAACCCGGCAGTTCCCGGACCCGGGCGTTACCAGTTCTTGACATTGACGGGCCGAAAGACAGCTTGTAGGCGAGGCAAGAGCGAGCCCCGCAAACCTCGTCGGGACAGCCGAGGCAAGATGCCGCATCTGCCGTCGTCCGTTCGGTTGTTTGCTTGTTGTCGCGCTCGGCCCGTCGGCGGCACCGCTGGGGCCGGGTCTCACAGGGGTACGCGCGCCCGAAAGCAGGGCTCCACCCGACCGCGCGTCGGACCGTCCTCAGTCGTCGCCCCTCGCCCATCGCTCGATCTCCCGCACCCGCCCCATGCTCTGAGCCCCGTTGGCGTGCCCTGTCCGGGCCCTCGTCACCCGGACGCTCGACAAGTGCAGCGCGTGCACAAGATCATGCGATTTTTACACTATCTTGATGTCGCTTTGCAGGATCATTGCTAGATCATTGCATATTGCTGAAGGAGGCATGCATATTGTGCTGAGCTTGTCGGACAGTCTTGCATTTGATCGTCTTCGGTGCTCTGCAGGCCCACCGCGTGTCTCGGATCGGTGCCGCGTCTGCGATGGTTTGCCGGTGTCCCTCAGGTCCTCTCGAAAGGGGGGCTTATGAGAACCTGTCTCCTTAGTCTGGTCTCCATGGTGGGCCTTGTCTCGCTCACCTCCATGGCCCACGCCCAGCAACCGGTGACGATCACGGGTCGGGTCTCGAGCGAGGGCGGCACGCCGCTGCCCTATGCCGATGTCCGGATTCCGTCGCTCGCGCTGAGCGCCCTGTCGCGCGACGCCGGGGTCTACGCGATCCTCGTCCCCGGTGCCCGGGTGACCGGGCAGCAGGTGATGCTCGTGGCGCGTCTGCTGGGCTACAAGCCCGAGTCGGTTTCCGTGACGCTCACACCGGGCGCAACGGTGACCCAGGACTTCACGCTCGTCGCGAACCCCCTCCAACTCGGTGAAGTGGTGGTCACGGGCGCGGGCACGGTCTCCGAAGCGGAGAAGCTCGGCAACGTGCGCAACACAGTGGACTCGAGCCAGATCATCCGGAGCGACGAGTCGAACATCATCGAGGCCCTGGCCGGCAAGGCGCCGAACGTCCAGGTCACCTCCCAGGCCGGCGACGCGGGCGCCTCTTCCTTTATTCAGATCCGCGGGGCGAACACGATCAACGGCGACGGGCAGCCGCTCATCGTGGTGGACGGGGTCCCGGTGGACAACTCGACCCAGGTGCTGAACCCGACGCTCGGCAACCCGAGCAACAACGTCGGGTCCACGGTCGAGTCGAACCGCGGGGCGGACATCAACCCCTACGACATCGCGTCGATCGAGATCTTGAAGGGCGCCTCAGCCGCCGCCATCTACGGCGCGCGGGCGGGCCAGGGCGTCATCCTGATCACGACGAAGAGCGGGCAGGCGGGTCCGACGCAGACCACGTTCCGGACGGAGGTTCAGTCGAACAATGTGACCCAGGGACCGGCGCTTCAGACGACCTACGGCCAGGGCTCGGAAGGCGTGTCCGTCACGCCCTGCGCCGCCGGCAGCGGGTGCCGTCAGACCTCTGGCAGCTGGGGCGCGGCGCTCGCCCCGGGTACGCCGACCTACGACCACTTCAGCGAACTCTTCAGGGCGGGTTTCGTCACCGATAACGACCTCACCGTGTCGGGCGGTGACGACCGGACCACGTTCTACTTGGATGGTGAGTACCTCCACAACAACGGTGACATCGTCGGCCCCAACAACCATTGGCAGCGTTCGTCGGTCCGGCTGAAGGGGACGGAACGCGTGCTGAGCAACCTCACGCTCGGCGGCAACGTCGCCTACGCCGATACCCGCGGCGCCTACGTCGAGCGGGGCTCGAACGTGAGCGGCCTGCTCCTCGGGTCGTTGCGGTCGCCGCCCGAGTTCAACGACGCGAACTACCTCGACCCGTTGACCGGAACCCAGCGCTCCTTCCGCTATCCTGATCCGGCACTCGGCTCGAACGTTCTGACGCGGGGCTACGACAATCCCTTCTTCGTCTTGAACGATGACCAGGCGGACAGCCGCGTGGGTCGGGTGTTCGGCAACGTCAATGCGAGCTACCTGCCATTCAGTTGGCTGAACGTCGCGGACGTGGTCGGGGTCGACTACTCGAACGACGAACGGGTCGAGGCCTTGGCGCAGAGCAGCTCTGCCTTCCCGGGTGGCCAGGTCACGAGCGCGGACTACAAGCATCTGGGAATCGACCAGACGCTCACCGCGACAGCGACCTATAGCGTGAGCCCCCAGTTCGGCGGGACGCTCACCTTCGGTCAGAACCTGAGCAGCCGTAGCGTGCGCGTACTCGCAGACCTCGGGCAGACCTTGATCGCGCCCTCGCCGTTTACGCTGCAGAACACGACCACGATTTCGCTGCCGGCGAACGACAGCGTGGCGTTCGTGCACGATGAGGCGTTCTTCGGACAATCCACGTTCGACCTGTGGAACCAGCTGTACCTCACCGCGGGTATGCGGAACGACGGGTCGAGCACGTTCGGCTCGGCGAACCCGCGGCGCTGGTTCCCGAAGGCCAGCATCGCCTGGGAGTTCACGAAGGCGCTTGGTGGCGGGCAGGGCGAGGGGCTGCTGAACTACGGCAAGGTGCGCTTTGCCTATGGCCAGACGGGCACCGAGCCGCTCCCCTACCAGACCCTCAACGTGCTTTCCACGTCGGCAATTCCGGACGCGGGATTCGGGCCGTTCCTCTCGGCCACACAGGGCGGCCTCGGTGGGTTGTACTCGGGCAACGTCGAAGGGCAAGACAGCCTGAAGCCGGAAGTGACGACCGAGTGGGAAGTGGGGGGCGACTTCGCGCTCTTCCACGGCCAGCGGGTCGATCTGCACTACACGTACTACCACGAGCAGTCGACGGACGTCATCTTCCTGCTGCCTCTGCCGCCGTCGACCGGCTTTCAGTATCAGGCCCGGAACGCGGCGACGATCAGCAACATCGGCCATGAGCTCTCGCTCAACCTGCGGCCGATCCAGACGGCGTCGGTGGACTGGAGCATCTCGCTGTCATGGGCGAAGAACACCAATACCGTGGACGCGCTCCAGGGGACCTCGGTCGTTCTCATTCCGAACGCCGGGTTCACGGATCCGCAGGGCGCCGCGCTCGCTCCCAACGCGATGACGGGCCAGAAGTATCCGCTCGGTGAGATCTACGGGTCGGACTTCGTGCGCTGCGGCCGCGGGATCGTGTTGCCCGTTTACGGCAACATCGACCAGAACTCAGGCCAGTGTCTCGGCGCGCCCGCCGGGGCCGTGTTCCTGAGCGACGGGAAGGACGGGAACCCGGCCGGGTACCCGCTCCTCGACAACAACTACGAGCCGATCGGCAACCCGTTCCCGGACTGGACGGGGAGCATTCAGACCGCGATCCGGATCAAGAAGTGGACGATCACGGGGCTCCTCGACATCAAGCACGGCGGGCAGATGTGGAACGGCACGAAGGGCGCGCTGAGCTATTTCGGGACGTCCGCCAACACGCTGGTCCGTGGCGACACGCTCGTCTTCGGCCAATCCTTCTACCAGCAGTTCACCTTCGCCGGTCCCGGCGTCGGGATGAAAGTCCCGATCGACCAGGACAACTGGTTCCAGGGCGGCCTCGGGTCGGGCTTCACCGGTCCGTCGGCGCAGTTCATCGAGAACGCGGGCTTCGTGAAGCTGCGCGAGATCGCGATCGCCTACTCGTTCGACGCCCCATGGGTGAAGCGCACGTTCGGGTTCAGCGCGATCGACGTGCGGATCTCGGGCCGCAATCTCGTGACGTGGACGAGCTATACCGGGATCGACCCCGAGTCGACCCTGTTCGGCGCGGACGTACAGCAGCAAGGCTTCGATTACTTCGGCACGCCGCAGACGCGGTCGTTCACCGTTTCCCTCACCCTTCACCACTAACCCAGGGACCGACCATGCGCTCGTCTATGAGACTTGTGGCGATTGTCGCGGTGTTGGCCCTCGGGTCGGGGGCGTGTAGCGACTTCTTGACCGGCAATGGCATAAGCAACGATCCGAATGCGCCGACGGCGGCCACGCGGGACCAGCGCCTCGTCGCGGTCGAGGCCGCGATGGACGTGCAGATCACGGGCGACATCGCGCGCTCGGTCTGCATGTTCGTGCAACAGTGCGCCGGGACCGACCGGCAGTACGCGACGCGGGCGAAGTACAACACGACCAGCAGCGACTTCGATACCCAGTTCACGCAGATCTGGATCGGCGGCGGCTTGGTCGACATGCGGGCCATCCAGAGCGACGCGCAGGCGGCCGGTGACTTCGTCTACGAGGGCATCGGCCAGGTCCTCGAAGTCTTGGACATCGGGACAGGGGCCGATTTGTGGGGCGACATTCCGTATTCCCAGGCTGTGAGCGGCGCGGCGGATCCGATGTACGATTCACAGCAGAGCATCTACAATGCCCTGCTGGGGGTTCTGAGCCAGGCCATCACGAACCTGGCCGGCGCCGGCAGCGGGCCGGGCGGGGTGGATCTGTGGTACGGCGGGGACAAGACGAAGTGGACGCAGCTCGCCCACACGCTCCGGGCACGGATCTACCTACACCTCTGCGAGCGGGATGCGACGAACTATGCCAAGGCCCTCGCCGAGGCGAAGCTCGGGATCGCCTCATCCGCGAACGATTTCACGACGTATCAAAGCTCGTCGCCCACCGAGTGGAACCTCTGGTATCAGTTCGACGTGGTGCAGCGGGCGGGGTACATCGCGGCTGGGGCGGAGCTCGTCGATTCAATCATGAACAAGCGGAACGACCCTCGACTCGCCGCGTACTTCGCGCCCATCACCCCGGGCGTCTACCACGGCGCGCTTGAGGGGCAGGCGTTCGACCCGACGTTGATGTCCGATTTCGCAGCAGGCCGCGCATCGGGCGCCGCGGCGCAGAGCTTCCGGCAGCCGCTGGCCACGTGGGCGGAGAACGAGCTCATGATCGCCGAGGCCGCCTATCAGACGGGTGACCAGGTGACCGCGCTGGGCGCGTTGAACACCGAGGAGGCCGCCGCGGGCTTCACGACGCCGCTCGTGGGCGTCAGCGGTGTCGCGCTCCTCGATTCGATCATGGTCGAGAAATATGTGGTTATGTTCCAGAACATCGAGGCGTGGAGCGACTTCAAGCGCGAGTGCGTTCCCGACTTGGCGCCGCAGGCAGGGACGCAGGTGATCGCGCGCCTGTTCTACGGTTTGACCGAGCAGACGGCGAACACGAACGCCGAAAGCGATCTGACGAATGCCCCGAACGGACGGAATTGGAACGATCCGAATCCGTGCCCCGGTACCGGGGCGATTTGATGCGACCCGGGCCCGCTCGGGCATAGTCGAGCGGGCCCGATTGACCGACGACCCCTGTGTCTCGGCATCGGGGGTGCGAGTAAAGACGTTTCCTGCAGTCTTGCGCAACGCGGCGGCGGCGGCTGTGATCTTGGCCACGGCCGGGTGCTATAACTTCGACCCCGTGCCGCAGACCGGGCCCCAGTCGGGCTCGGTCGTGATCACGACCCTCACGGACCAGGGCTCGCTCGACCTGGGGCGCTACCTCGGGCCCCAGGTCGCCGCCGTCGTCGGGCGGGTCCAGCGCCTGAACGGCGACGACATCGTGTTGTCCGTGTCCTCGGTCCGCAACCACGACGGCATTGAGCATTTCTGGAAGGGCGAGACGGTGACGCTGCCGCGGCCGGACATCGCGAGCGTCGACATCCGCAAGCTCTCGATCGGGCGCTCGATTTTCTGTGTCGTGCTCGGGATCGGGGGCGCCTACGAGCTGACGCAGGCGTTCGGCATCGGCAATTCGGGCCAGGTGAACACGGGCCCCGTTACTCCCACCCGCTGAGCTGACGCGGTCCGGAACTCGCATGCGGGGCGGGGGTTCCAACCGAGTCATGCGGGCCCGCTCGTCCCACCTCCTCGTCCTCGTCGCGCTCGCGCCCGTGATGGCGGCCGCGCAGACCGATTCGGTCCGGCCCTTCGTGTATTCGAGGGCCACCGAGGCGCAGCTCGACAGTCTCTACGCGCCCCTCGGCTACTTCATGCATCGCGATGAGCAGGGCGTCTATCCCGGTCTCACGCTCGCCGGGAAGCGCGACTATCTCGAACGCTTCTGGGCCCGACGCAATCCGACGCCCGGCGCGACTGATAACAAGGCGGCGGATGCTTATAACGGGCGCCTCGCCTACGTCAACGGGCACTTCCACGAGGGTGACGCGAACGGCACCGCGACCCCGGGGTGGCGCACGGACCGCGGCCGGATCTACCTCGAGAACGGCCCGGCCGACATCACGCTCTCCGCAAGCTGGCCCGCCGTCCCCCTGCCCTTTACGGTGTGGAAGTACATTCGGGGAGGGAAAATCCGGAAGTACTGCTTTGTCGACCTCACCTTGTTCGGCACCTACGTCCTCGTCTATTCGACGGAAGGGCACGAGACCACACGCCCCGATTGGCCGCTCCTCGTCGGCGAGGACGCGGCGCAGGACATCCTGAACTTCTAGTCGTCCCTGAACTGCCGCTGATAGAGCCGGGCGTAGAGGCCGTTGCGTCCGAGAAGCTCGACGTGCGTGCCCTCTTCCGCCACGCGGCCGCGCTCAAGTACGACGAGGCGGTTCGCACGACGCACCGTCGAGAGGCGATGGGCAATGATCAGCGTGCTCCGGCCCTGGAGGAGGCGGCTCAGTGCCTGCTCGATCAAGTGCTCGCTTTCGGCGTCGAGGCTCGAGGTCGCCTCGTCGAGGATGAGGACGGCTGGGTTCTTGAGGAGCGCGCGGGCGATCGCGACGCGCTGGCGCTGGCCGCCGGAGAGCTTGACGCCCCGCGGGCCGACGAGTGTCGCGTACTCCTGCGGCAAGCGGGCGATGAACTCGGCGGCGTGCGCGGCCTCGGCGGCGGCGATGACATCCGCGTCAGTCGCGCCCGGGCGGCCGTAACCGATATTCTCGGCCACGGTGCCGCTGAAGAGGGTCGGTTCCTG
>DATNIM010000034.1:0-3425 GCA_035604455.1 Gemmatimonadales bacterium
ATGAGAATGTCCTCCTCGAGTCTGACCGGAACCGTAGGCGGCGGCACGGGCCTCGCCTACGATGGAGGCCGCAGCCCCCAGTGAATGGCGTAGGTGCCAAGTCCGTGGCGGCCCTCCCCCGTGAGCCGCCTCGAAAAGCGTCGATACAGGGGTAGCTCGGATCACGGGCGCCTCCCAACCGCTGGGGCGCCCGTGGGAATGGCGAGGAACAATCCGAACTCGACGGCCACCATTACCTCGATGGCCGCCGGTAACTGTTGCTGGAGTCGCAGCACGAGCATGATGCCCACCATCGAGAACCACTGCCAGCGCGAGCGCCGAAGACGCTCCCACCGACCGGGCAACCGAAACAGATCCCCGGACGTCAGCACGCCAGCCACCGCAGGCTCCCGCGCGCGCAGGCAGCCGACGGCAAAGAAGCCCGCCAACAACAGCGCGATGAGCGTTCCTTTCGAATCCATCGCCGACTCCTGGCAAGCGAATGCGCGCGTCCACACGCCGCGTTCGCGGCGCGAGAGCACACACTCAGGTCATTAACGGACTGGGCAGGGCGCAGGAGCCACCACGGGCAGACTGCCCCGCGAAAGCTCAGCGAACCTGACCGCTCGGCGTCGAGCTAGGAGGCGGACACGTCGGCGTGTCCAACGAGATGCTCTTCTCCACGGCGAGAAGAGGATTCAGCAGGTCTTGCTACATCTTCACAGCCAACAGCTACGACCACTCGTCTCAACAGGTCAGCCTGCGGCGCCTCGACGCACCGCGTGACTGACAACAATCGCCTCAGCGATGTCCTTCATCGCCTCGCGGCGCTGCTGACTCTGGCGCTGCAGCATCACGTAGGCGTCTTCCTCGCTGATCTTCAGCTCGCCTTGCAGAATGCCCTTCGCCCGCTCCACGAGCTTGCGAGCCTCAAGTCGCTCGGACAGCTTCGCGTTCTCGCATTCGAGCCGGGCCCGCTCAACTTCCGCCCCGACCAGAAAGCCGAGGGTCGCGATGATGCTGATCTCCCGCTCGCTGTAGACGTGGGGCGCGCGGTCCTGCACGTTGATCACGCCCACGAGACGGCCGCCGCTGACGAGCGGCACGGACACGAACGCTTCGAAGCGGTCTTCCGGGAGTTCGTTGAAGAGCTTGAAGCGGGAATCCTGATGCGCGCCTTCGGCCATCACGACCGGCTCGCGGTGCTCGGCGACCCAGCCGGTGATGCCCTGCCCCATCTTCAGCGTCAACCGGCCGACGGCTTCCGGATGCGGGTTTTTGGACGCCCGCAGGACAAGCTCGTCGCCCTCAAGGACATAGATGAAGCACGAGTCGCACCAAACGACCGCGGTCAGGAACACCACCACGTCGTCCAACACGTCCTCCAACGGGGCGGCCGCGGAAATCCGGTCGGCCATGCGGGTGACCAGCGCGAGATCGGAATGCGCTCCGTCGTCCGACACGCTCGGCGCCAGCATCAACGGACCTCGACACCCGGCGAACTCATGACCAGGACGCTACGCCGTGCCGCCACCCAGAACAATTATACGTAAGGATAGGGGCGACTATGCCTAACGATAGGATAGGTGACCGACCGATCCGTGGCATCCTCGACGCCGGCGCCGAGTGGGCATGCGCATGCCTCCCTTCATGGCTATCCGGCTGCTCAAGCCCCGCTGGCGATGACGTTGGACGTTGTGCATCACCGCGTAGTGGACCCTAGCGCGGACTGTTTGGGCGACGCAGAAACCAGCCGACAGCGATGAAAGTGGCGATCACGCCGATAGCGGAGACAACCTCCCGACGGTTCGCACCGCCGAGGAGTGGGTCGTTCGTTCATACCTTCGCGGCCGGGCCCTTTCCTCCACCTCCTCATATGGATCGGGCGAACGCCGTTCCGTGAGGACTGAGCAGCGCGGAGGGTGGGGGTCGGCCCACGTGCCACAACTGTGCCGGTCCCGCATAGCAGGTGCTCTGTACCCCGATTCGGGAGGCAGTTTGGGCTAGCCCCTGACGTCTCCCACGAGCTGGGTGCGCCGGTACTCGTGGGGTGAGCGATAGCCGAGCGCCGAGTGCGGCGCGACGGCGTTGTAGTCCGCGATCCAGCTTGGAATCTGCTCGAGCACCAGGGCGGCCGTGGCGAGGTCCGCGCCCGCGAGGTAATCCCGCCGCAGCGTGTTCACAAAGGCTTCCGACATCCCGTTCGACTCGGGGCTCTGCGCCGGCGTGGTGATCGGCACCAGGTGGAGCCGCTCGGCGGTGATCACCGTCTCGATCGCGGTGTAGATGCTGCCGTTATCGCTGAGCCACTGCAGCGGGGCGTCGGGGCGCGCCCCGGCCCCAAAGCGGGCCGCGACGGCCTGCTGCATGAGCCGTTGGATGTCGGTCCCGAGCAGGTCCCGCGGCGCGGCCACCGTCGCGAGCGCCTCCCGATCGTGACAGTCGAGGACGAAGCCGAGCTGCACCAGCTCCCCATTCCAGCAGGCAATTTCCAGCACATCACTGCACCAGCGTTCGTTCGAGACCGCGCGCTGGATGAGGCCGCGATGGGCCCGGCCGGTGCGCCGCCGCGTGACCCGCGGCAGCGTCCAGCCATTGAGCGCCATCACTCGCTGAATGCGCTTGAGGTTGTAGCCGGTCGCGAATTCGCGATTGACCAGCGCCCGGACCCGCCGGGCGCCGTAGGAGGCCCGCGTGCGAATGACCGCCCGGATCTGCGCCGTCACCTGCCGGTCGTCGGCCCGCGCATACCGCGCCGGCCGGCCCTGGCTCTCGCGGTACGCGCACGCTCGGCTGATCCCCAAGGTGCGACAGATCGGGGCCAGCTTCCGCCCCGTCATCGCTTGGACACGCCGTAGAAGCGCGGTCTTTTTTTTACCTCGTCCCGCGCGGCGTGGAGGATCTCGATCTCCATCGCCTTCTTGCCGAGCGCCCGCTCCAGCTCCTTGATCCGCTGCTGGGCCGCGCGCAATTCGCTCGCCGGCACGACATCCTCATTCGCGCCGACCGCCGCCGTGCTGCCCCGCGTGCTCAAGTGCTGCCAGCGGCGCACGACCGAGGGTGAGATCGCTAACTCCCGCGCTAACTCCGCGAGGGTGAGCTCTCCTGTGGCAAGGCGAGCCAATTGCTCCTGCTTAAAGGCAGTCGTAAACAGTCGACGCCCATCCGCTCCCCGCCGATGCGTCTCCATCCGACGATCCTCCTTCGAGAAGTCAAACTACCCTTCCCAAAGTGCCTCGTCGAATTGGGGTACAGAGCACAGGCAGTGAAAAAGCGGACACAGAGCGACACGAGTTGACTACAAAACGAAGCCCCCGCACACCTGGCGAGGGCTTAGGAAACCGCTGCTCTATCCACCTGAGCTACAGGGGCGTTGTTGGCGCGCTTGAAGTTAGCGAGTCGGAAGGAACGGCGGGAGGCTCAGACTTGCGCGCAACTTGCGCGTA
>DATNIM010000035.1:0-2626 GCA_035604455.1 Gemmatimonadales bacterium
TCGCGGTGTTCATCGGCTGCCCCGAGAGATTTCTCAGCGCCACACGCGAGGTGAAGCTGTTGGACCCGTCGTAGGCCGTGCTGCTCGAGGCAAGTTGCACGTAGGTGCCCTGGCCACCCAGCGTGACGTAGTTCCGATCGATGCCACTCTTCCGCGCATCGTTGCTGCCCGTTGACGCGGCGGTACCTGGCTCGCAGGAGAGGATCGCCGTGCTCACCATTACCTCACAGGTGAAGGCGGCGGTGACGCCACCGAGGGACGGGCTGGTCGACGCTCCCGCAAGCGGCGCCACCGCGGACTTGTCGGTGCACGCTGCGGCGAGCGCACCACAGAGGGTAGCGGCGAGAGCTAGATGCAGTCGAGGGTTCATTGGCCACCTGGGCGCCAGATGGGCCGCCGCAATTGTGAGCATGGAGGGCAGAAGCTGCGCGGGATCATTGACCGCGGGCACTGCAGAAGGTTGGCGCGCTCAGGCCGAATTGCAAGGTTGTTGCCTGAGGCTAGGCCACGTTACTGCCGCCCTACTGCTCCAAATGCCTGTGAACCAAGCGGAGGGCACAGGATTCGAACCTGTAAGGGCTTGCGCCCGCCGGTTTTCAAGACCGGTGCCTTAGCCGTTCGGCCAGCCCTCCCGATTGCAACTTAAGAAGTTACGGGGCCCTGGCCAACCAGGCACCGTGGTTGGTGCCGCTCGGCCGCGCCGGGTGTCGCCGGGAAGAACGACCGTTGTATTGAGATCTGATATATACGGTTTGAGCACCGACCTGTCTCGCGACCCGTGCGGTGGGATGGGAACAACGACCGGCTCCACGCGTGCTGAACACGGAGGGCCAGAGGATGTCTTCGAGCAGCGGCCAGAGCGAGACGGTGCGGAACCAAGTCCCGGTCTTGAGTCGCCGCCAGTCGTTCGGGCGGAACGTCACCTTGGCGTTGTCGTCGCGGCGCGGGGCGATACCGCTACGCGCAGGCGTCCCATCGGTCGGTCCTGCAGACCGTGCGGGTGATCCTGTCCGCCCTCGGCGACTTCCCTTAGCTTTGGTCGACTGGGATCTCGGAAGAGATCTGCAAACGGCCGGATTGGCAGGAGCTGAATGGCGGGCTCGAGGCGGGCAACCACCCGTCGGCATGCGTCGAGGCATGCTTCAGATCGGTAGAGTATGAATACTACGAAGCTGCTCCAGCGGGTGTCGGTGCTCGCCGCCGCCGCAGGCACGCTCATTGGCGCGACCGCTGTCCTGCGCTCCGCAATCGGAAGTCCGTCCCCCATCAGTCCATCCGCGGCCCCGCCTCCCGCTCCCTGGGCATCGGCCTCCATATTGCTGATTAGTCTGGGCCTCCTTGCCTTGGCGCGGAGACCAGATTCCGGGCGAATGCGGCGCGTCGCCATCGCGGCGGCCTCGCTGACGCTCGTCCTGTCACTCGCTAGCCTCGGCACTCACTTGTCGAGCGGCGTCTTGAGCCCGGTCCTCGTCGCGCTCAATGCCACCCGACCGCTGGGGGGCGCGACGATCATCCTCGCGTCCGCATCGCTCCTCACCACCGCGATCGGCCGTGGCCGGATCCTGGGCGGCCTGTTCGGGCTCCTCGTGTTCGGGATCGGCTTCGTCATCTGCCTGGGGTTCATCTACGGCGGCCCGTTAGTCGCGGGCCACGAGTGGGCACGCGTCTCGCTGACGTCGGCCCTTGCGGCACTCGTGATCGGCACCGGCTTGGTAACGGCCGCTGGGCCCCACGCGTGGCCCAACGATGTGTTCATTGGGGACTCCATCTCCGCCGTCATGCTCCGGTGGTTGATCCCGCTCGTGGCACTCGCCGTCCTCGTGACAGACCTCGCGACGGTGAATCTGTTCGCCCGCTTTTCCCACGCGCTGGGCTCGGCGCTGAATACCGCGATTTCGCTCTTGGTCTCCCTGGTTGTGATCTCCTATCTCAGCCGGGCAATCGGCGCCCGGCTCGAGGGGGTCAATGCCTCCCTCCGCGCCTCCGAGCAGCGCTTCACCCGGGTGTTCAAGTCTGTTCCGGCGGGCTTGGTGATCACCCGCCTCGATGACGGACGTTTTATCGAGGTCAACGACGCGTTCGAGCGGATATACGGGTACTCACGCGAAGAAGTGGTGGGCCAGAGATCGACCGATCTGGGACTGTGGATCGACCCGGCGGACCGCGCGGCCTATGTCAGCCGGGTCGGTGCCGAGGGCGTGCCGCCCACCCGCGAGTTCAATATGCGGGCCAAGGATGGACGACCGCTCATCGTCCAAATGTCGTCACTGGTGGTGGACTTCTATGATGAAAGGGCGCTCCTCGGTTGTTTCATCGATGTCACCGAGCAGCGGCAGGCGGAAGAAGCACTCCGACTCTCGGAGCGAAAGTTCGGCACGATTTTCCGGGAGAGCCCGGTGGCCCTCTCCGTGACTGAGTTCGACACGGGGCGCATGGTCGAGGTCAACGCCCCATACCTGGAGCTCGTCGGCGCGTCCTCACGAGACCAGATCCTCGGGAAGACGCTCGGGGAACTCGGCATCACGAGCGCGGAGGTTCGCGAGCGTCTCGTCCTGGCACCGATCCAGGCAGGGAGGACGAAAGGTCTGATCGCGCCGGTGCGTAGGCTCGACGGCGAGCCCCGTAC
>DATNIM010000036.1:0-5553 GCA_035604455.1 Gemmatimonadales bacterium
CGAAAGCCCTCTCGCGGCACGCCAAGCAACGCACGCGCCGCACTCCGCTCGAGTGGCGTCTCAGGGGCGCTCCACGCGTTCGGAATGACGTGCAGGCGACCTCGCGGCACGCCGCTCTTCTCTAACCGCGCAGCCAAGGGATGCGACACCGCGACCACGGCGTCGAACCGACGGAACCTCCGTCGCTGGAACCACTCGTAGAAGCGGTTCCGCCAGGCCCCACCCGTGAACCCGTGGGCCGTCGTGACGACGGGAATACCCGCGCGCTGCGCGACCGGAGCGTCAACGACGTCCACGCGATATCCGTGCGTGTGCATTACGTCGGGCCGCAACTCGCGGCAGAGGGCCTGGATCGCGTCGCGCTCCTTCCGATAGGATCGGCTGGACACTACGATGGTTGCGACAGGAACGCCGGCTGCACGCAAGCCGTCGAGTACGGCCGTCTCACCTGATGCTCCTGTCGTCACGCCGGCGACGCTGGCGCGCAGATTTACCTCTTCAGCCCCGCGAGCAAGCGCGGCGACTACCGCCTCGAGCCCGCCCACCCGGGCCGGCGCGAGCACGTGAAGCACCGATAGCACCCGCGTGCCCGCCGAGTTGCGCTGCGCGAAAGATCGAACCGGGGCGTCCTGGCTCACCTCACCCCTCCTAACACATCACGCTCGACCTGCGAGTGTCTCGGTTTCGCGGCGACGGTGATCGTAGAGTCAGAAAGGAGGTCCGCGAAACACCTATGGCATGTCTAGTTGGGGCGATACAGGCGCATGGGCGACGATGCGTGGGTACCGCAAGGGCTAGGCCGGCTGCAGCCACACTGCGTGAGGGATGCAGATTCATCGAAAGACCTGACAGTCAGGGACTTAGGACATCCTACCATTAGGCAATGCGGTTCCTCAATCCGTCCGGGTGCAACTGTTGTGTCTGCGCAACAGGAGGGGGGCGCTACGTGTCGCCCCGGAGGGTCCATGCGTGGCTACCACTATGTCGATCGCCGGTCCCAGCGTGACACCGGAATTCCCTTGAAGTGCGAGCCCACTGGCCCCGTCCTTGCGGACACTTCGCAGCCAGACGGAGGCCTCAGTCAGCGCCTCGCGATCCTTTCAGGGAAGGATGGTCTGTACTCCGAGGCTCGATCTCCCAAACGGTGCAGGTCGCCTACTCGGACCGCGTCAGCCCGTCGGGTCTATGAGCATTTGGGTTGGGACCGCCGGCTGCGCCTCAACGATCGTTGCGCTCTCGCTCCACGTTGGGCATTGCGGCCATTGGGCTAGATTCGAGATTATGCGCCGTCAACAACGATAATGCGGTTCAACGCGTCCGCGCCCCCGTGGGGCCCGTGACCTTGCTACCTCCGGTACCTTTTTACACGGCGCCCGGGAGCACGACCGAGCCAGCGCGGCGGCGTCTGCTTCTGATCAGCTATCACTATCCCCCGGGCCAAGCCTCCGGAGTGCTGCGGTGGCAGCGACTCACGCGCTACGCCGCTGAGCGCGGCTGGGCGCTCGATGCGGTAACGCTGGCCCCGGCGGATCTTCCTGACCAGGATCCAGCGCGCCTTGCGGACCTTGCCAGCGGGACCAGAGTCTACGGTGTCTCTCGCTCCCGCCTCCTCGTTCCCAGGCTCGAGGCGTTGGCATCGCGGTCCTACCGCGTCTTGCGACCCGGGCGTCCGCACGAGCGCGCGAACCGCACGTCCCGGCCGCTACGCCGTGCCCTCCATGCTTGCCTGGAGTACGCGCGGGACCTCGAGTGGGCGCGGGTCGCCGCGGCGCTGACATGTCGACTGTTCGCGGCGGACGGCCACCACGCTGTGATCTCCTGCGGACCGCCCCACATGGCCCACGAGGCGGGGCGCATCGTGGCCGCGCGCACCGGGCGACCGTGGCTCATGGACCTCCGTGACCCGTGGAGCCTCCTAGAACGTTCCGGAACAGACGACGTCGCCAGCCCGGTCTGGTATCGCCTAGCACGACGGTACGAGCGACCGGCCGTTGACGCAGCTGCGTTAGTCGTGATGAACAGCGACCCCGCGCGACAGGCAATGCAGCGTGCCTACCCCGCCGCTGCGAAGAAGATTATCGCCGTCATGAATGGCTTCGACGAATATGATCCGCCTCAGGTGACTCGGGGACCGTTCACGGTCACGTTCGCTGGTTCCATCTACCTCGACCGTGACCCAAACCTCCTCCTCCGACCCGCAGCCCGAGCGATCCGGAGCCTCGGCGCCACTCCAGACCAATTCAGAATTGAGTTCATTGGCCACGCCGACGCCGCCGCACTTCATGCGATGGCTCGCGCGCAGGGCATCGTTCCCTACGTCTCGACGCGGTATTTTGTGCCGCATGGCCAGTTAGGCACGCTGCTTGCCCAAGCCGCCGTGCTCGTCAGCCTGAATCAGGATAGTGATCTCGCCATCCCGGCCAAGGTGTTCGAGTACCTGCAATACGACGCCTGGGTGCTGGCGCTCGCCGAACGAGGCAGCGCGACGGAACTCGTCCTACGCGACACCGGGGCGGACGTTGTCTCGCCCAAGAACGAGGAGGCTATCGAGGCCACCCTGAGGGAACGCTACGTCCAGTTCGCCGCAGGGACGCGACCGACACGCCTCGCCCCGGCCCTACCGCATCTCAGCCGCCGCGCGCAGGCGGACCGCCTGTTCGACGCGATCGAACTCCTCGTGAGCCCCACTGCGGTCTGCGAGCCGACCGAGGCGCACCCTACCAAGGCTTGATTCTGTAGCTCCACGAGACTCTCAGACCAGAACCTGAGTCGGTTCGTTTCCGAGCAGCCAAGCCCAAAGAATCGATCGCGAGGCAAGCTGCTGGGAAGGCTTCGCAACAAGAGTGTGGGCGATCCGGTGCAGCGGCTTCCTTCCGCAAGAGCTACGTGGTCAAGAATTCGCTGCGCACGAAGAAGCCGCCCTAGGGTCCAGAGGACGGTGTTGATCTCGACATTATGGAGATGACCGTGCGAGCGCGTTACGGATTGCTCATTGACTGCGGGCGATCCAATGACTCAGCGCCTGGACGTCAGTCTCCGATAGACGGCTGTGTGTCGGCAAGGTGCAGAGCCGGGACGCCAGAGTGCGCGCCCCCGGAAACTCGGTCCCCTGCGGGAGGCGCAGACGCCGAAGGTCCAGCAGCTCGCTCAAGGGTTGAGGGTAGGCGCGCGCTGCGCCGAAACGAACCGGGAGGGAGTGGAGCGCCTCGCCAACTGGTGCGAGGGCCGGGAATCGCAGGTAGCTGGGGTGCGCTCCTGCCAAGGGCTCAATCGGCAGAAACCTGCTCCCTCGGATGAACTCGCGCCAGCGAACGGCCGTCCTGCGACGCGCTTCGACCTCGCGAAGGGCAAGCGGCCAGACGGCGAGGAGCGCACGTGCAGCCACCGGCGAAAGCGAGCCCGGCGGCTCCGGCTGGCGGTATACGGTTTCGCCGAGGTGGAGAAACGGTAGCGCCGCAGGCACGCCATAGACGGTCGGACGGCCGAGCACCCATTGCCCGAGGATGCGGGCGAAGTCGCCCCAACCGGCGTTCGGCGGACCCAAACGCGACTCGACAAAGTGTAGCACTCGTGTCCCCACTTCGTCCGTGGCTAGGAGTGCCCCACCCCGGCCTGCCGTCGCGCCCTTCCCGCGACCGAAGCTCAGCACGCCCAGGGACCCCATGCTACCCAGCGGAGCCTGTCCGATGGTGGCGCCGAACCCCTGTGCAGCATCCTCCACCACAATGGCACCGACGCGTCTCGCACTCTCGCGCACTGCCTCCACGTCTGCCGGGATGCCGAAGAGATGGGCCACCAAGATCACCCGTGCCCCACGTCGCAGCGCATCATCCAAGGACCCGAGGTTCGGGCCGAGGGTGCGAAAGTCAACGTCGTAGAACAGTACCGGCAGGCCGGCGCCGACTGCGGCCGTCGCGACGTCGTAACAGCAGTAGGCGGGGAGCGCGACCGCACCGCCGCGGACTTCAGCGCTGGCGGCCCCGAGGGCGAGCTGCAAGGCCGAGGTCCCGCTGTTTGTCAGAACCACCGCTCGCGCAGAAAAGTGGTGCGCTAGCAGTTCGCGGACAGCATCGTAGGCATCCTCATTGCCACTGCGCCCCCGGGCACCGAGGCCGGCGGCCGCAGTGGCGACGACAGGCCAGGTCAGTGGTGCGTGCGCCGGCAGCTGCCGCCGGAGCATCACGCGTCCAACCCCCGCGGATCGCGAGCGATCTCCCCCGGCCTCAAGGAAGCAGGCGCGAGAGGAGCGGCCCGATGACCTTGGTCACCGGCAGGGGCAGCCGCCTCCAAGTCGCCACCGCTAGACCATACCGCGATTCGTCGGGTGAAGGGCGCGCCTTGGGATGGTCCCCCATCCACGCGACCCACGGAAGAGGAACATCTGTTCCTCCCCATTGGCGCTTGAACCGATGCGTCCCCGCACCCGGTGTGCAGCGCCCGAAGTTGAACACCCTGATCCCCGCCCCGATCATCCGTTCCATGAACCCCCAGTAGAGCAACATGTTCGGCGCGAGGGGATTGAACTCCCTCACCGAGGAAGCCCAGGTCATTTCAAATTCGTCCCTCCACACGAACCCGAAACCTGCGGCCACGGCCCGCCCGCGATGATATACGACACCGACGATCGTGCGATCCCCCATCACCGTAGCAAGACTCCCGAAGAACCGCTTCGAAAGAACGGGCGTTCCGAGGTCCCGCATGTTCCCGGCGAAGACTTCGTAGAACGCGTCCAGCTGTCCCGCGCCAAATGCCACCGACATCCCTTCCTTCTGCGGTCGCCGGATTTGGCTTCGCAGCTTCGGTGCGAGCCCCTGCCATAAGAGCTCCGCACTGGATGGAAGCCGGAGCAGAACAGTCACCTTCGGGGCTGTGGGCCCCAGCTCAGGATCGTGAAACTCACGGCTGCGGAACTCGACCATGTTTGCACCCGAGCCTCGCGCCTCACCTATTGCCCAGCCTTTGAGCACACGCTTGGCCGTAGGCGTGCCGATCGGCCCGCCGTAATTCAAGAACGGCATCGAAACGAGGTAGTGTCCGAAGAGCGCACTCTTCACGCGCACCAGGGGGAGCACACCAGCCCAAGCTCCGCTGTCATCCTGGGCGACTCCGAACAGGCAGTCGTGGCCAAGCACGCCACTCATGATTCGGCGCCACGCTGAGAGATGACAGAACGTCGCCTCCGGACACCCTGTGACGAATTCGTCCCATCGAGTGTCTGGCCCTGTGAACGACACCGCCGTCAGGGGGCCGGGCGGTACCGCTGCAGCGGGCCCGGTCACGGAGCAATCACCGGGGCTGCTTCATAAAGCGATACCCGAATCGCCGTCAGAGGTCAGAGGGACGATGGCTAACGCGGCAGGAACAACCGGACGACGCCTCCATAACACCTGTGTGTTCAAACGAGGCGTCTAGCGTCTCGAGTCCTCGAGCGGGCGGGCTGCATGGAGCGACGGACGCGCCGGGAGATAAAATGGACCCTTTCACTCTCGATCGTGACCTCATGCTCCAAGCGCATAGTAGAGTGTCCATCTAAGAGTCGGCGGCTCGGCAGAG
>DATNIM010000037.1:0-45670 GCA_035604455.1 Gemmatimonadales bacterium
TGGGACCGCCTTCAGGCCGTGGATGATCGAGGAGACCACATGAAGATCGCGAAGAACCGTTGGCTCAGCCTGTCTGCCGCAGTGGTGGCGATCGCCGTCGCCGCCCGCCTACCCGCGCAACAACCCGATTCGGCGAGCCGTGCCCCCATGCGGATGGAGCACGGTCAGGACATGATGGGCGGTATGGGCGGTATGGGCGGCATGAAGGGAGGCATGGGGGGGATAGGCGGGTTGATGGGGCACATGATGGAAATGGGCGGCGGCCCGATGATGCGGGGCCTGCTGTTCAGCCCGGCCCATCTGCTGATGCACAAGGAGACGCTCGGACTGACGGACCAACAGGTCGCCAAGCTCACGGCGCTCCGCGATGCAGCGAAGACGGGACATGATGCGGGAATGACCGAGCAGGAAAGGCACGCCAAGGCACTCCAGACGGCACTCACGGCCGCGACGCCCGATACGGTCGCGGTAAAGGCCCACTTCGAGGAGATGCAGGCGGGACTCGCACGAGCCCAGTGGGCGATGCTGAGCGCCGCCGCGCAGGCGCGAGCCGTGCTCACGGAGGTTCAGCGTGCCCGCGTAGACGGCTGGGGCGACGCAATGGAATTCATGGCGGGCATGGGCGGAGAAGAGGGACCCGGCCACGACGGGATGATGCACCCTCACCCCGAGTGACCGCCCGGTAGCGACCGCACGAGCTCACTCGGCGACGCGGGGCCCGGTGCATCACCGGGCCCCGCCGTTTGATCGAGCCCCTTCAGTTTGCTTCGTCGTGTTGCACGCTAGCTGTAGCAGAAGCGCATCCGGAATGCCAGTCGGCACCGTCCCTCGTGCGCGATGAGACTTGGCGGTCAGGCGTTCGGTCGGCACGCCAACGGTCCAACTCTTGCCCCAGTCTGGAGCGGGGACGCGATCGCATGACGAGCGTCCGCAGGACATAGCTGCGGGGAGTGGGCCAGTGTAATCGGCTGAGCATCCGGGTCTGTACTCCTGCATGCGGGCTGCGCCCGCGGGAGTTCAGCACCCGTCAACCGGTGGCCGATCTCCCCGCAGCACCAACCACGCCTTCTCTTCCGGCTAGGAACTCGCGCGACTGCGATGCTCAGTGCGCGTCGCGAGGCCGACCCAAGCAGTCACATCCCCCACGGGGCAGGGCTTCCGGAATACTGTGCAACGCTCGGCCTCAAGCCACGGGCGCACATCAGGGTCATCGGCTGCCGAGGTGAGAAATGCGATGGACCCGCGTAACTGCGGCCACCGGTTGACAATCACCGTGTAAAGCGCGAGACCAGACATCGTCGGGAGCCGAACGTCGAGTACAATCGCATCGACATGGCTTGACGCGACCATCGAGTAGGCGCTCTCGGACGTGGCCGCAGTGAGCACCCGGTACCCCAGGGCCGTGAGCACGCTGCTCAGGGCAACCCTCAGTGGAGCATCGTCATCGACCAGCAGGATGGTCGGCGCGGTGTTCACGCGCCGTGTCTCTCCTCCGGTCATCGTCTTGCGGCAGCACCCATTCGACCGGTACGCACGGTAACCTCGCGCCGACGGGCGAGGCTAGGCGCAGGCCGGATTGGGGCCATCCTCGTTCCCGGAGTACGACCGCCGGTCCATCCCAGCGCAGCGCGACCGGAGGTGGCGAGCGGCGTCTCCCCCACGTCGGCCAATCGTACGACGGGTCTATGGTATCCAGCGTCAATGCGCGATGCGCTCCCCTCGTCTGGCGCCGTGGAACGTGCCACCCGCGAGGAGGACTGCACGATCACGAGGGGTGGCAGCTCTCGTAGCTGACCCCGTTGCGTCGCGGACGGCCGCTCGGCGTAGGACGCCAAGACCCGCAGTCCGCCACTCGCCGTGGGGGACACCGAGGGACGTCGCAGAGCACCCAGGCGCGAGCGACCAACGATCTGACCAGCGGGGCCGGTGCGTATACCGTTAGGTCGTCCGGCACGATACACGGCGAGGGTCGCGGGGTGCTCCGCGTCGCATGACGCTCCGTCGCACGGCCGGATCCAGGAACCTCGCCCTCCGAACACACGGCAGGCGGCCGAGAAACACGCGGGGGCGAGCGGCAGAGCCCACGTGCTCCATCCCTCGTTGGAGCACCCGAGGCATGCGTTCGGGGACTGCAGGGAATCGGGGTAGCCCTGCGTTGTGTCCCCGTACGCGTACACCGGGGGCACGACTTCGTACGTGGTCATGTCGTAGTTGAAAGACCCATCACCGAGCATGCGCTGCACCGCATCCGTGAACTGGGATTCGGGATCGGGCGCGACCCAGGCGGTGGAAAAGGCCGCAGCATCCCACGCGTCGCTGCTCGCCTCGAATTCCACGAAGTTCATCGGTTCAGGGGCTAGCGCGGCCAGCACTGCCCCCTGACCGACAGCTCCTGTCACGAAAGCCGCACCGCGGTCGCCAGCCACGATTTCGTAGGTACCAGGGGGCGTGAACGGGTCTTCGCCCGGGGCGGTTGGGAACAGGACCTCGACGCCGCCATCGGTGCGCCGGTGAAGAACAACGAGATTGCCAGCGGCCGCCGTTTGAACGTACGTGTGGACGAGCGCTCCGGGGATGAGCGGCCGCGGGGCCTCCAACCAGACGCGCACGGGCTGGCCCTCAGCCTGTAACGCGGTGAGCGGAGCGGACGCGACATTCTGCGCGAGAAGAAGGACGAGAAACATTCGAGGGCCCTCTTACAATACGCGCCGGCGCGTGCTGTGGTTCACGCGCCGAGCGTCGTCGACACGCCTCCGCGCAACGGTTCGAACCACGTCTTCACGACGTGCGTGACGTGGATCACGCTCGACCACGCGCTCCCATGAAGCCGCGAAAGACGCCCTTTAGGGTTCCGCCTCTCGGGTTCGTTGGGCCACGCTTACTTGTTTTCGTTCGCCATCCGCAGGGCGGTCAGCAGCAGGTCTGTCTGATCGCGCACAACGTCGCGAATTGCAACGTAGAAATTGTCCGAGCCCACCGTGCCAACAGTCGCCGGAGCCCGCCAGGTCACGCTCGTCGAGCTGATTGAAGGATCGCGGGCAAGTTTGATGGCCTGACGCACCTCAGCCGAGACGTTGTAGGTGAACAACCCCGCCTGCGCCCCGTGTAGGGCCAGCATGTTCACGTTGACGTAGTACTGAGGCACTTCAAGGACATGCTTGAAGTCGTCTTCCGTGTACATCCGGATCCCCGCGGTCGTCAGCTTGTCCCTGACGTCCGCCTCAAGCACTTGAGCGGTCACGCCTACACGTGCGGCGGCCGAGTCCATGTCCTCGACTGCCACATAGAACCCCGGGAGGCCAACCAAGGTGGCCCGTGAAGCCGGGGAATCCTGCTGCGCGTCGGCAGCAGTCGCGGCCAACCCCAGCGCTAGCCCAGTAAGGATCACTCGTAGAGCGCTCATCAGTCGCCTCTCAGGACAGTGTGGGAGCGGGTGACGGCATCACGCTCCATCGACCCACGGGCCGGGAGCATTGCGGCAGGCCTAATATGCGAATCCCCGACCGCCCTGTCACTAGGAACGGGCGTTTTCGAGGAGCGCCACGCGCAAGGCGTGGTGGGCGAGTCTTGGGCCGTCCCCAACCCCCGACGCGCTCACCTGGCCACCGGAACCGCGGGATGAAGCCCCGCGGCGCCCACCGAGGCTCCCGACGCCCGGAGCGCTCACGTAGCTTGCTGTGCGTCGGGCCTGCTTCAGTCAGCGGTGTGCCGTGCAACGCGACCGTGGCGGAATTGGTAGACGCGCAGGACTTAGGATCCTGTGGGGTAACCCGTGGGGGTTCGAGTCCCTCCGGTCGCATTCGCGCGGAACCAGGGGGAACACCGCTATCGAGTGCTCCTAGGCCGCGCGGGAACCGGGGAGCCCGCCCGGGCCCCGCCGCAGCACCGTACTCTCCACCACCGTGGCGTCGCTCAAGGTATCATGAAACGCCGCGGCGACGCGGGGCGACCACCAGTGGGCGCATCGGGCGATCTCGCGGACAGCCTCGGCGTGGGTAAGCGCAGGCCGATATGGTCGCGTCGTGGTCAGCGCATCGAGAACGTCGGCGATCCCGACCACCTGCGCCGTGACGGGGATCTCGTCGCCGCGGAGCCGGTCCGGATACCCGGTGCCGTCGTATTTCTCGTGATGCCAGCGAATGATCGACTTGATGTCCCAGGGGAACTCGACGCCCGCCAGGAGCTCGATTCCCCACAGCGGATGCATCCGGACGACGTCCTGCTCTTCCCGGGTGAGGGGGCCGGGCTTGTTGAGGATCTCGTGGGGCACCCGCACCTTCCCCACGTCATGGAGGTAAGCGCCGAGCTCGATGGTGGTCCGCTCTTCCTCGTCGAGACCGAGCGCCTGAGCCACGGCGACGGCATATTGCGCGACGCGTTCGCAGTGACCGAAGGTGTAGCTGTCGCTTGACTCGATCGACATACCCCAGGACCGAACGACCGCGAGATACGTTCCCTCCAGGTCGGCGACCTTGCCGTCGACATGGACTAGGTCGACGCGCGCGTCGAGCCGGCGAAAGAGTCGGTGTGCCGCGTTGAGGAGCGCCAGGGCCTCCTGGTTCCGGCCCATGGTCTCGTAGAGCACGGCAAGCTCGCGGCAAGCCTCGGCCTCCCCGAGCAGTGCGCCCGACCCCCGCGCGAGTTCGATCGCCGCGCGCAAGCGCGATTCGGCCAGCGTCGCGCGCCCCGTCTCGCGGTAGACCACGCCAATCATGCGGTAGGCCTCGGCCTTGTCGGCGCCGGCCCCGAGCTGATCGAAGATGCAGAGGGCCGCTTCCGCATTCGTCCGCGCGTCCTCAAACTGCTGGCGCGCGATGTGAACCTCGGCGTGGTTGACGAGGCATAGCGCTTGCAGGTGGACGTCTCCGGCGCGGACGCCAATGTCGTAGCTCTCGGTGAAGAACCGCGACGCCGGCTCGAATTCGCGACGGTCCGCGCTGATCATCCCGAGGTTGTGGTACGCCAGAGCGCAGCCGTGTTCGTCCCCCAGGGCGCGGTAGGCACCGAGCGAGCGCTCGTACCTCGCGAGCGCCTCCTCCAAGTCCCCTCGAATGTTGGCAACGATGCCAAGGTTCTGGTGGACGCGCGCCTCGAGTTCGAGGCTTGTGCCGCCGAGCTCAAGCGCCCGGCGAAAGCTCTCTCGCGCATCCTCGAGCGCGCCCGCGGTGAGGTTCAGACCACCGAGCGTATTCAGCGCCTCGGCGGCGAGTAGCCGGTCGCCGAGCCGCTCTGCGACGGCGAGACTCCGCTCACCAAGCGCCCGAGCATCGGCCGACTCGTTCCGCCGCTGCCGGACGACGGCCAAGCGTCGCAAGGCCTCCGCGAGCACGCGGTCGTCCGCCGTCCGCTCGGCTTCCGCCACGGCCGTGGCGTATCGGTCGATCACCTCAGGGAGGCATCCGCCCCGTTCGTGGACCCGCCCCTCCTGAAGAAACTCCACCGCGTGACGCGGCCGCCCTACTGTGCCCGGATCGCGTCTCGTCGTCCCCAGCCCCGAAAGGGTCACGGTCTACCACGCCACCGCGTAGTTCGAGAAGTGGTGGATCGGCCCCTCAACCTGCTGACTGAACAGCAGATCGATTCCGGGTATGAGCTCCAGGATCTGGAGGTCGTCGGTCGTGTAGGCGATGTGGCCCGGAAGCAGTCGGTTCACGAGCCCACAGTTCGCGTAGCTCATCGTCAACCGGACGGGCTGCTCGAAACGCAAGCCTTGCGGCTCGAACCGAATCAGGTTGACCGTGTCGGACGGCACCACCGCGGTGATCGTGACCTGCTGATCAAGGGCACCGGGGGGAATGGTGAGCGTGTGCGGTCCCACGGTGATCGTGCCGCCAGCGGGACCGATCGTCTCAGTGACCGAGTCGTACGGGAGAGGCGAGCACCCCACCAAGCCCCCCACGTGAAGCCAAGAGACCAGGTCTGCGCGGGGCGCGGCCGCCGACGAAACCGCGGTCGGACTCGGCTCGCCACAACCAAGGGCGAGCGCCGCTCCGACCAGGAGGGCTAAGCCAAGGCGAGTAGCCTTCATGGACGCGGGACTCCTTTGAGTCGAGACGGCGGGCGCTTACCGACGGTGGGCAGAAAGCGTGCCGCACACCCCACCGGGCGACGTGTCCGGCGTCACGAGCCGGTCGTGATGGCGCGCGCTCGCCGTGACACGGGTTTCTCAAGGCGAAGGGAGCCCAGAGGCGCGACGTAGGAGGGGCGCAGCGGCCTGGGGCGAGGGTGCCGCACGGCTTGTAGCACCGCCTCCACGGTCAAGGCCGTTCCACGGGTGAATCTGCTCTGAGACCCGCCGCTCGCGGCGGCGTCTTCCGCCGTGGAGCCACAGTTGCCGCGCCGCACGCCAGAGCTTGGAACGCACGGAGCTCTCGGTGGTTAACGCGAAGAGCCCGTGGGCATGTGTTAGATTTCGCGACGATGGCAGATATCCAGGTGAAGAAGACCGCCGAAGAGCCCGGCGCTACGTCCCTCGCGGTCGTCGTGCCAGTCGACCACGTGCGCGAGGCCGAGGAGCGGGCGACGACCGCCTACCGGCAGCGGGCCCGGCTGCCGGGGTTTCGCAAGGGGAAGGCGCCCGCGGCGATTGTGAAAAAGCAGTTTGGCGACGACATCCGCCACGACGTTCTCGAACAGTTGATTCGAGAGAGTTGGAAGGTCGCGCTCAAGCAGGAAGCCCTCCAGCCGATCGCGGATCCGCACATCCACAATCTCAAGTGGGACGCGGACACGCCCGTCACGTTTGAGTTCCACGTGGAAGTCCGTCCGGTGCTCGCGCTCAATCGCCTCGGCGGGTTCCGTCTCAAACGGACCGTGGCGCCCGTGACGGACGAGCAGGTCACGGCTCAGCTGAACGAGCTCCGGGAGCAGCGGGCACCGTGGGTGCCCGTGACGGGCGAGGCCCCAAAACCCAAAGATCTGGTGAGCGTGACCGTCGCGGCCCGCGCCGGCTCGGAGATCTCCGACTCTCAGGACTATCAGGTCGTGGTGGGCGACGGTCGCGCGATTCCGGACCTCGAGGAACGGATCATGGAGCTCACCCCGGGCCAGTCGCGGGACGCCACGGTGCACTTCCCGAACGACTTCGCCGACGAGGCGAAGCGCGGTCAGACCCGAGACATCCGCGTCACGCTCCACGAGGTAAAGCGTCAGACGCTCCCCGAACTCGACGACTCCTTTGCTCGTGAAGTCGGGGACTTCGAGTCCCTGTCCGCGCTGCGCCAGGCGGTGCGCACTGACTTGGAGCGGGAAGCGGCGCGCGAGGCCGACGCGCGCGTGCGCTCGGCCCTGATCGATGAGATCGTCGGGGCAAACCAGGTGTTGGCGCCTCGGCCCCTCGCGGACCGGGCGCTTGCGACGTTCGCCCAGGCCTACGGAATTCCCCAGGACCGCTTCGAGGCGTTTGCCAAGGAGTTCCGGCCGATCGCCGAGGCGCAGGTACGGCGCGACCTCGTGCTGGACGACGTGGTCGAGCGGCAACAACTTGCGCTGACGCCCGCGGAACTCGAGCAACGGATCGCCGAGCTGGCTCAGCGCCGCACCGTCACCCCGGCCGAATTCCGCGCGTCCCTCGAGAAGGCCAAGCGGCTGCGGGATCTCGAGCGCAGCATGCTCGAGGAAAAGGTCTTCGGTTATCTCCTGTCTCTGTCTACCGTGGAGTCCTCGTGACCAAGAGTCAGATTTACCCGCCCTACATCATCGAGCGGTCGAGCCGCGGCGAGCGGACCTACGACATCTTCAGCCGCCTGCTCATGGACCGCATCGTGTTCCTCGGCTCCCCGATCAACGATGACGTCGCGAACGTCATCATCGCGCAACTGCTGTTCCTGGATGCCGATAACCCGGAGCGCGACATCTACCTCTACGTCAACAGCCCGGGCGGGCTCGTCTCGGCCGGGATGGCGATCTATGACACGATGCAGTTCCTGCGCGCGCCGCTGAACACGATCTGCATGGGGATGGCGGCGTCGATGGGCTCCTTCCTGCTCACCGCCGGGCGCGCGGGGAAGCGGTCGGCGTTGCCGCACGCGCGGATCATGATGCACCAGCCCTCCGGGGGTACCCAGGGGACGGCGTCCGACATCGAGATCCAGGCGCGCGAGATTCTGTATCTCAGGGGCAAGTTGAACGAGCTCTACGCCAAGCACACCGGCAAGCCGGTCGAGCAGATCGAGAAGGACATGGACCGCGACCGCTTCATGTCGGCCGAAGAGGCCAAGGACTACGGCCTTATCGATCACGTCATCGCCAACTACCAGGAGATCGACAACGGCGCCAAGCGCTGACTGCTTGCGCCACCGCCGCCGGACTCCCATACTTGAACGCAATGTCCCACGATAAGCACCTCCGCTGCTCCTTCTGCGGCAAGTCGAAGGACTCGGTCCGGAAGTTCATTTCCGGCCCGTCGGTGTACATCTGCAACGAGTGCATCGCGCTGTGCAACGAGATCCTGGCGGAGGACGAGGAGCGCGAAGTCTCCGAAGCGATCACGCAGGTCCCCACGCCCGCCGAACTCAAGGACGTGCTCGACCAGTACGTAATCGGCCAGGAGAAGGCGAAGAAGACGCTCGCCGTGGCGGTGTACAACCACTACAAGCGCATCAATTCTCACCAGGCCCGCGAAGGCGAGGTCGAGCTCGACAAGAGCAACATCCTCTTGATCGGCCCGACCGGGGTGGGCAAGACGCTCTTGGCCCAGACCTTGGCCCGGATTCTCGACGTCCCGTTCACGATCGCGGACGCCACGACGCTCACCGAGGCCGGGTACGTCGGCGAAGACGTCGAAAACATCCTGGTGCGCCTGCTGCAGGCGGCCGACTTCAACGTGTCCGAGGCCGAACGCGGGATCGTCTACATCGACGAAATCGACAAGATCGCGCGGAAGTCCGAGAATCCGAGCATCACGCGCGACGTGTCCGGCGAGGGCGTGCAACAGGCCCTGCTCAAGATCCTTGAGGGCACGGTCGCGAGCGTCCCGCCCCAAGGGGGCCGCAAGCACCCGCAGCAGGAGTACATCCAGGTCAACACGAAAGACATCCTGTTCATCTGCGGCGGCGCCTTCGACGGTTTGGAAAAGATCATCGAATCCCGGACCGGGCGGCGGCAGATCGGGTTTACGAAAGAAGAGGTCGCCAAAGGCACGCCCGAGCGCGTCAAACGGAACCCCTTCAGTGACGTGGAGCCGGACGACCTGCTTCGCTATGGCCTGATCCCAGAGCTCGTCGGCCGCCTGCCGGTGGCCGTCCCGCTCGACGCACTCGACGAGGACGCGTTGATGCGTATCCTCGTCGAACCCAAGAACGCGCTGGTGAAACAGTATCAGCGCTTGTTCGAGTTGGAGAGCGTACGCCTGACGATCGAGAAGGACGCGATCAAGGCGATCGCCCAGAAGGCCCTGAAGCGGGGAACCGGGGCTCGAGGCTTGCGGGCGATCCTAGAAGAGATGATGACGGATATCATGTTCGACCTCCCCAGCCGAGACGACGTCCGCGAGGTGGCGCTGACTGCGGAGTGCGTGACGGCGGGTCGCGCGCCCCTCCTCGTCACCGAACGGGTTCGGCAGAAGAAAGAAGCCTGACCGGCTCGTCCCAGTTTCGCGGCTCCTTCCCCCGAGCCGACGTAGCGCTGAATCCCCCCCGGCCCGAAGTCGCCTTTATCGGCCGTTCAAACGTCGGTAAATCGAGTCTCCTGAACGCACTGCTCGGCGAGCGCGTGGCGAGGGTCTCCCAGACCCCGGGCAAGACCCGCATGCTCAACGTGTACGAAGCGCGCTTCCCGCGCCCGGGCCGCCCAGGCAGCGAGCACGTGGCGTACGTCCTCGATCTCCCGGGCTACGGATACGCGCGGGCGTCCAAGTCGGACCGTCTTGGATACCGCGCGCTCGTCGCCGCGACGCTCGAGCGGCCGGCGCTCGTCGGAGTGATCTGGCTGCTCGACCTGCGCCGGGACCCCTCGCCGGACGATCTCGACCTGTTCGAAACCTTCGGCCGAAGTGGCGCCCGCGTGCTGGCCGCGCTAACCAAGAGCGACACGCTTTCCCGCAGGCCGCGTCGGGATCGGGAGCAGGCCCTGCGGGAGACCCTCGGGATGGATTCCGACCAAGTGCTCGCGACGAGCGTGCGCACGGGAGAAGGTGTCGAGGATCTGCGCCGCGCGGTCGCCGCCTTGGTCGCGGGTGCCGCAGCGTGAGGCCGTTAGGAGCCGCCTCCTTGCGGCCTCCAATTCGCCTGACGAGTTTCCCAAAACGCATGCCACGCGCTGACGGAGACCCGAGACGCGGGGCGTCCGGTTCGGCCGCGCCGGAGCCCGCTCCGTGGTGAACGTCCCGATGCAGCAGCTTGCGGTCGGTGCGCTCGCGGCGATGGCCCTGGGGAGTCTCGCCTGGGCCCTCTGGGCGCGGCGCCGGTTCGCGCAGAGCGAGCGGGACCGCAAGCGGGCCGTCGCCGAGCTCAACCGCCGCCTCACCGAGCTCTTTTCTCTGCAGGAACTCGCCTACGTCCTGTCCGAATCCCTCGAGCTCGATCGCATCGTCGATCAAGTCGTGCGATATGCCATGCGCTTCTTTGAGGCCAAGGGCGCCCTCGTCGCTCTGCTCAGCGACCTGACCGGCGACGGCGAGACACTGGTCGTCGCAGGCGCCGGTGGCTCTCTCTCCGAACTGCACGGCCGCCCGATCCCCGTCGGAGATCCAGGCCTCATCGCGCGGGCGCTGGGACGGGAGCGGCCGGAGCTCGTCCCGGGCTCACGGAACGCACCCACGGACCTCGTCGGTGGCTGGACCGTCGCGTCGGCAGCCGCGGTACCGTTGCGCACTCGGGGCACCGTCGTCGGATCACTCGTCGTCGTCGACCCGCCGACCGGCGTGTTTGCGACCGACGACATTCGCCTGTTGTCGACCATCGCGACCCACGGTGCCACGGTCCTCGCCAATGCGCGCTTTTTTGAACTGGTGCGCCGCGGGAAGGACCAGTGGGAGACGGCGTTCGACGCGTTGAGCGAGGGCGTCGCGGTCGTGGACGAGGAGGGACGCGTTCGTCGAGCGAACCGGGCCCTCGCCGATCTCCTCGACACGCCGATCGCGGACGTCGTCGGACGGGAGCTCGGCAGTGCGCTGTTCGGGGAGTCGCCCGCCTTGCGGGAACTGCTCGACTCGGCGCGGCGGGAGCCACGCCCCCCACCGATCGTCACACGCTCCGCGTCGCTCCGCCGCACGCTGCGGTTGATGGGCGCCCGCATCCCGGATCCCACCGACGAGCTCTCCGTCGTGATCCTGGTGGAAGACGTGACGGACCAGCGGGCGATGGAAGCCCAACTGATTCAAAGCGAGAAACTCGCGGCTGTCGGGCAGCTCGTCTCGGGTGTCGCCCACGAGCTCAACAACCCGCTCACGTCCATCGCCGGCCTGTCCGAGTTGCTCCTGGAACAGACCGAAGTCACCCCGAAGGACCGCGACCACCTCCGCGTCATCCACGAGCAGGCGGAGCGAGCGAGCCGGCTCGTGCGGAATCTGCTCACGTTCGCCCGGCAGGGGCCGTCGGAGCGCGTGCTCGTGGACTTAAACGACGTGGTGGAGCGGACGGTGCTCCTGATCAGCCACGATTTGCGACTCAAGGGGATCGCGATCGAGGTGAACCTTGCGAAGTCCCTGCCCCCGGTGCTCGGTGACCGTCACGCACTCCAGCAGGTAGCCGTGAACCTCCTGACCAACGCCGCGCAGGCCGTC
The DNA here is from genome assembly GCA_035604455.1 of Gemmatimonadales bacterium. GTDB lineage: Bacteria > Gemmatimonadota > Gemmatimonadetes > Gemmatimonadales > GWC2-71-9 > AG25. The sequence goes on from DATNIM010000037.1 coordinate 11,723, forward strand.
GCGCACAATCCCCCAGAGCGCAAGCGCATGATCCGGGTCGCGACGACCGTCACCGATCGCGTCCGGGTCCGCGTCGCCGACTCAGGCCCCGGGATTCCCGACGACGTGCTTCCGCACCTGTTCACGCCGTTCTTCACGACCAAGGAGCCCGGCCAGGGGACGGGCCTCGGTCTGTCCATTACGTACTCGATCGTGGAGGCCCACGGCGGCCACATTTCGGTCGAGCGCCCATCCGACGGCGGGGCGGTGTTCATCGTAGAGCTCCCCGCAGCATCACCCGCGGACGTCGAGGAGCTCCCTGCGCCCCGCGAGGCCGCGACCGCGATCCCCCCGGACGCCCGGCCTGCCGCGAAGCGCTCGATCCTGCTCGTGGACGACGATCCGGGCGTGCGGCGTACCGTCAAGGCCCTGTTCGGACGCGAGGGCCACTCGGTCGACGTCGCTCGAAACCCGGTGCAGGCGATCGATATGGCGCGAGCGCGGGGGTACGACTTGATCCTCGCCGACATGCAGGCGAGCGCGCGCGGCAAGTTGTTCGTCGAGGCGTTGGTGGAGGCGGACCCGGCGTTTCGGGCCCGCACGTTGGTCGCGACGGGCGACATCCGCCCAGCGACCGAAGAGACGCTGGCGCGTCTCGGGTTACGCTACGTGCGCAAGCCCTTCAATCTGCGGGATCTCTTGGCCGAAGCCGCGCGTGTCTGGGCGACGACGCTGTCATAGGCCTCTGCCGGCCACCCGAACACACTGAGATTGACCGCGCCACCGGGCGCGAAGCGTATGCCCTCACGCAGGAGCAGCGCCCGCTGAACGACGGACGTGTGCTCCTGCGCCGACAGTGATATGCGCCCCGAGGCGTTCAGCACGCGCCACCAGGGGACGTCCGCGTCCGCGGGCAGCGCCGACAGCGCCCAGCCCACCGTCCGGGCCGCGCCGGGCCGTCCGGCAAGGCGCGCGAGCACCCCGTACGTCGCAACACGACCCTTGGGAATGTGCCGGACCACGCGGTAGACCCGCCGGTAGAACTGGTTCACAGGCGCACCGGGTAGCCACGGCTGGCGAGGTAGGCGCGGGCTTCGGGCACGCTCGTACCGCGGTAGTGGAACAACGTCGCCGCGAGCACGCCATGCGCGCCCGCGTCCAAGGCTTGTGCGAGGTGCTCGAGGGTACCGGCCCCCCCGGAGGCGATCACGGGAATCGACACCGTGCCCGCCACCGCGCCCGTGAGCGCCAAGTCATAGCCGTGCTCCGTTCCGTCCGTGTCCATCGAGGTCAAGAGTATCTCCCCCGCCCCGCGCTCCTCGACGCAAGCAGCCCACTCCACCGCGTCGAGACCAGTCGGCTCTCGCCCGCCCCGCACCATCACTTCCCAGTCGTCCGTCCCCGGCACCGGCCGCTTGGCATCGATGGCCGCCACCACACATTGGCGGCCGAACTCATCGGCCAACCGTGTGGCGAGCGCCGGGTCGCGCACGAGCGCCGTATTGACCCCCACCTTGTCCGCACCCGCCCGGAGCACGGCCCGCGCATCGTCGACACTCCGCACGCCGCCGCCGACCGTGAACGGAATGAAGAGTCGCTCGGCCACGCGGCTGACGAGCTCGAGCAAGGTTCCACGCGCTTCGTGGCTCGCGCTGATATCCAGGAACACCAGTTCATCGGCTCCATCGGCATCGTAGCGCGCCGCCTGCTCGGCCGGGTCACCCGCGTCCCGGAGATCCTGGAACCGCACGCCCTTCACGACCCGTCCCTCGGCTACATCCAGGCATGGGATGAGCCTCCGCGCTAGCATACGCGCAGAACGTCTTCCAGCAAGCCCCCATCCCCCTTGCGGAAAAGCAAAACCACATCCTCCAAAGCGCGGCGTTCCCGGGGCCAGGAGAAGAGCACGGCTGCGTCGGACGGCGTGAGCCACACCGCAGCGTCGTGCTCCGCAGACACACGCGCTTCGGCGGCGCTCGGAACCAGCGCCGCGAACACCGGAATCAGTGCGACCTCGTCGTCCCGGTGTTGGTAGAACGATTCGACGCGGCTCACGTTGTACAGGCGTTGCGGGACGAGCCCGGTCTCCTCGCGCATTTCGCGCAGCGCGGCCTGTGTTGGAGTCTCGCCGGGCTCGATCGCGCCGTGCACGGTCTCCCAAGAGCCGGCGCAACGACCAGTCCCCGCACGCCGCAGCGCCAGCACCTCCCAAGCGGTCGCGTCGTGACCCACCGGGCGCAGTACATAGGCGTCGATATAGGCCACCCGGATACGGCTCACGGCGTCCAGCTGGCGAACGCCCGCAGCAGCGCCAACCCGGCACCTTGAGACTTCTCCGGGTGAAACTGTACTCCGATCACATTCGCGCATCCTACGATCGTGGCGAAGGGCGCGCCGTAATCGGCCTCGGCCAGTGCGGTGCCGGCCGCCACGCCGTCCGGGTGGTAGCTGTGCACGTGATAGAAGAAGGACTCCGGCCGCTCAAAGGCGGCACCGAGTAGGGTCTGTCCGCGTCCCGACTTCGTGAGCACGACTTGGGCCCAGCCCACGTGCGGCACGGGCAGCGACGTGCGGAAGCGCACCACCCTGCCTTCGAGGAGTCCCAGGCCGGGCGTGCCGGGTGCCTCCTCACTGTCCTCCAAGAAGAGCTGCAACCCAAGACAGATACCGAGGGTTGGTACGCCCCCGCGCGCGCGCGCACACACCGCGTCGGCCAACCCCGAATCCGTAAGCGCGCGCATCGCCGCGCCGAAGTGGCCGACCCCCGGCACGACGACCCGGTCCGCGCGGGCGACGACCTCGGGGTCGCCCGTGAGCACCGCGTCGGCGCCCACCGCCTTAAACGCGCGCAACACACTACCGACGTTCGACGCCCCGTAGTCCGCGACGGCGATCACGCCAGTGACCCCTTGGTCGAGGGAACCCCGTGGACCCGCGGGTCGATGCTCGTCGCCTCCCCGAGGGCGCGCGCCGCCGCCTTGAAGACCGCCTCAACCACGTGATGGGCGTTCTGCCCCCGGAGCAGGTCCACGTGAAGCGTGAGTCCCCCGTGGGTGGCGAGCGCCCGGAAGAACTCCGGCGTCAGCGCGACGTCGTAGTCGCCGAGCTTCTGCCACGTCGGCGGGTCGGCATGGAACGCCAAATAGGGGCGGCCGCTCACATCCACCACGACGCGGGCCAGGGCATCGTCGAGCGGGACCGTGGCGGCGCCGTAGCGCCGGATCCCCGCGCGGCCCCCCAGAGCGCGAGCGAGCGCCTGGCCGAGTACGATCCCCACGTCCTCGACGGTGTGATGGGCGTCGATGTGGAGGTCGCCCGCAGCGCTGATGTCCAGATCGTAGAGCGCGTGGCGCGCGAGGGCCTCGAGCATGTGGTCGAAAAACCCGATACCCGTCGCGACCGTCGCACGGCCCGACCCGTCGAGCTCGAGGCGCACCCGGACATTCGTTTCCTTAGTCTGTCGAGCGGCTTCACCAACGCGACTCACAGCGCCTCCTTCATGCGAGCACCGCACGGAGCGCCGCCGCCACGGCCGCGACGTCGTCGGGCGTGCCCGCCGTGATGCGCAGGCACTGTTCGAGGCCCGCAGTCGCCGATACGTCGCGGACGAGAATCCCGTGCTCAGACACGAGCCGCGTGAACACCTCGGCGGCGGGCCGCGCCCGACAGCGCACGAGCACGAAGTTGGCCGCGGAGGGGAACACCTCGAGGCCCGGGATCTCGCGCAGCCGCGCTTCCAGCTCGTCGCGCGCCGCTCGCACGCGGCGGACGGACTCCCCGAAGGCCTCGGGAGCCTCGAGCGCGGCATGCGCCGCGAGGAGCGTCATGCGGTTCACGTTGTAGGGCAGCTTCGCCTTGGCGATCTCGCGCGCCACGGCCGGATGTGCCAGCGCATAACCGAAGCGCAGGCCCGCGAACGACATGGCCTTGCTGAACGTGCGCAACACCACGAGCCGGGCCTGCTGGGCGAGCAACGGAACGGCCGTCGGCCCGCCAAAGTCCTGGTAGGCCTCGTCCATTACGACCAGAGCCTCGGTCTCGGCCAGCAGGCGCTCGACGCCGTCCTCCGGGAACGGCGTGCCGGTCGGGTTGTTCGGGGAGTTCACGATGACGACCCGCGCCCCCGTCCGACCCACCGTGTCGACCAACCGATCCACGTCGAAGCGAAACCCGTCCGTCAGGGGCACGCCCACGTGCCTTCCCCCAAATACCTCGGTAAGGAGGCGGTACAGCGCGAACGTCGGCACCGGCGTCACGACGCCGGTGCCCTCGCCCACGGTCACGGCAAGCGTCGCCTGAATGAGTTCGTTCGAGCCGTTCCCGACGAGGACCCCGTCCGGAGTCCAGCCATGGCGCTCGGCGAGACGGGCAAGCAACTCGGCGGGCGCGAACGCGGGATAGCGGTTCCACGGCGCGTCCCGCATCTGCCCAAGCACCGCAGCCTTCACCGCGGCCGGCACGTCGTAGGGGCTCTCGTTCTGGTTCAGCTTCCGCGGGGCATCGGGGGCGCGCAGCGTGTAAGCTGTCAGCGCCCGTACCCCGGGTTTGATGAGGGCAAGCGCGGCGTCAGCCGTGGGCAGTGCGGCAAGCGAGGAGCTCATTTGGTTCGAGAACAGCTAGCGGCGGCGGCCGAGTACCGCTTCGAGCCGCGCCGACAAGGCACGCGCTCGGAATGGCTTCGTCAGAAAATCATCGGCCCCGAGCTCGAACACACGGACCTCGTTGTCCTCGTCTCCCTTCGCCGTGAGCACGATGACGGGGATGCCAGCCGTGGCCGGCCGGGAGCGCAGATGCGAGAGCACGCCGTACCCGTCCAGGCCCGGGAGGTTCAGGTCGAGGACGATGATGTCGGGGCCGACGCGATCGACCTGGTCGAGCGCCTGGATGCCGTCGCGCGCCTCCGCCACGACGTATCCGTCACGCTCGAGCAGTTCCTTCATCACCTTGCGGAGACTGTCTTCGTCGTCCACGAGGAGCACCTTCCCAAGCGGCACCGCTGTGCCGCCCGAGCGTCGCGACGGCTTCGGCTCCTCCAAGAGCTCGAAGTTGTCGACCAAGGCCTCGACCGCCCCGTCGACCGGTTGCGCAATGGCCCCGGAGGCACGCGGGGGCCCCGTGAGACCGCTCGTGCGCCGTGGGGGCGGTGCCGCATCCGGCAGGGACTCCTCGACCGGCGCGTCGACCAGCCGCAGCAACTCGTCCATCGTCGATTCGCCCCGCAACACGTGCTGGAGCCCGCTGTCCCACAAGCTCTTCATGCCCCCTCGGCGGGCCACGTCGACCAAGCGGTCCGCCGTTTCGCCCGCAGCGATCGCGCGCTCGAGCTCGGGTGTCACCGTCATGACCTCGACGATCGAAAACCGCCCTCGGTACCCGGTCATCGCACAGTCCGGGCATCCGGCCGCACGGTAGAGCGGAGTGCCTGTGGGAATCCAGCGTCGCAACCGCTCGGGCGGCGCCTCCATCCAGACTTCCTTGCACGTCTGACACAGCCTGCGCATCAACCGCTGCGCGATCACCCCGCGGAGCGCCGAAGCGATCTTGTAGCTCTCGACCCCGATATCGACGAGCCGCGTCACGGCGTTGGCGGCGTCGTTCGTGTGCAGGGTCGAGAGCACCAAGTGTCCGGTCAGCGACGCTTGGACCGCGATCTGCGCGGTTTCGCGGTCCCGGATCTCGCCGATGAGCACCACGTTCGGGTCCTGCCTGAGAATCGACCGCAGGGCGGACGCGAACGTCAGGCCCGCCTTCTCCTGAACCTGTACCTGCACCAGGCCAGGCATGCGGTACTCGACGGGGTCCTCCACCGTCACGATGTTCACGCGCTCGCTCTTGATGTGATTGATGCATGCATAGAGCGTCGTGGTCTTGCCGGAGCCCGTGGGTCCCGTGACGAGGACGATCCCCTCGTGAAACTCGAGGAACCGCTTGATGGTCTCGGTCTCGTCGGCTCCGAGCCCGAGGGCGTCGAGGGATTTGACCGACGCGCGCGAGTCGAGGACCCGGATGACGACCTTCTCGCCCAAAGACGCCGGCAGCGTCGAGACCCGGAGGTCGATCGGCTGACCGTTTACCGCGACCCGGGCCCGCCCGTCCTGCGGGCGCAAGCGATCGGCGATGTCCAACTGCGACATGATCTTGATGCGCGAAATGAGCGGGATCCCTGCGGCGCGGGGGATCTTCATCACCTGTCGCAGGACGCCGTCGATGCGGTAGCGCACCGCGACCCCGCCCTCTTCAGGCTCGATGTGCAGGTCGCTCGCTCGCGACTGCACTCCCTCCGAGATAATCAGGTCGACTAAGCGTACGATCGGGCGCTGACTCGCCTCCTCGGCTGAAACGTTGAGTTCTTCGGGAGGGTTCTCGTCAAGCTGAACGATTTCCGTGCTGCTCTCCATGCTGTCGAGCAGCTTGTCGAGCGCCTTCTCGGGCCGGTACAGCTCGTCCAACTTTTCGGCGATCTTCGCCGGGTCGAGCACGACCATGCGCACTTCGCGGGCGGTCGCGAACGCGAGCGCTTTTTCGGCGTCGAGATCGAAGGGGTTCGACGTCGCCACCTCGAGATAAGAATCCGTCACCGTCAGCGGCAGCACCTTGAAGCGGCGCGCCAGCGCCTCCGGGACCGTGGCCTTTACGTCGCTATTGATCTGTTGGACGTCAGCGATCTTCAAACGGAATCGCGACGAGAGGGCGACCAGGATCTGCTCGTTGGTGGCGATGTGCTCGCCCACGAGCGTCTCCCACAGCGACTGCGAAGTCGCGGCCTTAGCGCGCAACTCCTCCACGCGCTCGGGCGTCACGATACCTTCGAGCGAGTGCGCCAGCCATTCGTCTGGAAAGACCGCTTCAGTCATGGGGCTTCCCAAACCTAGCCAGACCGCCCCCTCAGTCCAGTCCGGGCACTTAAAGGATGCGCCGAAGTGCGTCGGTGACGTCAAACGCGGCGTGCATGGCGCCGCTCTCGACGCCCCTCGCCACCTCGAAGCGGAAGAGGCCGAGCCATTCGAGTGCGAGCCCTAGACTGACCCGTGCGGTCGGCGTCGCGCTCCACGGCGTGCCCACGATGGGCTCGCCCGCACCGCCCACCGCGACGAAGGGCGCCAGCGTAGCGGTGGTCGGCACCCGCGTCGCGCCACTGCGGATCGTGGGGAACAGGACCGGCACGCGCCACTCGGCGTGGATCAAAGCCACCCACCGACCGCCCCACTCCCGAAAATCATCGCCCAGAAGCGTTCCGCGACCCCCGAGAACGAACGCACGGTACGCGGGGAGGTTTGCGCTCGCTACGCCACCCTCGACGCGTACGCGCCCGTCCGCACCCGCCACGGGGAAGCGGAGCTCCGCCGTGCCCCACTCGCGCGTGTACATCGAGCCGCCGTCCATGCGGCCCGCCTCGAACGCTACGGCGCCGAGCAGGTCCCGACGGTCGATGACACTCGCCGAGCGGCTTGCGCCAATCCGAGCGACGTCACCTGCCACGGGGACAAAGGCGGGGTTCGGCCGGTAGGTGCCATTGGCGGGCCGCGCCCGCACGGCGAGCGAGTCTATTCCTGCTCGGCCCACGGCGACGCTCCACTCCTCACCCGTGCCACACGGGTGGCGATACGACACCGAGCCCCCGGCTTCCCGGTAGTAGTCGCCATAGTCTGCGCCGAATTCTTGAGCGGAAAAGGAGTTGACGAGCGGCGTGACGACGGGCAGGTCGGCAATATCGCGCACGGTCCGGAAGAGCGTCGCGGTGACAACGCCGTCCCCGGCCCCTAGGTCGCCCTCGAACGTGCCGGTCGGCGCGTGATCGGCGAACCCATACGCGCCCCGCACGCGAAGGTTCGCGTTCGCCGCCAGCCGGAACGCGCCCCCGGCTCCGAGGGCGAGCCCCTCGACGCGATTCACGTGGATCAGGTCGCTTACGCTGCCGACGCCGAGCCGCTCGGGAGCAAGGCCCGAGAGGACCCGCGCACCTGCGATCCGCGCCGCCGCGGTGCGGACCGCGACGATGTCGCCCTGGCCGACCGGTTCGGCCACGCCCTCGATGGCTGCGTCCAGGGGCTCGGTCCAAGGAAACGAGTCCCGCTCCGCCGCGGGAGCCGCGACGATCTCCGCACCCACGAATGTGGCCGGAGAAATGCCGGGGTTCAGTTGGTAGCCGTCGACCACCCAGCGCGTCCGGATGACCCCCCAGGCCGGGAGATCCACCCAGGTCGTGTGCCGGCGGATCGCGATCTCCTGGCGGTAGGGGAGCCAGAAACGCCGCTCCCAGAGCGCGTTGTCCAGCACGATGTTCACCTCATCGAGCGTTGGATCGAGGTACGCCCGGGGTGTGAACGTGAACGCGAGACGGACGAGGTCCCCGGTTTCGAGGTCCACGGTGAGAGTGCCCACGACGCGCGCGGCGCCAAACTCTTTGGGGCGCACCTGAATGCCCACCACGCGCACCGTGCGATCCGGGAACGCAACGGTCGTCGTGTCGCCCAGAGCATAGTCATAGAGCGCAACGCCGTTCGGAGCGAACGGGTGAGGCACATCGCGAACCTCGTCGCCGTCGCCCAAGCGGATGGCGGGTCCGAAGTTGTTCTGGACGATCCCGAGGTGGTCGCGGTGGTAGGCGATATCGGTGGGGAGCTCGGCCTCGTCACGCCACCCGATGATGCGTTGCTTGCTCAGTCCCGGGGCCTTCCAGTACACTTCCAGTTCCAACTGGTCGGCCTTGACGAGGCGCGGCGGCGCCTGGCCGTCACCGAACTGCCCCAGAAAGAACACAAAGCCGTGAGCATGCGCCTTGTAGTCGCGGAGCGCGGTGTCGGCTGCGGATTGGCTGCGACGCGCGATGGCGCGCTGGACGAGCGCGAGAGCGGGGGCGCTGTTCCACTCCTGGGCGCCCGCGGGCGCCGCGGCCAGTACCAGTGCCGCCACCGCCAAGAGGCGAGGAGCAGGCATCGGAGCGAAATGTCGGCGCCGGCCGTGCACGGATCAAGCTGCGGCCCGATGAGACGACGATGAGCGATCCACGCGCGCGGTTCTTCGAGCAGGCCCGCTCGGGTGGCTTGGTCCCCGTCGTGCGGGAGGTGGTCCTCGACGCGGACACCGCAGTGGGGGCGTTCGCGAAGGTTGCGCGTCCGCCGTTCGCGTTCCTGCTCGAGTCCCTGGTCGGCGGCGAGCGCTGGGCCCGCTACACGTTCCTCGGCACGGAGCCCCGCGAAGTGTGGCGCTATCGCGGGACCGCGGTCGACCGGTGGACGTCCGCGCAAGGGTGGGCGGGAGCCGGTGTAACCGACGACCCGATCGGCCATCTCGCGGAGCGTCTGCGGGCGTTGCCCGCGGTCACCGTACCGGGCCTGCCCCGCTTCACCGGCGGCGCCGTGGGCTACATCGGGTACGATTTGGTTCGCACGATCGAGCACCTGCCACATCGCCCGCCGGACACGCTCGGGGTTCCCGACGCCGTTCTCATGATCGCCGACAGCCTCGTCATCCTGGACAACGTGTTCGGGCGGGCGATCGTCGTGGTCAACGTCGAGGTCACGCGGGGCGCGCCGGACGCGGAGCTCGCGCGGCAGTATGAAGGGGCGGAGGCCCGGGTGGACGATCTCGTGGCCCGCCTGGGCAGCACCCACCGGCTGGGCCCCCTGCCCATACGGGAGAACGTGCCCCCGGTGCCGACCATATCCCGGTACCCGCAGGACGCCTTCGAGCGGGATGTTCGCGCGATTCTCGAGCACATCGGGGCGGGTGACACGTTTCAAACCGTCCTGTCGCGACGTCAGCTCGCGCTCGGAGCCGTGGACCCGCTGCGCCTGTATCGCTATCTCCGTGCGCTCAACCCCGCCCCTTACCTCTTTTACCTGGCGCTCGACGACTTCACCCTCGTGGGAAGCTCGCCCGAGGTTCTCGTGCGCGTCGAGGACGGCGAAGTGACCGTGCGGCCGATTGCGGGCACCCGGCCCCGCGGCGGGAGTCCCACCGAAGACGAGGCGTTGGCGCGGTCGCTCGCCACGGACGAAAAGGAGCGCGCCGAACACATGATGCTGGTCGATCTGGGTCGCAACGACGTCGGCCGGGTCGCGCGCTACGGGTCCGTGCGTGTGAACGATCTGTTGACGATCGAGCGATACTCGCACGTGCAGCACCTGGTCAGCGAGGTTCGCGGTCAGTTGCGCCCGGGCTACGACGCGCTCGACGTGTTCAAGGCGTGCTTCCCGGCGGGCACGGTCTCGGGGGCCCCGAAAGTCCGCGCGATGGAAATCATCGATGACTTGGAGCCCGAGAGCCGCGGTCCCTATGCGGGCGCCGTGGGGTACGTCGGGTGGGGCGCGGTGAACATGGACACGGCCATCGCCATCCGCTCCGCCGTGGTCCTCCACGACCGCGTGGCGGTCCAGGCGGGGGCCGGGATCGTCGCCGATTCCGATCCCGGGCGCGAGTTCGCGGAGACTGAAGCCAAGGCGAGCGCCGTCCTGACGGCGCTCGCGCTCGCCAAGGCGGGAGATTGACGTTTAATTTCGGCTCGTGTTCAAACTGCTGAGCACCACCAGCGACCAAGCGATTGACCTGCAGGCTGGCCGCACGGTGGTCGTGGGACGCGCGGTGACCAGCGATGTCCCGATTTACGACCCCACCATTTCCCGCAAGCACGCCGAGGTCGCGCTGGCCGAAGGCGGCGTGCGGGTGAAGGATCTCGGCTCCTCGAACGGCACCTTCCTGAACGGCGCCCGCATCTCGGAAGCGACGGCGGGTGACAATGACGTCATCACCTTCGGCAAGGTCGCCTACCGCGTAAAGGCGGTCACCTCCCCCGCCCCCCGCCCCCAAGTCGTGGCGCCGTTCGCGACGACCCCCAAAGGGGGCCCCCCGGGCGCCACGATCGTGCGCCAGCTACCGGTGCAGTCCTCGGGCGGCGTGCCGGCGATCGTGGACGCGAGCCCCTCAGGCGCTTCCCACCTCAAGGTCACCGCCCAGTCGCTCGAAGAGCGCCGCGAGAAGAAGCTTTCGCTCCTGCTCGAGATTTCGAAGGAGCTGTCGAAACAGCAGGAGCTCGACCGACTGCTCGACAAGGTCGTCGACTTCACGTTTCAGATCATGAACGTGGACCGCGTGTCCATCCTGCTCCTCGAGCCGCCGACGGGCGAGCTCGTGCCCCGGATCTCGAAGACGCGCTCGGGCGGGGCAGGGGCCTCGAAGCATGTACCCCAGTCGATCGCGCGGAAGGCTGTGGAAGAGCGGGTGGCGATCCTCTCGGACAACGCGGCGGCCGACGAACGCTTCAAGGGCAAGTCCATCCTCATCCAGAGCGTCCGCAGCGCCATGTGCACGCCGCTTATGGGCACGGACCAGACGGTGCTCGGGATTCTCTACGTGGACAATCTCACGGCGACCCACTCGTTCGCCGACGAGGACCTCGAGTTCCTCATCGCGTTCGGGAGCCTCGCCGCCGTCGGTATCGAGAACTCGCAGCGCTCAGAACAGCTGCGCCGCGAAGCGCTCGTGCTGTCGAACTTTCAGCGCTACTTCGCACCCAACCTCGCGGCCGAAATCGCACAGCACAAGGACGCGGTGCAGCTAGGCGGGCAGAAACGGCCCGTCACCATCTTCTTTTCCGACATCCGCGGGTTTACCCCGCTCTCCGAGACGATGGGCCCCGACGAGATCGCCACACTCCTAACCGAGTACTTCACGGAGATGGTGGAGATCGTCTTCGAGCATTCGGGCACACTCGACAAGTTCATGGGCGACGCCATCATGGCGCTGTGGGGCGCCCCGATCGCTCACGAGGATGACGCCGACCGCGCGATGACCTGTGCGCTCGATCAGCTGATCGCCCTGGAGAAGCTGAATGCGAAGTGGAAGCGGGAGGGGCGCCCCGAGATCGGGATCGGGATCGGGATCAACTTCGGCGATGTGTTTGCCGGCAACATCGGCTCGCACCGGCGGCTCGAATACACGGTCATCGGGGACGCCGTGAACACGGCGAGCCGTCTGTGCTCGTCGGCGGGACCGAACGAGATCCTGCTGTCCGACCCTTTCTATCGTCAGCTCAAGACGCCGCCGCCGGTCGAGACGCTCGAGCCAATCCAGGTCAAAGGAAAGGCGAAGAAGGTCCCCGTCTACCGCGTGAAACGGTAGGGCACGCCGAACCGCGCCAGCAGGTCGACGACAAGTCGTACTGGCAGCCCCATAACTCCGAAGAAGTCCCCCCGAATACCCTCAATCAGGACGGCACCGCGCCCCTGGATGGCGTAGGCGCCCGCCTTGTCCATCGGCTCACCGGTATCGACGTAGGCCCGGATCGCTGCGGGCTCAAGCGGTCGCACGGTGACGTCGGTGACATCGAGGGCATGTTCGACGCGGGCGCCGCGGGCCACGGCCACACCGGTGAAGACTTGATGGGTGCGGCCGCTCAGCTTCGCGAGCATCTCGGCTGCGTCGGCCGGGGTCTCAGGCTTCCCCAGGACCTCGCCCGCAAGGACGACCGTCGTATCGGCGCCCAGTACCAGCGCCTCGGGATCATGGCGCGCCACCGCCTGGGCCTTGGCACGGGCGAGCCGCACGACGTAGGTGTCGGGAGGCTCGCCCGATTCCCGTGTCTCGTCGAGGGCGGGCACCACGACCCGGTGGGGGATGCCCAGCATGGACAGGAGCTCGTGGCGGCGCGGGCTGCCGCTCGCGAGCAGCAACTCGCTCACCGTTCGAGGACGAGCGTCACCGGGCCGTCGTTCACGAGCTCAACGTCCATCATGGCGCCGAATTCCCCTGTCTCGACGGACAACCCGCCGCTCCGCTCGCGGAGGAGGGCGACGAATCGCTCGAACAGGGGCGCCGCCACGGCGGGGGGCGCCGCGCCGCCGAAGCTCGGGCGCCGGCCGTGACTCGCATCGCCGTAGAGCGTGAACTGTGACACGACGAGCAGCGCCCCGTTCGCCTCTTCCAGATCGAGATTCATGTTTCCGGCAGCGTCGCTGAAGATTCGCAGGCCGATGATCTTCTCGGCCATCCAGTCGAGGGTCGCATCCGCGTCCTGCGGCGCGAAGCCGACGAGGATGAGCACACCCGGTCCGATCCGTCCCAGTAGACGCGCGCCCGAGCGTACTTCGGCGCGCGCGACGCGCTGAAGAACTACCCGCACCGCCTGCCGGCGGTCATTCGACGGTGACCGACTTCGCGAGGTTGCGCGGCTGGTCCACGTTGCACCCGCGCCGCACGGCGATGTAGTAGGCGAGGAGCTGGAGCGGCAGGACCGTGAGGATGGGCGTGAGAAAGTCGAGGGTCTCGGGCACGTCAATCCGCTGATCGGCAAGCCGCGCGAGCCCGGTGTCGCCAGCCGTGACGACCGCGATCACCCGGCCGCCGCGCGCCTTCACCTCCTCCACGTTGCTCACGATCTTCTGATAGACCGCGTCCCGCGGCGCCACGAAGACGACCGGCATGAGATCGTCGATCAGTGCGATGGGACCATGCTTCATTTCCGCCGCCGGATAGCCTTCGGCGTGGATGTAGGAGATCTCCTTCAGCTTGAGCGCACCTTCCAACGCCACGGGGAAATTGTAGCCGCGCCCCAGATAGAGCACGTTGCCTGCGCGGAGCAGCCGTTCGGCGACAGCCTCCACCTCAGGCGCGCGGGCCAGCACCTGTTCCACGAGGTGCGGCAGCCGGACCAACTCGCGGACGATCTCTCGCCCCTGGAGAATCGACAGCGACCGCAGACGTCCGAGTTTCAGCGTGAGGAGGGCGAGCGCCGCGATCTGGCTCGTGAACGCCTTCGTGCTGGCCACCCCGATCTCGGGGCCGGCATGAAGGTAGATGCCCCCATCGACTTCCCGCGCGATCGTGCTGCCGACGACGTTGACCAGGCCGAGCGTGCGGGCACCCCGACGCTTCGCTTCCCGCAGGGCGGCGAGCGTGTCGGCCGTCTCGCCCGACTGCGAGATGCCAATGACGAGGGTGCGCGCGTCGACGATCGGATTGCGGTAACGGAACTCCGAGGCGTACTCGACCTCCGTCGGCACCCGGGCGAGTTCCTCGATCATGTACTCGCCGATGAGTGCCGCGTGCCACGAGGTGCCGCACGCGGTGATCACGATCCTGTTGATCTGGAGCAGCTCTTCGTCCGTGACGTTCAACCCCCCAAGGCGCGCCGTGCCTTCGTCCTCAAGGAGTCGCCCGCGGAGCGTGTTGTGCAGGCTCTCGGGCTGGTCCATGATCTCCTTGAGCATGAAATGCGCGTAGCCGCCGCGTTCGATCGTGCCCAAATCCCAGGCCACGTGCGTCACGGCCTTTTCCTTTTCTACCGCATCGACGTCCAGTATCCGGTACTCGTGGGGCCGGACGACCGCGATTTCGCCGTCGTCCAGGTAGACCACCGAGCGCGTGTGGGCGAGCACTGCGGACGCGTCTGAGGCGACGAAGTTCTCGTTTGTGCCGATCGCCACGAGCAGCGGTGATCCGCGTCTGGCCGCGATGATGGTATCGGGCTCGCGGGTACTGATGACGGCGATTCCGTACGTGCCTTCGACCTTCGACAGCGCGCCGGCCACGGCATCCACGAACGACTGCCCGCGAGCCTGAAGGTCTTCAATCAAGTGCGCGAGCACTTCGGTGTCTGTGTCCGACCGGAACGTATGACCCCGCTGCGCGAGGGCGGCCCGCAGCAGCCCTGCGTTCTCGATGATGCCGTTGTGAGCGAGAGCAAGCGTCCCGCCACAGTCGATGTGGGGATGGGCGTTCGCGAGGTTGGGCGCGCCGTGCGTCGCCCACCGCGTGTGAGCGATGCCGACATGTCCGGAGGGTTGGGTGGGCCCCAGGGCACGCTCGAGCCTGTCGATCTTCCCGACAGCCTTGTGAACGTCGATGCGCCCCTCAACAACCAGCGCCACCCCGGCGGAGTCGTAACCCCGGTATTCCAGCCGCCTTAGGCCCTCGAGCAACAGAGGGACCGCCTGGCGCGCGCCCGTATAACCGACGATGCCGCACATGCCGCCACCCTAGCGGCCCGGAGCGAAAAGGGCAAGGGAACGCGCGCTCGGTGTCGGACATTGTGGACCTGCTGACCGGCAGAGAACAGGCGGCCTGAAACGATGGAACCAAAAGGTTGGTATCGTGGGGAACCGAAAGCCAGCGCGCCAGGACAGCACACCGTCCTGGCGCGTGGTCCCTCGAGACGCCGGACTGGGCTACCGGAAGCTGCCCGTCCGGCCCTCGTCGTTCACGTCTCCGAAACGCAACTACCGTTCACCGAGACGAAGCCCGCAGCGCACGCACTTTGCAAAGTCACGTCGGCGAGCGATGCCTCCTCAGTGATGCTCGGCTCGTTGAACGATTTCCTGGGTGCTACCACGATGCCCACCTCCTGCGCAGGGTGACACGTGCAGCCGCAAGTTTCGCACCTACTGCCCGTTCCCATGCAGCGTTGGTGCATCGGGGTTACCCACCGCTGCTCGGGGCGGCCAGCGCAACAGTTGCTGCATCGTCGCCACGTTCTCCACCCCCCGTCAAACTGTATCAGTACCGGCGCTCGGGGCCGTTCAATTGGGGCTGCCCGGGAGTCGGGGAGGACTCGGGTTGCGAGTGCGGTCGGGCTCAACCACGAGCCGCCGTGCCTGCTCGATCAGGTCGCGCGCGTCCTCGGCCCGGGGGGCCTCGGCGATGAGCCGTACGATGGGCTCCGTATTCGACGGCCGCACGTGGAGCCAGCGGCCGGGCCAGGCGAGCCTCAACCCGTCCCGCTCGTCGAGCACGGCGTCGGGGAAGCCCAGCTTGAGGGCATCGTAGACGGGGCCGAGCGCGGGCCCTCGGGGCACCTTCGCCTTGACCATGGTGTAGCGGGGCGCCTGCGCGATCAGCCCGCTCACCGGCGTCGGAGCGCGTGCCAGGAGCTCGAGCACGAACGCTGCCGCGAGGGGTGCGTCCCGGCCCGCGTGCAGGCGGGGGTAGATGACCCCACCGTTGCCCTCCCCGCCGATGGGGGCTCGCAATTCGCGTATCGCCCGGGCGACGTGGGCCTCGCCCACCGGGGTGCGTACGACCTGGGCTCCGCACGCGCGAGCCGCGTCCTCGACGACGAGGCTCGTCGAGAGATTACACACCACGGGCCCCTGTGCTCCCGACCCCAATGCAGCTCGCACCGCGAGGGCGAGCGTATAGTCCTCCCCGATCGGCGTCCCCTTCTCATCGACGATCGCCAAGCGGTCGACGTCCGGATCCACGGCGAACCCGACGTCGGCCCGGGTTCGCTGCACCAGGGCCCCGAGCTCCCCAAGGTTTTCGGGCACCGGCTCGGGCGCCCGCGGGAACCGGCCGTCCGTCTCGAGGTTGATCCCCGCAACCTCGCAGCCGAGCCGTTCGAGCAGGGCGGGCATGATCGCCCCCCCTGCCCCCCGCACGGCGTCGAGCGCCACTCGGAATCGGCGCTCCCTGATGCGCGAGACGTCGATCACGTCCAGCGCCAGCACCAAGTCGATGTGGCGTTCAATGGCCTCGGTGTCGGCGCTGACGAGGGAGCGACCGCCGACCGGTTGGCCGTCGGCGCGCGCGAGTTCGAGGACGCGGGCGCCGTCCGCTTCGTCCAGGAAGATGCCGTCCGGCCCGATGAACTTGAGGGCGTTCCATTCGATCGGGTTGTGACTCGCGGTAATCGCTATCCCGCCCGCGGCGTGGTGGTACTCGACCGCCAGCTGAATCGTTGGGGTGGGTGCCAAGCCGACATCGATGACCGCGCACCCGGCTCCGAGGAGTCCCCGGGCTACGGCCTGCGCAAACTCGGGCCCCGATTGCCTCGAGTCCCGGCCAACCACCACGCGGGGATTCTGGCCGGCCCACCTACCGAAGGCGCGGGCGTAGCGCTCGACGATCGCCGGGGTCAGGTCCGTGCCGACGACGCCCCGGATCCCCGAAACGCCCACCATCAACGTGCCGCTCATCGGCTCAAGGGCGGGGCGCTTTGGGGTGAGCTAACGCGACGCGTCAGGCGCGCCGGGCTTCCAGGGCGTGGGCCGGGAGACGGACCGGGTGGAGGCGCGGAGTGGGCAGCGGCAAGGCGGTCACGTCCGCGAACGCCGCGAGGAAAGCATCGACGACGACTGTGTCGAACTGCACGCCTTTGCCGTCCTGGAGCTCGCGGACGGCGTGTTGCACGACGAAACCCGGCCGATACGGCCGGGCGCTCGTCATCGCATCGAAGGAGTCCGCGACGCTCACGATGCGCGCCAGGAATGGAATCGTCTCGCCCGCGAGCCGGTCGGGAAACCCCGTGCCGTCCATCCGCTCGTGATGCGACCGCACGATCGCGAGGGCGCCAGGGGCATCCCGCATGAGGGGCCCGAGGATGCGGGCGCCGATGACGGTGTGCTCCATGATGTGGCGGTACTCGTCGTCGGTGAGTTTCCCAGGCTTGTACAGCACCGATTCCCGGACGCCGATCTTCCCGATGTCGTGCAGCTCAGACCCCAAGGCGATCGTGTCGACCGCCTCGGCATCGAGCAGAAGCTGACGGGCGATACCCGTGGCGTAGCGCGCGACCCGGGCCGAGTGGCCCCGCGTGTAGGCATCCTTCTCTTCGAGGGCCTGGACGAGCGCCTGCACCCCCTCGAGGAAGACTTCTTCAATCCGGTGGGCCTGCACGGCCACGCGGTCCTCGAGGTGCTGCTGGTAGTTGTGGTTCTCGAGGATCAGCCGCCGCTTGTCGAGGGCCTGCGTGACGCGCGCCCGCACCTCGTCCAAGTGGAAGGGTTTGGCGACGTAGTCGAGCGCGCCCATCTGCAGGCACGCCACGGCGCTCTCGACCTCAGCAACTGCCGTCACGACCACCACCGCAATGTCCGGCCACCGGCTGACGATCTCTCGCAGGAGCGCGACGCCGTCCATCTCGGGCATGCGCAGGTCCGAGATCACGAGCGGCACCGCGTGCTGTTCGAGCACCTGCAGC
The DNA here is from genome assembly GCA_035604455.1 of Gemmatimonadales bacterium. GTDB lineage: Bacteria > Gemmatimonadota > Gemmatimonadetes > Gemmatimonadales > GWC2-71-9 > AG25. The sequence continues at coordinate 29,616 of DATNIM010000037.1, forward strand.
GCCTCGACGCCGGATCCGGCCTCCTGACACTGGAAGCCCTCCCCTTCGAGCAGGCGCACGAGCACGCGCCGCAACCTCGGCTCGTCGTCGACGACGAGGCACGCCATGCCATCCCTTGGGGACATCGGCGTTAACGTTAAGGCTCGCTTGCTCGGCGCGAAAGCCATCGGTACGTTCCGGCCATGGCTCAAGTCTCGGGGCCGGACCTCGAGCATCGGCTCGCCACCCGGGTCATCCACGCCGGCAAGACGGCCGACCCTCTCGCCGGTGCCGTCATGCCCCCGATTTACCAGACCTCGACCTACGTCCAGGAGGGGCTCGGCCGCCACCGTGGCTACGAGTACGCCCGCACGCGCAATCCCACGCGGGACGCCCTGGAGCGCAATATCGCGGCCCTCGAGGGGGGCACGTACGGGCTTGCGTTCGGCTCGGGGCTCGCGGCCCTGGACGCGCTTCTCAAGCTGCTCTCGAGCGGCGACCACGTCGTCTGCGGCGACGCGGTGTATGGCGGCACGCACCGCCAAATGACGCACCTGTGGGCGCGCCACGGCCTCACGTTCACGTTCGTCGATACGACCGACCCTGACCGCGTCCGAGCCGCCCTCACCGCGCGCACGCGACTCGTGTTCGTGGAGACACCGACGAACCCGCTCATGCGGCTATGCGACCTTCGAGCCGTGGGCGAGGCCGCGCGCGGCGCCGACGCCCTGTTCGCGGTCGACAACACGTTCGCGACACCGTGCTTTCAGCGACCCCACGACGCCGGGGCAGACGTCGTGCTGCATTCGACCACGAAGTATCTGAATGGTCACTCGGACATCGTGGGTGGAATGCTCGTGGTCCAGCGCGAGGACCTCGCCGGTCGTCTCGGGTTTATCCAGAACGCCGCGGGCGCCGTACCGGGGCCGTTCGACTGCTGGCTGTGCCTGCGGGGCACCAAGACCCTCGCGGTTCGCATGCGGCAGCACGACGCCAACGGCCGCCGCATCGCCGAGTGGCTCGAGCACGATGAGCGTGTCGAGCGCGTCTACTACCCCGGGCTTCCCTCCCACCCCCAGCACGCCCTTGCCTGCCGGCAAATGACGGGATTTGGGGGGATGGTCAGCATCGAACTCGGCTCAGCGGACCGCGCCCGTCGCTTCGTGGAGCATACGCGGCTGTTCGCGCTGGCCGAGTCGCTCGGGGGCGTCGAGAGTCTCGTCGGGCATCCGGCGTCGATGACCCACGCGAGCGTGCCGCGAGAGATGCGCGAGGCGATCGGACTGACGGACGGCCTCGTGCGGCTGTCGATCGGCATCGAGGACGCCGACGACTTGCTGGCGGATCTGGACCAGGCACTCGCGGCAGCCTGAGCGCCGACCGTCGTCCGTAGCAAGAGTGAGAAGCGACGAACCCATGAGTGACAGCCAACCCGACCTCCCGGCCGTGCGGCCCCGCAAGATCCTGCAGGGGATAGCCCCGGCGTCCTGGGAGCACCCGACGGACCGGGCCGCCCTACAGACGCTGCGGGCGGTGCCGGGGTTCGACGAGATCGTCAAGAAGATCTACGGGTTCGTCGGGGAGCGTGGCGTCCGACTCCTGTTCCAAGCCGACGCCGTCAGGGTGGGACCGACCCAATTTCCCACGCTCAACGCGCTGTATACCGATGCCCTGACGTCCCTCGATTGGCCCACGCCACCTGAGCTCTTCGTATCCCAGACCCCGTTCGTCAACGCGGGGGCGTTCGGGATGGATCGGCCCTTCATCGTGATCAACTCGGGCGCGCTGCGGCTGCTCGACAACGACGAACTGCTGGCACTCCTAGGCCACGAACTCGGGCATGTGATGAGCGGGCATGCGCTCTACCGCACGATCCTCGTCCTGCTCCTCAACGTGAGCTTTACGTCGTTGCCGTTCCTCGCGGGCCTCGCGCTCCTGCCGGTCCGGCTCGCGCTGCTCGAGTGGTACCGCAAGAGCGAATTGTCGTCGGACCGCGCCGGACTGCTAGCGTGCCAGGACGCTCGCGCCGCGCTGCGCGTCTTCCTCAAGATGGCCGGTGGCGGCGACATGTCCCAAATGGACTTGGACGCATTTCTCCACCAAGCGGAGGAATACGAGGACACAGGCGGACCCCTCGACCGGATCTTCCAGATCCTGAACACGGTCGACCGGACCCATCCGTTCAATACACTTCGCGCGGCGGAGCTGAACCGCTGGGTTAGAGCCGGGGCCTACGACCGGATCATTGCCGGCGAGTACACGCGTCGGGGCCCGGAAGCGGAGACCCGGCCCCTTGACCGCGACCTCAACGAAGCCCGGGAACACTACGTGAAGGAAGCCAAAGCCGTCGTAACCGACGTCGTCGACACGGCGCGGCGCGCGGCGCAGGCATTCGCGGACACCTTCAAGAAGAAGTGAAGGTCTTGGTGGTTGGCGGGGGTGGGCGCGAGCACGCGCTCTGCTGGGCCCTTCGCCGCGACTTCCCTGAAGCCATTCTCTTCGCGGCGCCTGGCAACCCGGGTACCGCCTCGTGCGCGACCAACCTCCCCATTGCCGTGACGGCAATCGATGCGCTCGTCGACGCCGTCTCTCGACACGGCATCGACGTCACGGTGATCGGGCCTGAAGCCCCTCTCGCCCTGGGCCTCGGCGATCGCCTCCGGGCCGCCCGGTGTGCGGTGTTTGGCCCGACGCAGCTCTCGGCCCGCCTCGAATCGTCCAAGGCGTTCGCCAAGGATGTCATGCGCGCCGCCGGGGTCCCGACGGCGGCGAGCGAAACGTTCACGGCGCTCGACCCGGCCCTCGCCTACATCGACGGGCAGGGGGAGCCCCTCGTCGTGAAGGCGTCGGGCCTCGCTGCCGGCAAGGGAGTTGTTGTTTGCGCAACACGGGCCGACGCCGCGCGGGCGGCGCGGGCGATGCTGGCCGAGGGAGCCTTCGGGTCGGCTGGTCGGGAAGTCGTGATCGAGGAGTTCCTCGAGGGCGAGGAACTATCGGTCCTCGCCCTGGTGGACGGCGACCAGTTCACGGTGCTCCCGCCCGCCCAGGATCATAAACGCCTGCTCGAAGGGGACCGCGGTCCGAATACGGGGGGCATGGGGGCCTACTGTCCCGTCAGCCTCGCGTCGCCCGCGCTACTCGCGCGCCTACGACGCGACGTATTCGAGCCTACGCTCCGGGAGATCGCCGCTCGCGGCGCGCCCTACCAGGGCGTTTTGTACGCCGGGCTGATGATCAGCCCTGCCGGGACACCGTTCGTCCTCGAGTTCAATTGCCGCTTCGGCGACCCCGAAACGCAAGCACTGTTCCCCGTGCTTCCCTCGCGCGTCACGCGAGACGTGGTTTCGATCGCCGCCGGTCAATGGCGGGCGCCAGCCGAGGACGTGGCGGCGACGCAAGCCTCGGTAACCACGGTGCTCGCGGCCGCAGGCTACCCCGAAGAGCCGCACACGGGCACCCCGATCACGGTCCCACCCGATCTCGGGTCGGACATCCTGGTATTTCACGCGGGGACGGCCCACGCCGAGAGCGGCGGGCTACGGGTCGCAGGTGGCCGGGTGTTCGCGGTCACCGCCGTCGCGCCGACCGTCGCGCAGGCGGCGGCCCGGAGTGCCGCCGCGTGCGCCCGCATTGAGTTCGCCGGCAAGCAGTTTCGCCGCGACATCGGATGGCGTGAGATCGCCCGTGCCCGAACTCCCTGAAGTCGAAACCATCGTGCGGGACGTGGCCCCGCGCATCGCAGGGCGGCAGATCGTAGAAGCCCGGTTGTCGAAGACCGACGTCCTGCGGCAGGTGTCGACGCGCCGGCTGCTCGCTACGCTCACGGGAAACACGATCACGGGCGTGGCCCGCCGGGCCAAGCACGTCGTGATCACGTTGGCCTCAGGCGAGCGGCTCATCATCCAGCCCCGGATGACCGGGTCGCTCGTGGCGTACGATCGGCCGCTATCGCCCGCCGAAACGAAATACGCGGTGCTCGTCTGCAGGCTCGAGGACGGCGGTTGGCTCGTATATCGGGACATCCGGCGATTGGGCACCATCTCGCTGTTGAGCCCGACGGCGTGGCTCGCCTACAGCGCGCGAATAGGGCCCGAGCCCCTCGAGCGCCGCTTCACCGGCGCCGTGTTCGCGAGCCGGCTGCGGGGCTCGCGCGCCGCGATCAAGAAGGCGCTCATGGACCAGCGGCGGATCGCGGGGATCGGGAACATCTACGCCAATGAAGCGCTGTTCGCAGCCGGGCTCGACCCCTCGCGGGCAGCCTCGAGCATCGCGGCAGCCGAGTACTCGCGATTGTACGTCTCCGTCCGCGAGGTCTTGAGGCGGGCAGTTCGCGCCAAAGGCTCGACGGTGCGGGACTACCGCACCGGGACGGGCGCGACCGGACGGTTCCAGCTCGAACTGAAGGTGTACGGCCGGGGTGGCGAAGCGTGCGTCCGGTGCGGGCGGCGGCTGGTCACGACCCATGCGATTGACCTGCGCGCGACCACCCTGTGCCCGCACTGTCAGCGCTAGACGCTCACGCCTCGTCGAGCGGGACCAGTCGCGCCCGCGGCGGGATCCCAGGCTCAAGCTCCATGATCCCTATCGAGGGCTGGAGATCGAACCGCCGCCCCCCCGCCCCGCCCGGATTCATGACGGTTATCGTCCGGTCCACAAGCTCAAGGAGCGACCGGTGCGTGTGCCCGAAGACGATGATTTCGGCCTTCGGGAAAGCCGCCACGAGCTTGGCGGGCGTCGGCCGACCGAACTGATCGCCGTGCGTCACCACGATGTCGAAGCCGTCGAGCCGCACCGTGGCGACCTGCGGAAGGACGCTCCGGAGCGCCAGTCCGTCGACGTTTCCGTACACCGCGGTCACGGGTGCTAGCGCTCGGAGTTCGGCCAGCACCTGCTCCGACCCGACGTCCCCACCGTGCAGGATGTGGTCGACCTGGGCAAAAGCCTCCAGCACTCCGGGCCGAACAAGCCCGTGTGTGTCGGCAATGATCCCCAACCTCACCGCGTGGGTGGCGCGGGCTCGATCTCGTCCACCAACCGGCGGGCCCCGTACACGTGGCGAAGGGCCTCGAGAATCGCCGCGCTGTGGACGGCGACCGTGCGCCCGGTCTCGGCCGCGTAGATGAACTCGCCCGGAAGACTTTCGATGTTGCCGTCGAACACGAGCCCCACGAGCCGACCCGCCTTGTCTACTACGGGGCTGCCCGAGTTCCCGCCGATGATGTCGTTCGTCGCGACCATGTCGAGGGGCGTCCCAAGCACAAGGGCCGGGGGCGGGGTCTGCCAGCGCGGCGGGAGCGCCCAATCCTCGGACCCCGGGTTCGAGGCGTGCCGGTCGTAGAGGCCGTAGAAGGTCGTGAAGGCGGGTGCCTGGGTGCCGTTGTAGTCGTACCCGCGCACGACCCCGTCCGCGATCCGCAGCGTGAACGTGGCATCGGGAGCGATCGTCGTCCCGTACACGGCGAAGAGGGCCCGCGCGAGCTCCCCGGTGTGAGCCTCTTCCTCCTCTTGCATCGGCCGGTAGCGCCCGAACACCTGCCGGAGCCGCGGGAGGAGATCCCGCATCAGGCGGATCGCAGGATCCGTGCTCGTCGCCACGTCGCCCGGCTGTGCGAGCGCGCCGGCGCGGCGGGCCGAGTCAGGCACGAGCGACCCGCCCACGATCGCCTCCGCGGCGGCCTGCGGGGACCGGCCCGACAGCGCTTCGGCGACCCACGGGTCCCCCGGGCCGAGCAGCTGCGACGCATCCTCGAGCTGCGCCCCGAGGATGCGCGCGTCGAGCACCGGATCGATCCGGGCCGAGGTCACGCTCGTCCGCATATCGCTGAGCGCGCTGTCGGGCGCACCCTGGGCGGCCGCCTCTGCGTAGCGGATGAGGGAGAGGGCCGTTGCAAGCGTCTGCGAGCGGAGCAGGCCCCCTTGGTTCAAAGCGTTCACGGCCGGCGCGAGCTCGGCGATCTGGGTCCTGAGGGCCGCGATCTGGTCCCAAAGGCCGCCGTACTGGTCGTGCAGGGCGGGATTGGCCATCACGGCCCTTTTGAAGTTGCGCTCGAAGGCGACCTTCCGCGCGAACAGCGTCGCATTCCGCAGACCCTCTTCCTCGCCTGTAAAGGCCTTGAGGGTGTTCGAGATCTCGAAGTAATCGTTGATGAGCCGAGGCCGCGTCTCCGGGTGCTCGTTCATGTAGGCCCCGAGGATCTGGAGCCTCGAGCCCAGGAGGTGAAGGAGGAAGGGGTATTGCCGGTCGCGCCGGTACTCGAGCTGCGCTTGGGTCAACAGGCGCGAGGTCGATCCGGGATTGCCGATGACGAAGACGGGGTCGCCCTCGTGCGCGCCGGACTCGCTCCACGAGAAGTACGCCTCAGGATGGAGCGGTGCCCCCGAGTCGTCATAGACCCGGAAGAAGGAGACGTCGAGGTCGTAGCGGGGGTAGGTGAAATTGTCGTAGTCGCCGCCGAAATACCCGATCGCCTTTTCGGGGACGAACACGAGTCGCACGTCCGAATAGCGGCGATAGCAGTAGAGCGAGTAACGGCCCCCGTGGTACAGCGTCGTCACTTCGCAGCGCAGCCTCGCGGTCGCGCTCTCCCGGCCCTCCACTTCGCGGATCTTCCGGTCACGCGCGGCGATCCGGTCGGCCTCCGATTGGCCCCCCGCTTCCGCCGCTTGGACTTCCGCGGTCACGTCGTGTAGGGCCACAAGCTCGTCCACGTAGAGGTCGGGCACGCGACGTTCGTCCGTCAGGCGTTCGGCGTAGAACCCGTTGGTCAGGAGGTCTTCGCCGGGCCGCGAGACCGCGGTGGCTGATTCCCGCGCGCAGTGGTGGTTGGACATCACAAGGCCGTTTGCCGACACGAAGGATGCCGTGCAGTTCGGGAGCCGCAGGGCCGCAAGCCGGACGTGCACGAGCCAGTCTTGGGACGGTGTGAACCCGTACTCCGCCTTGAAGTAGTCGAGCGGCGGATTCTCGAACGTCCACATCTTGCCCATGTCGAATCGCCCGGGCTGCACCGTCGTGTCGATCGCCGGGGGAGCCGGCGCCGGCGTTGCAACGGGCGTTGGGGCGGCTGGGACAGCGGCGGGCGTCGGGGCGGCCGGGCCGTGCGACGCGCACGCCGCGACCGCGAAGAGGGGCACCAGCGCGGTCAACCGAAGCTGAGAGCGCAGAGTCATCGGGGGAGCTCCTTGGGCCGGTGAGTCAAGCGGTCGGACGCCAGCGCGGCACCAATGTCGCGCGGACGTCCAGGTGGTCGAGAATTCGCTGGACGACGAAGTCCACGAGCTCGGCGATGCGAGTCGGCTGATGATAGAAGCCCGGCGCCGCCGGCAGGACGAGCGCGCCCGCTTCGGCGACGAGCGTCAAGTTGCGCAGGTGAACGAGCGAGAGGGGCGTTTCGCGCGGCACGAGGATGAGGGGTCTCCGCTCCTTCAAGGCCACGTCTGCTGCGCGCTCGATCAGGCTGCGGCTCGTTCCGTGGGCGATCGCGGCGACCGTGCCCATCGAACACGGACACACGACCATCCCGGCGCTCGCGGCAGAGCCAGATGCGGGCTCCGCGCCCCGATCGCGGTCGTCAAGCGGGCGCACACTGGTCCAGTCGCCCCCGCTTGCCGCCCGCAGGGCAGCTTCGTCGGCAATGTTGCACTCGTCCCGCAACAGGCGCCAGCCGTGGCTCGACACCATGAGCCATGTGGGGACGCGGCTCGTCGCCAGCACCTCGAGCAGCCGAACGCCGTATATGGCGCCGGACGCGCCGGTGATCGCGAGGGCAACCGGGCTGTCCATTACCGCCCGCGCTGGTTGGGCGCAGGACTCCGTTTGGGATGCGCGGGGGGCCGGGGCGGCGGCACGCTCGGGCGCCGCGCCGACGGTGCCGGCTTCCGGGGCGTGCGACGCGAGCCCTTCACAATATCCGGTCCAAGAGCGCCCCGGTACACACGACGATGCTCACGATGCCGTTCATCGTGAAGAACGCGGCGTCCAGCCGCGAGAGGTCCCCGGGTCTGACCAGCTGGTGCTCGTACGCGATGAGGGCCGCTCCGACGGCGATCCCGACATAGTACGCCACGCCCAAGCCCGCACCCAGCCCGAACACGATCAACGCGACCACCGTCAAGCCATGCAGGACCTTCGCCGCCGTGATGCTGCGGCGGCTCCCGATCCGCACCACGAGCGACTGCAAGCGCTCGGCTCGGTCGAAGGCCTCGTCTTGGAGCGCGTAGAACACATCAAAGCCTCCGACCCAGCAGGTGACGGCGAGCGCGCCCATCGGCAGGAGCCACCACGGATGGCTCCACCGACCCGTGACGGCCAGGTAACCGGCCGGCGTCGCGATACCATCTGCGAGGCCGAGCCAGAGATGGGACCAATGGGTGAAGCGCTTCGTGTAGCTATAGGCGGAGACAAAGACGAGAGCGAGTGGCGCGAGCGCGAAGCACAACGGGTTCAGCGCCCAGGACGTCGCGAGAAACAGTACCGCGGCGGTCGCCACGGAGAGCCACGCCTGCGTCAGCGTGAGGCGCCCGCTCGGGAGCTCGCGGCCGCGCGTGCGGGGGTTGCGGGCGTCGATCTCCCGGTCGGCGATGCGATTGAAGCCGAGTGCCACGAACCGCGCGCAGGTGAACGCGAGGACGGCGAGCCCGAGCACTCTCAGCGACACCGCCTGCTCCCTCGACGCGACGATCACGCCGAGCAACGCGAACGGCAGGGCAAACACGGTGTGCGGCAATCGGACGAAGTTCGCGTAGCGGACCGCAAGCGAATCGCCCGCCCACGTCTGAGCCTCGCGACTAGAGGTCAATGCCGAGGTCCTTCCACATGGCGTCGACGCGCTGTTTGGTGGCGTCGTCCATGACGATCCTGCGCGGCCATTCGCGCGTGAAGCCCTCTTCCTTCCACTTCCGAGTCGCGTCGATCCCCATCTTCGACCCGAAGGTGAATCCCCGGCTCGCGTGATCCAGGACGTCGATCGGGCCCATGCTGAACCGCACGTCGCGCTCGGGGTCGATGTGGTTGAGCGCGACCCACCACGCCTCCTTGGGATCGCGGACGTTCACGTCGTGGTCGAGCACGATGATCACCTTGGCGAGCGCCATGAGCCCCTGGCCCCAGAGCCCGTTCATCACCTTGTAGGCCTGCCCTGGGTACTGCTTGTCGATGCTGACGAACACGAGGTTGTGAAAGATTCCTTCCGCAGGCATGTGCAAGTCCACGATTTCCGGCAGCGTCAGCTTGAGGAGCGGCAGGAAGATCCGCTCCGTCGCCTGCCCGAGGTAAAAGTCCTCCATTGGCGGCCGGCCCACGATCGTGTGAGGGTAGATCGGGTCCGCCCGGCTCGTGACCGCCGTGATGTGCACTCTCGGGTAGTAATCGGCGAGCGAATAGAACCCCGTGTGGTCGCCGAAGGGACCTTCGAGCACCAGGTCCTCCGCCGGGTCGATGTAGCCCTCGAGGACGATCTCCGCCTCGGCCGGCACGTCGAGATCGCTGGTTATGGCCTTCGCCAGTCGCACCGGCTCCCGTCGCAAGAATCCAGCGAAGAGATACTCATCGATCGAGGGCGGCAGCGGGGCCGAGGCCGCATAGATACTGGCCGGGTCTCCGCCCAAGGCGATGGCCACGGGCATGCGCTCGCCGCGCGCCGCGAGGGTGCGCCAATGCGCTGCTCCGACCTTGTGCCGCTGCCAGTGCATCGCCACCTCGCGCGGCCCCAGCACCTGCACTCGGTACATCCCGACGTTGCGGACTCCGGTGGCGGGGTCCCGCGTGATGACCCCGGACAACGTGATGTAGGGGCCGCCGTCTTCGGGCCAGCATACGGGGACCGGCAGCGTCCCCAGGTCGACCTCCGTCCCCCGGAGCACGGTGGCCTGGCACGGCGCGCGGCCCGTGGTCACGCGAGGGGGGAACTTGGCCACCTCGGCCAGCTGCGGAAGCATGGCGAGCTTGCCGAACAAGGAGTCGGGGACTTTCAGGTTGAGGAGGGCGGTGAGTCGCTCCCCCACGTCATCCACCCGCTCCACGCCGAGCGCGAGCGCCATCCGCCGATCGGAGCCGAAGAGGTTCACGGCGACCGGACAGGCCGATGATCCACCCCCACGCAGCACGGGCCGCTGCACGAGCAGCGCCGGCCCGCCCCCCGGCGCCTTCATGCAGCGATCGGCGATCTCCGTGAGCTCCCGCTCGACCGATACCGGAGGCTCGACTCGGCGGAGCTGCCCCGCCCGGTCGATGGCTTCGACGAACGCGCGGAGGTTATCGAGCGCCATGATGGACGGCGCAGATGCCGCCCGTCAGCAGCTCGAAGCCCACGCGCTCGAACCCTGCCGCCTCGAGGCGCCGAGCCAACGTGGTCGGCGCGGGGAACTCCAGCACCGACTCTGGCAGGTACCGGTAGGCGTCCCTATGTTTGGACACCGCTCGCCCAATGGCCGGCAGGAGCTGCCGGAAGTAGAAGAGGTAGAGTGTGCGGAGAACTGCCCGACTGGGCGTGGTGAATTCGAGCACGACGAACCGGGCTCCAGGCTTGAGCACCCGGGCAGCCTCGCGCAACCCAGCGTCGAGATCCGCAAGGTTCCTGACGCCAAACGCCACCGTCGCGCCGTCGAACTGGCCATCGGCAAACGGGAGCGCGAGCGCGTCAGCGCCCACCGGGTGCACCCGTTCGGCCTTGCCGCGACCGAGCCGCAGCATGGGCACGGCGAAGTCGGCTCCGATCACGGTGCCTCGAAATCCGGGCGAGCGCGCCAGCGTCGCCGCCACATCGAGGGTGCCGGCGCAGAGGTCCAGGTAGACGCCGGACGGACGCGCCCCCCACCCGAGCCGGTCCACCGCACGCTCGCGCCAGCGACGGTCGGCGTTGAAGCTCAAGAGATGGTTAAGGAAGTCGTAGCGTGGCGCAATCGCGGAGAACATGCTCCGCACCTGGGAGCGCTTCGCATCGCCGTTGCGCGCCACGGCGACCTCCACCGGAGGGAGCGGCACCATAGCCGCGAAAGATAGGCCGTCCGACGCAAGCGGCGCCAGCGACCAAGAGCTCGCGGCACGGGCCAGCGGCGGCGACGAAGCGGCCTTTCGCGAACTCCTGCGTCGCTACGAGCGGCCGGTGTTCTCGCTCGTCTACCGCATGGTGCGCGATCGAGCGCTGGCGGAGGATCTGGCGCAGGAAACCTTCGTCAAGGTTTTCAACGGCCTGGCATCCTACCGGCGCGAGTTCAAATTCTCATCCTGGATTTTCAAGATCGCGAACAACGCGGCGATCGATCACCTGCGCCGCCGCGAGCTGGACACACTCTCGCTCGATGGTCCGACAGATGCCCCAACCCGAGGCAACCGGACGGGGCAGGTGCGCCAGCTGCCGCACCGGGGCGAGAACCCCCTCGAGGAACTCGAGGCGCGTGAGCTCGGCGGCGCGATCGAGCAAGCCATCGGCCGCCTGCGCCCGGAGTACCGCGCCTGTATTCTGCTCCGACACGTCGAGGGATACCCATATGAGCAGATCGCCGAGATGCTCGAGCTACCGCTCGGCACGGTGAAGACGTATATCCACCGCGCCAGAAACGAATTACGGGCTTATCTCGGGGACGCGCACCCCTGAAACCGAGGCCGATCGAGCACCGTAGGGAGGGACATGTCGATGGACGCACCGCACCTTAGTCCGGAAGAGATCGCCCTTTGGGCCGAGGGTCTGCTCCCGGCCCGCCGGGCCATCCATCTCGCGGACTGTGCTCGCTGTCGGGAAACGGCCGAACGCGAGCGGCGGCTGTTCGTGGCGCTCGCCCGGGTCGAACGGCTGACGCCAAGCCGCGAGTTCGCAGACGGCGTGATGGCGACGGTCAACAGCCCGCAAGGGAGCGGGCGCACGCCAGAGTCCTGACCCTCACGAGTTAGATCCGCACCTCGGCGCCCACCGCGACCCCCAGAAGGCGTGTGGCGCTCCCGTCCCGCACCGCGATTTCCACCGTTTCGCCGCTCCCAACAAACGCGAGCAGCTGACCGCGTTCCACGTCGCCAAACGTTCGGCGCAGCGGGCCGACATCGCGCCCGGCAACGCACACCAACGTACCCGGGGCGACGTGGGCGCCAGCGATGTTAGTGATGAGCGTCCCGAACCGGTCCACGTAGATCACTTCCCCCACGAGCGTCGCCCCATCGGATTTCGACACGGGCAGGGGCGCCCGATGGGGATCGCTGATCAAGGGGCCGAGATGCGTCAGCGCGGTACCGATGACGAGCCGCGCCGCGGCGGGAGCAAAGACGTCGCGCGCGTGAAACGTGGCTCCCGCGCCCGGCGGAATGGGCAGCGAAACGAATCGAGCATCCCCGGGCAGCGAGGACAGGAGGCCGTTGTCTGGAGCCACGAAGAAATGCCCGCTCGAAGCAGCCGCGAGCGCACGACGGTCCGTGCCGACCCCGGGGTCGACCACGACCAGGTGAACGCACCCGGCCGGAAAGCGATGCCACACACGGGAGAAGATGTACTGCGCGCCCCGGATGTCCCCAGGAGCGATCTCGTGCGTCACATCGACCAGCAATGCGCCGTGCGCCTGCGAGAGGAGCGTGGCGCGGAGTTCCCCCACATAGCTGTCTGTCAACCCGAAGTCGGTCAGGAGCGTGATGATCGGTCCCATGGGATTCGCGCTTCGAGTTGACCGATGACGGTCAGACGGGAGCGGACCGCGCGGCGAGTCGCTCGCTCAACCGGGCAGCGATCTCCCTCAGTGCGACGCCGGCAGGAGATGTCGGTTCAGCGACGACGATCGGCCGCCCCTCGTCGGCGAGGTCGGCCATGTGGGCCTGCAGCGGAACCTGACCGAGCAGCTCCACTTTAAGCTCAGCCGCCAAGCGCGCGCCCCCGCCACTCAAGAAGACCTCTGACGACGTGCCGCAGTGCGGGCAGACGAAATGACTCATGTTCTCGACGATCCCCACCACCGGCACTCCCACGCGCTCAAACATCTTGGCGCCGCGCAAGCTGTCGCCCACAGCCATCTCCTGGGGTGTCGTTACGATGATCGCGCCGCGGAGGTGAATCGTTTGGGCGAGTGACAGCTGGGCGTCTCCGGTACCGGGCGGGAGATCGACGAGGAAGTAGTCGAGCTCGCCCCACGCGACGTCCCGCAAGAACTGCTGGATGATCTTCATGATGATCGGGCCGCGCCAGATCGCCGGGGCGTCACGCTCCACGAGAAAGCCCAGCGACATCAGTTTCACACCGTGGCCCTCGAGCGGCTGAATCTTGCCCCCGTCCACAGCGGGTTTGTGCGACACGCCCATCATCCGGGGGATGTTCGGCCCGTACACGTCGGCGTCCATGAGTCCGACCCGGAACCCGGCCTGGACCAGCGCGGCCGCCAGGTTCACGGACACCGTCGACTTCCCCACCCCACCCTTACCTGAGGAGATCGCAAGGACGCGCCCCAGGTTCGGCTGATCGATCGGGGTGGGCGGAGGCGGCACGGCGTCGGGCACGCGCGACGGAGGTCGACCACCAGCACTCACGTTCACGGTCACCGCGGTGACACCGGGGACTGCCTTGACGGCTTTGCGCACATCCCGGACCAACGTGGCCGGATCCTCGCGGGCGAGCAGAAAGGTGAACGCGACGGCGCCGTCCTCACCGATCGAGAGGTCGAGCACCATGCCCGCCGTCAGAATATCCTTCGAAAGCCGAGGGTTCTCGATGCTCCTGAGGACGCCTTCAACGAGCGACTGCAGAGATGCGGATGGAGCCACCGGGCGGAATCTATGCGACGAAGCCGCAGCGGGTCAACGTAACTTGCCAGCGTTAGGAGGCGCCGCCAGGAGTCGGATCCCGGACGTTGGCGATTGCCGCGCACGGCGCGGGGTCCCGTAATCGGTGGGGCAGGCCTCGCGTGCGAGCCAGGCATTCCTGGGTTACACTTGGGCCAGTCACGAGCCCGTCGCGTTTCCGCAGCGAGGTCGGCTATGCGTCAAGTGAGTCATACCCTCATCGAACACGTCCGAGCCCCTGTGGACGCGGTGTTCGACGCCCTGACCGATCCCCGCTGCCTCGAACAATGGCTACCCGGGTGCAGCGCGGTGCTCACGCAGGGGCCGGTCCGCAAAGGGAGCAAGCTGCGAGCGCAATTCGGCGCTCGCACCAGCGAATTCGACGTCGTGGACTTTCAGCCCCCGAATACGTTCGGCTGGATCGAGCGCGGTCAACGCCGGAACACGAAGACCTTCTTCCGCCTCGACCCGGGCCAAGCCACTACCGCCGTAACGATTCGTCAGGTGTGGACGCCGCCGTCGCTTGTGGCCTGGGTGCGCGGACACATGTTCCCCAAGCGCAATGTCCAGCGACACTCGAAAGCCATTCTCGCCGGATTGCGCAACGTGGTGGCACCCCAGAACGACGACCCCGAAGCGAAATAACGCACCGCACCGCGCGGACCGGCCCTCGGTCCTCGACCCCAGTCGTTCGATGTGAGTGAGAGAGGGCCCCGGAGACGAGGCCCGGGAGTCAGGCTGGCCCGAGCGTTCGCAGGTACGCCCGAGCCGCCGCCAATACCTCTTCTTGCGCCGCCGGGAGGGCGCGCTCCAGGGACGCCCCGGCGGCCTTGCGGTGACCACCCCCGCCGAACTCATGCGCGAGTGCCGCTGCGTCGACGTTGCCGATCGAGCGGAACGACACCTTCGTCTTCCCGTTGGCCAGTTGCCGAAACAGGAGCGCCAACCGGACGCTCGCGACTGAGCGGGGAAACTCAACGATGCCATCGAGATCGTCCGCGCTCGCGCCGTGCCGCGCGAGAGCGTCCGGCGGGACCGTGACCCACGCGAGGCCTAGGTCCGGCTCGACGACGAGCGTCTGGAGGACCTCGGCCATCAGACGGATGCGCCCTTCCGGGGCGCTCGCGTAGACGGACTCGTAGATCGCTTCCGGATCGACGCCACACCCGAGCAGCTCGCTTGCGACGCTCAGGACGCGGGCGGACGTATTGGCGAACCGGAAGCCACCGGTATCGGTGAGGATACCGACGTACAGGGCCCGGGCGGTCTCGGGTCCGATCGCCCATCCAAGGGCCGTCGCAAAGTCAAAGACGAGCTCGGCAGTCGCTGCGGCCTCCGGGGCCACGAGCCGCGGCCCAGGCGGTAACGAACCGGGGCTCACGTGGTGATCGATGCACGCCACGGGCACGCCGCGCTCCCGAATCGCGTGCGCGAGGTCCCCGAGACGAGAGAGATCGGAGATGTCCACCACCACGACGGCGTCCGCCGCCTCGACCTCCCGGGGTGCACTGTCGGAGCGATCCGCTCCGGGCGGCACGAGGAACTTGAATCGCTCCGGAATGGGCGTCGGGTTGGCGAGGACCGCAGGGATACGCCGGGCCGTGAGGAGGTGCCAGAGGCCGACTTCGCTGCCGACGCCGTCGCCATCCGCGTTGACGTGCGTCGTGAGGACGACCCGACGGGCGGACTCGAGGAGGCGGGCGATTTCAACGGCGCCGCCGGCCCGTTCGGGCGGTACCCGGACCGACGTCACCGCTGGCTCATCGGGCGCTGGCCGTTCCAATCGCGAGGGAGCAGCGGAACCGCCCACCCCTAACCGCGGCTGGCCAGGACCGAATGCCGGGCTCCGTAGAGGAAATAGAACACAATCCCGATCAGGAACCACACGACGAGCCGGATCCAGGTTATCGCCGACAGGTGGACCATGAGGTACAGGGCGGACAACGCCCCGAGGGGCGCCACGATTTGGTAGGCCGGCGTCCGGAACGCGCGCGGCAACTCGGGCTCCCTCACGCGCAGGACGACGATGCCGATCGACACGATCACGAACGCGAGCAAGGTGCCGATCGAGACCAGGCTCGCGGCGTCACGGATCGGGAGGATCGCCGCGAAGAACGCCACGATGACGCCCGTCACGATGGACGTGATCCACGGTGTGTGGAACCGCGGGTGGATCTGATTGACGAACTGCGGCAACAGGCCGTCCCGCGACATGGTCCAGAACACCCGCGACTGCCCGAGAAGCATCACGAGGATCACCGACGAGAGACCGGCGATGGCGCCGATCTTGATCAGGGTGGCCATCCACCCGAGCCCGGCGCGGTCG
>DATNIM010000038.1:0-3257 GCA_035604455.1 Gemmatimonadales bacterium
CGGAGGTCGCGCGCGAGCCAAAGAGTCCCATCCCGAACACCTACCTCGCGCGCGAATACATGACGCGTGGGGAGCTCGACTCGGCGGGCGCGCACGTCCTCATCGCGTTGAACGCGGCGCCGGACTACTGGGATGCGAACCTCAGTGCTGGACGGCTCGCCTACCGGTTGCACCAGGACTCGGCTGCAGCCCGGCTCATGGAGCGCGCGCATGCGCTGGCGCCCGAGGAGCCGGATCCGTTGTTCTTCCTCGCGACCATGCGCGCGGCCGAAGGGCGCCTCGCCGTGGCCGTGACTCTCTTGTCCGAAGCGGAAGCGATCGACCCCGCGCAAGCGCGGACGCGCATCTGCCGCGGTTGGTACCTGAAGCAGCTGGGGCAGTCCGGGGAGGCTGACGCGGAGCTGAAGCGCACGCTCGAACTTGACCCTGCGGTCTCACTCGGCAACTGCCTCGCCACCGGTCCCTGACGTGTTACTGCCGGACGAGCGTCGGGCCCTCCCACCCGTGCGCACCAAGCCGTGCTGCGGCGCAGGTCGCGACGAAAGGCTCTGCTTGATGAGGCCCGCGCCGTGGAACTGGCGACTGTGACGAACGGGGGCTGGACACGAGCTGCGATGCACCGAGGCGGGCGGCGTGGCCAAGGCACGGTCGTGCTAGGGGTGCGGCGTAACGGAGACCTTCGCTAGGCCTCGAACGTCCCCATCGTCATCCGCGAGCCCACAGGCAGCCGGAATGACCGGCCGCCCGTGGTGCCCGCGCTGCGTCGTGCTTTAGAAGCTCTGCAGAGTCCGCGTGATCTGCCCGCGGATCTCACCGGCCGGATGCGCGGCGCTGTGGATCTGCACGTAGTCACCCTCGGCCTCGATCTGGGTCACGAACGCAGAGAAGGTCTCGGCGCCCGCGCTGCCAGGCATGGCTGAGGAGAGTTGTGGAGCGGTGAAGCTGATCGGGACTGCCGCACCGGGCGTGCAGGCCGGAGTGGCTGCCTGACCGGGGTTGTTGCCGGCCGCTGCGACGGCTGCTGTGCCGCACAGGTTGAGCAGGATCGCGCCGTTCGCGCCCGCGGAGCCCTGATGAATGTGGCCCACGCTGTAGGTTGTCGCCACGCCGTTATTCGACGGGGCTCCACCGATCGTCAGAGTTCCGGTGACCGACGTGCCGCTCACCGTCAGCGTAAGACTCGCTGTGCCGGTCGAGGTGTCAGCGGGTACCACGTACGCGTTATTGAGTGTCGCTTGATAGGCTGTCTGCGGCCCGCTGTTATTGCTGGTGCAGGCGACGCTCCCCACCGCGACGGCAAACAAGGCATGAACCATCGACGTCCGCATAGCGTTCCCCCTTTAGGTGTGCGCTGTACTGCTCTGGCCACCGGGCCAAGGTGGTCGCGCAGCGTACGGCCCGGCTTCAGGGATGCCATACTACACACACGGGCCACCGTTGTCGAGAGTCCCCTCGGACGCACCCCTGCGCCCCCGCCGGCGGGGTGCGCTTGCGCCCTCCCAAAGGGGGGCATATTTTCCGCGGTTAAAATCGGGCGCAAGTGCGGGGCTGCTCGTCAGCCCCGTTTTTTCGTGAAGCCAGCGGCGGCCGTGGATTTCCCGCGCGGTACCCTCGCGAAGGCCCGCACCAGGTGTCGTCGGTAGGCGTTACTGACCCGTGCCGCTCCAACGTTCCACGCATGTTTCAGGGAGAAACACATGACCGTTGCTCGCTCGGCGCTCGCGCTGTCGGCCCTCGCCCTTCTCCTCCACGTCCCGGCGTCTGCGCAGGGGCGTTGGACGGTCGACGCGAAGACCAGTCTCGCTTGGTGGCAGATGACTCCGCACCTGAACCACCTCTGGGCGACGACGTGCCCGGGCGACCCCGACTGGCGCCCCGGCGAAGAGCGGAGCGGCGGTTGGACCATCAACCCCAAGCTCAAGCTCTCAAGGAGTGGCTGGCAGAACATTGAGGACACCATCCATGTTCCGCTCTTCCCGCGGCACGTTGTTCAGCCCATTTGCGTCGAGGCGGTACGCGGGAACGTCGAAATCGCGGACACTGTCCATTGGCGGGGCGTTCACGGCATGATCGCCGTCCAGGGCGACGCCCTGATTACCGGGGAATCGATGCGCGACGTCATGATGCATCAGATGATGCAGACGGCGCAGTACCCGGAAGTCACGTTCACCATCGACAGTGTAGTGGACGTCAGGAAGCACGCGGACACGATCACCGCCCAGGCGATGGGCAGCTTCAAGATCCGCGACTACGTCGAGCCGGAGACCGCGGTGGTCGAGGCCTTCCCCGATGGCGGCGGCATGCGCGTGCTGGCGAAGTGGAAGGTCAAGGCAGAGGACCTCGACAAGATGACGCCGAAGCTCAAATACCTGAGCTTGGGCGTCCAGGCGCACATCTGGAAGCACCTCTGGATGGGCGCGGACTTCATCCTCGTACCTGCGGGCAGTGCGACCACGAACACCTCGGGAGGGCAGTAAGCTACCGGAGCGGCCGTCGGGCTAGAGGACTCGGCCCGCGGCTACAGCCCACTGCTCGATCGGTGGGTGTACGCGGGCCGGGTCGCATCTGGCCGGCAGTCGCCACGGTGTCGTCGTTGCTGGATCATGGGAGCAGACTAAACCGCCTTGGGTTGAGGAGGCACGGATTCGCACCCGTTGCCGGCTCGAGAGGGCACCGCGTGCCCCATCCTGCACGCGAGCCTATGGTTACGAGTTCACGTCGCGCAGGAGCGCCGTGTCTTCGCCTTCGTGGGGCCCTATTCCCTTCCTGATCTTGTGTGTCGTTTGGAGCGGCCCATGCCTGCCGGCCCCGGTCTGAGAGAGGGGTCTGCGGGGTCGGCCACCTATTGTTCGCCGTTTTTCAAGTAGCCACGGGCCGTGGCGCCAGCGACGGAGCTCGGTCGGGCGTAATTGAGACGGAAGATGGTGAACACCGCGAGCATTCGGCTTCGTCAAACGCAGCGGTTCCCCGAAGGGTCGGTACCCCCGCAGTTGGCTCGCCCGGGTGTGGCTCCACGCGACAGGAGAAGTCCGGCATTGGGTAGCGGTTCGGTCCTCTTCACCAAGATGACCCGCTCGGCTCGCTTCGGGCCTCGGCTCTCCTGCGGGTGGGTGGCGACGGCGCTCGTCACTATGGGTGGTCTCGGCGCGTGCGCGGGCTCAAGCGCGAAGCCGAAGCGGGTGGCGGTGCCCGTGAGTCTCGCTGTGGCTCGGCAGGCTCCGGTACCCTACACGATCGTCGCGACGGGCACGGTGACT
>DATNIM010000039.1:0-25137 GCA_035604455.1 Gemmatimonadales bacterium
ATGTACAGCGTGAACCCGCGCGTCTGGTCCCCGGGGATTGCGCCGTAGGTGCGCGCGAGGTACGTCGTCACGCCCGCCACTCGTCGCGCGTCATCGGACAGCGCGACGTCCTGGCCTGCAAACCCATCCAGCGTCTGTGGCACGACCTCCGCGAGCGGCCGGCGGAGGGGCAGGCGTTGTTGCGTGTTGACGCTCCGCGTGAGCAAGATGCCAAGCGCCAGCAGCGCTGCCGGAGTCCAGCGACGCCCGGCCCCGTTCACGGGATCCTCGCCTCAACGCGCGTGAGGCCCCACGCTGCGCCGGCGAGCAGGACAAAGGCGACGAGGAAGATCACCCACCCCTCCGTGTAGTGCATGATGCCGTCTGCGAGTCCGGGGTCGACGTAGTACACGAAGAAGCCCGCGACGAAAATGCGCACGCTGTTCAGGAGGAGCGCGATGGGAATGGCGAGGCCGGCGAGCAACAGCCGGGCCAACGGGGTCTTCAGCCACAATCCGCCCGCAAGCACGCCGATCGCGACCAGAGCAGTGAGTGACCGTAGCCCGCTGCAGGCCTCCGTCACGAAGAGCGCACGGGTGGGTAGGTACAAGATGTTGCCTGCGAGGCGCACGGGCACGTGCCGCCACCCCAGCAACCAAGCCCCAAGCTGCGACGCCTTGAGCTGAAGCGGGAGCGCGAGACCGCCGAGGACCACAGCAGGGAGGGGAATCGAAAGCGCCAGGAGGGCTATCGGGAGCCACCATCGCTTCAGCTGCCCTATCCCTCGGGCGTAAATGACGATGCCTGCGGCCGCCACGAGAATGGAGGCGCGCATCGTAAACAACTCTTCGGCGACACCTGCCACGTACCGGAGCAGCACCGCGCCGGCGAGGACCACGACACCGAGCCCGACACGGGGTTCAGCCGGCTCTAGCCCCGCGCGCCACCCGAGGTACAGGGCGAGCGGAAAGAGTAGCAAGCCGTGCTGGGCCTCGGGCATCTGCCACCAGTCGGTGGCTAGGGTGCGCATCGGCTCGCCGAAGAGGACTAAAAACGCGAGCCCCGCAGCGAGCCACGGGGCGACGACTTTCCAGTCTGCAGAGCGGATTGAGGCGATCGGCGAGACGGGCGTGATACTCACGCTCGTCACATTACCACGCCCCCCGTCTGAAGACCACTACGGGCACGGTGCGCGCGAGGATCCGGAGGTCCTCGACCACCGAGTGGCGCCGCAGATACTCCAGGTCGTAGGCCACCTTCTGGCGCACGTTGTCGAGCGAGTCGTCGTAGCCCTGGTTCACCTGGGCCCAGCCCGTGATGCCCGGGCGCACGCGCTGGCGCGTCTGGTAGTTCGGAATCTGCTCGCGCAATTCGGTGAAGATCCGAGGCTGCTCGGGGCGCGGGCCCACGATGTTCATGTCCCCGCGCAGGACGTTCACGAGCTGCGGCAGTTCGTCGAGTCGGTACTTGCGCAGGATCCGCCCCACCGCGGTCACGCGCGGATCATCCGGTCTGGCCCAGACCTGGGCCTCGCCTCGCGAGGGCGCCATCGTGCGGAACTTGAAAATCCGGAAGGGTCGGCCGCCGGCGTCCGTCTTGCGGCGTCCGTTACCGCCTGCGGTCACGGGATTGCGCACGTCGATCCCGATCCGCGTCTGCGTGTAGAAGAGCGGCCCCCGAGACGTCAGCTTGATGGCGACCGCGATCACGAGCATCAGGGGAGCTGCGAGAAGAAGGCCGAGCGCTGCCACCGCTACGTTCAGCGCTCGGCGCGCGCCCTCCCGAGCCCGGACAGAGGTCGGGGCGGGCAATCCCGCATCCTGCAGCCAAGTCGAAAGTTCGGCGAGCTCGTAGCCAGAGGCGTTGGCCATCGGAACCGTGTCTGGGCAAGGCCCATGCTGGCGGGAACCGCGGGGTGCTAACAGCTAACTGATTCAGGGGATGCTACTTACGAGTCACGTCCTCGGGCGTGCAGCTTCAGTGCCACGTGGCAGGCCTAGGCCCCTGTGGAAAGGCCGCTACACCTGTGTTGCTCGCTGGGCCGGGGTAGCCATGTCGCCGGACTGTGACAGACCGGATCAACGTAGCCAGCGAGTCGCTAGGCCCGATCAGGACCGACCACCCCTCGGCACGAGTTCCTTCTGTTTCATCTGGTTTGCGAGGTAGGTCGCAGCGACGCTGTATCCAAGCGGGCTCGGGTGCCCGTCGTGCGGCAGCAGATAGAGCTTCGTGGTCGGCAATCCGCTCTCTCGGAGCGGCGGAAGCAAGTTGACGGTCGGGACGCCGGCGGCCTCAGCCCTGGCGAGCACCCAGTCGACGCGTTCCGTCGTCTCACCCGACACCGTCCAATGCGACGGGTATGCAGCCAGGACGAGCGGGACACCGCGGGCCCGCAACAGGTCGCGGAGAGCGAGGAGAGCATCCCGATATCGGTCTCGATAGGGCTCCCAGTCGCGCCAGGATGGCGCTGCGGCGCCTTGCCGCGTTGCCGACATCCGCAGCCCCAGGTTCCAGAGAGCTGTGCGTCGCAGCAGCGGATAAAGAAGGGATAGCGGAAACCGGGACTTCGCACCGCGGTTCTCCGCCAGACGGGCCCACATCGTGTTGTCTGTCCCGAGTCGGCCGAAGTCCTCCTCCGAGAACACCACCATCGCGAGGTCGAGCGCGAGCGGCAGGGCCCGCTCGAGCATGTGCGTCTCGTCGGTGATGGTCGAGCCGCCGAGGCCCCCGTTGATGACGCGGATGTTGACGCCCGAACGCGCCAGAACCCCCTCGAGCTGGGCAGGCAGCGTCTCCCCGTCGTCGACGAAGTCGCCGTAGGTGAACGAATCGCCGACGAGGATGACCCGGACCTCTCCATTGGCTGGCTGACGGGAAAGATCCGCGCCGCGGTAGCCCAAGTTGTTGATGCTCACCCGGTGTGGCAGGGCCGGCTCGCGGCGATCCACGAGCGTCTGGGAGGGTGCGAAGATCCCCGGGACTCGCTCGTACTGCTCCTGCGAGACGGTCACGACCGCGGCGACGGGCGCCAAGTCCAAGGCTCGGAGGACAAGCTCGGCCGCCACGATCAGCGCGAGGGCGATGCACACTACGAGAACAAGCAGCGGGCGGTCCTTTCGGTCGGCGTTGGAGCGACGTCCGGACGAACGACGCGCGGCATCGTGTCGATTACCGGGTTGGGCATGCCTGATGAGCGAGCACTCGGTGCCACGCCGCGCGTGTGCGCGGCCGGTCTTACATCGTGCCCGCGACCGGCAAGTGGACCTCAAAGAAGAACCGCGTACCCGAGCCAAGGTTGCTCTCCACCTTGAGCTCAGACCCAAGCGCGGTGACCAGTCGGCGGCAGATGGCCAAGCCAAGGCCGGTGCCCGAGAACGCGAACCCCATTCCCCGCTGAGCCCGGCGGAACGCGGTGAAGAGATTGGTGAGGCCTTCGGGGGGGATCCCTCGGCCCGTGTCGCGCACGGAGAACTCGACCCGCGACTCATCTAGGGGGCGGCCGACG
Organism: Gemmatimonadales bacterium; assembly: GCA_035604455.1. GTDB lineage: Bacteria > Gemmatimonadota > Gemmatimonadetes > Gemmatimonadales > GWC2-71-9 > AG25. The sequence goes on from DATNIM010000039.1 coordinate 3,485, forward strand.
AGTTCGACGGATCCCTCCTCCGTGAACTTGAGCGCGTTCGTGGTCAGGTTCAGCAAGACTCGGCTGAGCGCGAGGGAGTGCCCCAGGCGGTGATCGGGCACCGGAGGCGACAGCGTCACGGTGAGCCGCTTCTCTTCCGCGAGCGGGTGCACAATATCGCTGACGGATTGGAAGATGTCGCTGACCGATAGCGGGGCGGGCTGCCGCTCGACCAGACGCGATCCGCCGCGAGCGAGCTCGATGAGATCGCTCGTGAGAGTCGAGAGTCCGAACGCCGCGCCGTACACGAGGCCCAACTGTCGGTGCTGGAGCTCGTTCACGACGCCGCTCTGGCCGCGCTGCAGGGTCTCGGCCAGGAACAAGATCGACGTCAGCGGTGAGCGGAGATCGTGGGCGACCTCGACAAGCAGCTCGAGGGCTTCGGCGCTCGAGAGCTTCGCCGCGGCCTCCCCGAGCGTGCTTGGGGGCAGGGCCTCGCGGACGGCCTCCAGCGCTCGGAGCGTGGCGACGACGAGGGGGGGGTCGCCGGGATTTCCTCCGCCATCCAGGATTTCGGTTCGCAACCGATCGAGGATGAGCGAGCTGAGCGGGGTGGCGGCGGCGGCAGGCAGACTGGGTACGCGGCCGTTGCGTTGATCAAGGATTACCCGCGTGAGCACGATGATGGCATCGCGCTGCACGGTCTCTCCTAGCGTCTCCGTGGGGTCGTCCCGCCACGCCAGCGTGACCCGCTCGGCCGCGGCACGCAACAGTGGGCAGGGGATAAGCGCAAATACCCCTGCCTCCCAGTCCCCCTGGGCCCCTCCCCGCGGGCGACGGTTCCCGGGCGCCTGTCGCATGTCAGCGGGCTGGACTGGCGTCATTCACGCTCTGGGGTGAGGCCTGCCGTCTCCCGTTGCAATCCGTGGCGCTCCATGAGTCGGTACAAGGTCGTCCGATCAACTCCAGCGATGCGCGCTGCGCGCGACATGTTCCCGTTCGCATGCTTGACCAGCCACGCGACATAACGTCGTTCGAACTCGGCCACCAACCGGTCGCGAGCCGCATGGTACGTCTCCTCGCCCTCCCCGACGTCAGGAGTGAGTAACGGTTCCGCCACGGCCGAGGGCTGGGGGACACCGTGATCGGCGTCGAGAAACGGGATGTCTGCGGGCCGGACGTCAGCCCCGGGTTCGAGTAGCACGACAGCGTGCTCGAACACGTTCTGGAGCTCCCGCACGTTGCCACGCCAGGGGTAGCTGCGGAGCGCGCGGAGCGCGGCCTCGGACAGATGAGGCGCGGGGGTCCCGTTGCCCCGATGCTTGGTCCAGTACTGCTGCAGGAAGTACTTCGCCAGCACTGGGATATCCTCGGGCCGCTCCCGCAGGGGCGGAATATAGATCGGCACCACGCGGAGGCGGTAATAGAGATCCTCGCGGAGAATCCCTTCCTTCACGGCCGTCTCAGGCTCGCGGTTCGTGGCGGCGACGAACCGCACGTTCACCACGGCGTCGCTGTGCTCGCTCCCGACCCGCCGCACCACTCCGTCCTGGATCACGCGGAGCAGTTTCGCCTGAATGGGCCGCGACATTTCGAGGAGCTCGTCGAGAAAGAGGGTGCCGCCGTTGGCCACCTCGAGCAGCCCGGGCTTGTCGCGCACCGCCCCGGTGAAGGCGCCCTTCACATGGCCGAACATCTCCGACTCAAGGAGCGGTTCGGGGAGCGCCGCGCAATTCACCGGCACGAGCTGGCGGCTGCTCCGCCGGCTATGGTGGTGGATGAATTGAGCGAAGAGCTCCTTGCCCGTGCCGCTTTCGCCGGTGAGGAACACCGAGGCGTCCGTAGCGGCCACCTTGCGAGCGAGCTCAATCGCCTTCCGGAAGGCGGGGGAGATCCCCAGCACTGTCAGCTTCTCGCTGTTGCCGTGCTGGCGTTCGAGCTCCGTGCGCTGCTCGCGGCTCTCGCGGGCGATCTTGATCGTGTGCGCCGCGCGCCCCAGCAGGATGAGCAGATGTGTGGCGGAGAACGGCTTCGGCAAGTAGTCCCAGGCCCCTGCTCGCAGCGCCTCGACGCTCGAGCCCACGGTGGGGTTTCCCGTGATCACGATGACGATAGTGTCGCGGTTGGTCTGGAGGGCCGCCGCGAGAACGTCCATCCCGCTGACGGGCTGCATGTACAGATCGGCGAGGACGATGTCGAAGCGGCCGCGCTTGAGGAGGTCGATTGCCTCCTCGCCGCGCCCGCACGCCTCCACTTGATAGCCCTCGTGCTTGATGACCGAGAGACAGCTCTCTCGCAGCGAACGCTCGTCGTCCACCAGGAGCAGGCGGAGACTCGCCTTGTCCTCGGGACTGACGGCAAGCAACTCCGCGATGCCGTCTTTCTCGGACGCCGCAAGCTCCCCGGTGGAGCTCGGCGGTTGGGGCCCTGAAAGCCGCATGTCCAACCCTCCCACAATGACGCCCTCGCGGCAGGCGCGGAATTGGCGGGCGACTCTTGAACGGCATCGGGGAATCACGCGGGGCGGCGCGTGAGCCTCCGGTGCGGGCACTGCGCCTGGCTTCGGGAGCCGAAAGCGCAAGCGTTGTGCCGCCGCAACGCCCAAGTTCAAATGATGTCCATGTTGCACGGACGCAACAGCGCGAATATGCAGGAGTCTTGCCAATCGCGCAAACGCGCGGTATCGCCCTTGCTGTAGGGCATTGTGCGCCTGCCCTACATCTGGGAGACTTCGTCCGTATCATGGCTGAACACCCGTTGCAGCCCCACGACGTCGCACCGTTCGCACCGGTTGCGGCTGCGATCTCCCCCGCGGACCACATCGAAGAAGAGCCATTCGACTGGCGCCGCTACGTCCACGTGGCGCAGCGCTACCGCTGGTGGATCCTCTTGCTGACCACGATCGGGTTGGGTGGCGGCGTGCTCGCCTCGCGGCTTATGAAACCCAAGTACGCCGCACAGGGCACGGTCTGGATCGAGGTGGGCGACCGCACGCCCGGGACTCAAAGCCAAGGACCGATCCAGTCTCCGGAGCTGCTCGACGCTGAGGCCTGGCTCGATCTCTTGAAGTCGTATGTCGTCCTCGACGAAGTCGTGAGGACGCAGCACCTGTACCTGCACCCCTCGCCAGCCACGGACTTGCCCGCCTTCGCTTCCTTCGAGCTCGCGGAGCGCTACCGGCCGGGCTCCTATCGGGTCGCGGTGGACGCGGACGGGCGGACGTTTACCCTGTCGGCAGCTGGGGGGGGCATTGTCCAGCGCGGCACGGTGGGCGACTCGGTGGGGACGGGCGTGGGCTTCCTTTGGCTGCCTCCGCGGTCCGCCCTCCGAGCGGGCTCCACGCTCGCGTTTAGGCTGGCAACTCCTCGCGAGGCGGCCCGCAAGCTCGCCAACGACTTGGGGTCCGAAATAGACCCCAAGGGAAACTTCATGCGCCTGTCCCTTGAGGGCACCGACGCGGCTCAAATCGCGGCGATCTTGAACGCGGTGATGCAGCGCTACGTGCAGGTCGCGGCGGACCTGAAGCGCGCCAAGCTGGTCGAGCTGACCAAGATCTTGGATGCCCAGCTCCAGTCGTCTGGGGAAAACCTCCGCAACGCGGAGAACGCGCTCGAAACCTTCCGTGTGCAGACGATCACCCTGCCGACGGATCGGGGCACGCCCGTGGCACCCGGGATCGAGTCTACCCACGATCCCGTGTTCACGAACTTCTTCGACTTGAAGATCGAGTTGGACCAGGCGCGCCGCGACCGGGACGCGCTCCAGCACGTGCTGGCGCAGTTTCCGGACTCGGGCCTTCCGGTCGAAGCTCTAGCGGCTATTCCCGCCGTGGAGAAATCGAGCGAACTGAGCGGTGCGCTGCGGGAGCTGGCCACGAAACGCACCGACCTGCGGGCGCTCCGCTATCGCTACACCGATGCCACACCCGCCGTGCAGCATCTCGCCGACGAGATCGATACCCTCCAGCGCGCGACCATCCCAGCGCTTGCCGCGGGCCTCGTGGCCGATCTCACGACCCGCGAACAGACGCTGTCGCAGCGGGTGGATGCCGCGGGCGGGGAGTTGCGCGCGATCCCGAGCCGCGCGATCGAGGAGGCGCGGCTGCGGCGCGAGGTCGCGATTGACGAGAACCTCTATACGACCCTGCAGCAGCGCTACGAGGAGGCGCGCCTCGCGGATGCGAGCAGCATGCCTGACGTGAGCGTGCTGGACGCGGCGGTCGCTCCCGACCAGCCGATCAAGAACACGGTTCCGCAGGCGGTACTGTTCGGGCTCCTCGGGGGCCTGGGCCTCGCGCTGGCCGGAGCCGTTCTCATGGATCGGATCGATCCGCGGATTCGCTATCCCAACGAGATCACACGGGGTTTCGGTCTGCCGATTCTCGGGGCCCTGCCACACGTCAAGATCGGGAAGAACGGTAAAGCGGCCGGGAGCGCGTTGGAGAGCCAACCCGTGATCGAAGCGTTGCGAGGGATCCGCTTGAACCTCGTCCACGCGCTGGGGACGTCCGAGCCGCTCGTCGTCACGGTCACGAGTACGGGGAGCGGCGATGGCAAGTCGTTCTTGTCCTCGAACCTCGCGTTGACGTTCGGAGACGCGGGGTACAAGACCCTGCTCATCGACGGAGACGTGCGGCGCGGGGCGCTGCACCGCGTGCTCGGGACGTCCCGCACGCCCGGGCTGACCGAGGTGCTGGCCGGCTCAGCCTCGGCGGAGCAGGTGGTTCAGCCCACGCAATACCCGGCGGTGTCCTTCATCGGGAGTGGTACGCGACAGCACAGCTCGCCCGAGCTGCTCGGGTCGCCGACCATGAACGAACTGTTGGCCGCGCTCAAGCGCCGGTTCCACGTGATTATCGTGGACAGTCCGCCGTTGGGGGCGGGCATTGACCCGTATGTGCTCGGAGCTGCGACGGGGAACTTGCTGCTGGTCCTGCGGACGGGTGCTACCGACCGTGCGCTCACCCGGGCCCGTCTCGACATGCTCGACCACCTGCCCGTACGCATCGTCGGCGCCGTCCTGAACGACATCCCGGCGTCAGGCGCGTACTATTACAACTACTATTACAATTATAGTTACGTGCCGGGCTACGCGACGGAGCAGGAGGAGGGGGTTGCGGTGGTCCGCGAGCTACCGAACCCCGGGTAGCTTAGGAGAGGACCGAGGGCTCTTCGTAGCGATAAATGCGCTGGCCGTTACCCCGGGTACGCGCGACCTTCAAGGCGCTCGTCGCGCGCATGAGGAGTTCGCTCGGGTCGACGGGAGTCGAATGTAGGTCCGTCACCGCTTCATACCCTGCGCGAATTGACGGAACGGTCGGGCTCGCGGGCCCAGACTCTCCGAGCGCTTGCATCAACCGCTCGGCTAGCTTTACCGCCGCCGGTGCGTCGGTGGCCGGCGCGATCACGGCGAATTCGGCAGGCCCCAGCTGACCAATGGCATCCGACACCCGCCCCAGCTTGCGGAGCTTCCGCGCGAGCACCGTCGGGTCCTGACCAGCGGCGCTCGCCGATTCGGCCCCGAACACGACACAGGCAAGCGGCGTGTGTTTCCGCACGGCGTCGGCGCCGATCTCTCGGGCGCGCCGCGCCAGGCCACGCATGTTGTACAGGCCCGTGTCGGGATCGACCAGGCCCTCTTCGCGCGCGTGGTCGGCTTCGAGCTTGCCTTGTACGTACGCTTCCAGACGCAGCAGCAGTTCCTCCGCATCCACGGGGAGAGTGAGAAGTTCCCACGCCCCGGCGCGCAACGCGGCCAGCTTCTCCTGCTTGGTTGGAGGCCCCGAGGTGAGCATCAGGATCGGCGTGCCCCTGGAAATCCGCGGGTCCTCGCGCAGGAGGTGGCACACCTCCATCCCGTCGGCATCCGGGAGGTGGGTGTCGAGCAGGATCAAGTCGGGCTGCGTGCGCCGCGCCCGGTCCAAGGCTTGGCGCCCGGAATAGGCGTGCAGCACCGCGTAGCCGTTCGGTGCGAGGATGCTTTCCAGCGACCGGCTTGACCACTCCTGTCCACTGGCGACCAGCGTTAGGGGCGCCCGTCCAGAAGCGGGATCCATGAGTCTCCTGTCCGAAGGGGCAGCCACACCCGTGTTCAACATGGCGAGGCGACGATTCTCCAAAGGGTCCGCCTAAAAACGTCGCAGGAGTCGTGCGCGCGTCGGCGTAGCCCTATCTCCTTATGTAACAATGTAATAACAGTTCTCAACTCTGTGCCAGCGCTGCACGCCGCCCACACTAGCGGCAGTCTTGGTGCACACGCGCAACGCCATGCGCCGCGCTGCCCTACGGGTCGCGCAGTCGGGCGGCCCATCCACCGCACCGGCCCGCGTCCGCGGTGCTCCGCAGCCTTGGCCTCATTCTTGTATCAGCATCCCACCGCCATGCGCTGCGATCGCTGCTCTACCGGGATGGTGCCTGATACCGCGGTACCTGAGCCCGTCCCACACGCCGTCGTCAACGGGCCTGAGTCGGGGAGCCCGGGTCACGGCGCCGCCGCGCGTTGTTCGGTGTGCGGCCGCGTGATCGAGGCGGACGAACCGTGGCAGGCGCTGTTGCGAACCCTCAGCCAGCTCGCGCGGTTCGGACTTGATTCAGAAGGCCGCCCCTTGCTTGAGCCCGCGTCGGAGGACTGATCGGACATGTGCGGAATCGTGGGCTGTATCGGTGCGGGGTGGCGCGACGCGGTGCCGCTGCTGATCGATGGGTTGCGACGGCTGGAATATCGCGGCTATGACTCGGCCGGCATCGCGGTGCAGGGCGGGCAGGGACTCGCGACACGGAAGGTCGCGGGCCGGGTTCAGCGACTGGCCGATTCGCTCACTCAGCTCCCCCTCCACGGGTCGTGCGGCATCGCGCACACGCGATGGGCCACGCACGGGGCGCCGAACCACCGAAACGCGCATCCCCATGTCGACTGCAGCGGCCTGTTTGCCCTGGTCCACAACGGAATCATTGAGAACGCCGACGCCCTCAAGGTGATGCTCGAGCGGTCGGGACACCGGTTCGAGACAGACACCGACACCGAGGTGCTCGCGCACTTGGTCGAAGCCGCCCCGGGCACAACACTCGAGCACAAGGTGATGGCCGCCCTCGCGCACGTAGAGGGGACCTACGGCCTCGCGGTGCTGTCCGAGGCCGAGCCGCAGAAGCTGGTGGTGGCGCGCCGGGGTTCCCCGGTGCTGCTCGGGATCGGGGACAACGAACTGTTCGTCGCCTCAGACGCTGCCGCGTTGCTCGAGCACACCCGATCGGTGGTGTATCTCGAGGACGGTGACGTCGCCGTGCTCGAGCCAAGCGGGTATCGGATCCTCGACCACGAGGACCGCGTCCAGGCGCGGCCGGTGGATGAGATCGACTGGGATCTCGGTGCGATCGAACTGGGCGACCAGGCGCATTTCATGCTCAAAGAGATTCACGAACAGTCCGAGACGGTCCTCAGTACGCTCCGCGGCCGGCTGGTCCACGAGGACGGAGCCGCCCGGCTCAATGGGCTGAATCTCTCGCCCGAGGACTGTGCCCGCATCCAAGGGATCACCATCGTGGCATGCGGCACGTCGTGGCACGCGAGTCTCGTGGGTCGCGAGATCATCGAGGAACTCGCCCGAATCCCGGTGCGCGTCGAGTATGCGTCCGAATACCGCTATCGGCGCCAGCTGTCGGGCGCCGGTACGCTCACCGTAGCGATCTCGCAGTCCGGTGAGACCGCGGACACGCTGGAAGCGATGCGGGCGGCGCGTGCCGCGGGCTCGCGGGTCGTGGGGATCGTCAACGTGGTGGGGAGCACGATCGCGCGGGAGGCGGACGGAGGCATCTACCTTCATGCGGGTCCCGAAGTGGGCGTCGCGTCCACCAAAGCGTTCACCTCGCAGATCACTGCGCTGTTGCTGCTCGGGTTGTATCTCGGCCGTCAGCGCGACATCTCGCTCGAGCAGGGCCGGGAGCTGGTCAACGGGATCACCAAGCTGCCCGACCTGATTCGGTGCACGCTCGAGCTCGAATCCCAGGTTGAGGCCTTGGCGCAAGAGTTCGCGGACGCGCCCAACGTTCTCTATCTCGGCCGCGGCGTGAACTTCCCCGTAGCGCTCGAAGGCGCGCTCAAATTGAAGGAGATCAGCTACATCCACGCCGAGGGGTATCCGGCGGCGGAGATGAAGCATGGCCCCATCGCCCTGATCGACGAGAACATGCCGGTCGTCTTTGTGGCGCCCGAAGGCCACGTCTACCAGAAGGTCCTGTCGAACATGCAGGAGGTCAGGGCCCGGGGCGGCCGGATCATTGCGATTACGAGCGCCGGCAACGGCGACCTCGGGAGCTTGGTCGACCATCAGCTTCGCGTACCGGCCTGCCGCGAGCTCTTGTCGCCCGTTCTCACCGTGATTCCCTTGCAGCTGCTTGCGTATCACATCGCGGTGCTTCGTGGGTGCGATGTGGACCGTCCCCGTAACCTCGCAAAGAGCGTCACGGTAGAGTAGCGGGGACTGTTGCAGTTCCCTATCGTTCGATCATGATCCGGTCGGTCCGCGTCGCTTTGGCGGCGGCGTTGTGCGGCCTTGGGGCCGCTAGGATGTGCGCTGCGCAGCAAAGTGACTGGGAGGCGACCCATGTCCAGATGTCGCGGGCCGCTCTCGAGGACTTGCTCCAGCGCCTCGACGAGTCGGCGCATTCGACGGCCTACAGCAGCGCCATGCGCGCCCACGCGGTCAGCGAGGCCGCCGGGGTGCGCGCCCGGCTGGCCGACGGCGACTTCCAGACCGGGGATCGGGTGGCCCTGCGAGTCGACGGCGAGCAGGAGCTGACCGACACGTTTACGGTCACGGCCGATCGGACCCTGATGCTCCCGGTCGTGGGCTCGGTTCCCCTCGCCGGGGTGCTGCACTCCGAGCTTGAGACGCGGCTTCGCGATGTCATCTCCAAGTACGTACGGGGAGCCGTGGTCCACGCCCGCTCGCTGATCCGGGTGGCCATCCTCGGAGAGGTCGGGCGCCCGGGGTTCTATACGCTCCCGAGCGAGAGTCTCGTAGGCGACGCGCTCATGCTGGCGGGTGGCCCGACGCACGACGCCAAGGTGCGCGAGGTGCGCATCATGCGCGGCGACGACGAAGTGTGGGACGGACCGGCTCTGCAGGACGCCATCACCACAGGCAAGACCCTCGACGAAATCAGTCTCATCGCGGGCGACCGTATCGAGATGCCGAAGTCGAGCAGTGGACTCTTCTCGGGCAACGGCTTGTTCGTGGCGTCCTCGCTGTTGGGCCTGCTCGGCACGATCTACGGTCTCGTGAAGCTGTTCTAGGCGTCGTGGCATCCGCCGTGGTGTCGGTCGTTGGGGCTCGGCCCAACTTCATGAAGCTTGCACCGGTCGCTCGGGCGTTGGCCCGACGACCCGACGTGCGTCATGCGATCGTCCATACCGGGCAGCACTACAATGCCGACATGTCGGCCGCGTTTTTCCGGGATCTTGGCCTCCCCGAGCCGACCGCCCACCTCGACGTGGGCTCTGGCTCGCACGCCCAGCAGACCGCCGCGATCATGCAACGCTTCGAGCCGGTGCTGCTCGACCTCAAGCCCGACATCGTACTGGTCTATGGAGACGTGAATTCGACCGTTGCGGCGGCGCTCGTAGCCGCGAAGTTGGGCATGCGCGTGGGCCACGTCGAAGCGGGGTTGCGAAGCCGGGATTGGTCGATGCCCGAGGAGGTCAACCGGGTGGTCACCGATCGGCTGTCGGACGTGCTGTTTGCGCCCTCTCGCGATGCGGTGGCGAACCTCGCGGCGGAAGGGGTACCAGCCGAGCGGATCGAGTTCGTGGGGAACGTGATGATCGACTCGCTCGTGGAGCTCTTGCCCGAGGCACGGCGCACGAATGGAGACTCGACGAAGGAGGGGACCTACGTCCTCGCCACGCTGCATCGACCGGCCAACGTCGACGTCCCGGCCACCATGCGCGAGGTGCTCGGCGCGCTGGACGACGTCGCCAAGCAGCATCCCGTGGTGTTCCCGGTTCACCCGCGCACCCGCGCCCGGATGCGGGAGGCGGGGTGGGTGCCTGCCTCTGCGGACTTGAGACTCCTCGATCCCGTGTCGTACATCGAGATGCTCCGGCTCACTTTGGGGGCGGGGCTCGTCATCACCGATTCCGGTGGCGTTCAGGAAGAGACGACGTTTCTCGGGGTGCCGTGCCTCACCGTTCGACCGAACACGGAGCGCCCCATCACGTGCACCGAAGGTACGAACCGTCTTGTGACGGCCGATCGCGCGGCGATCCGCGCGGCGGCGCAGGCGAGCTGGGGTCGCGGCCGCCGAGCCGTCACGATCGAGCGATGGGACGGAGCTACGGGCGAGCGCATCGCCGCCGTGATCTGCGACGGCGCACGCTTCGAGTAGGGATCGCTGATATCGTCAGGTGGGGAAGTCTCAAGAGATGAGGCGCAGATGACCCTGTGGTACGACTTGAAGCAGGCTGCCAAGCCGGTCGTCGGCTCGTTGCTCAACAGCGACAGGATACGGCGCTACGCGCTGATAGCGGCGTACCTGCCGAAATTCCACGCGTGGTGTGCCGCGCACCCGTGCGAGCGCTTTGCCAGCCGAGATCTCCTATTCGACGCCGTACTGCAGGCGACGGGAGTCGATGCCCAACTCACCTACTTAGAGTTCGGCGTGTTCCAAGGGTATTCGTTGCGCTGGTGGGTGGAGCACGCGAAGCACGCCGGTGCGACGTTCGTGGGGTTCGACACCTTCACCGGACTCCCCGAAGATTGGACCGACGACAGCCCCAAAGGCACGTATTCGACCAATGGCCAGCCGCCCGACATTCCGGATCCCCGGTGCACGTTCGTCGTCGGCCTCATCCAGGACACCTTGCCTCGGTATCTGCGTGATCACCCGGTGCGCCACCCGCTCGTCGTGCATTTCGATGCGGATCTCTACAGCGCCGCGCTCTTCACGCTGGTGACTCTCGCGCCGATCTTTCGGCCGGGAGACATCCTGATGCTGGACGAATTCGGGGACTACGCTCACGAATTTCGTGCCTTCGACGACACGCAGAACGCCTATCCCATCAATTGGGAAGTCCTCGGGCAGAACGATCAGTTCTCGCCATTCTGGCGAGTCGCCCTGCGGGTGAGATGAGAGGGTGATCAAGCTGGCGGTGAACCGGTTGGGGCTCGTGCCATCGTTCAACGACGAGGCGGGACCGTCGGCTCCGGGGTCCGCGCGCCTCAGCGCGCGGCAAGCGTTCTACTTATTCGTGAACGTCGAGGAGCACCCCGAGGCTCTCCCGCTGGCGTACGACCTCGTGACGCAGCGCTTGGAGACGGACGCCGACCCGACCGGCGGCGCGGCGGCTCCGGCCATTGGGGATGTCCCGGGTCGCTTGGGGGACGTAGTCCAACGACTCTCCGCGCTCCGGAATCGGTTTTCGCGCCCCTGGCGGCAGACGACGGAAGAGCTGACCCGCCGGCAGGTGCTCCACTACTTCACCCAGTACATGCCCACGGCCTTCGTGGACGGGTGTTGGCTCCAATCCGGCGTCAGGGTCGGCGCCGCACAGACCCCAGTCGGGGCATCATTCACCGCGCTTTATGCCCACCAAATCCGAGCCTTTATCGCTGATCCCGGGCGGCATTTTGTGGGCGACTATCGCGCCGCGTACGCTCGTCTGGGCACCGCCGTCGAGGAGGTGTCTTCGCGCTCGTTCTCCGAGCGGGGCGACTTCGAAGATTGGAGCTTCCTGCTGCCGGCGTTCCTGCTCGCGATCGCCCAGTTCATGCGGAGCTTCCCCGCGGAGATCCTCGGGTTACACCTCGCCTGGCAGTTTCTTGACCTGTCGTCGTTTGGCCCGGCGCTCATTCGCGATCTCTGCGAAGCATACGGGCTGCCCTCCCTGGGCGATGACCTCGCTTCCCAAGCGTATCTCGACCAGGGCCGCGAGATGGCCCGGAAGGCCGCGCTCCAGTTCTTGGAGGACGTCGAACCCTCGGACCGAGACGGTGCGTGGAAAGGATTGGTCCGCGGCGTCAACGCCGGTGTCGCGGCGTGGGTGGAATGGTTCGAACGCACGCAAGCCGCGGCGCCCACGGGCCCGCCCGACCCCCGGCAGGAGATGATCGATCTGCTGTGGCGTAAGGCCCCCCACGCCTCGGGCTACCACGCCGACAAGACGCTCGGAGAGAAGCGCATCGACGAGCATCTGGATGCGACGGCGTTCGATGGTCCTGCAATCCTGGCCGAGCTGGCGCGGTCTCGATGGGTGAAGCCCGGTCGCTCAGACCGCAGCGGAATTTTGCGGCACCTGGTGAAGTTCGGGGGGCCGATGTTGGCCGTGTTTTCGCCGGTCGAGCTACAGATCATCCAAAATTGGATCGACAGCCTCCCGACCGATGAGGCGGCGGACGAAACCGCGGGGATGCCCGGCGCAAAGGCCCCAACGGGGCCCTCGGTTCGCGAGCCTGTCTACATCTCGGGCCGTGCCTGGGACGCGACCGATTTCCGGCGGCGGAGCGACCGGCTGTACGGCCGCTGCACGGTTCGCGAGTTGTTCTATTACGTCATCAACGCGGAGTTCTTCCCCGACATTCTGCCGATCGCGGAGCGCTTCGCCCGGGACCGCCTCGAGCGGTCCCTCACGATGTTGCGGAAGGGTGAGCGGCCCATTCCCTCCTGGCACTACGATCCCGAGATGCTCGAGCGATGGGTCTACAAGAAGCATCGGGACCAGGTGGACTCGTATCGCCCTCCGGGCGTGCGCCCACCCGCGAGCCGGGAGGAGTTCGTCGAGGTGACCGTCCAGCTTGCCCCGATCATTCTGATCGACGGTGGCTGGCTTCAGGGAATCGCCACCCCGGCGCTCATCCACACCCTCGTAGGGCGGATGCTGTTTCACGTCCTGGTCGAAGAGATCGGCGCGGGCAACGCCGACGAGCACCACGCCAACGTCTACCGCAAACTCCTCGCGGCCATGGGAGAGGACGCACCGCCCGTCGACTCGTGGGAATTCGCGCGTTGGCCGCGGCTCAAGGACTCGTCCTTTGAGGTGCCGGCGCTCTGGCTTACGATCTCGTGCTTTCCGCGACATTTCTTGCCCGAGATTCTGGGCCTGAACCTCGCCGTCGAGCTCGCGGGGATCGGTGGCCCATACATGGAAGCGCGAGACGTCCTGAGGGGCTTCGGATACCCCACGCTCTTCGTCGACGTGCACAACGCCGCGGACAACGTTAGCGCGGGGCATTCAGCGTGGGCCATGAACGCCATCAAGCGTCACATGGACGACGTCGCGCAGCGAGACGGTCCCCACAACGTGGACCCGGTCTGGCATCGCGTCTGGAGCGGTGTACGCGCGACGCTTCCCCAGATTGGAAGGATGCGGATGGCCGCCCATCGGATCGGCAGACGGCTCTTCGGCGAGTACCCGTCGGCCGTTCCGCTCATCTTCCCGTCGTAGGAGGATGGATGGGGCGCCTGGGCGGCTGGCACGCGCCGATGCCCTCTTTCGCCGGGTAGAGGCGGTGCGGAACTCGCCCGCCGCGGGTATGTTCCTTGCGGCCGAGCTTACCGCAATCGGTGTAGCGCGCCCGAATAAAGTCCGAAACAACCGGCGAGGTGGACGACATGCGCAGTGACACGAGAGGTGCCCCCGCCGCGGAGCGGAAGGGGTTGTTCGCTCGGCTCATCGGCGGCCTGAGGGACCGGATCCGCCGGTTGTTCGGGAAGAAGAGCGACGGGCCGAACATCTATCCGTTCTTTTAGGCCGCGCCGTTCGGTCGGCAGTTCGCTGTTCGGGAATCCTGGATTGCCGGATGGTGGTGAGAGAACAAGCGGGTCTGCTGGTTGAAGCGATGCGGCGAGGTTGCTAGCTTCCGTTGCAACAGTGGTCCGCGCCGTGCGGCATCGGCTGCGCGGGCCTTTTTTTTGCCTCAGCGGGGGAAGGACATGCGGGCGGCGACACGTCTAGGGCGGCTCGGGACCGAAAGCGCCTACGTAGTGCTGGATGCGGCCAAGCGGCTCGAAGCCGCTGGTCACCGTGTGCTGCACTTGGAGATCGGTGAGCCGGGGATTCCGACGCCCGCCCATGTGGTCGAGGCGGGCGTCCGGGCCCTTCGGGAAGGGCGCACCCGATACGCGGTGGCGGCCGGGGTGCCCGAGTTACGCGATGCCATTGCGCTGGCCTTGGCGCGTCGGGGGGTGCGGGCGATGGCGGAGAACGTCGTGATCACCCCGGGTGCCAAGCCGATGCTCTTCTGCGCAGCCTTGGCGCTGATCGAGCCGGGGGACGACGTCCTGTGTCCCGACCCCGGGTTTCCCATTTACGAGTCGGTCGTGCGGTTCGCCGGGGGCACCCCGGTCTACTACCCGCTCGACGCCGCTCGCGGCTTTGCGCCGGACGTGGACGCCCTTGAGGCCCGGATCACCCGGCGCACGCGCGCCCTGATCCTCAACCTGCCTCACAATCCCACAGGGGGCGTCGCGAGTCCCGAGAACTTAGCGCGCCTCGCGGAGATCGCGCAGCGCCACGACCTCTGGGTAGTGAGCGACGAGGTCTACGCGCCGATCCGCTATGACGGCCGGTACGACAGCATCGCTGCCGTTCCGGGGATGGCCGAGCGCACGGTGCTCGTCGACGGGTTCTCGAAGGCGTATTCCATGACCGGGTGGCGACTGGGGTTCGGGGTGATGCCGAAGTGGCTTGCCGGCCCGATGACGACGCTCATCATCAATAACTTCTCGTGTACAGCGACCTTCGTCCAATACGCTGGCATTGCCGCCTTGACCGGGACGCAGGAACCCCTCGAGCGGTGGGTCGCGAGTCTGCGCGCCACGCGTGATGCCTTGGTTCCGGGCCTCAATGCGATCGACGGCATCACGTGCGCGAGCCCAGCGGGCGCGTTCTACGTCTTTCCCGACGTCAGCGCGGTGCTCGAACGCACGAGCCTCACTGCCGATGGCTTGGCGGAGCGCTTGCTCGCGGAGGCGCACACTGCGGTGCTTGCGGGCTCCGCGTTCGGCCCTGCTGGAGCGGGCCATTTGCGGCTGTCCTACGCCGGAGCGCGGGCGGACGTCGAGCTTGCCCTGGAGCGGCTTCGGGGCTGGGTGGGGAGTCTCGCCGCCACGGTCTAGGCGGCGCTTGACCGGGGGCGGTGCGCGACTAACTTAGATGCACAATCGCTCGTTCGTGGTGATTTGCCGCGTATTGCCGCCACGTAAAACAACGTGCTAAAAAGCGACGCCCGCGGCATCTGCCCGGGCTTTTTTGTTGAGGGGCCATGTCAGCTTCGGTTGTCACACCGGTTGTTCCTCGTGCGCTGAAGGCGCTCCCACTCGCTTGCCGTAACTGCGGGGCGGAGCGGCCGGCAGGCGCGCTCGCAGTGTGCGAACAGTGTCTCGGGCCCCTCGATCCGCGATACGATCCGCAGCGGGCGCTTCCCGATGCGGGGACCATCGCCAGCCGCGCGCCGTCCCTCTGGCGGTACCGGGAATGGCTGCCGCTCGAAGGCGAACCGGTGCACTCGCCGGACAGCGGGTTCACACCGCTCGTGGATGCCCCCGCCCTCGCGCGCCGTTGGGGTCTCGGGAGAGTCTGGGTCAAGAACGACACCGTGTGTCACCCGACGCTCTCGTTCAAAGACCGAGTGGTATCGGTTGCGATCAACACGGCCGCCGCGCTCGGCCTCGACACGATCGGCTGCGCGTCGACGGGGAACTTGGCCAACGCGGTCGCCGCCCACGCGGCGCGCGCCGGGCTTGGTGCCTGGATCTTCATCCCGGTTGAGCTCGAGGTCGCGAAGGTCGTGGCGACGAGTGTCTATCGCCCCCACCTCGTCCGCGTTCGCGGGACGTACGACGATGTGAACCGGCTCTGCGCGCAGGTCGCCGACCGGTTTGGATGGGGGATCGTCAACGTCAATCTCCGTGGGTACTACGCGGAGGGGTCAAAGACCCTCGCATTCGAAATCGCGGAGCAGCTCGGCTGGCGTCTCCCGGACGCGGTGGTCGCGCCCATGGCCGGCGGCTCGTTGGTCACGAAGCTCCAGAAGGGGTTCGGCGAGTTCCTGGCCGCCGGGTTGGTCGACGGCGCGCCGCCGCGGCTCTACGGCGCCCAAGCCGCGGGTTGCGCTCCCATCGTGCACCTATTCGAGCGCGGCGGTACGCAGATCGAGCCCGAAGTGCCGAATACGATCGTCCGCTCCCTCGCCATCGGCAATCCTGCCGACGGCGCGTTCGCGGTGCGGGCGATGCGCGAGTCCGGGGGCTGGAGCACCGCGGTGACAGATCAGGAGGTCGTGGACGGTATCCGGCTGCTCGCGGAGGCGACGGGGATCCTCGCCGAGACCGCGGGGGGGGTGACTGTGGCGGCCGCGGAGGCCCTGGCGGGCACTGGTCGCCTTGGGCCCGCCGACGAGGTTGTCCTCGCCATCACCGGCCACGGCTTGAAGACCTTGGACGCAATCAGTGCGACGCTCGTCGAAGCTCCCGTGATCGCGCCGCGACTCCGCGAGGTCGCCGCGCTGGTGGAGGCCGCGTGACGCGGGCCGCCTTTGGGAAGGAGAGACTGCAATGGCTGTAACCGTGATACTGCCCTCCGTGCTCGCGGCTCACGCAGGTGGCGCGCGTTCAATCGAGGCCAGCGGCCGCACCCTTGGCGAGGCGGTGGCGGACGTGGCCGCGAGGTTTCCCGCGCTCGGGCCCCGGCTGCAAGACAAAGACGGGAAGCCCTATCCGTTCGTCGTGTTCTACATCAATGATGAGGATGTGAGATTCCGCGGCGGGTTCGCCGCTCCCATCCAGGACGGTGACGAAGTCACGGTGATCCCGGCCATCGCCGGGGGGTGAGCCCCGTCGTTGTTCGACTCTTCGAGCGGCCGTTGCCATCCACAGCTGCTCATGTTGAACGACCCGTTGTAGTTGACACTTCGCGCGGACGGGGCGTGATATCAGAGCCAGCACCCCACCCGAGAGGATGCCATGAAGAGGCCTGAGCGTTGGATCGCTGCGTTGATCCTGGTGGCCGGTGCCGCGCCCGTCGCGGCGGCCCAGGATCTCACCCAGCTCTGTCAGACCGTCGCCCAGTTGACCGTGGGCCAGTGGGCCTCCTATGTCGCCACGGGCGGCCCCATGGATGGGTCGACCCTGCGGTTTGCGATCGTGGGGTCGGAACAGCACAATGACAGCACGTTTTACTGGTTTGAGCTGAGGCACACGTCGACCAACGACCCCGCGCACGATGGCGTGATTCAGGCCTTGATCCCGGGTTGGGGCGTGGCCGGCAGTCCGCGGGGTTTGATCATGAAGATGGGCACCCAGCCGGCGACCCGGATGCCTGCGCAGCTCATGGCGGCGGGTCGCACGGCGAACCCGGGCTCGGACATGGCCCGTCACTGCGCGACCTCGTCGACCATCGGTTGGGAGAGCGTCACGGTTGCTGCCGGGAGCATCCGGGCCCTTCACGTAAAGGATACGGATGGGAACGAGGCCTGGATTTCGTCCACGGTCCCGTTTGGTCTGGTGCTCATAAAGAAGCCGGACGGCAGTCAAATGGCCCTCACGGGTCGGGGCGGGGACGCGACGTCGTCGATCACCGAGACCCCTCGCGATCTACCCATGATTCCGGGCGCTCCCGGGCCATAACCGCGGGCCCCGTGGATCGTCCCGTGGGTGCGCCGCTCTCGCTCCTCGCGGGGGCGCTGCTCGTCGTCAGCGCTGCCGCCGTGCACCCCCACGTCGAGGGAGATGGGCCGGCCCAGCTCAGCATTATGGCCGCCTCGGCGGCGTGGCACGCCATTCACTGGGCGTTCCTATTCGGGTTTGTTTTGTGCCTCGCAGGTCTGGCAGGAGTCGCGAGCCGATACAGGGGGACGGCGGGCGAGCCAGCGGCGGTGACGGGCACGGTCGTCGCCGCCTTTGCCTATGCGGCCTGGCTCGTGATCGTGGCGTTCATGGCGGGGTCCGGGGCCACGCTGGCCGATACCTACAGGCAGGCTGACCCTGGACTGACGGGGACGCGCGCGGTGTTCCTCTACGACATGGTCCGACCCTTTGCGCTCGTGGCCCAGCGCGTCGCGGCGTTCGCGCTCGGGATCACGACCCTACTGTTTGGGTGGGCGCTGCTGCGCAGCGGTCGAGACCCGCGGTGGCTCGGTTGGATGGGTCTGATCGCCGGATTCGCGGGCGTCGCTCTTGCCCTTGCGTATTCAGAGGCGACGAGGGCTGATCAGGTGGCCTTCGTGCTTCCGGTGCTGTGGCAGGTGGCCGCTGGCGTAACCTTCCTCGCGGTGCGGCCCGCCGCGGGCTAGGACCAGCGTTTAGGTCCTAGTCGCCGCTCGCCACGAGTTCGGCGCTCCGGGACGCTGCTTCACTAACGGTCGCAAACCGCAACGAGGTATGTGTCGCGAGTTCCTCGATGTAGCGCTCCACCGCGGCGAGCAGGTCCTCGCAGTCGGTCCGCGTCCTGACGAACGGGCTCAGCCCGGGGATCAAGCTCGGGCTGTGCAGTGTCAAGTGCACATAGCGGAGCCCCTCGGCCAAGAGGCGCCGCGTGCCCGCCAACATCGCGGCGGTTGTGGCTAGCTCGGGATTCAACTGAACGACTCGAAGAACGTTGAGCCGTGCCGCCAATCCCTGCAGGCGCAGGCGGCGCGCGGCGGGGGTATTGAGCGACTCCCACACCCGGCTCCAGGTGCGCAGCGGGCCGCGCGACAGACTGCATGAGAGCGGGAGCTCGAGGATCGGCCCGTTCGGATCTGGCGTTCGTAAGTCACCGCCTGTGGCAGACAGCCGGTACGGACCGAGCGGGGCGCCCACGTAGTTCGGTCCGTCGTCGTACTGCTGCCAGTTGATCAGGGGAGTCACACTGCTGTCAACCGCATAGCCGCTCGCTACCAACGCGGGCACCGTGTTGGCGCCGAGCCCGTAGCGCCCCGCGCGGAAGACCCGTGGGCGATCGCCGAATGCCTGCTCGAACATCTCCGTCAGCGTCCGCACCTTCGCTTGCTGAAGCGCTGGGGCCACGTTTTTCAGCATCGTATCCCGGGGCGACGATTGGTCGACGAGAGGCGGTGTGTTCCACGGATGGAGGTGCGCCCCGATTTCCGCCCTCCCGCTCTCGCGCAGGGCTCGGAGCACGGCCACGGCGCCTGCGTCTCGTCCCACGGCGTAGGTCGTGAAGTAGGTGGCGCGGACACCACCCAGGCGGTGCAGCAGCGCGTCGAGCCGCGGCAGCTCGAGCACGTTGCGAGCCGTGAGGCCCGCACGGCTCGGGATCCAATTGTCCTCCTCCGTGTCAATCGACACGACGAGCGTCACTGCACCCGCCCATGCCTCGGTCATCTCGCGTTCGTCCCCAACGGACCGCCCTCTCGGGTGAGCGACGACATGAACGTCCTCCGCCTCCGCGCTTCTTTGGAGCGAGTCACCGAGCTGCGTCCTCATTCACTACTGGGTGTCGGGAGCGGCTGCCGCAAGAGGCAGACCAGTGTTCCAACGTGAGGCTCTGGGTCGTAACAATAGCGGAGGATCGTCTTGCCCGAAGAGCGATCGGAAGAGGGCGGGCCCCGGACTTCGCCGCCGGGCGTGAAAAGGCTCCCATGGCGAGCGCCATGGGAGCCTTAGGGAAGGGGCTAAACGGAGTCGCTTATCGCGACCCGGCTCGCATGCGCGCGGTCAGCGGGCCCGTAGCCGCACGATCCGGCCGGTCCAGCCGGCCTGCGTCGATCCGTCGGGTGTGAGCACTTGTAGCGTCACGATGTCGCCGTGGTGCACCTTCGCCATCTCTGCCCGGAACTGCTCGCGCGTGTGCGTCGACACGCCGTTCACCTTCACCACCACGTCCGGGCCACCCGGATCATCCACCGACGACAGTCGCTGGAAGGCGGGGCCGTCGGGTGCCACGTCCGTAACGACGAGGCCGCCGCCCTGATCGAGGATCGAGCGGAAGCGCGAGTCCTGGGCGTCGTCGGTCGTCAGGGGCTGCACGGAGATGCCCAGCGACTCCTCTCTGGGAGCCTCCGCCTTTGCCCCGCCGCTATTCGACGCCACTTCTTCGTCGCTCGACGGCGCGCGGGCCAGCCGCACCGTGTAATTGTGCCGCTCGCCCCCGCTGCGCAGCACGGTCACGTCGACCGTCTCACCGGGATGTTTGAAGCCGACCATCTGCTGCAGCTGCGGCACGCTGGTCACCGGCTGTCCGTCCAAGGCCACGATCACATCACCGGGCTGCACGCCGGCCTGGCGCGCCGGCGAGTCGTCTCCCGTATAGCTGTTGACGACGACGCCCGTCACGCTCTTCAGGCCCACGGCGTCCGCGTCCTCGGGTTGCGCCTCGCGGATCGCGATGCCCATCACCGCCCGCTCGACATGGCCCGTCTTGATGATCTGATCCATGACGGTACGGGCCAGGTTGATCGGAATGGCGAATCCATAGCCTGAATAGAAGCCCGTCTCACTCGCGATCGCGGCATTGATGCCGATCACGTCGCCATGAATGTTGACGAGCGGCCCACCGGAGTTGCCGGGGTTAATCGCGGCATCGGTCTGGATGAAATCCTGAATCGAATACCGCGACTGTTGGAGACCGGCGAGCAGGCGGCCCTTCGCGCTCACGATGCCTGCGGTCACGGTGAACGTGAACGCTTCGCCCAGGGGGTTGCCGATCGCGAGCACCCACTCGCCAACGCGACTCGAGTCCGAGTTGCCGAAGGACACCGTCGGTAGGTCGGTGGCGTCGATCCGGATCACGGCCACGTCGGTCGCGGGATCGGTGCCCACGACCTTGGCCGTGAATTCGCGCTTGTCGTAGAGGCGAACCGTCACTCGGTCCGCGCCGGCGACGACGTGATTGTTGGTGAGGATGATGCCGTCCGGGGACACGATGAAGCCGGACCCGGTGCCCTGCTCAACCTGCGGACGCCGGTGGAGCTGCGGGAAGAAGTCCTCGAACCCGGGCGGCAGCCGCTCGCTGTCCGCGCGCTCCCGGTGCTCGGAGCGGATGAACACCACCGCGGGCCGGACGTGATCGGCGACCGCCACGAACGCGTTGCTGAGATCCGCCGCGGCGCGGGAGACGGGGATCGGGGTGTGAGCTTGGCCCTGCACGGGGTCCTGCGGCGCAGGGGCCGCGATCGCTTCGCTCCGGCGCGGCAGGTTCAAGGCGGAGGCGAACGCCAGCCCGAATACGAAGGCGATCGCCACGAGCGTACCGAACTTCAGCCAATCACGGTTGCGTACCGACATCGTCCTCTCGCTTCATGAGTTGAGGGAGTTCGGCGCGCCACGGATGCGCGCCGGACTACCGGTTAGGTCTTCTTAGTCTTGTCGTCGTCGACGATCTCGTAATCCGCGTCCACGACGTTTTCCTGTCGCTGACCGCCCGGGGCACCCTGCGCTTCGGGTCCGGGCTCGCTCCCCGGGGCACCGGCCCCGCGGGTCGCCGCGTACATCGACGCGCCGGCGGCCGAATACGCCTGCTGCAGCTCTTCCAGCGCCCGCGTGATGTCGTCGGGGTTGCCCGAGCGCAGCGCCTGCTTCGCGCCGGCCACGGCGCCGTCCAACCGGCTCTTCAGCGACCCCTCGAGACGATCCGCCCATTCTTTGGCGTTCTTCTCCACCTCGTACACCGTGGCGTCCAGCCGGTTGCGCCGCTCGATCTCGTCGCGGCGCCGCTTGTCATCGCTGGCGTGGGCCTCGGCG
>DATNIM010000040.1:0-26702 GCA_035604455.1 Gemmatimonadales bacterium
GGCCAGGCGAGCCCAATAGATCGCTGGATCTTCAGCCATCGCCCGAACCTACGCCTAGCGCGAGGCACGACTAGGCCCCACCTTCTCTATGACCGTCTGCCTTTGCAACAACCGGCGAAGCTGAAACTGGCCCATTACCAAGTGGCCCGTGTCGCAAAGGGAGAACCACGCGCGACGCGTCGTAACACCCGCCGTCAACGCCCAATAGGGAGAGATCCGTCATGTACCTACGTCCAGCGTTGTGGACCGCCGTCCTCATCAGCTTCACACCGTCCCTGAGTCACGCTCAGGCTGCCATGGCCGATGCCGATTTCGTGAAGGCCGCCGAATCCGGCGCCTCGGCGGACATCGCGAGCAAGGCCGCGATCGTGCGCCTCGACGCGAAAGGCGCCACGACCGTGGTGCGCGCCGGCACCAATGGGTTCACCTGCACGGTCGGCGTGCCCGGGGATCCCACCGCTCCGTTCTGCGCGGACGCTAACGCGTGGACCTGGCTCGTTTCAGCCGTCACCGGCCAGCCGAAGCCCACGAACTCAGCACCCGGCATCGCCTACATGGCCCAGGGAGGCGTGCACTACGAGAGCGCCACACGGGACGTGGTCATGATGCCCAATGCGACCACGCACCCCGTCAAAGAGCCGCCCCACTGGATGCTGATGTGGGCCTTCGACCCCGCCACGTCAGGGCTGCCAACGAAGGAGAACGCGAGCGGCGTCTACATCATGTTCGCGGGCACGCCTTACGCGCACCTCATGATCTATCAGAACCCGACGCAAATGGCGAAATAGCAAGAACATTGGTGTGGGCGCGCGAGCTGCGCGCCCACATGCACCGCCGCAGTCTCTAACGCGCCCGTCCGCTCCCCATCCCGTCAGACCGTTCGCCACCACATGCGCTCTCTAGATACTCAACTCTCGACCCCCGTTGTCCGGGGTTGGCCTAGTCAAACGTCGTAAAGGTGGTAGGGCCGGGTGCAGGGCTGCTGCCTGCCCATCCCGGATGTTTTGGAAACCATCAATCTCTGGAGGGCGTATGAGCCAGTTCGTGTATCTCTATCGGGGCGGCGACGCCGGCCGCTCGCCCGAGCGCATGCAGCAGACGATGCAAAAGTGGCTGGCATGGATGAAGGACCTTCGCGAGAAGGGCCACATCACGGATCCCGGACACCCGCTCGATCGGACGGGGAAGACGGTGAAAAGCCCGAAGACGATCATCGACGGGCCCTACGCGGAAACGAAGGACGTCGTCGGGGGGTACACGATCGTCGAGGCCAGGGATCTCGATCACGCCGTGCAGATCTCGCTCGGATGCCCGATCCTTGAGGTCGATGGGTCGGTCGAGGTTCGGCCCGTCATGGTCGTGAATATGTGACCGAGCCAAGCGAGCATCTGTTCCGACGCGAGGCAGGACGCATGGTGGCGGTCCTCACACGCATCTTCGGCGTCCACAACCTCGCGTTGGCCGAAGATGTGGTGCAGGACGCCTTCTGCCGGGCGCTCGAGGTGTGGAAGTTCCGCGGGGTCCCGGAGAACCCGACGGCATGGCTCATGACCACGGCGAAGCACCGTGCGCTCGACGTCCTGCGGCGCGAGCGCACGGCCCGCAGTTTCGCACCGGAACTCGGGCGGCTGCTGGAAACCGAGTGGACGCTCGCTCCGATTATCGAAGAGCTGTTTGAACCCCACGCCATCCAAGACGATCAGTTGCGCATGATGTTCTCGTGCTGCCACCCGCGTCTCCCTGAGGCGGCCCAAGTGGCGCTCGTGCTCCATCTCCTCTGCGGGTTCACGGTAAGCGAAGTGGCGAGCGCTTTCGTCAGCACGCACGCCGCGATCGAGAAGCGCCTGTCGCGGGCCAAGAAGGTGCTCGCGGAGTCGCAGACGCTCTTCGAAGTGGCAGACACGGCCGATTTCATCGCCCGCCTGTCGGGCGTCCAGCGCGCGCTCTATCTCCTCTTCAACGAGGGATATCACAGTGCCTCGGCCGACGCTGGGATCCGAGTCGAGCTCTGCGAGGAGGCGATGCACCTCGTAACGCTGCTTCTCGACCACCCGTTCGCCGCCGGGCCCTCGACACGTGCGCTCGCCGCCCTCTTCTACCTGCACGCGGCACGGTTGCCGGCACGGCTCGACGCGGCGGGGGAATTCCGGCCTCTCCTCGAGCAGGACCGCTCCCGGTGGGATGTGGAGCTCATGAGTGAAGGCCTGCGGCTGCTCGACCTGTCGGCCGAGGGTGCCGAGGTGTCGGCGTACCACGTCGAGGCCGGGATCGCATCGATCCACGCGCTCGCCCGGTCGCATGAGGAAACGGATTGGGGGGCGATCGTCGCCCTGTACGATACGCTCATGGGGATCGGCCCCACGCCGGTAGTCGCCTTGAATCGCGCGATCGCGATCGGGCAGCAGGAGGGTCCGGACCGCGGACTAGCGGAGATTGCGAAGATATCGGATCGCGAGCGACTCGCGGCCTATCCCTTCTACGCCGCTGCGTTGGGAGATCTCGAGACTCGGCGCGGCCGACCGGATCGCGCGCGCGAGCATTTTGAAAAGGCCCTGGCCCTCGCTCGAACTCCGAAGGAGCGACGGTATTTCGCACAGCGGCTGGGTACGTGCGACGGAGCGGGCGCCGGCGACCCGGAGGGGAGACCTCCGGTCGGGGAGTAGGAGCCGGAGGAGGGGATCGAACCCTCGACCACCCGATTACGAATCGGGTGCTCTACCGCTGAGCTACTCCGGCAATGATGTATCACAACAACTTGCAACCTGGTCGGGTGCGCTACCTCCGTGGTGCCATCTTTGGTGTCACGCGCCCGCATTGCTGCCAAACGATCTGCCAACTTAACCGCGTGCGGTTCGACCCGGTACTCCACAGTGGGCGCTCGTGGCGCACGTGCCCCCAGTGCCCGTAGACCTTCCGGATCATGGCCTGGCCCCCGTGACCCAACTCCTTCGCGACGGTGCAGAGAGACACCAGCGCGTCACCGTCAAGCGTCTGAACCCTCGCAGCATCGCTTCCTCGCCTGTGCGATAGCTCGGAAAGAGCAAGCGGCTCGGGGGGCGTTCGGCGAGGTAGTGTTCAAGAATGTCCCTCAGCTGCGGCCATAGCGGCACCGAGCACTGCGAAGGCGGCGTCTTGAGCTGACGCCGCTCGTTTGGCCGGAACGTGATCACTTCGCGGTCAAAACGACACATCTGCGACTTGGTTTAAGGTCCCTTCACGATCATAGGTCCTTAAAAGGGCCACTTGCCCTGTTATGCAATTGCTGTGGCGCGGTCCATGTTTTGCCGTCTCGTCGCGGCGGCATCCATCGCTGCCTGCACTCGCAGCGTGACCGGTGACGGGGTGCCGGACGCCCTGTTGACCGTGGTCATCGTCGGAGGTTCCGGCTCTGTCATCTCGTCCCCTACCGGGATCAGTTGCGCGAGCGGCGTCGGTGGTTGCGATGCGCCGTTTATGTTGGGCTCGACGATCGTACTGACCGAGACCCAGGCGGCGAACACACATTTCACGGGTTGGACGGGCAGCGGCTGCTTGGGGACCCAGCACTCCTGCGCGGTCGCGCTCAACGCGGACGACACCGTCATGGCGTCATTCGCGCCCGTCGTCACGCTCGCCTCCCGGAGCGCTCACGAGACGAGCCCGTACGTGGGGTACGCATCCCGAGCGTCCGCCGTGCGGCGGAGCGTGCCGCACCGGCGACAGGAGAACCCCGCGTTTGGCGGGCGTGCTGCCGCTCACCATGGGCTGCACGGGTAGGCTGAGGCACGTTGCACACGTTCCTCTTTGGGCCACCGGCGATCCGCAGCGCCTGCAGGGGTGCTCGTCGACCCGGTACTACAGCACAAGGATCGCTCGAGCCTGCCCGACGCGCTCAGGCGCTCGCCGACGCGGTCAGGCGGCGCCAGAAGAAGTACGAGAGCCCCCAAAGCAGGCCGGTACCCGCCCCCCAGCCCCAGGCCTGCGGACCATCGCCCACGGACAGGTGCGCGATGACGGCCGAGCCCAGATCGAAGGCGAACCCTGCGTACGCCCACTCCTTGAGCCGCGCTGGCACCGGCGCAAGCAGCATCACGACGCCTACGAGCTTCGCCCAGGAGAGCTCCACCCGGAAGTAGCCGGGGAAGCCGAGGTGGGTGAACGCCTGCGCCACCTGCGGCAAATGCAGTTGCGCGTACGCCGTGAAGCCTATCTGCAGGCAGAAGAGCGCGGTGACGGTCCAATAAGCGACGGCAGTGGCCATGTGAGTCGTGTTGGCGGGGACTGCCGGGTTCCGAAGGGTCGATTCCATGGTTCTTCCTCCTACGCTCGAACGCGTCTCGGTGCGGGCGGCACCGGGCTCTAGGCGCCGAACTGCTTTGCGTACTCGGCCGTCAATCGCTGCCAGCCGCCAAGCTTCATGGTATCGAGGCCGGCGATGCGTCCAATGGGTTCGCCGGCGAGCAAACGATCCAGCACATCGAAGCAGATGTGCCAGCCCGCCGCGCCCCACGAGATGAAGCGACGGTCGATATTGTGCCACAGCGTGAGCCGAGTGCCGCCGCCAAGCGGCTCGAGTTCCCAGCGGATGTCGCCTCCGCCCCAGCTGAATTCGAGCACCTTGGGCGCGTCGGCCCGCTTCACCTGGGTCTCGGTTACGTGCGGCGTCGGTGCCCCCACGGTCGAAAGCGTCGCGGTGCCGACGACACCGAGGTTCCGGTCGGATTCGAACGGCGCCCATTGGCTGAGTTGCTCGGGATCCGTGAGCGCCTTCCAAACCTTGGCCGGCGGGTAGCGGAGATCGCGGACGAGCACGAGCGTCCACTGCCCTCCCTCTTTTCGGACCTCGGCACCAAACGCCGCACCCGGTTCGTATTGCTCACGGCTGTTCATGTCGTCGCTTTCCTTTCCCAGAGGAGCCCTCCATCCGTTCCAAGTGTTGCTCGAGAGCATCGACGTGCCGCGACCAGAAGCGGCGGAACGGCGCCAACCACGCGTCGACTTCCTGGAGCGGCTTGGCGTTGACGCGATACACCCGCCGCTGGGCCTCTACGCGCGACGCGACGAAGCCGCCCTCGCGCAACACCTTGAGGTGCTTCGAGACCGACGGTTGGGGGAGGCGCAGCCGGTGCGTCAGCTCGCCCACCGAGCGCTCCGACGAGGAGAGCAGGCTCAGGATGGCGCGGCGATGCGGCTCGGCAAGCACTGCGAATGCGGATTCCATGATGCGTATATACCTGTATGAGAATATTCCTGTCAAGGAATGCCATGCGTGACGAACCTCGAGGCGACGGGCAACCGGTTCCGGCGGGTCGGATGGTCAGCTCGAGGCGTATCCAAGTGGCCGCGATCGGCCGCTCGAACTCGGCACCCTACGTGAAACAGGGCCCCCGGTGTCCCGCCGGAGGCCCTCGGAAGCCGTCCTCCCCGCTCCCGTAGCCCGTCAGACACCGTCCAGGCTGCCGGGGTTCCGTGCGGAATACGCAGGGATCGTCAGGGTCTGAGAGGAAGTCAACGAGACGCGCGCCGGCCGGTCGTCTGACCGCGAGCGTGGGTGCTTGGATAGATGCCCTGGCCCGGACTCGAACCGGGACGGCTTGCGCCACTGCCCCCTCAAGACAGCGTGTCTACCAATTCCACCACCAGGGCGGGCCGGGAAAACCTAGGCGCGCACGCGGTGCGAATCAAGCAGTTAGCCGTCGGCTGGCCCCGGCCCTGCCGTTACGTACCTTTGGACACATGGCACTCTGGATCCCGTTTGCCTTCGGCGGCGTGCTGGGGGCGCTGCTCGGCTTTCTCGTCGGGCGACAGCGCGGTGCGGCGCGCCGGCGCCCCGCGATCGCTGTGGCATCCCCGCCCCAGCAAGCCCCGCGCCCGTCCGCGGACGGGGCGAAGCTCCGGCTCGATCAAGGCGCGGCGAACGTCCTCAACGCGCTGAACAACCGGCTCGCCGCGATCTCGGCGTTAAGCGAGCTGTTGCAGAGCCCCGGGCCCGAGCCCGAGCGCGCCCGAGCCCTGGACCTCCTCCAGAGCGAAGTTCGCCGCGCCGCCGAGATCACCGGCCGGTTCATGGACCTTGCCACCAATCCGCTCGCCACCGCCGAACCGGCCAACGTCGAGGTCGTGCTGGCAAAGGTGTTGCGCGAGCGCGACGTCACGCTCCGTGAGCTCGGCGTCAAGGTCGTGCGGAGCGTGGCGCCGGACCTTCCCCCGGTCGCCTGTCCCCCGCCACAGCTCGACGAGATGCTCACCCGACTCGCGGACTTTTCACTACGCCGCTTGCGAGAGAGCGCGCCGCCGCGCGAGTTCCGCGTCACGGTCGCCGAGAGCGGCCCGTCGGTGAGCGTCGCCCTCTCGGACTCCGGGGCTCCCTTGTCCGCGGCGGCCGAGCAGCGTCTGGTCTCCCCGTTTCGCTTTGCCCAGGGCGGCGGCGGTGAGATCGAGTTCGCCTTGGCGCGCGCGCTCGCGCAGTCATCGGGCGGGACGTTGCGGCTGCGCCCGCGGGGCGACGGGGCGGAGGTCGTGGTCACGTTGCCGAAGCGGCCGTTCGCCGCGGCGCCGGCCGAGGTCGCCGCCAAACGAACGCTGCCCAAGCTCCGCATCCTCGTGGTCGACGACGATGGGGTGAACCGCGACGCGCTGCGCCGGTTGCTCGAGCGCGAAGGGCACGACGTGGTCGCGGTGGAGAACGGCGTGGAAGCGATCGAGCGCCTGGGCACGGGGAGCACGGCGTTCGATGCGATCGTGACCGACCTGCAGATGCCGCGCCTCGGCGGACGCGCCCTCTGGGAACAGGTCGCCGACGAACGGCCGCAGCTTGCGCGCCGGTTCGTGTTCGTCACCGGGGACCGGGCCCGCGACGAAACACAGCGGTTTCTCGAGGAAAGTGGTCAGCCCGCCGTGCTCAAGCCCTACGAACTAGGTGACCTCGTGGCAGCGATCGGCAAGGTGGCGCAGCCCCGCTAGGCTGCGCTGCGCACGCGGCGCAGTGCCGCTCGAGCGATCAGGCGCGCCACGAGTAGCTGGTTCGCAGTGCGCCAAGCCCCGGACGGCGTCGCACTCGCGAGGCGTGCTAACGCGCGCTTCGCCTCAAGGAGCGACGCGGCCGTGCGTCCCAAGCCCACCTGCGCCGTCATCAC
Source organism: Gemmatimonadales bacterium (assembly GCA_035604455.1). Classification (GTDB taxonomy): domain Bacteria; phylum Gemmatimonadota; class Gemmatimonadetes; order Gemmatimonadales; family GWC2-71-9; genus AG25. Next base: position 7,116 of record DATNIM010000040.1, read on the forward strand.
ACGCCGCAGCTGGGCTCGGATGACATCCTCTGCCGGATCGAGTCGGGTTTCGGGCCGCGGCACCTCAGGTAGCGCCGGCGGTTCGACCTGGGCCATGGCGGCAAGCGCTCGGGCGGCGCGGTCCGCGAAGACCAGGACTTCGAGGAGCGAGTTCGAGGCGAGTCGGTTTGCGCCATGAACGCCCGTCGACGCCACCTCTCCCACCGCCCAGAGCCCCGGCCGGCTGGTCCGCCCCTCCAGGTCCGTCGCGACCCCGCCCATGGCGTAATGGAGCGCCGGCGCCACAGGAATCAAATCCCGCGTCGCGTCGAGGTGGTAACGCTCGAGGAGGGCGCTCACGCCGGGGAATCGCTCGCGGAACGCTGGCACCTGCCGCGCGTCGAGCCAGGCTCCACCCTCGGCCTCCGCAGCCGCGACGGCCCGCGCCAGGACGTCGCGGGGGGCGAGCTCCGCTCGCGGGTCGCTTGCCGCCGCGAAGCGTTGGCCGGTGCGGTCGACGAGCACCGCGCCGGCACCCCGGACGGCCTCGGAGATGAGAGGCGCGGGATTCACGCCCGCTTGCTTCAAGGCCGTCGGGTGAAACTGGAGCAGATCCAAGTCGTGGAGCTCGGCGCGCGCGCGGTAAGCCAGTGCGATCCCGTCCCCGGTGGCGACAAGGGGATTCGTTGTCACCGCGAACAGCTGGCCGAGGCCCCCCGTCGCGAGCACCACGGCGCCGGTCGTGAGGCGCTGCCAGCAGTCCCTCGGGCCGAGGACCGCGACCCCTGCCACCCCACCCTCAGCCGTGAGGAGGCTGTGCGCTTCGGCGCACTCCCACACTTCCACGTGCGCATCGTGCCGGAGCCGTTCCGCGAGCCCCGCCACGACGGCCGCGCCGGTACGGTCGCCCCCTGCGTGCACGACGCGCGCCCGGGAGTGCGCACCCTCGAGCCCCAGTCGCAAGGCGCCGCCCGGTTCTCGGTCGAACGGAATACCGAGTGCCGCGAGCTCACGAATGCGCGCCGGACCCTCGGTCGTGAGCACCCGGACGGCGTCGGGATCGGCGAGGCCGCCGGCAGCAGCGATCGTGTCGGCCGCATGGAGGGCCGGGCTATCGTCCTCACCGACCGCCGCGGCGATACCGCCCTGCGCCCACGCGCTTGCGCTCTCCGCCAACGTGCCCTTGGTCAGCACCAAGCTCTTCCGCCCAAGCGTCGCGAGTCGCCAGGCAGTCCATAGCCCAGCGAGGCCGGTTCCGACGATGACGACGCGCGATTCAGAGTGGTTGCTCATATCCCCAAGGGCCCCCCGCCCCGAGTATGATAAGGGGGTGACGGAGGATCAGTGATGGATGGGAGCGGCCTTCTAGAGGAAATCCGTGCGCTGAAGCAGGAGCGCAACGCGGTCATTTTGGCGCACAACTACCAGCGCCCGGAAATCCAGGATCTCGCGGACGTGGTGGCGGATTCGCTCACGTTGGCCCGCCGGGCGAGAGAGCTCGAGGCCCCGGTGATCGTCGTGTGCGGGGTCCACTTCATGGCCGAAACCGCGGCCATCGCCAATCCCGACAAAGTGGTGCTGATCCCCGACCTCGACGCCGGATGCTCGCTTGCGAGCACGATCCTGGCGGCGGACGTTCGGGCCTGGCGGGCGGAGCACCCCGGCGGCTTGGTCGTCGCGTACGTGAACACGAGTGCCGCGGTCAAGGCGGAGTCGGACTACTGCTGCACCTCGGGCAACGCCGTGGCCGTCGTGGCGTCCCTGCCGCCCCAAGCGCCGGTCCTCTTCATCCCCGATTTCTTCCTCGGGAACTACGTGAAGCGCGTCACCGGCCGACCGATCGACGTGTGGCTCGGGGAGTGCCACGTGCACGCCGCGCTCACGCCATCCGTCCTTGCGGCGAAGCGCGCCGAACAGCCGGATGCTGAATTCCTCATCCATCCCGAATGCGGCTGCGTCACCGGCGCCATGTACTACGCCGAAGCGGACGGCGACGTCGCGGCGGGACGCACGCAGATCGTGTCGACAGAGCAAATGATGCGCCGCGCCCGGCAGTCGGATGCCCCGCGCTTCGTCGTGGCGACCGAAACGGGCGTATTGCACCGGCTCCGCCGCGAGAATCCGAGCAAGGAGTTCGTCCCGCTCGCCGACGACGCCGAGTGTCGCTACATGAAGCTCATCACGGCGGAAAAGCTGCGAGACTCGCTGCGCGATCTCCGGCACCGCGTCACCGTCCCCGCCCCCATCGCCGCTCGCGCGCGACTCGCGATCGAGCGCATGCTCGCGATTGACTGACGGGACGTTCAGGGAGGCCGTGCTTCGGGCCCTGGCCGAAGACCATGCCGCGGACGACGTCACGACCAAACTGCTCGGTGCGGCAGGCGATGCGAGGGCCGCGGCGCGTTTCGTCGCCGAAGAGCGCTTCGTCGTGGCGGGGCTCCCCGTCGTGGAGCGGGTGTTCGCCGAGCTCGATCCCGACGCGATCCTGTGCGTCGAGACCCCCGAAGGCGTCTGGACGGAGCCGGGCGCGGTCATCGTGACCGTGCATGCGCAGGCCCGAGCGCTGCTCGCGGGCGAGCGAGTGGCGTTGAATTTCCTGCAACATCTCTCCGGCGTGGCGACAGCGACGCGCCGAGCGGTCGACCGGGTGGCGGGCACCAGGGCGCGAATCACACACACCCGCAAAACGACGCCCGGTTTGCGGGCACTCGAATGCTACGCGGTGGTCGTCGGGGGCGGCGTCCTGAACAGAGCGCATCTTGGGGCCGCAGTGATGTGGAAGGACAACCACTGGGCGTTGCTCGGGGCTACCGGCAAGCCGTTGAGCGAGCTTCTCGCAGCCGCGCGGCCCGAATTGCCCGTCGTCGTCGAGGTCGAAACCGTCACTGAGCTCGACGCCGCGCTCGCGGCAGGAGCCCGTCACCTCTTGATCGACAACCAACCCCCCGAACGCCTGGCCGAATGGGCCCGCTTAGCCGGCCCGGGCGTTGAGATTCAGGCGTCAGGAGGGATCACGCCCGAGTCCGCCCGGCCGTATGCCGAGGCGGGGGCGACGCTGATCTCGATCGGCGGGTTAACGCATTCGGCGCCGGCAGCGGCCGCTCGCTCGGAGCTCGCCCTCCCACCCGTGCCCCGGCCCGCGCCCGGGGGCGCCTAGGTCCCTCGCGTGCACTCTTCGAGAGCGTCCCACCCCGACACGCCTGTGACGACGTCCGGCTCTCTCGATCACGCGCTCGGCCTCGAGCTCGCGGCGCTCGAACAAAAGGGACTGCGCCGGGTCCTCCGGCCGCTCTCGAATCGGCGCGGCGCCCGGGTCCGAGAGGGCGATCGGGTGCTGGTCGATTTCTCCTCAAATGACTATCTCGGCCTCGCCTCTCACCCGGAGGTCGCCGAAGCCGCGGCCCGCGCGCTGGTCGAAGCGGGCACGGGGGCCGCTGCCGCCCGGCTGATCGCCGGACACCACGAGCTGCACGCCAAGCTCGAGCAGAGGCTCGCCCAGTTCCTCGGGACCGAGCGCGCGCTGTTGTTTCCGGCCGGGTACATGGCGAACGTGGGCGCGATCCCGTCCTTGGTCGACCGCAACGATGGGATTTACTCGGATGTCCTGAACCACGCGTCACTCATCGACGGCTGTCGGCTGTCACGAGCAGAGGTACACCGGATTCCGCACGGGGACCCAGCCGCACTCGAACAGGCACTCGCGCGGACGGGCGAGCGCTACCGGCGGCGGCTGGTCGTGGTCGAAGGCCTGTACTCGATGGACGGCGACCTGTATCCGCTGGACGCTCTGGTGCGACTCGCCGAGCGGTACGACGCCTGGGTGTACCTCGACGACGCGCACGCCGTCGGCGTGCTCGGACCAAACGGCCGGGGGACGGTCGAGCACTGGGGTGTCCAGGCGGACATCCCCATTCTGGTCGGCACGCTCGGCAAGGCTTTCGGCACGGCCGGCGCGTTTGTCGCCGGGTCCGCGACGCTGATCGATTTCCTCACGAATCGGGCTCGGGCGTTTGTGTACACCACAGGGACCCCGCCCGCCCTTGCCGCGGCGACGCTCGCGGCGCTCGAGGTCTTGGTGCGTGAGCCCGAGCGACGAGCGCGTGTTCGCGCCAACGCGCGAGCGCTACGGACTGGTCTCGCCGCACTCGGCCGCTCTGTTCCGGGGCCGTCTGACGGGCACATCGTACCTCTCGTGCTGGGGTCGAGCGAGGCCGTGATGGCCGCCGGATCGGCGCTGCGCGACGCTGGGTTCCTGGTGGGAGCCGTGCGTCCGCCGACCGTACCGGCCGGGCGCGGGCGGCTGCGGATTACCCTGAGCGCGGCGCATACGGGTGAGGACATCGAGGCCCTGCTCGACAGCCTCCGGAGGAACCTGCCCGGATGAGCACGGTCCTTGAGCTCGACCGACGACACGTCTGGCACCCTTACACGCAGCACGGGGATGCCCCGCCCCCGCTCGTCATCTCGCGCGGCACGGGCGCCTACCTCTATGACGAGACCGGGCGCGAGATCTTCGACGCGATTTCGTCCTGGTGGGTGACGCTCCACGGACACGCCCATCCCGCGATCGCGGCCGCGATCGCCCGCCAAGCGGCGATCCTCGAGCAGGTGATCTTCGCTCCGTTCACCCACGAACCCGCAAGCGAGCTCGCGGCCGCACTGGTCGAGCGATTACCGCCGGGCCTCACACGGGTGTTCTTCTCGGACGACGGCTCGACCGCTGTGGAAGTGGCCCTCAAAGTCGCGTTGCAATACTTCACGAACCAGGGCGAGCATCGTCCCCTCGTCGCCGCGCTGGACAGTGCCTACCACGGCGACACCTTTGGCGCGATGAGCGCCGGCGCGCGCGGCCTCTTCACCGATCCCTTCGCGAGCCACTTGTTCGAGGTGGCTCGTCTCCCAGACCCGAGCGTGGACGCCCCGGGGTGCCTCGCCGCGCTCGACCGGCTGCTCGACCAGCGAGGAGAGCAAGTCGCCGCTCTGATCGTCGAGCCCCTGCTCCTCGGAGCCGGGGGCATGCGCATGTGGGACGGGGCGACGCTCCGGGCGATGCGCGAGCGCACGAAGGCGGCGGGCGTGCTCCTCATCGCAGACGAGGTGCTCACGGGCTTCGGCCGCACGGGCGCGCTCTTTGCCTGCTCCGCTGCCGGGGTGAGCCCTGACATCATCTGTCTGTCGAAGGGTCTGACGGGCGGGTTTCTGCCCCTTGGGGCGACCGTCACGACCGAAGCGGTGTTCGAGGCGTTCCGCGCCGCGGACCGGCGCCGCGCCTTCTTCCACGGCCATTCCTACACGGCCAATCCCATCGCCTGTGCCGCGGCGCTTGCGAGCCTCGCGCTCCTCGATCAACGCTCCGCGGATGCGCGCGACCGAATCGGCCACACCCATGGCGAGCGCCTGGCCCGGCTCGCCCGCTGCTCTGGGGTGCGACACTGCCGCTCGCTCGGAACGGTCGCGGCGTTCGATCTCGCCGGCGAAACGGGATACCTGAGCCCCGTGGGCCCCGAGCTCGCCGCCTTCGCGCTCCAACGAGGCGTGCTGCTCAGACCCCTCGGGAACGTCGTCTACCTACTCCCCCCCTACTGCGCGACGACGGATGACCTCGACCGGGCCTACAACGTGATCGAAGCGTTCCTCAGTAGGTCGGCGTGATCCGTCTTGGGATTACGGGCACGGACACGGGTGTCGGAAAGACCCTGATCGCCACGGCGCTGATCGCCGTTGCGCGCAGCCGAGGGCTCCGCGTGGCAGCCATGAAGCCCGTCGAGACGGGCGTAGAACCGGGGCACGAGACGGATGCGGAACGCCTGATCGCAGCGGCCGGAGGTGTCCCAACGGACGTGTGCTCCTACCACTTCGCCGAGCCGCTCGCCCCGATGGTGGCGGCCGATCGAGCGGGCACACCCGTGGACATCGACGTCCTTGACGCGGCGCTCGAGCGGCTCGGTCATGAGAAGGATGTGGTGGTGGTTGAGGGCGCGGGCGGCCTCCTCGTCCCGATCACCCCGCGCGTCACCTACGCGGATCTCTTTCGGCGCTGGCGTCTCGATCTCGTCATCGTGGCTGCTAACCGGCTCGGTGCCCTGAACCACGTCTCGCTGACCGTTCGAGCGGCCCAACGGGCAGGACTCCGCCCGCTGGGCATCGTCCTCAACGAGTCGAGCGACGTGGGCGCGGATCTGGCACAGCAGACGAATGCGGCAGCGCTACGCGAGCTGCTGCCCGACGTGCCGTTGTTCCGCTGGCCCTGGGTGCGCAACACCGGGGATCGCGAGCTCGCGGACGTCGCCGAGCGCTCGGGGCTCGCCTCCGTGCTCCGCGAAGCCGCGACGCCAACCCTCATCGCTCATCTCGACAGAGAGATATGACCACTGTTTCATGGAACTCACTCGCCGACGCTGCCTTGGCCGGCCGCTTGATCGAGCGGGCGAACGCCCTGGCCGTGCTCCGAGCCCCGGACGAAGCGGTGCTCGACCAACTGGGGGCGGCCTACCGCGTGCGACGCCACTTCTGGGGCAACCGGGTGCGCCTGCACTACCTCCTCAACGCGCAGAGCGGCCTGTGTCCCGAGGACTGCGGCTACTGTTCGCAATCGAGCATCTCCACAGCGGATATCGAGCACTACCCCATGCTCGCCCGCGAACGCATCCTCGCCGCGGCCGGTCGAGCGGCGGAGCTCAAGGCGGCGACCTTTTGCCTCGTGATCTCGGGGCGGGCGCCCGGCGAGGGCGTCTTCGGCAAGGTCCTCGGAGCGGTGAAAGAGATCAGGCACCGCCATGACCTGAAAGTCTGCGTGTGTCTCGGGCTCCTCACGCCCGATCAGACGCGCCGTCTGGCAAACGCCGGCGTCGAGACGGTCAATCACAACTTGAACACCTCGGAGCGGCACTACGGGGCGATCTGCTCCACGCACACGTTTTCGGACCGGGTCGACACGGTCCGCCACGTCGCCGCAGCCGGCATCAAGACCTGCTCGGGCGGCATCGTGGGAATGGGGGAATCGGACGACGACCTGATCGATCTCGCACAGAAACTCCGCGAGCTCGACGTGCGGAGCGTGCCGGTGAACTTCCTGATCCCGATCCCCGGCACGCCGCTCGAAGACATGCACGCGCTCAACCCGCGACGCTGTCTCCGGGTCTTGTGTCTGTTCCGATTCATGCTGCCGTCCCAGGAAATCCGGATCGCGGGCGGTCGCGAGGTCCAGCTTCGGTCGCTGCAGCCGCTCGGGCTCTACGCGGCGAACTCGATGTTCGTGGGGGATTACCTCACGACGCCCGGGCAGGCGCCGGGGGCCGACTTCGCGATGATCCGAGACATGGGGTTCGTCCTCGAAACCCCGGATGGCGAGTCCTGGGACCTTCCGGGAGGGCTCTTCGAATCAGCCGACGACCCTGCCCGTTCTACCAGCGCACGCCCACCGATACCGTCAGGCGCGGGTCGATCTGGCCTTCCTCAAACCGACCTGTCGGGTCCGGGAAGGTGATGAGCCGGGCCCAGGTGCCGAGCTCGAGCATGAGGTAGTCGGTGGGCATCGCGCGGATCCCGAGCTCGACCCCGGGCTCGACGCCGAACGCGCGGTCCGAGGTGACCTGCGGGGCGGGGGTTGGCGGGCACGGACACGCGGTTCCAGGGGTCTCGACCAGCGGGCAAGCGCAGATCGCCGAGCCGCCCGCGAGTGGACAGGCATATCCCACCCCGCACGTGTAGACCTGATCCCGTTCGCGCTCATCGAAGCCGAGAAACGCGCCGAGATACCCGCTCACGCGCAGCCCGGCCGCCCCCGAAAAGGCCTTGGGGTACACCCGCACGTACAGATCGGCCATGTACTCCCGCACCGGATGCACGGCATCGCCGCTCGCCGGCTGTACTAGTCCCGCCTCCTCGGGCGTCGGAGCGAAGAGCGTCGCGCCGCCCCCGCCCCACCACCGCCCCACCAGTAGGCCCACGGTTGTGCGACCAAAGACTGCGGGCTCAACCGAGACCCGCACCTCGCCGGTCGGGATCGCGGCGAGGTCAATGGACGCACTGGGACGGACAGTCTGCGCTCGGGCGAGCGTCGCGAACGACGTGAGCAACATGGCGGCGCTGATCGCGCGTGATGGCGTCACAGGCAGCCTCCGTGGAGAGGGTGCACCTGCCCCATCGAACCCGCAAGCCCGGCCAAGGTTCCTGGGCCCTGGGACTCTCACAACTCGATCCGGGAGAAGAGATAGCTCCCGAGCGCCAGAAGTGCCGCGCTTGAGCCCACGAGGACCGCAAGGTCGGTGAGCGGCCCGAAGTACGAGGCCCCCGCGACAGCGTGTCGCAGGCCGTCCACGCCGTAGGCTAGCGGGTCCAGGAGCGCCACTGTGGCCAGGGCCTTGGGCGCATCGGCGAGCGGGAACAGGGCACCCGACAGAAAGAAGATCGGCATGACGAGGAAGTTCATCACCAGCTGGAATCCCTGGAAATCCGCCAGCACAGAAGCGAGCGCCGTCCCGAACGCCGTGAACATGAGCGCGATGAGCGTCATGTAGAGACTCGCCCATGCAATGGCACCCGGCCCCGGCAGGCGGAATCCGACGGCAAAACAGATCACCAGAACGAGCAGTCCCTGAGCGACCGCCACCGTCGCGCCGCCGAGCGTGCGGCCCAACATGATGATGAGACGAGGGACGGGGGCCACGAGGGTTTCCTTCAGGAACCCGAACTGGCGGTCCCAGATGAGCTCAATGCCTGAGAACACGGCCGTGAAGAGCACCGTCATCCCGACAACGCCAGGCGTGAGAAACTGGATGTAGTCCCCTTCGCCAGCCTTTCGGAACACCGGCCCGAACCCGAAGCCCAGGGCCACGAGGTACAACACGGGCTGCCCAAGTGCTGCGACGATGCGCGAGCGGGATCGCACGTAGCGCTTGAGCTGGCGGAGCCAGAGCATGTAGATGACGTACATGCTACCGCCTCCCGCGCCACATGCGCACCATCTGCCGCATCTGGTCCGCTGGGCCGGTCTCCTCTTCGCGAATGGCGTTCCCGGTGAGCGCGAGGAAGGCCTGTTCCAGCGTGTCCGCGCCGGTCTGGCGCTTGAGCTCAGCCGGTGAGCCCTGCGCCACGATCCGTCCGTGGTCGATGATGGCGATCCGGTGCGCGACGCGGTCCGCTTCCTCCATGTAGTGGGTCGTGAGAAACACCGTCACGCGCTCGGTCTCGTTCAGGGTCCGCACCTGGGTCCAGAGCTGGTTGCGGGTCTGCGGGTCGAGGCCGATCGTCGGCTCGTCTAGAAAGAGGATCTTTGGCGTGTGCAGGAACCCGCGCGCGATCTCGAGGCGGCGACGCATTCCCCCGGAAAAGGTCTTCACCCGGTCCGCGCGCCGGTCCCAGAGCCCGAAGAGCTTGAGGAGCATCTCGATGCGGGCACCCCGCGCGGGCTGGTGCACTTTGAAGAGGGCCGCATGCAATTCGAGGTTCTCGTAGGCCGTGAGCTCTTCATCCAAGCTCGGGTCCTGGAACACGATGCCGAAGCGTTTCCGCACCTCGTTCGGGTGCGCCACCGGGTCGAGCCCGTCGACCGCGATTGTGCCGCTTGTCGGGCGCAGCAGGGTCGTCAGCATTTTGATCGTGGTCGTCTTGCCGGCACCGTTCGGCCCAAGAAATGCAAAGATCTCGCCCTCGCGGACGTCGCGCACGGCGACCAAGTCGCCAAAGGTTTTCGTCAGGTGCTCGGCGAGAATCATGGGCTGCTTGGGGCGGCTAGCTGCTTCCGACGAGCTTCCGAAACCGCGGGTTGCCCCGGAGCCCCACAAAGTCGGGGTCCAGCCGAACCGAGGCTGGGGACATGTTCGATGGGACCGTGAGAACGGGCTCGAGCTCCGCGAGGGCGTTGTCGTCGTCCCCGACGATGGCGTAGATGCGTGCGAGGTTGAACACCGCGTCACCGCCGGCAAAGGCGTCCTTGGCCAGCGGTAAGAGCTGGACCGCGTGGAGCCCCTCGCGGACCGCCTCATCGTTTCGCCCGAGCCGGGCAAGGGCCAGCGCCACCCCCTGATGATACTGGGAGTCGTCGGGTCGTCCCCGCATGCGTCTCCTGATGACGACAAGGGCGGACTCGACATTGGCCCGCGCCAGGCCACCTTGCCCCTCGAACCGAAACAAGTCGCCCTTCGTGAAGTAGTAGGTCGCTGTGTCCGAGATGTCGGACGTGAGGGGGAGCTGCTCGAGCGACTGCCGGACGCCTGGGTCGAGTAACGGGAACAACCAGAGCGGACATCCCTCGGCCCCGAGCGTGAAAGCGACCTTGCCGGCGCTCGATATTTGCACGGCGTCCTCGATCGTGCGACGCACCTCGGCCGTATCGCCCTCTGACAACGCCGCGAAGGCCTTGATGCCGTAGCCCTGGACGAGATCCGGGCGCACGGCGATCGCCCGGTCCGCGCTGCGGGCAGCGTCCGGGAAGCGGCGGACGGCGTTGTAGGTCTCGGCGAGACCGCGCAGGGCGACATAATCGCGGGGGTCGAGCGAGACCGCGTGCTCAAGATGCGCCGTCGCGTCCGCCCAATGACCCTGCCGGCGTTCGACGTACGCTACCGCTTGAAGCAGCTGGGAGTTGTTCGGGTCACGCCCCTCGGCGATCGCGAACTGCTCGAGCGCGTGCTGGTAGTCCAAGTGGTCCCAGTAGTAGTAGTACCCGAGGGCCATCCGCGCTTCGGGCAGCGTGGAATCGAGCGCGAAGGCCCGATCGGCTGCCGCCTTGGCGAGCGCCACCCGCGCGTCGCTGCGGTCGGTGAAAAACCAGAATGTGCCGGAATGGGCGATGGAGAGCTTGGCCCAGGCAAGGGCGAAGGTCGAATCGAGAGCGACCGCGCGCTGCAGCGGCTCGGTCGCGCGGCGGTATTCGTCCCCGTCGGCGGCGTTCAAGAAGAGCGAGCTGCCGCGCAGGTAGTAGTCGTATGCCTCGAGGTTCGCGGTCGGCCTCGCCGGCTCTCCGGCCTCCGCGGCGCCGAGCAGCGCCACGTTCAGGGCTTCCGCCACCTTCCCCGCGATTTCCTCCTGGACCTCAAACACGCGCGTCAGGTCGGCGTTGTAGGCGTCCGCCCACATGTGCGTGTCGTCGGAGACCCGGATCAGCTGCGGCGTGACGCGCACCTCGCTTGCTCCCGGCGCGTGCTCCCAGCGGATGGAGCCCTCGAGCACGTAATCCACGCCGAGCTCGGTCCCGATGACACGCAGCGGTTTCGTGGACGTCTTGTACTGCATCGTGCTCGTGCGGGAGATCACGGCCAGGCCCTTCACACGAGCCAGGCGCTCGGTGATCTCCTCGGTCACGCCGTCGGCGAAATACTGGTCGTCGGCGGGCCCGAGATTCTCGAACGGGAGTACCGCGAGGCGCTTCTCGCCCGACTGCCCTGCGCCGCCGTGCCCGGACAACGACCGGAAGAGGGCGTACCCGCCCCCGAGCACGAGCACCACCGCCCCGAGCACCAGCGCCACGCGACCCCAGGCTCGTTCCGCACTGGTCAGGACCGGCGCGGACACGGGCGTCATCCCGGTCGGCGTCGTCGCGCCCGACGGCGTACCCATGGCTTCGAGCTGGTGGACTACCTCCTGCGCCGTTTGCCAGCGGTCGGCGGGCCTCTTGGCGAGGCAGCGCATGACGAGCTCGGCCAACGGGGCCGGCACCACGGGCCGGTGCTGGGTTACGGGGGGCGGTATTTCCGTAACGTGTGCCGCCAATACCTGTCGCGGCGAGGCGCTGGTGAATGGGGGACGCCCGGCCAGGAGCTCGTAAGCCACCGCTCCCAGGGCGTAGATGTCCGCGCGATGGTCGGTGTGGGGGTCGGCGGCGGCCTGCTCGGGCGCCATGTACGCGGGTGTACCCAGCGCCACGCCCACGGAGGTGAGCGAGGAGGCGCCAGCCGCTTCGCTCACGGCCTTCGCGACTCCGAAGTCCGTGATGACGGCGTGGTGCCCGCTCACGAGAATGTTCTCGGGCTTGATGTCCCGGTGCACGGCCCCGTTCGCGTGCGCGTACGCGAGCGCGTCCGCCACGTCCGTGAGGAGCCGTACCGCCTCGCCGATCGGCAGCTCGCCCTCGCGGGCGAGCTTCGCGCGGAGCGACTCGCCAGCCACAAACGGCATGATGTAGTACAGCAGATCCCCCGATGACCCGGCGGCGAGGAGGGGGACGATGTGGGGGTGTTGCAGAGAGGCCGCGAGCTTGATTTCTCGGCGGAACCGGTCGGCGTTGACCCCGGCCGCCATCTCGGGCGGCAAGACCTTGATCACGACGCGTCGGCCAAGGTCTCGCTCTTCGGCGAGGAATACGCGGCTCATCCCACCGCCGCCGAGCTCCCGTTCGATTCGATAGGCGTCGCCAAGGGCACTCTGAAGGCGCGCCTCGAGCTCGCTCATAGGCCCGAAGTTACCCCCCGCGTCCGAAGGCGTCTAGGCGTTTGGCCCTTCACTGACGCGATTCGCACAAGCGCTCGGCGAACCCGAAGTCCGCGCAGCCCGAGCGGATGGCTGCTACTGCCCGTTCCGTCGCTGGGTCTGCGTCGAGCGCATGTCCTGTTGGATCCCTTCAAACTCGTCGCGCCGATCGAGCAGCACTGAAAGCACCGCCGGGTCGAAGTGGGCGCCGCGCTCGGATTCCATGGATTGGTAGACGACGCGGTGCGGCATCGCGGGACGGTACACGCGGTCGGAGGTCAGAGCATCGAACACGTCCGCCACCGCGCAGATGCGCCCCGGGATTGGGATCGCGTCTCCCTTGAGACCGTTCGGGTACCCCTGGCCATCCCAGCGCTCGTGGTGCGTGAGTGCGATGACTTCCCCCATCTGAAGGAGCGTCGACGGCGAGCCGTGCAGGATACGGGCGCCGATCGTGGTGTGGCGCTTCATCATGTCGCGCTCGGTGTCGTCGAGGGGGCCGGCCTTGAGGAGGACGGCGTCGGGGATCCCCAGTTTCCCGACGTCATGCATCGGGCTCGCGTACCGAATCGTCTCCACCTCGCTCGGGGTCATGCGCAGGTGGCGGGCGATGTGTTCGCAGAAGACCCCGATCCGCTCGATGTGGTCCGCCGTATCATGGTCCCGGAACTCAGCGGCGATCGCGAGCCGCCGAATGCTGTCGAGATGCGCGGCGTAGGTCGTCCGCTGAGCGAGAGCGGACTCGTCGAGCGCCCGGCGCAGATCCGCGGTCCGACGGGCGACAAGCTGTTCGAGCTCGCCCCGCGCCCGCTTCATCGCATCGGTGGCCTCCTTCATGCGAAGGAGGGAGGCGGCGCGAGCCTTGAGTTCCGGGAGCTCGAAGGGCTTTCCGATGAAGTCGTTCGCCCCGGCCTCCACGGCGCGCAGGCGGTCCTCTCGCGCGTCGCGCCCCGTCACCATGATGATTGGGAGGTCGCGGCTGCCGGGATCACTACGAAGGCGCTGGGCCACTTCATAACCGTCCATGCCGGGCATCTCGAGGTCGAGCAGCACGAGGTCGATATCGAGCTTCCACTTGGTCAAGGCCTCGATGCCGTCGCTCGCTTCCTCGACCACGTATCCGCACGACTGCAGCGCCCGGCTCAAGGCGCGCCGCACGTCGGCCTGATCGTCGACGACGAGGACGCGGTGGGCTTCCGTCAGTCCCCGCCCATCCCCTCCGCCTTCGATCATCCCCTCACCCGTCATGGCTGCTCCCGCGTGTTCCATCACGCAACGTGCCATCAGCGCGCTCGATGCGCGTCCCGCACGCGAAATTATACGCATGTGGGATCAAGTCGCCGCCCCCCGGCTTCTAAGGATAGACGCCGCTGGGACTTGCTCGCCGAAGGTGGAGCAGGCAGCGCTCGAGGACGTGCGCCCCAAGCTGTCGGGACCCTGCGGAAGGTCGCGGGGGGCACCGTGGAGGAAGTGCTCGAGAAGCTGATAGCCGTGGCTGCTTAGCACCGACTCCGGATGAAACTGCAACCCAACGACGGGATGGGTCACGTGCGCCACGGCCATGATCTCGTCGTCGTCCGCTCTTGCCGTGACCCGGAGCTCGGCCGGTAGGTTGGCCTCCGCAATGGCGAGGGAATGGTATCGCGCCGCGCGGAACGGGCTCGGGAGGCCGGTGAAGACGCCCGTCCCGTCGTGCCGAATAGCCGACGCCTTCCCGTGCACGGGCTCCCGAGCGCGGACGATTTCGGCACCGTAGGCCGCTCCGATGCACTGGTGCCCGAGACAGACGCCGAGGATGGGCGTCGACGCACCGAACGCGCGCACGACGGCCACAGAGAGCCGCCCTCCTTGGTCCGCGGGTGAACCGGGGCCCGGAGAGATGATGATGTGCGACGGCTTGAGCGCCGCGATCTCGGCCTGGGTGATCGCGCCGCGGCGACGTACGAGCGGCTCTTCGCCGAGTTCCCGCACGTACCGTGCAAGGTTGTAGACGAAGGAGTCATGGTTGTCGAGGAGGAAGATCACTCGAGGGCTGCCGCGATGCCGCGGGCTTTGTCGAGCGTCTCCTCATACTCGCGGGTCGGATCGGACTGGGCGGTGACGCCCCCACCAGCGTGAAAAAACACGCGCCCGGCCCTGAGGACGCACGTCCTGATCGCCACGCTCGCGTCGAAGGCACCGCTCAGGCTCCAGTATCCGATCGCCCCGCAATAGACCCCGCGTGTCGTAGGCTCGAGCTCAGCAATAATCTCCATGGCACGGACTTTCGGCGCCCCCGTGACGGAGCCGCTCGGAAAGGCCGCCCGCAGCAGGTCCGGGACGTCGCAGCCGTCGTTGAGCTCACCCACGACCGTCGACACGAGGTGCTGCACCGTCGCGTACCGTTCGACGGTGAACAGTTCAGGGACCCACACGCTGCCGGGCTGACACACCCGGGACAGGTCGTTCCGCACGACGTCGACGATCATCGCGTTCTCCGCGCGGTCTTTCACACTCGTCGCCAACTCGGCCCCGAGCGCGTCGTCCGCCGCGTACTCCCTCCCGCGAGGCCGCGTGCCCTTGATCGGGCGGGCTTCGGCCCGACGGTCCTCCAAGCGGAGAAACCGTTCCGGCGATGCGCTCGCGACCACGGCGTCCTCGAAAGCGAGGTAGGCGGAAAAGGGCGCGGGATTCCGCGCACGGAGTCGCCCATAGAACTCGAAGGGCGACCCGACCAGGGGCGCTTGGAAGCGCTGGGAGAGATTCGCCTGAAAGATGTCGCCGGCGCAGATGTGCTCGACCACTCGCCCAACTGCGGTGAGATAGCGGTCTCGCGTGAAGGTCGACCGAGTCGACGGACCGAGGGCGGGGACCGGATGCGAATCGGCGATCGGGACTCCGGTGTCCTGAACGCGGGGCGGGCCCGCTCGCGGAGGGAGGGCCAGGCGAGCTCTGACGCCTCGTACGCGCGCGGCGGCCCGGCGCAGGCGTCCCTCGGGTTCGCCTGGAAGGCCTGTCGCGACGATCCACGCTCGGTCCGCACCGTGATCCCAGGCTAGGACCCAGTCGTAACACCCAAGAACGGCGTCGGGGAGATCGAGATCGTTGAGTCGAGCCGCCCGGACTCCTTCTAATGCCGCGCCCCACTCATAGCCGATATAGCCGGCGACCCCGCCCTGGAAGGGAGGCAGCCCGGGGCACGGTTCGCATTCCGGGGAGCCGAAGAGCCCGCGGGCGACGGCGAGCGGGTCGTCTGATCGCGCCTGCGTCCAGGACCCGGCTTGGAGGCGCAACTCCACGGTCCCGCGTCGGCTTCGGACCATGGCCACGGGATCCGCGGTCAGGAACGAGAAGCGTCCGCGCGCGCTCCTGTCTCCCGCGCTATCGAGGAAAATGAGACCGGGCCATCCGGCGAGACGGGCGCACGCCTCTAACGGGTCAGGAACGGGGGTCAGTTCCTCGACCAGCGGAACTTGATCGCTCACGAAGGTGCGACCTCGGGGCCCGAGAGGACCGAGTCACGTGAAAATCGCCAGCCGTACTGACCGAAGACTAGAGACGCCCTGCATCGGCGCAAGGCAGTTAGT
The DNA here is from genome assembly GCA_035604455.1 of Gemmatimonadales bacterium. GTDB lineage: Bacteria > Gemmatimonadota > Gemmatimonadetes > Gemmatimonadales > GWC2-71-9 > AG25. The sequence continues at coordinate 23,069 of DATNIM010000040.1, forward strand.
CACCTTGCCTGACGTCGGACGGTCGTTCTACGCTTGTCCGTCCCGATCGCGCAGGTTCGGTGCACGATTCCCTAGCCCTCATCGAAACCCTCCGCGTCCGCGCGGGCCGGATCCCGCTCCTCGAGGGCCACGTCGCCCGATTCGAGCGGGCGCGGCGGGCGTTGGGACTTGCCACCCCCGTGCCGAGTCTCGCGGCGCTCGCGAGCTCCCAGGTTGGGGCGGGCGACGCCATCCTGCGAATCGCGGTGTGTAACGGACGCGCCGATTCGACAGTCCGTCCCTTTGTCGAGCGCGACCCGCCTGCGGTCATCACCGCGGCGACTCCGCACACGCCCTACCCCCACAAGACCAACCGGCGCGATTCCTTTGACTCGGCGGCGCTTGAAGCGACGGAGGCCGGGGCCGACGACGCATTGCTGCTCACGCGAGACGGTGCGGTCGCGGAAGGGACGACTTGGAGCGTCTTCTGGTGGGAGGGTGAGATCTTGCTCACGCCGGCGCTCGACCTGGGGGTGTTGGAGAGCGTGGCGCGCACCCGGGTCCTCGACCTCGTTCCTCGTGCTGCCGCGGGGACCTACCCGCGAAGGGCGCTGACCGGGCGGAGCGTGTTTCTCGCGAACGCCGTCCGCGGCGTCCAGGCGATCGCCCGGTTGGACGGCGCGCCCGTCCCTATGGACACGCGCACCGACGCCCTGGCGCGCGTCTTCTGGCCAGCGCACACGTAGGGGAGTCCGGCGCGCCGTTGGAACGATCGACCGCGCTTGGACCGGCCGGCCGGCCTAGGGGGTGCTGACTCCGGGCCGAATGACGAGATCGATGCCCATGAAGAACAGGCGCCAAATGTAGGTTCCCACGCCGAACCCGAGAGCCATCGGCGAGAAGTGGTACACCTCGACCAAGTCGTGCGCGAGTATGGACCACCGACCCTTGACGCGCATCCCGCCCGCCTCATGCCACACCGTCACGGGCACCCTGAGAGGCGTTGTGACACCGCGCAGCGTGAAGGCGCCGACCGCGAGTGCGTGCACCGTGTCGTCGCTCGTTGTCACGCTGACGACGCTGTCGATCCGAAACACGATTTGGGGATAGAGCGCCACGTTCATCACGACCCCGTGCGCGTAATTGTCGTCGAGGGTGCCCCCTTGAGTGAGCGCCGCGCCATCGACCGCAACCTGCCCGTGTGCTCCGGTCCAGGTCGTGGTGTCCGGCACGATGAGCTCGCCATGGATGGCCTTGGCGGAGCAGACGGGCCGCACCCGGTAGCGGGGGAGCAAGGGGATCGGAACGAGATTCGTATCGAGTTGCTTCCAGGTCGGCTTGCCGACCGAGGACGCGTCCTCGCTCCCCGCGTCGTGGCCAGCCGGTGGCAACCACGAGCGCTCCTCCGGGCACGTGGTGGCCCAGAGGCGGTTCAGGTGCGGGACGACCTGCCACCAGGCAATGCTGGACAACGGGTCGACTTCGTAGGTCACGTCGTGTGCCGCCTGCGCACCGGCGCGTGCCGCGAGCAGAGCGAAGGCCGCCGCGAGCGCCATGGAGCGGGTGCGGAGAACCGCTCGGATCACCGGTGCCTCCCTGTCTCGAGATCAGCGACGGCGAGCCCTGAGCCCGCTACGTCACCGAGCAAACGGGAAGCCCCGCCACGGTTGGGCGGGGCTTCCTCAATCTTCGCTGTGTGCCGCTCGTCGGCCCAAGCACCCAGGCGAGCCCGCAGGTCAGGCCGTCAAGACGTGGCGGGCTCGGGACGCATCACCATATCGATGCCCATCCAGAATTGCTTCCAAATGCTCATACCCACCCCGAGGCCGAGCTTCATCCGCGAGAACTGGTAGACTTCGACCAGGTCCTTCGCGGGAATAAACCAGCGGCCCTTCACGCGGATCCCACCTGCGTCGTGCCACGCGATCACGTGTACGCTCATCGGCTGGTCAACGCCGTGCAGCGAGAAGGTGCCGACGGCCACGGCGTGAATGGTGTCGTTCGCCGACGTGACCTGCGTCAAACTGTCGACGTGTAGTACGATCTGGGGAAAGCGCATGACATTGTAGACGGCGGTGTGCGCGTACTCGTCGTCCCACGCCTGCCCCTGCGTGAGGGCGGCAGCGTCCACGGCAACTTCACCGTGGGCCCCCGTCCACGTGCTGGTATCAGACACGGTCAACTCACCATGAACCGCCTTCCTCGAGCACACCGGGCGGACACGGTAACGGGGCAGTAGCGGGATTGGAACTTGGGAGGAGTCCTGCACCTTCCAAGTGGTCTTGCCGATGTCGGAAGCGTCCTCGCCTCCGGCATCGTGGCCGGCCGGCGGGAGCCACGAGCGCTCCTCAGGACAGGTCGACGCCCACAGGCGGTTCAGATGCGGCAACACCTGCCACCAAGCGATGCTCGAGAGCGGGTCCACTTCAAACTTGATCTCGTGGCCCGCCGGAGCACTCCAACGCGCGGCGACCAGACAGAGAGCCACCGCCGGAATCAGGTAACGAATGCGCGGAACGGCGCGCGTGCTCATAGACCGGTGCCTCCCATTCCCTATGTGTTGTACGACCGTGATCAGTTCGACGGCGGACACGGCGCGTACACGCCCTGCGACACGAGCGGCCCGCCGGGATACAGCTGAGTCTGGGTGCCACCTACGAGAACCTCGCACCCCGCCTTGCTCCCTGCGCTCGTGAGCTCGGCGACCACGAGGCCTGCCGCCACCACGCCGATGCCCACTGCGAGCGCGGTGTTGCCCGGGGCGGGCACTTTCGCCTGAAGGCGCTTCACGTCGCCCATGGCGACTTCGTAGTACTGGCTCCCGTCAAAACCGGATAGGGTGTCGTTGGCCACCCTGGCGTGTGAGAGCGCGACCGTCCGATTATCGGGTCCCGTGACCCAAACTCTCGTAGAGGCCCGGTCCTGCATGTACGCCCTCGGATTGCCCACCGTGCCGATGTGCGTGCAGCCCACAGCGCTCAGCACCAAGACCCCGGCGCCGATCGTCCAGACGGTTGAATTCTTCATGCGCGCGAACCTCATGGTTTCGGATCTCCCTTCACGACCCTTGTCATCGTGGCTTGAGCGCGAGACGGTCAGATTCGGAAACCCCACCCCATGGACCACAGAATCTATGCGCCGTGCCGCAAGTCTCGGTCCTGCCATCTCTAACGAGCGCCTACCGACCTGCTGGTTCGCCCTTAGAGGAGCGTCCGGCGATCTGGTCTTGTGACGCCCCTTGAGGCCGTCCGTCCACACCCGAGCGTCTTGGGCAAGGTAGGGTTGCGCCCAGCGGGCACTTTCGGACCGGTGCCCAGGCGCAGTAGAGCGCACGCGTGAACGACCCGGCGGACCCTGTCAGAACTGACGGCGATGATTGAGCAACCTACCCCGTGCCTCATGGTTTGATCCCGTCACGATCTAGACGTCCGAACCTGCCAGGTTGCCACCTCGCTTGAGACGTCCGATCTGCGTACCTGCATAACGCGCGAAACCCACAAGAGACATCGTCCCCTGTGGGCCTCGGCTCTGCTCTTCTATACGTTTTAGCTGAGAGCTACCACAGATACTGCAGGTAAATGCCCCAGCTGTGGCCGTCCCTGCCACTTCTTCGTGCTGAGCGCCGCGAGCGCTGCCCCGACGGACCTCCATCGGG
>DATNIM010000041.1:0-2353 GCA_035604455.1 Gemmatimonadales bacterium
TCCCGGCGAGCTCGGTCATGCGGGGACTCTCGACCACCGCGCGCATCCGCAGTCCCATGCCACTCGATCTGAACATCATCGCGAGTGCGGCCACCACCACGATGGTGACCGTCGTGGTCGAGAGCTCCTCGCCTGTCACCCCTGATCCGGACAAGTGGAAGTAGACATGAGAGGGGTCGAGCACCAGCGCGGGAGGGGACAGGCGAGCGGAGGTCCCGACGATCATCTGGGTGATGCTTGGTATCGCGATCAGGAGACCGAGAGCGGGCACGAGCTTCACCAGCGGTGGCGCAGTGCGCGTATAGCGGAACAGCAGGCGGTCGAGCAGCAGGCCGATTGCTGGGCCGAGCACGACAACCGCAATGCAGAACGCCGCCCACTTGGGCCAGCCATCGTGCACCGTGATGTAGAAGACGACAGCGGACACGTACGCTTGGGCACCGAACGCGAGGTTGAAGACGCCCGATGCCTTGTAGGTGAGCACGAGACCCACCGCCATCAGGGCGTATGTGCAGCCGTAGGGGACGCCCGGCAACACGTAGGAGATGAACTGCGTCAATGCCGGCGACGCGTCCTCGCGCGACCGCTTCTCTCGCGGCCGCTTAACTCGCGACGCCCTATGCGGGAGGGACGCCAGCTGGCAGCGGCACGATCGGACGAATCGGGGGCGCCAGCGGATCCGGCACCGGGAAGCAGCTGAAGACGCTCGGTGATGTGCCGTAGACCGGGACGAAGTGATCCCCCAGTACTTCGACGAAAGCGTTGCAGTTGATGGGTCCAGAATCTCGCTTGTGCGAAATGCGCCAGTCGACGGGCGCGAGAATGCCGTCCGCGGTGAACGCCGACAGCGTGTTGATAGCGGCCACCAGCCGGCTGCGGGTCAGGTTCCTGCCGACCGCGCGCAGACCGGTCACGAATAGGTCCGCACTTGTCCACCCGGCGAGGGCCGCCTCCGAGGGCGGGTTCCCCGGCGCGTACCGCTTGAGCATCGCCTCGAAGGTGTCCATGCCCGGGTAGGTGCCGGGATAGAGCTGGGTCACCTCGAACGGCACATGCGGTTCGAAGAAGTAGGCGCCCTGCATGACGGCGCCGAACCGGGCGAGGGCGGTTTCGTCGTACCCGTCGAACCACAACTGGGTCACGCCGGTCATGCCCGCCTGCTGCATGGTCTGAGCTAGCAACACGTTGCCGCTCAGGTCCATGCACGACACGATCATATCTACGCCCGCCTGCTTCATGCGGGTAACGTCGGCGTGGAGATCGCTCGCCGGAGCGGGGATGCTCCTGTCCGCGAAGGTCACGTTGACGCCGTAGCGGCTAAAGCCGTTCAGGACCCCCTGGCATCCCTGCTGGGATTGGGCGATGTTATAAGCGAGGACCGCTGCCGCGTGCACGTGGTGCTGCTCGGCCAGGAAGACGGCCTGGAGCTGGGGAGCGCTGAAGTTAGTGTAAGAACTGTTGTTGCCGTACATGCTCGGCCCGGCGAGCCACTGACTGTTCGGGTTCACGTGCAGCCCAAACGTAGGAACGTCGTGCGCGGCAAGGTAGCCAGCACCGCTGAACGACGGAGTGGCCACCGCCACTACGGCAAATACATGGTCTTGGTCAACAAGGGTCCGGGCCTGGCTTGTGTCCTGTGACGGGCTGGACTGGTCGTCGAGCTTGTACGCCAGGTCGATCCGACGTCCATGGACCCCGCCTTCGGCGTTGACCATGTCGAGGTAGACCTGCGCACCTGTGATCACCGGCGCGAAGTCGGCCGGAAGCGGACCGGTCTGAGACGCGAGCGCTCCCACCACGATCCGGTTCTGGAAAACCCCGTCGGTGTTTCCGGAATGAGACACGCTTACGTTTGCGTTGCCGCAGCTAATGAGAGCGCTCGTGAGCACGATCGCGGCGCCTGCGGCTGCGATCCTGGATCCCCTTCGCACGTGGGAGATCCTGGCATGAACTGCGCCCGATTGGGCAGGGCCGTTGGACCCCTTTGCCTCCCAAGTCGGCACTCGGTGGGAGGGCTCGCCGGCCGTGGGAGATCGACCTTGAACACGAGCTCCTGCTCGGCGTCGTTCTCGATACCATCGCCCGCGATCTGCGTCTCGAACGGTGATGGGTTGGCGTCAACCCTTGATCACGCCCAAGGGACGCAGGCGCGCCACGCGTCTAGCGAGTCCCGCCCGTTCACATGTGACCACCACCTCGTCGACGTCCTTGTAGGCGAAGGGTGCCTCCTCGGCCAGCCCTCGGGCCGAGGAGGCGCGCACGGCGATGCCCTGCTCCTCGAGCTGGCGACGCAGCGCGGCCCCCCCGACGAGTCGGCTTGCCGCGTGGCGGCTCATGGTGCGCCCGGCACCGT
>DATNIM010000042.1:0-136220 GCA_035604455.1 Gemmatimonadales bacterium
TGCGGCGTCCTCCGAGTTCGTCAGGGAAACGTCCCCAAGCTGCTCGCCGAGGTACTCGACAGCATGGGGACGTTTCCCTGACGAACTCGGAGGACGCCGCACCCACCGTGCGGGCGTTAGGGCAAATATCTGTTGAAACGATAAGCGGTGAAACGACTGCTGGCGCTTCACTCACTCGCTACAACGGAGGATCACATGACGATAGTCGCTGAAGCTCGGAGCCAGGCGGGGTACGCTCTAGCCCGTGACGAAGGAGAGGCGTTCTGGCTCCTCGGCATGCTCCAAACGGTCAAGATCGGCAAGGCGGACACCGCTGGGCGATTCGGCATGCTCGAGATCCTCGTCCCCGAGGGGATCGGCTCCCCGTGGCATGTGCACCCAGAGGAGGACGAGTGGTTCTATGTGCTCGACGGCGCCCTCACCTTCTGGGTTGCCGACACGAAGCTCGAGTTGACGTCCGGTGGCTTCGCCTTCGGGCCCAAGGGCGTGCCGCATACCTTCTATGGTTCGGCGCCCACGACCCGCGCCCTCGTCGGGTTCTCGCCAATGCAGTTCGAGGGCTTCATGCGCACGGTGGGACAGCCCGCGCCGGCGCGCGTAGTCCCGCCCCATCACGACGGTCCCCCCCCGGACGTCGCGAAGCTCGCGCCGATCGCAGAGCGCAATGGGTTCATCGTCCTGGGTCCCCCAGGGCCGCCGCCGGGTCGGTAGCGCGCCAACGGTCAGGGGCCGCGCGGGGTGAGCCGGGATCGCCCCCCGCGGCACCGCGCGCAGGACCTGAGGTTCAAGACGCCTGCACGGGGGCGCACCAGTGACCCACAGGACCCCAACAATCCCCTGCAGGGAGAGGGCCATCTTGGTGAGGGGGAGGTCGGGCCGCGGGACATGGGCACCGACTGCGCTCGTTGCTCAAAAAAAGAGCGGCGCCCGCCGTATGGCGAGCGCCGCCCGCTAGCCCTTCTGCGCCGTGATTAGAGCTTCACGACGTTCTGGGCCGCGGGGCCCTTCTGACCTTCGACGATGTCGAACTCAACACGCTCGCCTTCGGCCAGGGACTTGAAGCCCTGCGCCTGAATCGCGCTGTGATGCACGAAGCAGTCCTTCGCCCCGCCTTCGGGAGTGATAAACCCAAACCCCTTGGCGTCGTTGAACCACTTCACGGTACCGATAAGACGTGCCATCTGTTCACTTACTCCTGACTGAAACTGTCCCCGGGTTGCGCGCGTCGCCACACGGCGAATCGCTGACTGTACTTCCACGACCCGTGAGCAGAAGAGCGTGGCCATCCCGAAACAAAAAGGACCTGAGACTTGAAAGCCCAGGTCCTACGACGGGTTTTCAGCCCGCGGCTCTTATGCCGCGGCTCTTTTGCTCAGGAATAAACATCGCTCGGCGAGCGCGAGATGTCAATTGGCAGTTTCGAGCCCCACGCCGGCATACGCGTGGCTCACTCGCGGCGTCCCGCTGCGCTCGGACGACGTCGTTCCGAGTTCGACATGACCACCTTCAACACCCCCGTCGAGAGCTCCACGTCCCAGCGCGCGATCCGAGGCGCGAGAAACTCCGTAATGTCGTCAGGCGTGACGGTGCCCGGCGTCGCATCGAGGAAGTCAAGCACCCTGAGCCGAATCATGGGATAACTCGTCCGGCGTTCCATGGCCGCGAGCCGGAGGTGGACGTGGTCGTCCAGCACGCGCCGGACCGCACCTTGGGCCACATCGAGTAGGCGGCGGACGATATCCGTGAACTCCGCCGCGCCGTGCTGGACGTGCCGGCGGTCGAGTTGGTCGGCCGTCGTGGGTTCGCATAGGGTGAGCAACATGCGGCGCACCTCCGCTCCGGGACCGCTGTTCCGGGGTGCAATCCGCTCGCACGGAAGGCAGTTCCTCAGATCATTCCGGCCCAAGCGGAGAAAGGAGGTCATCCGCCTGTACACGTCCGACCGCTCTGGCGCGATTGGCCGAGACCCGGCGATGACGTCCTCGACGTACGAGGGGGGCAGCTCCAGGGCCTCAGCGAGATCGTCGGTCGAACTCTTGATCTCGCGTAACCGACGGCGCACAAGCTCGCCGATCTTGACGGGAGAGGTGGTCAGCGGAGACGAACGCACGATGCAGGTGCTCCCGTATGAAGGGGCCAAGGGGGGGTCGGAGGACGAAGGCGACCCATAATCTAACATGTTGGGGCCCGGCCGGGGTTACTTTGCGACTATCTCATACGAATTGGACCTACTGTGGTGGAAATGACCCGTGCGGAACTGATGAGCCTCTTTGATGAGATCGCGGCGATTCTCGAGACGGAAAGCTCGCCGGTGGAGAAGCTCGGGGAGATCGAAAAGGTCATGTTCGAGCCAAAGGATGTCGGCGACGAGAGTGACGCTGATGTCGAGATTGATGACGAGTGAGCGACGGGGGCCGTCTACGGCCTAGTCGACAATGTGCTGCGGCCTCGGCGCGTGACGGGGTTGCGATGTGGAGGCGCTTTGTATGCCGAAGGAACAAGCAATCGAAGTCGATGGAGTCGTAGAGCAGATTCTGCCGAATACGATGTTTCGCGTGGCACTCCAGAACGGCCACCACGTCCTCGCGACGGTCGCAGGCCGGATGCGACGGTTCCGGATTCGTGTGCTTGCCGGTGATCGCGTGGTGCTAGCGCTTTCGCCGTACGATCTCACACGAGGCAGAATCATTTTCCGACACAAATAGCGGCAGTTCGCGGGTCACAGACATCGTGCGGCCAGCAGCGGGGACATCGCAGACTCTCGGCCTCGTAGACGCAGCAGTCGTCGCGGGCCAGAGCACGGCGTCTTCGGCTGGCTCGGCCGGAAAAGCGATGCGTGTACACTGGTCAGTTACCGATGGCCTCAAATGACGGCACCTGAGGGCAGGGCCGCCCCCCAAGAACGACGACCCGCCTGGGACCGCGGTCCAACCCGGTGAGTCGTTCAGACCCCGGAAACCGAGGACAGAACTTGCTTGAACCAGAGTGGCGGCGTAGTGTGTGAGGCGCCGTGGGCTGGCGACTGTGCCGGAGCACGAGCGCGTCCTACATCCCCGTGGTCCCGCGCACGACCGACGTACTCGAACAGCCCGATGACTCGCCGGAGGAGATAACATGGTCTCTCGCGCGTGCATCGCCGTCGTGGCGCTCGTTTCTCTGAGCGCTTGCGCGCCGTGGCACATGTTTTCAAGCGGCCCGGCGTGCAAACAGACGATCGACTACAAGAGTCGGCGCGTTACCGTCGGCGCGACCACCGTGCCGATCAGCTCGGGCGGTTCGGGCGAGACGATTCAAGTCGGACAACTCGACGTCGGGTCCGACTTGACCCAAAAGGCGTCCGATCTGGTCCAGCAGTTTGACCAGCTCCAGATCTCTCAGTGTCAAGCGATGCAGGGCCTGAAGAAGGAAGACCGCGCTCCGTACCGGCAATTGCGGGTCCAGGTCCTCGCGGACTTTGCGTTCGTGATACGCGGTCTCGGTCAGGCTACGAGGCCGAGCGAATACGCCGGCGCCGTGACCGACGGCCGCGCGCGGCTGAGCAGCGACAGCCGGGCGGCCGCGCAAGTGGGCCGTCAGTAGGCTCTTCCCATCCAGTGGGGCGAGGCACACCTCCGCCCTGGGTTCCGGTGATGTTCACATGTGCGGCGGCACGCACCGCGCGGCCCAGCGCAATGTCACATAGGTCACATCTGGCCGGATCTCCGAGGGCTATCTTGAGGCCCCATGGAGCAACCTTGGGGCTGGGCGCGGATCTGGGTCGCGGCGAAGCGCGACTCGCAAACCGAACACGTTCGCCAGGGGGCATGGTACCCCGTCGTTAGCAGTGGAGCGACCCGTCTCGTGCTCACCCTCCCCGGCTCTCACGACTCGCTCGCGGTCCCGAAAGACGCGTTCGAGGTCCGAAGCAGGCTGCCAGAGCGTTTCACCGTGGTATACCGGACGACCGCCGACCGTAACCCAGCCCGGGGGACGACTAACGACCTGGGTCACACGTACGCAGTCTGCCCCAAGTGCACGGCTCGAGTCCGTCTCGGGCTCGTGCCGCCGCCGCATACGAAGTGCGCCAAATGCGGGCATGAGGGGGATGTGGCGTGGTGGGAAACGGGATGAGCATGAAGGGCTCAGGCGCGCACGCCCCTTGCCCTGCCCCGGGAACCACAACCCGATACCGCCGCTAAGCGTCCTTCGGCGCTCCGGCGTCGTGCGGGTGGCGGGCCCGCGGTCGGGGCGTAGCTTCCCGCGTATGTCGTACCGCCAGCATCCAAACCTGACCGTTGTTGATCATCCGCTCATCCGACACAAGCTCACGCTCCTGCGCGACCGGCGGACGACCATCCGTGACTTTCGGATGCTCGTGAGCGAGATCGCCATGCTCATGGCCTACGAGGCAACTGAGGACCTTCCCCTCGAATCCGTCGACGTGGACACGCCGCTCGAGCACATGCGCGGGTCACGTATCGCCGGTAAGAAGCTCACGCTCGTCCCGATTCTGCGAGCAGGGCTCGGGATGGTCGACGGGATCGTGCAACTCGTTCCGTCGGCGCGCGTGGGCCATATCGGCCTCTTCAGAGATCACGAAACCCTGCGCCCGACCGACTACTACTTCCGGGTCCCGGCGGGCGAGGAGGATCGGTCGTTCTTCGTCCTCGACCCCATGCTCGCGACGGGCGGATCGGCGTCCGCCGCAATCACCGCGCTCAAGGGGGCTGGAGCGCGCGCCATCAGGTTGCTCTGCCTCGTGTCGGCGCCTGCTGGCGTGGAACGGATGCGTGACGAACATCCCGACACGCGCATCTTCACCGCTGCGCTCGATCGCGAGCTCGATGCTCGGGGCTACATCTTGCCCGGCCTGGGAGACGCCGGCGACCGGCTCTTCGGCACCGGGCGCGGGTGAGCGCGGCCCGGCAACGCGTCGCGCGAACGGAGGGCAGGCATGCAGCTCAGCAAACGCCGGATGTACTCCGGTAAGGTGATCAGCGTCGATCTCGACCGGGTCCGGTTTCCGAACGGCTCGGAAGGGGAGCTCGAGATGATCCGGCACCCGGGCGCGTCCGCTGTCGTCCCGTGCGCAAGCGACCCCACGGGTCCCGACCCCACGATCCTGATGATCCGCCAATATCGCTACGCCACGGGCGGGGCGTTGTGGGAGGTTCCGGCCGGCACGCTCGGACCGGGCGAGCAGCCCGAGGCGTGCGCCCGGCGGGAACTCCTCGAGGAAGCGGGCGTGAGGGCCGGACGGATCGAGCGTCTCACCTCGATTTGGACGACGCCGGGCTTCACGGACGAGCTCATTCATCTGTTTTGGGCTCAGGACCTCACTCCCGCGGCGGCCGCGCCTGAGCCCGATGAATTCATCGAAGTGGTGCCGCGCCCGCTCTCCGAAGTCCTCGCGGCCATTGGCGCCGGCGAGATCCGCGACGCGAAGACGATCGTGGCTATCCTTTATATGGCTGGGTTCGCCCTGAACCGATGACGAGAAGACCCGACCCCGAGCGCCCACTCTCCCCTCGAAGGTTCCCGCGCCATCTCCATGTTGCGCCGGGGGATAGGTCGGTGCGCGACTCTCGGGGGGGTTGCGGTATCTTTACATATGTAGGAGGATTGGCTGGCCGGTTTCCTTCTGCAACGCGGGGGCAGTCATGTCACTAGGCCTAAGGCTGAAGCCAGCGCCGGAGACTCCGCGGGCGCTGGAGCGATTGGCACTGCACGAGCTCGATGACGGGCAAATCGTGCGGCGACATCTCGGCGGCGATCCTCAAGCCTTTGGTGCGCTCGTCGACCGCTATCAGATCCGACTACTGAACTTCGTCAACCGTACCATTGGTGATCGTGAGCGCGCTGAAGATCTCGTCCAAGAGGTCTTCATTCGCGTCTTCCGTCACGTACACCGGTTCGATCAGACGAAGAAATTCTCGACGTGGATCTACACCATCGCGTCGAATCTCGCGAAGAACGAACTCCGCAATCGGAGCCGCAACCCGCTGGTCCTGTTCCAGACCTTGAAGAAGCAGTGGGAGGCCGACCACCGACCGCTGCAGTTCGAGGACACGACGGCACGCCCGGACGACCTCTACCGCAAGCGCTTTCTCCGGGAGACGGTCGAGGAATGCGTCGCCCATCTGCCGGAACACCATCGCGCCGTCTTTGTTCTCCGGGAACTCGAAGGCAAGAGCTACGCCGAGATCTCGGACATCACCGGCTGCAACCTGGGCACCGTCAAGAGTCGGTTGAACCGGGCACGTAACAGCTTCGCCCAACTGATCTCGCCACTCCTCGAGTAGCGAGCTATCACAGGAGCAGGCCGGCCTGTCTGGAACTCCAGGCGACCCGGCCGGTATCAGCAAGCGGGCATTCGATGACTTGCGACGAATTTCTCGACCGCTATACCGAGTTTCGCGACGGGCTGATCACGACCCCGCGCGAGCTACGGCGTTTCACGCGCCACATAACCCAGTGCGCCTCGTGCCGCAGCTTCGACGCTGCGGTGCAACACGGGGTCGGTACGTTGCGCGCGGTCGAGGCGATCGAGCCCTCGGGTGACTTCCGGCGCCGCCTCGACGCGCGGCTTGCCCGCGAGCGGGAACTCCGAGTCGGACCCGTGCTGCCGGCACGACTCGGCGTGGCGGCGGCGCTCTTCCTCGCCGTTGCCGTGATGCTCCTCGCCCGCGCCGGCGTGCGACGCTCGGAAGCGGTCTCGATGCCCGCGCTCGCGCCCGTGCCGTTCCCCAAACCCGTCGCCCAAGCCGGCGTCCCGTTCGTGTCGTTCCAGGATCCGCGGGCGAGCGTCGTCGATGGCAACCCCAATCCGTACGGCACCGCGCTCGTCCAACCGATAGCCGCAGGTCGCTGACCGAGGGCGCTTTGCTTCGCGCGGCGGGGCGCGGTAATTTCCGCCGTGTATGGAGGCCCTCAGTCTGGACGAACTCCTCAGCGGCCTCAAGCACGGCGCGCCCCGGCCGGTCTACTATCTCCATGGCAACGAAGATGTGTTGAAGGACGAGGCGATCCGGGCACTCCTTGATCGCACCGTCCCGCCCGACGCCCGCGCGTTCAATGTCGATCACCGACACGCCGTCGAGCTCGACCCCGAAGCGTTGGACACGCTCGTCAACACTCCTCCGATGCTCGCCCTGCACCGTGCGGTGGTGCTACGTGGCGTGGACGAGGTGAGACGGGGGAGCGCCCTGCACAAGGCACTCCTCCAGTACCTCGCCGCCCCAAACCCCACGACGCTCTTGATCCTCGTCCAGAGCTCGGGAGAACCCGCGGATGCCGACTTGGCGCGGCATGCGGTGAGCGTCACCATCGAGGCGTTACCCGCAAACCGCGTCCCCCGCTGGCTCGCTCACCGGGCGGCGGCGCTCGGCGTCGCCCTCGACCCCCAGGCCCAACAGCTTCTGCTCGACGTCACCGGCTCTGACCTTCAGCGGTTGGCGAGCGAGCTGGAGAAGCTGGCCGGGCTCGCCGTAGGGCGGGCGGTGACGGTGGCCGACGTGACGGCGACAGTCGGCGTCCGCCGCGGCGAGACGATGAAGGATCTGGTCACCGCAGCACTCGGGCGCGATATCCCGGTGGCCGTGCAACTCGTTGAGCCCGTGCTGAGACAGTCCGGCACAACGGGGGTGCGGATCGTGAACCTGCTCGGGACCGCTCTCGTCGGCACGGCGCTGGCGCGGGCCGAGCTCGACCGCGGCCTCCCACCCGCCCGGCTCGTCTCCGTCCTCATCGGTCACATGCGCCAGGCACGGATGTTCGGAGTCCCCCAACAGGAGGAAGCGGAGCGGTGGGCGGGGTGGGCGCTCAAGTGGTCGCCGGAAGAGCTGCGCGCCGCGTTGCGGCGCGCGTTAGCCGCGGACCAGGCGCTTAAGTCCTCGAGGGTGAGCGACGACCACGGCCTCGTCGTCGAACTCCTTCTGAGCTGGGGCGTCGTGGGCAGCGCGGTCGGGGAGGCGGCCTGATCGCGGGCCGCGGGGTAGTGGCGCTCGCGATCGTCGCGGCGATCGTCGGACCGGCTCGCGAGGTTCGGGCCCAGGCGACCCCGGACTCCGTGCGACGGCTCGCACTGAGCCTCGGGCAAACGCGCCCCGACTCGGCGCGCGCGCTCGTGCGTGGGCTCTTGGCCAGCGTGCCCGCCCACGACTCGCTCTATCCCGGCATCCTCCTGACGGCCGGCCGACTGGCGTCCGATGCCCCAAGTGTCGCCACGTATCTGCAGCGGATTGTGATCGAATACGGCCGCTCGGTGTGGGCGGACTCGGCGCTCTTGTTGTTGACGCAACTGTACTTCGCCCAAGGCGACCCCGCGGCGACCGCGCAAGCGGCCGAGCGCATGCGGCGCGATTATCCCGATTCCCCGCTCAAGGCGCGCGCTGATTTCTGGGGCGCGCGCGGATATTTTGACCTGAAGGACGACGCGCACGGCTGCGCCCTGATCGGTGACGCCCTGGCCGGCGCCGGCGCGGACGTCGAGTTCCAGAACCAGGTCGCCTTTTACGCCCCACGGTGCAGCAGTCAAGCCGCGGCGCCCCCCGCTGCGGCCGCGCCGCCCCCCGGGGCCCCGGCTCCACCCGCGGCGTCGGCGACGCCGCCTGCCCCCCCCACGAGCTATACGGTGCAGGTCCTGGCCGTGCGCAGCGCTCCGCAGGTCGACCAGGCTCTCACCCAGCTCAAGGTCATGGGCTTCAACGCTCGGGTCGTCCGCGACACTAGCGGGCTCTTCAAGGTCCGGGTCGGTCACTACGCGACCCGCGAGGAGGCACAGCGCGTCGAACGACGCCTTCGGACCCGCTTCGGCGGTCAACCGTTCGTCGTCGAGGAGCCGTGACCGCGCGCCTCGAGACTCGCACGCCGTTGATGCAGCAGTACCACGACATCAAGGCCCGCCACCCAGCGGCTATCCTGCTGTTCCGGATGGGCGACTTCTACGAGATGTTCGAAGAAGACGCCCGCCTCGCGTCGCGGGAGCTCGGCCTGACCCTCACAGCCCGCAACAACGGCGGCGCGGCCACCGTGCCCCTCGCCGGGGTGCCGGTCAAGGCGGCGAACGAATACGTGCGCCGTCTGCTCGCCAAGGGGCACCGCGTGGCGATCTGCGAACAGGTCGAGGATCCCCGGTTGGCCAAGGGCCTCGTGCGACGCGAAGTGGTGGAGACGGTGACGCCCGGGACCGTGCTGGCGGAGGAATGGCTCGAGCGGGGCCGAAACAACTACGTCTTGGCCTGCGACTCGCAGGGACCGGAGGCGGGCGTGGCCGCCCTCGACGTTTCGACGGGCGAGCTCTTTCTCGAAACCGTCCCGGTCGAGGACCTCCCGAGCGTCCTCGCCCGCTACGAACCAGCGGAGATTCTCTTTCCCATTGGCGCGGTCCCGCCCACCGACCTGGCCGCGAGGACGGCCCGCGACCCCGCGGACTTTGACGCACAACTCGCGCGCGAAGAGCTGTGCCGGACCTTCGGCCTGGCGTCGCTCGACGGCTTAGGAATCGAATCTCGAGACCGCCCTGCCGTGGGCGCGGCGAACGCGCTCCTCCGATACGCCCGGGAGCTGAAGCCGGGGGGCATCCCTCACCTCACGCGCCCGGTGCTCGTAAGAGCAGGCGACGTGATGCCGTTGGACGAGATGACGCGCCGCAATCTGGAGCTGGTCGAGCCGCTGCGCCCGGGCCCGGGAGCGGTGACGCTCCTCTCGGTGCTCGACCGGACACTGACCCCGATGGGCGCGCGCTTGCTGCGGCGCACGCTCCTGACACCGCTCGTCGACCCGGCCGCCATCAACGCGCGGCTCGACGCAGTGGAGGTGTTCGTGGCCGACGCCCGAGGCCGGGATCGCTTGCGAGGGCTCCTCGACGGCGTCCGGGACCTGGAGCGCCTCGGCGGGCGGGCGGCCCTCGGGCGGGCGACGCCGCGTGAGCTCGGCGCGCTCCGCGATTCCTTCATTCGGCTCCCCGACATAGCCGGCGCGCTCGCCGCGCTGAACGACCGTCCCGCGCTGCTCAAGCGCGCGGCTGCGCGGCTCGACTTGCTCGGCGACTTGGCGAGTGAGCTGAGCCGCGCCTTGGTGGAGCGTCCACCTGCCCAGCCAGGGGACGGCGACGCCGTCCGCACGGGCTACGACGGGGACCTTGACCGCCTGAAGGAGGCTCGCAACGAGGGCAAGGACTACATCGCTCGCTTACAGGGCGTCGAGCGCGAGCGCACCGGAATCGCGTCCCTCAAGGTCGGATTCAACAAGGTCTTCGGGTACTACTTGGAAGTGACGCGGCCGCATGTGAGTCGCGTGCCACCCGAATATGAGCGCCGCCAGACGGTGTCGGGCGCGGAGCGCTTTGTCACCGAGGACCTGAAGGCCGCGGAGGCCAAGGTGCTCGGGGCCGAAGATCAGATCGCGACGCACGAGGCGGCGGTGCTCGCCGAGCTCCAACGCCAGGTTGCCGGAGCCAGCGCGCGGGTGCAGGCGTCGGCCGGCGTGATCGCCGATCTCGATCTCTGGACGGCGCTCGCCGAGCTCGCCCACCACGAGGGGTATGTGCGCCCGAGCGTCGACGGCAGCGCCGCGATCGAACTCGAGGGGAGTCGCCACCCGGTCGTCGAGCGGACGATGCCGCGCGAAACCTTTATTCCAAACGACGTCACCCTGAACGAACGCGGTCGAGTGATCCTCCTAACCGGCCCGAACATGGCGGGTAAGTCGACCCTCCTCCGCCAGGTTGGCCTGTGTGTGCTGCTCGCGCAGATCGGGGCCTTCGTCCCGGCCCGACGGGCGCGCGTGGGGGTGGTGGACCGGCTGTTCACGCGCGTCGGCGCCTCGGACAACCTCGCGCGGGGCCAGTCGACATTCATGGTCGAAATGAGCGAGACGAGCGCCATCCTGCACGGCGCGAGCGCGCGCAGCCTCGTGCTGCTGGACGAAATCGGCCGCGGCACCGCGACCTACGACGGGGTCGCGATCGCGTGGGCGGTCACCGAGTTTCTGCACACCGTGATCGGATGCAAGACGATCTTCGCCACCCACTACCACGAACTGACCCAGCTGACGGAGGAGCTCGCCCACGTTCGCAACTTCAACGTGGCCGTCCGCGAAACGGGGGACGAGATCGTGTTCCTCCACCGTCTCGATCCGGGCGCCGCAGACCGCTCCTACGGGATCCACGTCGGCAGGCTCGCCGGGCTCCCGGCCCCGGTCGTCGCGCGCGCGGCTCAGGTCCTGGGCCTACTTGAAGCGGGCCATCACGTGGCGCGGTTGCCCACGCCCACGCCGCCCGACGCGGCGCAACTGGCGTTGTTCACGCCGCCGGAAGAACATCCACTCCTCGCCGAACTCGCCCGGCTCGATCTCGACGCGCTGTCCCCCCTCGAGGCGCTGAACCGCCTCGCGGCCTGGAAACGACAGCTCGGAGCGCACGCGTGACGACGCACCGACCCGCCCGAGCGACCGCGGTCGTCCTCGGCCTGCTGGCGTGCGGGAAAGCCCCGCCCTCCGTGGAGGTCGCCCGGGCCCCCACCCCCGACCAGGAGCCGCCGGTGCCGCTCAACGCCGACTCCCCAATCCAGTATCCGCCCCGGCTCTTCGACGCGCGCGTCGAGGGGGACGTGGTGCTCCGGCTCTACACCGACTCGAGCGGCCGGCTCCTCCCTGAGTCCTCGCGGGTGGCCGAGTCGAGCGGGGTTCGCGCGCTCGATTCGGCCGCGTTGGCGGGCTCGTCGCGCCTGCGCTTCGCCCCGGCGCGGCGCCGGGGAGTGCCCGTGGCGACGAGCTTTCTCGAGCCGGTCGAGTTTCGGCACACCCAAACGGCCGCGCTCCTCGGCGACTCTCAGGCGCATGCCTCCTCACACTAGACCCTACTCGGACGTCCTCCAGACGATCGGCTGGACGCCGCTCATTCGCCTGAACAAGGTGACGCAAGGCGTCCGCGCCCCCGTTTACGCCAAGGCCGAGTTCTTTAACCCCGGCGGGTCGGTCAAGGATCGCATCGGCGTCTCCATGATCGAGACGGCGGAGCGCGCGGGACGGCTGAAGCCCGGCGGCCTCATCGTCGAGGCGACGTCCGGGAACACGGGCATCGGCCTGGCCATCGCCGCCGCGGTCAAGGGCTACCGCTGCGTCTTCACGATGCCGGACAAGATGTCGCAGGAAAAGGCGCGACTCCTGCGCGCGTTGGGCGCCGAGGTCATCATCACGCCTACCGCGGTCCCACCCGAGCACCCCGAGCACTACATCACCAAGGCCAAGGCGATCGCCGCGGCCCACGAGAACGCGATCTTCACCGACCAGCACGACACCGCCATCAACCCCGAGACCCACTACCGGACCACGGGCCCGGAGATCTGGGAGCAGACCGAGGGTCAGGTGACCCATTTCGTCTGCTCCCCGGGAACCGGGGGCACCGTGACCGGCGTCGGCCGCTATTTGAAGGAACAGAATCCGACCATTCGGGTTGTGGCCGGCGATCCGGCGGGCTCGATCTACCGTGCCTACGCCGCGACCCGGCGCCCCGCGGAGGGGCACCCCTACAAGGTCGAGGGCATCGGGGGGGAAAAGCCGCCCGGGGCGCTCGATTGGGATGTCGTCGACGAATGGATCACGGTGTCGGACCGCGACGCCATGCTCATGGCGCGGCGACTGGCCCGCGAGGAGGGGCTCTTCACCGGAGGTTCGACCGGCCTCAACGTCGTGAGTGCGATCGAAACCGCGCGCCGGGCGGGCGACAAGGCCTTCGTGGTCACGGTGCTCGCCGATACAGGTGAGCGATACCTCTCCAAGGTGTACAACGAAGAGTGGCTCCGCGAAAACGAGATGCTCGAGCCCGAGCGTACCACGGTGGGCCGGCTCGTCGCCGCCAAGGAGGCGGCGAGCGCCCCGGCGCTCGTGCACATCGCGCCCGAGGCGACCGCGCGGCAGGCCCTGAACCTCATGGGCACCTACAACGTGTCGCAGCTCCCCGTCCTCGACGCAGGAGAGAGCGTGGGGGCGGTCTCTGAGCCTTCCCTCATGGCGCAGGCATTGGAGCATCCCGCGACGCTTGACCGCGCGGTGGCGGAGCTCATGGACGCCCCCTTCCCAGTGGTCGACGCCGAGGCGGCCCTGGCGCGCCTCACGACCTTGCTCTCGCGCGAGACCCCGGCGGTGCTGGTGCGGCGGGACGGACGGATCGCCGGGATCGTGACGCGCTACGACGTGCTCCACCAGTTGGCCGGCATCCGCTGATGCGCGTCACAGTCCTCACGGGCGGGGCCACGCCCGAGCGGGCGATCGCGCTCGCCGGCGCCGCCGAAATCGTCGCCGCGCTGCGGGGTCGGGGCCACACCGTCCACGTCGTCGATACAACACAGGGCTTGGTCGCTGACACGGCTGAGACCGGCTTGCTCGCCACCCCCATGGGCTCTGCGCCCGCGCCGGTCGAGGATCTGGCGGCGCGCGAGAGGGCCTTTCTCTCCGACCGGCTGGCCAGCCTCCCGGCGGTGCGCGAGGCCGACGTGCTCTTCCTCTCGGTACACGGCGGGCTGGGGGAGGGGGGAACGCTGCAGGCGCTCCTCGACGTCGTGGGGGTTCCGTATACGGGAAGCAGCCCCTTGGGCAGCGCGCTCGCGATGGATAAAGACCTGGCGAAGCGGCTGTTCCGGGCGGCGGGCGTGCCCGTGCCGGCGTGGTTTCTGGCGCCCGTGGCGCCGGGGGACGTGACGACCGCCCTGGGGTGGCCGGCCATCGTGAAGCCGGTGCGCGGCGGCTCGACCGTCGGGCTCTCCCTCGTCTCGGGCGCCCGGGCCCTGGAGGAGGCGGTCGCGCTGGCCCGGCGCTATGACCCAGACGTCATGGTCGAACAATTCATTCCCGGGCGCGAGCTCACCGTGGGCGTCTTGGGCGACGTCCCGCTCCCGGTGGGCGAGATCATTCCGCGGCACGAGTTGTTCGACTACGAGTGCAAGTACACGCCGGGCATGTCGGAGGAAGTCTTCCCGGCGCGCCTCGACACTGCGCTCGCGCGCCAACTGCAAGAGCTCGCACTCGCCGCGCATCGCGCCCTCAAGCTCGGCAGCTACTCGCGGGTTGACTTCCGTTTGAGCCCAGACGGGGACATCTTTTGCTTGGAGGCCAATACGCTCCCCGGGATGACGCGCCTCAGCCTCCTGCCCCAGGCCGCCCGCGCGGCGGGCATCGAGTTTCCGGAGCTCTGCGAGCGCATTTCTCGGCTCGCGCGAAACCCCGGACGGGACGGCGCGAAGGGGTGACCGGCTGATGGATCCGCAGCGAGTGTTCGGGACGACGCCGTGGGTGCGGCGGCTGATGGTCGCCTGCCTCCTCGTGTTCCTCTGCCAGAAGACGGTGCTCGTCGATCCGCGCTTCCAGGCGCTGTTCGGGTTCCAGCCCTCCTACGCGATCGCCCGTCCGTGGACCTTCGTCACCTACATGTTCCTCCACGCGGGGCTCCTCCACCTCGCGTTCAACCTCCTGGCGCTCTTCATGTTCGGCCCGCCCGTGGAAGAACGGATGGGGGGCCGGGCGTTCCTCTTTTATTACCTGCTCTGCGGCCTGGGCGGCGCCGTGGCGTCGTTCGGGCTCGAGCAGCTTCGTCCGGTAGGCCTGGTGATCGGCGCCTCGGCGGCCGTGTACGGCGTGCTGCTCGCGTTCGCGTGGGCCTGGCCCGACCAGCCGATTTACGTCTTCCCCTTCCCGGCACCGGTCGCGGCGAAGTGGCTGGTCACGTTCGCGGTCGCGGTGTCGCTCTTGCTCGCGGTCTTCGCGGTCTCGGACGGCGTCGCCTATCTCGCCCATCTGGGAGGCTTCGCCACGGGCTTCCTCTACCTCAGGGTGGCCGACTGGCGGATCGGCCGGGCGGAGCGGGCGGTGCGGCGGGGGTCCGAGTCGAGCGTGCTCGTGTCGTCCGCCCGGGTCGCCCGCGGGCATGACGCGGGAGCGAAGCGCCGGAGCCCACCCGAACCGAACACGGCAACGGCTGAGGTCGACCGCGTACTTGACAAGATCTCGGCGCGCGGGATCGAGAGCCTTACGCCCGACGAGCGCAAATTCCTGAGCGAGATGAGCCGCAAGATGCGCGACCAGCACTAGTCGCCGCTTGTCCCGCCGGGCCGCAATTCCCAAATTGCAGGCCTTCGCTCCATGCTCGTCAATCTCGTTCCCGAGTTCCTGGCCGTGCTCGCGGCGCCCGACCCCCGCGCGGCTTACCACGACTACTTCGAACGTCACCGGCCGATTCTCGCGAGCTACTGGGCGAACTACGTCCTCGACCCCGCCTCACCACAAGCCGAGCCGGTGATCGCGGCCGCGCTCGCCGCCCAGCGGAGCGACCTGCGGCGCCTGCTCGCCGACGTCGACGTCGTCGCGCTCGCCGAAGACGCCCTGCGTCGGGCCCTCGACGTCCTCGGCGCCGATTGCCCGGTCGATCTCTACCTGCTCGTGGGCGTAGGGGCCGCGAACGCGGGAGAGCTCGTGGTTGGCGGCCGCGGGATCGCGTTCGTCTGTCTCGAGCACTTCACGGGGCGCGCGAATCCTGACACCTACGCGCTCGGCCTCGAGCCGGGGCTCTTGGCGCTGTGGATCGCACACGAGGCCGCGCACGCCGTGCGCTACACCTCGCCCACGAGCCGGGCAGACCTGTCGCGGCTCGTCGCCGCGGCGGGCGGGCGCTACGATTACTGGGAGACAGGCAGCCGCGCCACGCTGCGCGAGCTCCTCGTGAACGAGGGCGTGGCCGTGGCCGCCGCCCGAGCGGCGGCGCCGGGGTTCGAGCCGTGGCACTACTTCGGCTATACGCGGAGCCAGTACCGCCGCTGCCGCGAGCTCGACGGCTTCTTGCGCCGCGTGGCGGCGAGCGACCTGGACGAGCGGGGGCTCGGGCTGCGCCTGCGGTTCCTGGCGGGCGGCACGCGACCGAGCGGCCGCCTCGCGCGCGGGAAGGTCCTGCCCGAGCGGTCGGGGTACTACCTCGGCCTCCGCCTCGCCGAGCCGCTCGTGACCGAGCAGGGGCTCGCGACCGCGGTGCGCGCCGCGGCGAGCGAATTCGAGGGCGCCGAGTCCCGGGCGGCGGACGTGCAGACGGCATGAGCCGTAAGACCCCCACGCCGAACGCGTCGGCCGCGGAACGCCGGTTCAACCGATCGCTCCGCGAGGTCCTAGACGACCTGGTCGCTCACACACGGGAGCTCGCGCGCCGGTCCGACACGATGTCCCCGGCGGAACTCGATTACGCGCAGCAGCGGCTCCAGTGGCTCGCCGACGAAGTGTGGCGGGCGGCGACCGGGAACGCGCCGCTGCGCTGAGCCCGGGCGACGGCGACCTTGACACCGTGGGCCCGAAGCCACGAGGTTAGCACGCCCACCCCACCCGCGCCCGGAACACCGCGACGCCTGACCGAAACGAGGGGGCGATGACCCGCAGCGATTTCCGGATCTCCGTGAGCAAGGATTATCTCGTCTTCTCCTCGGCGCACTTCATCACGTTGCCTGGAGACCGCTGCGAGCCGCTCCACGGGCACAATTACCGCACGCGGGTCGCCGTCGAAGGGGGCCTCGAGCCGGAGGCGCATTACGTGTTCGATTTCAGCGAACTCAAGCAGCTGATGAAGCGGCTGACCGACGAGATCGACCACAAGGTGCTCCTGCCGCTCGAGAACCCGAAACTCGTGATCGAGCAGCGCGGCGACCGGGTTGCCGTCGCCCACGACGGCGTTCCTCGCTACGAGTTCCCGCGGCGGGAGTGCGCGCTCCTGCCCATTCCGAACACGACCGTCGAAATGCTTGCCCGCTATCTCGCCCAGCGCGCCCGGGCGGAGCTAGAGCGCTCGGGGGAGCGGGGGTTGCGGCTGCGCACGCTCGAAGTCGAGGTGGAAGAGAACTTCGGCCAGTCGGCCACCTACCGCGCGGCGTTCGACTGACCGCGTCGCCAGGGTAGCAGCAGCTCCGTGGACCACGACCCGAGCGATCGCGCCCCGATGGGGGCGACCCTCGACGAGCCCCGGGCCATCGCGCTCTCGCTCGCGGGGCGGGTGGTGCTAGTGACCGGCGCGGGCAGCGGCATCGGCCGCGCTATCGCGCTCGCGTGCGCCGAGGCCGGCGCCGACCTCGGGGTCTCCTACCACGCCAACCAGAGCGGCGCCGAAGCGACGGCCGCCGCCGTCCGGGCGCTCGGCCGCCGCGCGGAGCTCCTGCCCGCAGACGTCACCACGTCGGCGGATATCGACAAGCTCGCCCAGGCCCTGCAGGCTCGGTTCGAGCGCGTGGACGTGTGGATCAACAATGCAGGCGCGGATGTGCTAACCGGACCCACGCGGGACCTCGACTGGGGGGCCAAACTCGAGCGGCTCCTCGCCACCGACCTCCGCGGCACGGTGCTCGCCTCCTGGGCCGCGGTCGAGGTCATGCGCGCGCAGCCCGGGGGCGGGACGATTCTCAACATGGCATGGGATCACGTAGTCGGCGGGGCGACGAGCGGGCAGTACTCGGAGATCTTCTCCGCGGCGAAGGGCGGCGTCTACAGCTTCAGCCGGGCGCTCGCGCGTCGGGTGGCGCCGCACATCCGCGTCAACGTGCTCGGCCCGGGCTGGATCGAGACGACCTGGGGGGCGGGCCTCGACGCGACACGAAAGGATGCAATCGCCGAGGCGATCCCGCTCAAGCGCTGGGGGACGCCGGCCGACGTGGCGTACGCGGCGGTGTTCCTCGTGTCTGATCTTGCGCACTACATCACGGGACAGATGCTCGCTGTGAACGGTGGCGCCGTCATCTAGCGACTGGAGAGGACCGAGGGTCGATGGACAAGGAACAGGCGTACACGAATGCCGAGACGGCGCGTGCCCTTACGGCACTGCCCGGGTGGCGCGACGAAGCAGGCTGGCTCGTCCGCACGTTTGAAACGGATGGGTGGCCCACGACGTTGATGCTCGTCAACGCCATCGGCTATGTGGCCGAAGCGGCCGATCACCACCCCGACCTGGCCGTGAGCTGGGGTAAGGTGACCGTGAAGCTACAGACCCACACCGCGGGCGGCGTCACGGCGAACGACGTCGAGCTCGCCCGCGCCATCGACGCGGCCGCACTGTGGCGCCCGTCCGGGGGCGCCCTGCGCGGCACCGCGCGGAAGTTCGTGCGGCCCGGGGAGAGTAAGTGAGCCATCCCCTGCGGGCCTCGGTCGTTGGTGCGCTCCACATCCTCGGTGCGACGGTCCTCGCGGCGCAGGGGGCCCCGACGCCCTGGGGTGCTTGGGCCGCGCTCGGGAGAACCCCGGACCTTCAGCGCTACAGTCCCCTCACCGAGATCACACGCGCGAACGTCAAGAACCTGTCGGTCGCCTTCAATTTCTCGACCGGCGTCCTCGGGCCGCACGACGGGAATCCGCTCGTGGTGAACGATGTCATGTACGTCCACACGCCCGCTCCGAACCGCGTCTACGCCCTCGATCTCGCCCGTCCAGGAGCGCCGACCCGGTGGACGTACGCACCGGCTGACCCGCCGTCGGGCCCCGGCACGACGTTGGGCCTCGCCTACCATCCAAGCGGGAAGCTCTTCCTCGCGCTCGCGTCTGGCGCGCTCGTCGCCTTGGATGCGAAGACGGGGACGGTGGTGTGGCGCATCCAGCCCGATTCAGGCCCCGGCGCCCTCGCGCCACGGACGCCGTTCGTGGTCA
Organism: Gemmatimonadales bacterium; assembly: GCA_035604455.1. Taxonomy (GTDB): domain Bacteria; phylum Gemmatimonadota; class Gemmatimonadetes; order Gemmatimonadales; family GWC2-71-9; genus AG25. Next base: position 18,637 of record DATNIM010000042.1, read on the forward strand.
AAGACGTCGTCCTGCTCGGCGCAGGCGGCGCTGGGGTACGCGGCCGGGTTTCGGCCTATGACGTCGCGACCGGCGCCGAGCGCTGGCGCGCCTACAGCACCGGGCCCGACAGCGAGGTGCGGCTCACGCCGCCCGCCAAGGCGCTCTACCCCTCGATGCAGGGAGCGAATCTGGGCGCGAGTACCTGGGGCGCCCAGTCTGGCGCGGGGGGCGCCGCCACCGGCTGGTACGCCTACGATCCCCAGCTCGACCTCGTCTACTACGGCTCCGGCCGTCCCGCCCCGGCGAACGCCGACGTGCGCCCGGGCGACAACAAGTGGTCGATGACGATCTGGGCCCGCCACCCGGACGACGGGCGCGTGGCCTGGGTCTATCAAACGACTCCGCACGACGAGTGGGGCTACGACGGGCTGAACGAAATGATTTTGGTCGACATCCTCGTGAGCGGGGAGCCGGTCAAGGCGCTCGTGCATTTCGACGAGAACGGGTTCGCCTACACCCTCGATCGGCGGACGGGCAAGGTGCTCCTCGCCGAGCCCTATGGGCAGGTGACCTGGGCCTCGCGCATCGACCTTGCCACCGGACTGCCGGCCGTGAACCCGGCGTTCGCCACGAGCGCCACCCAAACGACGCAGGGGGTCTGTCCCGCGGCGATCGGGCTCAAGACGCTCGCGCCCGCGGCGTACTCGCCGCAGACCGGGTGGTTCTACGTCCCGACCGTGAACGCCTGCATGGACTACCACGGCCCCGAGGCGGCGCGTGACGGACCGCTCGTCGGCGGCGTGGTCTCGATGTACCCCGGCCTCGGCGGCTACCGCGGTCGCTTGATCGCCTGGGACGCGACCGCAGGGAAGGTGAAGTGGGTCGTGACCGAGCCGCTCCCGCTCGGCGGAGGCGCGCTCACCACGGCCGGCGGACTGATCTTCTACGGAACGCTAGACGGTTGGCTCAAGGCCTTGGACCAGCATTCGGGGGCGGAGCTCTGGCGGTTCAAGACGGCGGCGGGGATCGTCGGCAGCCCGATCAGCTATCTCGGCCCTGACGGCCGTCAGTACGTGGCGATTCTCTCCGGGGTCACCCCGACCGGCGCGGTGCAGGACTCAAACGCCACGCTCGCCGCGGTCGCGACCGGCGGAGGCCCGACCAACGCGGGCGGGATTCTTACCGTCTTCGCCCTGCCCGCACCGCCCAGTCCCCCGCCGCACTAGGCCCTACTTCCCGACGCAGAAGCTCGCGAAGACGCGGTCGAGCACGTCGTCCGGGGTGACCGTGCCGACCAACTCGTCGAGCGCGTCGACCGCGGCCCGCAGATGCGTGGCCGCGGCCACCGCTTCGACGCCGCCGTCCCGGGCGTCGCGGAACGCGTCCACCTCCGCTAATGCGTGGCCCAGCGCGAGGCGGTGGCGGGCACGCGTCACCAGGGGCTCGTCGCCCGCGGCGAGGAGCCGCCCGAACGCCAGTTCCGCCAGTCGGCGTCGCAGCGTGTCGAGACCCGCGCCCGTCACGACCGAGACGGCGATCGAGTCGGTCGAGCGTCCCTGATGCAGGTCAGCCTTGGTCTCGACCGAGAGCACCGGTGCCTCAAGACCCGCGAGGAAGTCCGCGCGGCCGGGAGCGGCGGCAGCCTCTTCGCAGTACAGGATCAGGTCCGCGGCGGCGAGGTAGCGGTGTGACACTTCGATGCCCAGCCGCTCCACCCGGTCCGCGCCGTCCCGCAACCCGGCCGTGTCGACCAAGCGGAACGGAAAGCCCGCAATCGTCGCGAGCCCCTCGATCGCATCACGGGTCGTCCCCGGGACGTCGGTCACGATCGCGCGCTCGGTACCGAGGAGCGCGTTGAAGAGGGACGACTTGCCGGCGTTCGGCGGCCCCGCGATCACGACGAGAGCCCCGGCCCGCAGGCGCTCGCCCTCGGGGGCCGTGGCCAGCAGCGTCGCCAGGTGTGTCCGAAGCGCCCGGGTGGCCTCCCCGACGCGCTCCGGCGGCACGGGTCCGTCGTCCTCGTCTGGGAAGTCGATGTCGTAGGCGAGCAGCGCCTCGAGGTCGAGCACCGCCGCACGGAGCGCGCCCAGCCGCTCGGAGAGCCCGCGATCGAGCTGCCGCAGGGCCTGCCGTCGCTGCGCCGGCGACCCCGCCTCGATCAGGTCCCCGATCGCCTCCGCTTGGAGCAGATCGAGCTTCCCGTTGAGGACAGCTCGGCGCGTGAATTCGCCCGGGAGCGCCGCCCGGGCGCCCGCGCCGACGAACGCCACGACGGCGTCCGCCGGGACGACGAGCCCCCCATGGGTGAACACTTCGACCATGTCCTCGCCCGTGAACGAATGCGGCCGAGCGTAGCGCGCGACGAGCGGCTCGTCGATCAGCTCGCGGGTCGCGGGGTGTCGGAGCGCCGCGCGCCGCAGCGTGCGCGGCGCCTCAGGCCAAGGCTCGACGCACCGTCCGGCCACGGTGAACACCCCGGCCCCGGACAAACGAATGATGGCAAGCGCCGCGCGACCGGGTGGCGTGGCCAACGCCACGATCGGGTCGCTCAGCATGGACCCGTGGCCTCAGCCGGACGAGGGTCGGCCTGTCTGACGGCGACGGCGCTGGGCCAGCCCGTACTGCTGGGGGATGCTGAAGAGATTCGAGACCGCGTAATAGAGGTTGAGCCCGGATGCGAAGCGCATGAACAGGATGGTCATGAACACGGGCATCACGTAGAGCATCGTCGCGGCCTGGGGATTGGGCGGCATACCCATCTGGCCCACCTTCGACAGGACGAACATCGACAGCCCCATCACGATGGGGATGATGAAGTAGGGATCCGAGCGCGACAGGTCGGGGAGCCACAGGAAGGGCACACCCCGGAATTCGATCGTGTTCGCGAACACAAAGAACAGCGCGAACAGCACGGGCATCGGGAGAACCATCGGGAGGCATCCCCCGAACGGGTTCACCTGGTGCTCGCGGTAGATCTTCAGCATCTCGCGCTGCAGCCGGTCGGGCTCGTTCTTGTAGCGATCTTGGACGGACTTGATGAGCGGGCCGACCGCCTGCATCCGCAGACTCGACTCCATGGCGCGCTGGTTCAGGGGCCACAGCAGCAGGCGCACGAGGACGCCGAAGATGATCAGCACCCAACCGTAGGCGAGGTGCAGCTTCTCGTGCATCCAGAGCAGCACGTTCACGACGAACGCCGACACCGGCTGGATGATCGGCCGCAAGAACCCGCCGTAGGGATTGGCGTCGTCCAGCCCATGGCCGATCCGCACGAGCCGCCGGTATTCGAGCGGGCCCGCGTAGACTGAGAAGTTGAACTCGCCCGTGGGTGCCACGGCGAGCGTGGCCGACACCGCGGCGCGGGAGGCCAACCGGCCTGTACGAGGTCCACCCACGGCGATGCTGCCGGCGAACTGGGCCTCGCCCGAGTCAATGGCGAGGGCGCCGATCAGGAAGTATTTCGACTTTATCCCGACCCACTCGAACGGACCGTCCAGGACTTTTTGCTCGCCCGGCTTGAGCGAGGCGAACGCCGTGCTCTGCGTGCGCGCGGCTTTGGTCACCACCGCGTAGTGGCGGAAGTCGTCGACCGAGTCGGCTTCCACCGACCGCACGCCGTCCCCGAGACCCAGCACGAGCACTGCGCCGGTCGGGCCGAGCCCGCCCACGTGACCGTGAACGCGGAAGCGGTAGTCCTCGGGCGAGAACGCGTAGGTGAGCCGGATATCAGTGCCAGCGCGCTGGGCGACGAGCACGAGCGCCGTGTCTCGGGTGACCGAAAGCGCCTGTGTGCTCGGCGTGAAGGAGAGGTCAGCAAGGGCGAGCGTGTCACTGCCCACGGCGAGCCGGGCGCTGAGGAGCGGCCGGTCTGCCGGCACGAGCTCAACGGGCACCCGCTTGTCCGACGGCGCAAAGGACTGAAAATCAAGGAGTTCCGCGCTCACGAGCGCTCCGCCCCGCGTGCTGAACCCGAAGCGGTAGTGGGCTGACTCCACCCACACGGTCTCGGCCGCGGCGAGCGTCGGTGGCGGTGCGGGCGCGAGCGCGAGCGGCCCGGGCGGTGTGGCGGCCGAGGGCGCGGGGAGGGCCGCGCTAGCTCGAGCCGGAATCTTCGGGGCCACGGGCCGCTTCGGCGGAAACAAGATGCTCGGTACGATCGCCACGATCAGCATGAGCACGATCGCGAGGATGACGCGTCGATCCACTGATCAGCCTCAGGGCACGGGGTCGTAGCCGCCCGGCCGCAGCGGATGGCAGCGGGCGATCCGCTTCATCCCCAGCCAGGTCCCCTTCAGCGCCCCGTACCGCTCGACGGCCTCGAAGGTGTAGCGCGAGCAGGTGGGGATGAAGCGACACTGCGTGAACACAAGCGGCGCGAGCGTGAGTTGGTAGAGACGAATCGCTCCCAGGACGGCGCGGCGCGGCCACAGTGCGATGTTCACGTGATCCGCGTCACGTTGCCCGCCAGTTCGGCGCGCAGTCCGGGAAACGATGCCGCATACGCGGACGGCTTCGTGCGAATGACCAGATCTACACTGGGCAGCCCGGCCAGAGCCTCGCGACGCACGAGCTCCCTCAATCGCCGACGGAGCCGGTTGCGGGCCACGGCTGTGAACTGGAAGCGGGGCACCACGACCGCGACACGGGGATGACCGGTGGGAGAGGGTCGCCAAGCGAATTCGAGGAGTCTGCCGCGCCACCGACGCCCTTCTTCCCAGCACGCGCCGATCGCCGACCCACGCGCGAGACGCATGCGGCGTGGTAGCCGCTCAGTCGTTAGCGGCCCCGTGCTTCGACGGCAGCCGGATCGCCAGTCGCTTGCGGCCCTTCTTGCGCCGCCGCGACAACACCGCGCGACCCCACACGTCCTTCATGCGCGCCCGAAATCCATGCTTGTTGATGCGGCGCCGATTGCGTGGGCGGTAGGTTGGACCCATTACGTCCTCGTCGTGAGGCGGGGAAACTACATTGCGCGAAGCGCGGCGGTCAAGGTTGACTTTCCCACACGTGGATCGTACTTTCGGGCCGCCCTGCGACACTCCCACCTCTTAGATCGTTAATGGAGCAGTCGACGAAGGAAGCTTGGAAGCGTCTCCTCGACGAGGCGCGGCGGGAACTTCCCGACGCTACGATCCGAACGTGGCTCGAGCCAGCCGAGCCGCTCGCGCTCGACGAAGGTCGCTTGATCGTCGGCGCTCCGGACCAATTTGCGGTTGAGTGGAACGAATCCAAACACGCCGGCGTGCTCGCCCGAGCCGCGGAGCGCGTGTTTGGCCGCCCCACCACCGTCGTCTTCCGCGTGCAGGAAGACCGCCAGCAGCGGCCCCAGATGGATTTCTTCGTCGCCCCCCGCGCGACCATAGCGCCCGAGAAGCAGCCCGTCGCAACGACGCCGCTCAACGAGCGCTACACGTTCCAGACGTTCGTCATCGGCAAGTCGAACGAGCTCGCCGCGGCGGCGGCCCACGCGGTCGCGGAAGCGCCCGGCAAGACCTACAACCCCCTCTTCATTTACGGCGCCACGGGGCTCGGCAAGACGCACCTCATGCAGGCGATCGCGCACGCGGTGATCGAGAAGCACCCGCAGACGCGCCTCCAGTACTTCGGGGCGGAGCAGTTCATCAACGAAGTGATCGAGTCCATCCACGCCCGCACGATGTCGGAGTTTCGTCGGCGGTACCGCAACGATGTGGACCTCTTCCTCGTCGACGACGTGCATTTCCTGGAAGGCAAGGAAATGACGCAGGAGGAGTTCTTCCACACGTTCAATGCACTGTTCGAAGCGCATAAACAGATCGTGCTGACGTCGGACCGGGCCCCGAAGGAGATTCCCGGTCTCGAGGACCGGCTGATCTCGCGCTTCGAGTGGGGCATGGTGGCCGACATCGGCCACCCGGACCTGGAACACCGGATCGCCATCCTACGCAAGAAGGCCGAGCAGGACCATCTCGAGCTCACCATCCCGGACGACGTGCTACGCTTCATCGCCGAGCACGTCCGCTCGAGCGTCCGGGAGCTCGAAGGGTGCATCATCAAGCTCCTGCTCTTCGCCTCCCTCAAGAACCGCGAGGTCACGATCGAGCTCGCGCGCGACGCCTTGTCGGACAAGATCCGCCAGGGCGAGGAGGGGGCCTCCTACATCGGCCAGGCCAATCCGAGCATCGACCGGGTGCAGGAGGTGGTCGCGCGCCGCTGGGGCGTGACCCCGGAGGGGCTGCGCTCGAAGGCGCGGACCAAGACGCTCACGATCCCCCGGCAGGTGGCGATGTACTTGGCGCGGAACATGCTCGGCATGCAGCTCGTCGAAATCGGTCAGGCCTTTGGCGGGCGCGACCACTCGACGGTGATCCACTCCGTGGACAAGGTCGAGCGCCAGATGATCCGCGACCGGACGTTCAAGGATCGGGTGGAAATGGCACGGCAGGAGTTGTCCGCACTCTAGGCCACATGTGGGAAGGGCGATGTGACGAGCGTGGGGAAGCGGACGAACCATGTGGATCGAGGCCGACCTGCCCACACTCCACACACGGTGCCCACATGCTGTGACGGGCGCATCAGGCTCATCGCGCAGGGCTTAAGCGAACCGCCAACATTTCCCCGCGCTCTACTACTACTACTAGTATTTCTATATAGTATAGTAGTAGTAAGCTTCGCCTCCTCGATTCCAACTCGGACCAGGCCATGAAGTTCACGATCACGCGGGAAGCCTTGCAGGAGGGTCTCGTCGCCGTGGCGGCCGCCGTGCCGGCGAAGACGACGCTCCCGGTGCTGGCCAACGTGCTGCTCGAGGCCGGCCCCCACGGGCTGCGGTTGTCCGGCACCGACTTGGACATCGCGGTCAGCATGACCGTGGCGGCGGAGGTGGATTCGGAAGGCGCCGTCACTCTGCCGGCGAAGAAGCTCGTGGACATTACGCGCGAGCTGCCCGGCGGACCAGTGCGCGTGACGGGCGCGGGCGAGTCCCGCGTGTCGCTCGAATGCGGTCGTTCGAAGTTCAAGCTTCTCGGGCTCCCGCGGGAGGAGTTCCCGTCGTTCCCCGCGGTGCGGTTCGACGGTGCCTGGAAAGCGGCCGCCGGCGTGGTTCAGAAGCTGGTCGGCCACGTCACCTTCGCGGCCTCGACCGAGGAGAGCCGGCCGATCCTGAACGGCGTGCTCTGGGAGCTGCGCCCGGATCGTATGCGGATGGTCGCCACGAACGGCCATCGGCTGGCGAAGATGGATGTACCGGCAAGCGGCGGGTCGACGGCAGACTTGATCGTGCCGCCCAAGGCACTGGAGCAGGTGCGGCGCCTCATCCCGGCCGAGGCGGCGCTCGAGATCGCGCGCAGCGACAACCACATCGGCTTCCGGGCGGGCGGCGCCCTCGTGTTCTCCCGGCTCATCGAGGGGCCGTACCCGAACTACGAGCAGGTGATTCCGCGCGAGAACGACAAGTCCGCGACGGCAGACCGCGCGGCCCTCGCCGCCGCGCTGCGGCGGATGAGCGTGGTGGCGAGCGACCAGACACACCGGATCCGGCTCGCCTTCTCGGGGGGCAGCGTCAAGTTCTCGGTGCAGACGCCGGACTTGGGCGAAGCGCAAGACGAGCTCGCGGTGACCTACGAGGGCGAGCCGCTCGAAATCGGGTTCAACGCGACCTACCTGCTCGAGATCCTCAAGTTCATGCCCACCGACGAGGTGCGGTTCACGTTCAAGGCGCCCGAGCGGGCTGCGACGATCGAGCCCGTTGGCTGGGACGACCCGGCGAGCTACATGGCGCTCGTAATGCCGCTCCGCCTCGTCGACTGACGCTCAGCTAACAATCCGGTCCTAGGGTGGTGGGAGGGACTCTGTGTCCCGGCCCGGCGGCCGTCCCGTATCGACCGAATCTTGGGGGATCGCGGCCGGCGCCTCAGCGGGGAGCGGAGTGATCGCGCCCGTGTCGAGCGTTGAGTCGAGGCCGACCCGCGGCGCTGCCGTGTCCGCCTCGGAGTCCTCCGCTGGCAAGCTCACGGGGACACCCGTGTAACGCTCCAGGATCAGGGTGCGGCGCAGCGCCCACCCGGGCGAGGGGCGAGCGGGGTTCGCGCGGCGTGGCGACGGAAGCGCGGCCACGAGTGCCGCGGCCGCGGAATCGTCGAGCTCGGATGCCTCGCGACCGAAATAGCGGCGGCTCGCCTCCTCCGCGCCCCAGGTTCCCCCACCCCACTCCGCCAGGTTTAGGTAGAGCTCGAGGATGCGACTCTTCCCCAGAGCTCCCTCCAGCCGCACCGCCGTCACCGCCTCCTTCAGCTTGCGCAAGAGACTTCGCGACGGAGAGAGGTAGAGGTTTTTTGCGAGTTGCTGGCTGATCGTGCTCGCGCCGCGGAGCCGCGCGCGGCGCTCCCACACCTGCCGGACGGCGCCTATTCCCGAAGCGCGATCGAGCCCCAAGGCGTCCTCGAGCTCAGCGAAGTCGATGCCGTGATGAGTCCAGAACCGCGAGTCTTCGCCGATGACCACCATGCGGCGCAACGCGGGCGTCATTGCCTCGAGCGGCGTCGGGCGGTAGCGCGGGGTCGGAGCCGTGGTGCCCTGGGTCGCGCGCTCCATCATCGCCGTTTCCCGCGGCCAGTGGGTCCGCCACCAGACGGGCGGTGGCCACACGGCGAGGAGCCACACGAGAGCGACGACGGCCGCCGCCGCGGCTGCCCGGCGAACCACAGAGGCCCAGGACAAGACGCTGGGCACTCGTGTCGGTAGGGCGCTAGCGAGAGGAGCTTCGGGTGGAGACGCCGTAGAGGTCTCCTGCTGCGAGGCCGCTCGTCCCGGTCATGGTCGAGGCTACGACACCCACCCGGTCCGGCCCCCCAAGTGAGAGCCCGAAGGTGAAGCCGGTTCGCCGGAAGGCGCGGTCCCAGTCGATCCTGAACGACACGCCGAGCCGGGTCCGACCCTGGGTGACGAGACTCGCGGTGGCCGCGAACCCGAGCGCAGAGTCCGCGGTCAGGCGTCCGAGCCCGGACACTGAAAGGAGGGACCCGATCGGATGGAAGGTGGCGCTTGGGACGAGGGTCGTGGGCTGCTCAAGCCCGCGCACAACGGGATGCCCGATGTTCGCGAGCACCCCGGCCAGCGCGAGACCGGGGCGCTCGGTGACCACGAGCCCGGCATCCCACCCGGTCGCTTTCGTGTTCCCTCGATAGAGCGCGAGCGCGAGGCCGCCCGAGAGACCCGGCCTGCCCGCCGCGATGGCCGCGCGATACGTGTCGCCCACGCTGCCCGAGAAGACGTCATGCTGGTATCCGAACCCAACGCCGCGCGAGTCGAGGCTGAAGGTGGCTTGGCGCAGCCGGCCGCCCGATCCGAGGGGGCTGCCGGAGAGCCCAAGGTGGAGCGACGCTTCGGGGGTCACCGCGAGGCCCGCCGGATTCACCCAGAGGGCCCGAGCGTCAACCAGGTCGCTCGGCGTGCCTTCGGCGCTCGCGCGGTTGGGCGCCACCTGAGCGACGGCGAGTGCCGGCCAGAGCAGGGCTGCGGCTACGAGTGACGGACTCCACCAGCGCCGGGCTACGGGAGCACCGCGACCGTGGAGTGCAGAATCTGGGTGACCGGCATCGTAAGGTTTTGCACGGGCAAGCTGACGGTCAGATCCGTGGAATCGCGGGACTCCCCGCCCAAAAAGCGCCCGTCGTCGGCGATCCGGGCCTGGGTAGCCGTGACGCCCTTACCCGTGACGGTAAACGGCTGGCCGTTGTTCGCTCCTGACCCGGCCACCGTAAACGTGCCTTGGGCCTCGATGCGAAGGCTCCAGCCATCCCCGTGGGGCTCCCACGCGGTCGCTTTGGACGAGACGACGGTCCGGCGCGTGACTTCCCCGCCACCCGTTCGGACCGTGACCGATAGCGTGTCGGCCCATGCACCGCCGAGCTGCGCTCCCTCAGAGGGGATCCGCGGCAGGAAGTCACGGAAGCTGCCAAGGAGGGCCGCGGGCGCGGGAACCGCGGCCAACAGGCTGTCGGTGGCCGGGGTGCCGCGGAACTCCCCGCGCCGGCTGACGCGCCCCGCGAGGACGAGTGCGCGAACCTTGGCGAGACCCTCGGCGAGCGGCGCGGGCATCCCGGAGTCAGGGACGACGGAGTCGACCGTGAACGTAGCCGGATAGCCCGCGGTGTCGCCCGGTCCAACGATGGTCGCGCTCACGAACACCCGGGCGCCGAGCTCTTGGGTTTGTGGCTGGCCGCCGATGGACTGGGTGATGTGCAGATCTCGATGGACGACGTAGCGGACGGCGCAGGGTCCGTAGCGCACAGCCTCAGGCGGGGTACGAAGCGACAGGCCGGGCGGGGTGACGCCCCCGAAGGCGAGCGAGCCGAGCGCCAGCGCGATGGGTCCCGGCGTCACCCCGTGGGCTCGCGGGCACGTTCGGCCTTGGTGCGGCCGAAGACGGCCACGAGCTCCGGGCCGTCGCTTGAGACCCGCAGCAGCCGCCACCCCCGCTTGCGCATGTCGGACCGCCATCCGAGCAGCTTTTGCCATTCCTCATTTGTGGTCCGGAACACACGCAGGTCCGCTACCGTCTCCCATTGAGGCGGATAGGGCTTAAGGGGCGGGGGTGAGGAGGGCGGTAGAGCCATAAGCCGAGTTCTGTTTGCCCACCCAAGGTGGGCAGATGGTCATCTCTCTAGAGCGGCTGTCGCCAGCCGCTTCGTGCGGCCTACCCGCAGCTCAAGTGACCCGGGTCAGGTCTCGCTGCCTATTTGGCCTTGCTCCGACTGGGGGTTGCCGTGCCGCGCCTGTTACCAGGCACGCGGTGGGCTCTTACCCCACCTTTTCACCCTTGCCCCGACTCCGGGGCGGTTTGTTTTCTGTGGCCCTGTCCGTCGCCTTGCGGCGCCCAGGCGTTACCTGGCAGTCTGCCCTGTGGAGCTCGGACTTTCCTCGACGCGCCCCTTCTGCCAGCGCGCCGCGACCAACACACCCCGCCGCCTCCTCCACCTCGATCCCAAAGGTACGGCGCCCGCTGCCATTCCGGCAAGGCTAGTGGATGAGCCCGTATTGCCTCAGAGACATCACCGCGTGAGCCGGCGCAGGACGTTTGCAACACTGTCGCTAGCTAGAGGTTCCGAGGGACTGGGGTGCTTGGCGCCGGCCGCTTGGCCCGGCCCGAGCCAGAAGCCGTCGTTGGCGCCGAAGACCAGGCGCTTAAGCGTGGGCAGATTCCGAGGTCGGAGGATGTCCGTGGGCAGTTCGACAGCGTGCACCATGTTCAAGCCCCGGGCGCGGTAGGCCGCAAGGAGGGATCGCGTATCGGTCTCCGGCGTGAACAAGAGCAGCGGTCGGTCCGGTAGGGAGAACCCCCGCAACACCCCAAGCGTGAACCAGTCTCCGGGCGCCTCCTCGAGCCGGACGGCGAAATAGAGGCCCGGGTGCTCGCGCAGGGCCCTGTCGCGCAGGGCGCGCGCGCGATCGGCCACCGCCTGCTCCAGCAGCTGGTAGTAGGAGCCGAGGAGGCCCTGGTCGCGGAGTCGCTGGTAGCGTGCTGTCCGTGGAACGGAGTCGAGGAACTGGCGGCTGAGACGCGGTGCCGCCGTCCGCCACGCGACATCACAGAACTCCTGACCCATCGAATAGTCGGGCGGAGAGCCCGGGGCCTCGAGCTCAAGCGCGAGCGCGGGAATGAATTGTCGCTCACCCCCGGCGAGGCGCGCGAGCGTCGTGAAGGCCGGCGCCACACCGGCAGACCAAACGGCGGAGTCGAGCGCGCACGGTACACCGCGCGCGTCGCCGCGCGTATCTCGTGACGAGTCACCAGCCACCGGTGGGACGCGTGCCGGCCAATAGGCGAGCCCCGGTATCCAGGCCACGCTTGTGGGCTGCAGCAGCGTCACGATATCGCTCCAGGCGCGCCGGACCGCGCTGCGTTCATCGCTCCGGTGGTGCAGGGAATCCGCGATGGCTTGAGGGTCAGCGTCGCCGATGAGCAAGTTCAGGCCAGCTTCGTCCAAGAAGCCGACGAGCGAATCGAGCACCGGCGGCCGGACCGCTACGTTCGGCACCGGCGGTGCGAGGAGCGGGATCCACAGGGCGCGCATCCCCGCCTGTCGCACCCACGAAGGGACACCGACGGGCCCGGGATCGGCCGGCGGCGGCGCGAGGGGCTCGGTCGCGGCCCCTGGCGGGGCGGCGGGCGGGGCCGGCGCTAGTTCGACGGGACGGGGAGCCCCGGCGAGCGTGAGCGATGTTGGGTGCTCCGCGGGTGGCACGTGGGCCCACTGGGCCGGACGCCGCGTCCAGCGGGCCAGCGCGGTGAGGAAGTCCTGGGTGCCCTCGAGAGCCCCGAGTTCGAGGAGCGGCGCGGTCGTCGGCGCGGCTTGGGGTTCGAGCGTCCCGAGGGCGTGTCGGCTCAGGACGACGACGAGCCCCTCGCCCACGCGCACGGCCGCGACGATCGGGGCGGCGGGGCGCGGTACGGTGCTTCGGGCGGTGCGCACGAAGGCGTGCCGGCTCGCGACGGCAAGCACCTGGGACGATCGCCGCACGGCGAGGGGATGGTTGCGCTCGAAGGGAAACGGCTCGTACACCGAGCCGAGGGGAGCTTCGCCGATCCGCTGACCCGCCGCCCATGGCTGAGGGTGCGCCGCACCGAATGACGCGGTGGTATCCTCGAGCGGTGCGTCGCCGATGCCGATGCCCGCCCCTTCCGATGCGAGCCAGCGGTTGATGGTCCAGCGATCGAGAGACCCCGTCCCGTCGCCGCTGTAGCCCACGACGACCACCGCGCCGGTGCGGAGCGCCTGGCTGAGCATCGCCAGGTCTCCCGTGGTGAGCGCGTCTGAGGGCGCTTCGGGCTCCTGGCCGAGCAGGATGACCAGCGTATGGTAGCGCGACACGTCGGCGAGGGCGACGTGCGGATAAAAGCGCCGATACTCGACCGTGTAACCCGCGTCGCGCCAGGGGCGCGCCGTCCCGTCGAGCAGCGCCGGATCGGCGAGCGCAAGGTCCAGAACCAACGCCCGGCGCGCCTGTGGCTCGCACCCGGCGCAGAGCAGCGCGGCCCAAAGCAGGGCGTGGACCGGCGAGCGGGCGAGCCGGCCCATGCGGGGGGTGCGGATGCTCAGGGAGTGCCCGGCGGTCCGGACGGCGCGGGCGTGGCGCCGAGGCGGGCGAGGCCCCGTTGCGCCGCAGTGATGTACGGCAACAACGACGAGTCCCCCTTCGCCCCCACGGCCAGCACGAACCGATAGTTCACGATCGCCGTGCCCCGGTCCCCGGCACGCTCCGCCTCGTCCGCACGCGCGAGCAGTTTGTCCAGCATCTCCGGCGTGCGACTGCTGCGACCGGGGTCGGTCCGGAGCACGCTCTCGGTGCGATGGAACAGGAACGCGCCGGCCGCGGCGAGGATGATCGCCGTCGCCCCAAGGACGACCGCCAGCTTTCGTCCCGGCGCGGGGGCCGTCGTGAAGTCAGGCTCCATCCGATTGTCTCCCAACGCGTTCGGGAAGAATCCCACGTATCTGTTGACGTTCCGTTGACAGCCGCGTCCTACTCTTCGCGCCGATGGTCACGGTATGCACGCTGCTCTCATCGCCTGAGCGCCCCCGCCTCGATGCTGCGGGCGAAGGCTGCTTTACCACGCTGCACGTCGATTCGCTGCGCGACGCGTTGACGACCGCCCGTCGGCGGCGGGTGGACGCGCTCGTCGTTTCGGTGCATCGCTGCCCCGCCCCGGAGCTCGCCGGGCTCGCGCGGTTTGTGCGCGAGTTTCCGGCGATTCCCGCCGTCGCCCTGGTATCGCACCACGACGGTGTAGCGAGCGACGCGCTGCTGCAGCTTGGCGCGAGCGGCGTGCGGGTCGCCGTCGATTGCACCGAGCCGGGCGGGTGGCGCAAGCTGCGCGAGGTCGTGGGACACCCGGCGAGCCCCGCGGCGGCCGCGATCCTCGAGCGTGTTCTGCCCGCGATCGACGAAGCGGCGGCCGATGCGCGACTGTTCTTCGACAGCCTCGCGCGCCTCGCGCCCGTGCTTCCCACCGGGCGCGCCCTGGCGCGGCACCTGCAGATCCCGCCGACCACCGTGACGTCGCGATTCCGCCGGGCGGGGCTGCCGTCGCCGAAACGCTACTTGAGCGCGGTGCGGCTGGTGCACGCGGCGTACCTCTTTCAAACGCCGGGCCTCGCCGTGGCCGATGTCGCGTATCGCCTCGACTACTCGTCCCCACAAAGCTTCGGCCGCCACGTGAAGGCGCGTTTCGGTTTGACGGCGGCCGGGTTCCGCGCCGGCGTGCCGTTCGAGCTCGCGGTCGGCCGGTTCGTGGCCGAACTCATCCTCCCGTACCGGGAGGCTCTGCTCGCGTTTCATCCGCTCACGCCTCACCGAACAGACGGATCGACAGCGCCGAGCACCTCCCGGGCCGGGGACTAGTCGGCCGCCGCGCGGTCGGGCGGCGCCGCGCGGGACAGCACCGAGAACCGGGCGATACCGCCGCGCAACCGCTCGGCGAGCTGCGCGAGCTGCTGGGAGGTGGCCGTGAGGTCACCCATAGCGGAGATCTGCGTGGCGGTAGCGGAGGCGGCCCCGTTCGCGCTCTCGGAGGACGTCGCGGCGATCCCTGCGACTTGTTGGAGCGCCTGCGCGAGCTCCTTGAGCCGGCGCGCCTGGCTCCGGGAGACGTCAGCCGTGGCGTTCACGAGGTCGCCGATCAGCTGCACCCCCTGATGAAGCTCCTGGAGCGCCGCGTCTGCCTCGGCCGCCACGCCGCCGATATCGCGCACCTGCGTCTCGCCCGATTGCATGGCGCGCGCCGCAGCGTCGATGCCCACCCGCAGGTCGGCCACGAGCTCGGCCACGTCGCGGGCCGACTGTCCCGCCTCCGCCGCGAGCGACCGCACTTCATCGGCCACGACGGCGAACCCCTCACCGTGCTCTTCGGCCCGGGCGGCCTCGATCGCCGCGTTCAGCGCGAGCAGGTGGGTCTGCCGGGCGATGCGGGCGATCGTCTGTGCAAACCCGCCGATCCGCTCCGACATTCCGGACAAGGCGCCGACCGTGCCCGCGGTCGCGCGCACTTCGTCCCCCACGACGCGGAGCGTCTGGGACGCCCGGGCGACGCGTTCCCGTCCCCGCTCGGCCGTGCTTACGAGGCGGCTCGCGTCCACCTGCATCAGCTCCGCGCGCACGCGCAGAGCCTCCGCCTGGTCGGCAGCCTTGGCGCTCTCCACGCGAGCCCCGTCGACCATGCCGCGCTGGGCCGTGAGGTCGGTCGCGAGATGCTGCGCCGTACCCGTGACCACGTCCGACGTGGCGTGCAGCTCTTCCGCGGCGGCGGCCAGCTCTTCCGCGAAGGCGGCGACTTCATCCGCTTCCCGCTGCACGGTCGAGATCGTCGCTCCGATCTCCTCGAGCATGCGGTTGAAGCTGCGTTCGAGAAACCCGAGCTCGTCCGCCTCAAGGGCAGGCGCGCGGACCGCGAGCTGGCCTTGCTCGGCCACGCCCATCACGCTGCGGGTGTGGCGGATCCGCTGGATCAAGGTCGCAGGAATCCGCTTCAGCGCCATCGCCACGGCGATGAAGACCACGGTCTCGAGGTAGGTCACGGTATCGAGGCCCGCGCCCCCGTAGAGCGCCGCGTGCCAGCGGCTCGCGCCGAGATACAGGAGGGCCGACATCAGTACGAGAAAGTCACCGACCGCCTCGCCCTGATCGAACGCGTACGGCAGTACGGCGATGAGGAAGGCGGCGACAAGACCGCCGTGGCCGTACCATACGACGAGGACGCCGACGAGCACGGCGTCAAACAGCGCCAGCACGTACACCAGCCACCACCGATACCAGCCGCGCTCGTCCACGATCCCGGCCAGCGCGTTCAGGATCGCGGCGCTCCCGGTCACGAGGACCATCGTGCGGGGGTGCGTGCGCACGGCCCCGCTCAACCAGCCCAGCACGCCGAGCACGAGGATGCCCGACGTCAGCGCCCAGCGCCGGCCTCGCGCGCGCCGGATGGCCTGTGCGTCCCGCAGGCGATGTTCGACGTCGGCCGCGTCGTCACCCCACCCGCGCATCCAGGACGCGAGCGAGCGCCTGGCGCGGGCGACGGTACCGGTGGTGCCCGGGACGGGGGTGGTAGCTGATGGCGGCACGATCAAAGGATCCTATCGCGTGCGTCTCGGAACAAGCAGCCTACCGGAGCCCGAGATCGGCCGCCGTGACGAGGGCATCCGTCGGGTAACCGGCGGCCTCCAAGGCATCCCGGCCCCCTTCTTCCCGGTCGACCACGGCGAGCACCCCGAGCACCCGCCCCCCTTCGGCCTCGACCGCGTGTATCGCCTCGAGGGCGGAGTGGCCCGTGGTGATCACGTCCTCGACCACCACGACTGGGGTGTCGCCGACCACGACCCCCTCAATGCGCTTTCCCGTGCCGTGATCCTTTGGCGCCTTGCGCACGGTGAAGGCGTCCAGCACCACACCGCGCGCGTAGGCCGTAGCGGCGATGGCGTAGGCGACGGGATCGGCGCCGAGCGTCAGGCCCCCGATGAGGCGCGGGTGCCAGGCGCGCTCGGCGAGACGCTCGAAACCGAGGGTCCCCACTAGGGTGAGTCCTTCTCCCGACATCGTGGTCAGGCGGGCGTCGATATAAAAGGTTGAGCGACGACCGGATGCGAGCACGAAATCCCCGCGACGCACGGATCGAGCGAGGAGCAGGGTCCGGAGCTGGTCTACGGTCGGGGTGCGGCTCACACCTGTAGCGATATTATAGTAGTAGCAAATGCTACTACGTTTAATCTCATCTCAAGCTTGCGGCCTGCGCCCAACAAGCCGGTTCAGTGTCCCGAGGAGGCTGCCCTGCCGCTCTGGGGTGGCAGCCTGAGCTCCGGCGCTCACGTCGGCGGCGAAGGCAGCGACCGAGGGCTGCCGCGCCGCGGGGTCGCGGGAGAGGCCCTGCATGATGGCCCGCTCCAGTGCGGCGGAGACGCTTCGACCAATCAGGGCGCGGCTGAGGGGCATCGGGGCCTCGGTGAGCACGCGGCGGAACAGCTCCTGCGTCGTTCTCGCGGCGAACGGTCGTGAGCCGCTCAGGAGATAGTAGGTGATCGTGGCGAGACTGTAGATGTCTGCGCGGGCGTCTACGAGCTCGCCGCCGAGCGCTTCCGGGGCCACGTACTCGAGGCTCCCAACGAAGTAACCGGTGCGGGTGAGGCGCTCCTCGGTCGGGTCGTCGGCGTTGCGCGCGATCCCGAAGTCGAGGAGCTTGCAGTTTCCAGTGACCGCGTCGTACATGATATTCTCGGGCTTCAAGTCCCGATGGACGATGCCCGCGGTGTGCGCCGCCGTGATGGCGCCCGCGATCTGTTCGATGACCGCGGCTGCGGCCTGGGGCGCCAAGGGTCCCGTGCGCTCGATCGCGGCCGCCAAGGGCTCTCCCGCCGCCCATTCCATGGCGAGATAATGCTCACCATCGGCCTGTCCGTAGTCGTAGATTCGCGCGACGCGCTGGTCCCGCACCCGAGCACCGTATTCGGCCTCGCGGAGGAAGCGTTTCACCGCGGCGGGGTCGCCCTTGAGTTTGGCGCGCAATACTTTGAGCGCACAACCCCCGTGATCGGGGTGCTGGGCGCGGTAGACGACGGCCGTACCACCCTCTCCAATGCGTTGCTCGAGGCGGTACCCTGCGAGGGAGCGGCCCGTCAGGTCGTCGGGGGGCACGGGAATGCGCGAAACTAATCCCCCTCGCGGAGAATGAGCAAGCGACGTGCCCTCTACCACTTGGACTGAGCGCGGCCGACGTGCGGCCCGCCTGGCGCTGCTTTCGGTCGCGCTCGTTCACACCGCGCGCGCCCAGGACCCTCCCGACATCGCCCGTAGCATCGACGACCTGCGCGAGGCCGGACGCCCTTGGCATGCGGCCGAGCTCGCTGACGGGCGCGGCGCGAGCGATACAGAACCGCGTATGGTCATGGCCGAAGCGGCCGGGGCCTTCGCCGCTCACCAGTACGAACGGGCTCGGGCGCTCTTGAGCGGTCGGTCGTGGCTCGACGCGGACGAGGGTGCGGGACGGGCGGTGCTCGGTGAGGCCGAGGCCGCGCTCGGGTTATGGGACGCTGCCGTCTCGGACCTCGAAGCCGCTCGCCGCGCTGCGCGTCCCCCCGTCGCTTGGTTGCTCGCAGTGCGGGTCGGGGCTGCATTCGAGGCGCTCGGCGCGCGTGATTCCGCGGCCCGGGCCTACGCGGCGGCCCGCGGACTGACGGGCATCGGGGACTGGCTCAGGGTGCGAGAGGCCAGGGTGACGGGCGACACGACCCGCGCGTTCGCGTTACTCGCCGGGTTGAAGGCCGCCGCCGCGCGGGCCGTGCCGGTGGCGCGCGCCGAAGCGCTCCTCGCGGCGGGGGACACGGCGCTCGCGATCCCCGCGTTCGCCGCGGCGGGCCGACCGCTCGACGTCGGGGAATTGGCCCTCGCGACCGGGGACTCGACGGTCGCCCGGGAGGCGATCTATGGGATCATGGCCCACGCGCCCGAGAGCGACCCCGCGGACGTGGCGGCGGGCTGGGCGCTGGCCCGTCTGCCGCCGCGCACGGCCGCCGAGCGGGTTGCCCTCGCGCGCGCGCTCAAGGGCCACGGGGCGCCGAGCGACGGCCTGCGTGAAGTCGAGCGGGCCGTCCTGGGTGGAGACTCAAGCGGCGCCACGCGCGAGCTGCTCGGTGACCTGTGCGTGGCGACGGGCCGGGCGCGCGCGGGAATCCGCGCCTATGCCGCGGCCGCAGCCGACTCGACCGTGGCGCCCGCGGCGTTATACGCGCGCGCCCGCGCCCTGCTCCGGCTGCGCGATCCCGCTGCGACCGCTGAATTGGCGGCCTTCGCCTCGCGCTACCCCGCGGACACGGCCGCGCCCGCCGCGCTCTTCCTGGTCGGCGAGACGGCGGTTGAGCAAGGTGACTGGACGGCCGCACGGCGCTCCTTCGGCGACCTCGTCACTCGCTATCCGACGGATCTTCGCGCCTCGCGCGCGCGGTTTCGACTCGCGGCTGAGGCGGTTCGCCGCGGCCGGCCCGATAGCGCGGTCGCCCTCTATGAGCAAGAGGTGGCGGCCCCAGGGCCCCAGCGACAGGCCGCGCGCTACTGGCTCGGCCGTCTCGCCGTCGGTCGGGGCGACAGCGTCGCCGCGCGGGACCTGTGGAGCGCGCTCGCCCGCGACGACTCGCTCGGCTACTACGGCCTCCGCGCGCGGTCGGCGGCCGGCCTGCCGGCGCTCCACGTCACACCCGGATCCCTGACGCCGCCTGCCGGCGCCAACTCAGGCCTCGCCACCCTCGACACGCTTGCGCTCGCGGGCCTGGATTCCGAGGCCGCTCTCGAAGTGGAGACTTTGGTGAGCGACCCGCCGGCCGACGCCGACGCACTGCTCGTGTGGAGCACGGGGCTCGCGGCTCGCGGGTGGGGACCCGCCGCCGTGCGACTCGCATGGCTCGCGGCGCAGCGCGCGCCGGGCGACCCGCGCGTGCTCGGCGCGATCTTCCCGTGGCCAAACCGCACCGCCCTCGAAGCCGAGGCACGCGAGTTCGGCCTGGACCCGCTGTTGCTCGCGGCCCTCGTGCGTCAGGAAAGCGTCTTCAACCCCGAGGCGCGCTCGACCGCCGGCGCCCGCGGGCTGGCCCAACTCCTGCCCTCGACCGCCGCGGCGACGGCGCGGGCGCTCGACATCCCCTTCGAGCCCGCGTGGATCACGGTCCCCGATTTGAACCTCCACTTGGGCGCGGCCCACCTCGCGAGCCTGCTCCGCCGGTTCGGAGGGCGCGTGGACGCCGCCGTCGCGGCCTACGACGCCGGGGCGCCGCCAGTCGAGCGCTGGCTCGCTCGCCCCGACGCACAGGACCCCGATCACTTCATCGAGCTCATCCCCTATGAAGAGACCCGCGGCTACACCCGCGCGGTGCTGCGCAACTGGACCATCTACCGCGCGTTGTACGCGGCCACAACCGATTGATCACGTGGAGGTTACGGCTTGTGGCCGCGTCGCGCGCGACTGCTTGACAACCCTCTAGAGGGGGCGCAAATCTAACCGCCCCGGCACGATGCCGGGTTCGTGTGATGCGCCCCGCATGGACTACGGTGGAGGGCAACTCGGATGGCCAAGGGAAAGGTGAAGTGGTTCAACGACGCCAAGGGATACGGCTTCATCGAGCAGGACGGCGGCGAGGACGTGTTCGTCCATTTCTCGGCGATCCAGATGGACGGGTTCAAGACGCTCGCCGAGGGACAGGTCGTTGAGTTCGAGGTGAAGAACGGCGACAAAGGGCTCCACGCGGCGAACGTCATGCGCGTGTAGCGGGAGTTCCGTCCGTTCGCTCCGCCCCGCCCTCGGTTCGGGCGGGGTCGCTGTTTACGGGCTGTTATCTTTGCGCCCATGGCCTCCCCCGTGCTGTTTCTGGTCGACGGGTACGCCCTCATCTATCGCGCCTTCTTCGCCCTCATCGCTCGTCCCCTCACGACGAGCCGGGGCGAGAACACCTCGGCGGCCTGGGGTGTCACGAACTTCCTGATCCGGCTCCTGTCCCAGCACACCCCCGACTATCTCGGCTGGGTGCAGGACCGGGGTGTGTCGTTTCGGGTGGAACGCTACCCCGCCTACAAGGCGACTCGCGAGAAGCTGGACAAAGAGCTGGCGCAGGAATTCGCGCACTCGGTCGAACGCATCGAGGCGCTGCTCGCGGCGTTTCGGGTCCCGGTGCTTGGAATTGACGGCTACGAGGCCGACGACGTGATCGGGACCCTGGCCACGGCGGCCGTCGCGCGGGGACTGCGCGTGGTCATCGTCTCGGGCGACAAGGACTTCTACCAGCTCGTGGGTCCCGGCATCTCGCTGCTCAACCCCGGGCGCGGCGGTCCGGCCGCGGTCGAAGAGCACTCGGTGGACGAGACGAACGCGCGGGAGCGTTTCGGCGTGCCCCCGGCTCAGGTGATCGACTTCCTGGCCCTGGTCGGCGACAGCTCGGACAACGTGCCCGGCGTTCGCGGCGTCGGCGAAAAGACGGCACTCGAGCTCCTGGCCCAATACGGCACCCTGGACACGGTGCTCGCCCACGCGGCCGAGATTCCGGGCAAACGGGCGCGCGAAGCCGTGGTGCGAGACACGGAGCTCGCCCGGCTGTCCCGGGACCTGGTGACGATCCGGCTCGACGCCCCGGTAGGACTCGATCTGGACACGCTGCGGGTCCGGGCCCCGGACACCGAGCGTCTCACGGCGCTCCTCAACGAACTCGAGTTTCGCTCGCTCCTGCCCAAGGTGGCCTCGCTGGCGCCCGCGCCCGCCCCCGAGCCGCTCGCGCCGCTCCCCCGGGTCGCCGTCTTGGACTCAAGGGCCGTCCCCGGCGCTGCGGCCACGGTGCTGGACGATCCGGCTGCCCTCGGCGCCGCGATCGCCGCATGCCGGAGCGCCCCGATCGTGGCACTCGACACGGAGACCTCGTCGCTCGATCCGATGCGGGCCGAGCTCGTGGGTCTGTCGCTCGCCGTCGGCCGTGACCGATCGTGGTACCTGCCGTTCGCCCACCGGGCCCCGGGTGAGCTGGGGGAGGTCACGCCCCGAAACCTGCCGCCCGTCACGAGCGAGGAGCTCGAGCCGTTGCGCGCCCTGCTCGGTGACCCGGGCGTGCCCAAGGCGGGCCACAACATCAAGTACGACTGGCTCGTGCTGCGCCGGGCGGGCGTCGAGCTGGGCGGCGTGGTCTATGACTCGATGCTTGCGGGCTTCCTCCTCGATCCCGGTCGGCGCTCCCATGCGCTGGACGAGCTCGCGCGCGAGCAGCTGGGCATCACGCTGTCGAGCTACGCAGACGTCGTCGGCCGGGGCCGTGCGGAGCGCCCGTTCGCGGCCGTGGCGCCCGCCGACGCCGCACGGTACTGCTGCGGCGACTCGGAGACCGTGTTGTTGCTCCGCGCGGCGTTCGCCACGGAGCTTCAAGCGCACGACCTGGAGGGCTTGCTGCGGACGATCGAGATGCCGCTCGTCCGGGTGCTCGTGGGGATGGAGTGGCACGGCGTGCTCGTCGATCGGGATCGACTGGCCGAGATCTCGCGGGCGTTCGCAAAGGAGCTGGTCGACCTCGAAGCGACGATTTACCGGGCGGCCGGTGTGGCGTTCAACCTCAACTCCACGCCGCAGCTCCGGACCATCCTGTTCGAGAAGCTCGGGCTCCCCGCGCTCAAGCGCACGAAGACCGGTCCCTCGACCGACTTCGAGGTGCTCGAGCGGCTCGCCGGCATGGGCCACGACGTGCCGCGGCTGCTCATCGAGTACCGCGAGCTCTCGAAGCTCAAGTCCACCTACGTGGACGCCTTGCCCGGGTACGTGAACCCCGCGACCGGCCGGATCCACACGAGCTTCAACCAGACCGGCGCGGCGACCGGGCGGCTGTCGAGCTCGGAGCCGAACCTCCAGAACATCCCGATCCGCACGCCGCGTGGCGAGGCCATCCGGCGTGCCTTCGTGGCGCCCGCGGGCGGCGTTCTCCTGACGGCCGACTACTCGCAGATCGAGCTCCGCCTGCTCGCGCATCTCTCGGGCGACCCGGCGTTCGTGACGGCCTTCACCGAGGGCGGCGACATCCACCGCCAGACCGCCGCGCTCATTTTCGGCGTCCCGCAGGACGCCGTGACGCCGGAGATGCGCGCCCGGGCCAAGACCATTAACTTCGGCACGATCTACGGCCAAGGACCGCTGGCGCTCTCCCGCCAGCTCGGGATCACGCTCGAGGACGCCCGCCGGTTCATCGAGCAGTACTTCGCGCGCTTCGCCGGGGTGCGGACGTGGCTCGACCGCACCGTCGCCGCGGCGCGGGAACGCGGCTATGTGGAGACGCTCTTCGGCCGGCGCCGCTACATCCCCGAGTTGCGCGACCGCAACGCGAGCGTCCGGGCGTTCGGCGAGCGAACCGCGACGAACTCGCCGCTCCAGGGCTCGGCCGCCGACCTCATCAAGATCGCCATGATCCGCATCGACGAGGCGCTCGCCCGGGAGGGCGTTGAGGCGCGCATGGTGCTGCAGGTCCATGACGAGCTCGTGTTCGAAGTGGGGACGGACGCGGTTGCGCGCGCGACCGCGCTCGTGCGACACCACATGGAGAGCGCCGCGGCTCTGCGGGTGCCGCTCGTGGTGAGTGTCGGTTCGGGTCCAAACTGGGTCGATGCGAAGGCGTAGCTGGTTGCGGCCGCTTGGGCCGTGGTTCGATATTGAAGAAAGGGAGGCATGATGCGACGCGGGTTCACCCTGATCGAGATCCTCGTAGTCGTCGTGGTCATGGGCATCCTCGCGGCCTTCGCGATGCTCAAATACTCGAACACCCGCGAACAGGCCTACCTCGCCGCCATGAAGTCCGACTTGCGCAACCTCGCGATCGGTGAAGAAGCGTTCTTCAACGACAGCGCGCACTACACCTTGAGCCTCGCGGCGATGAACAATCTGACGCCGACGTCCGGCGTCACGCTCACGGTCAACGAGGCCACGGCGGTCGGCTGGTCCGCCACGGCCGCGAGCGCCAATACCTACCAGAAGTGCTACCTGTTCTCGGGCAGCGCGTCCGCGGTGGGGAGCGCGACGGTGGAGGGCAGCATCTCCTGCTCCTGACGGGTGCCTATCGGGAATTCACCCGGCGGCGCGACGGGATGTGCTTCGCGCTGGACGGCGGGATCTGGCTGCACCGGCACCGGCACGAGGGCGAGCCGATGGTCCACCTCGTGAGCGCGGATCGCGAGGGGCTCCTCGCGCTCGGGGAGGCGCTCGGTTTCAACGCGGCGGCCCTTCAGTACAAGGCCTTGAAGGACCCCCGAACAGGCACCCGGGTGCCGGCCTGGCACTGGGACGTCTGGGGCGCGCGGCTCGGGCGGCTCGTCCCTACACCGTCGTCTCCCGCTCCGGCATCGGCGCTCTGACCCCGGGCCACCAGTTCCACCGGCCGGCGATGTGCATGATCGCGGGCACGAGCACCATGCGGATTAGCGTGGCGTCGAGCAGCACCGCGGTCGCGAGCCCGAATCCGATCAACTGTACGGCGAGCACCCGCGCGAAGGCGAACGCGCCGAAGACGAGGATCATGATGAGCGCCGCGCTCGTGATGGTGGACGCGGTGGCGGACAGGCCTTCCATGGTCGCATGGTCGTTGCGGCCCGTCTTGTCGAACACTTCCTTCACCCGCGTCAGCAGGAAGACCTCGTAGTCCATCGACAGCCCGAAGACGACCGCGAAGACGAGCACCGGAGCCACCCCCCAGATCGCGTCCGTCGGCCCCTCGAGTCCGAAGATCTGCCCGCCGTAGCCGTGTTGGAACACGAGCACCGTGAGGCCGAAGGCCGCGCCGACCGAGAGGCAATTCAGGAGCACCGCCTTGAGGGGGACGAGGAGCGAGCGGAACGCGGCGAACAGCATCACGGCGGTGATGGCGAGGATGAAGCCCACGGTTCGCGGGAGTTGGCGGAGGAGGGTTTCCTGGGCATCGAGACTGCCGGCCGGAAACCCGCCGACGGCGACCTCGGCTCCGTCGAGCCCCCGGAGCCCCCGGCGGATTGCGCCGCGTATCCCGCGCACCACGTCCATCATCCCCAAAAACGACACGCTGTCCCCCGGGATCACGTCGATGAGCGTCGTCCGGTTGTCGGTGCTCAGGTAGGCGTCGAAGAACCGGGTATTCGCGGCACGCGCGGCGGCCGGATCACTGTAGTAGATGGCGAGCTGTAGGCGGGACATGTCCGGATGGACGCTCGCGACGCCGCGGGCGAGCTTGACGCGCGGGTTTCGCGCAATGGTGTCGGTGAGGAGCTTGAGTCCGGCGAGGCGTCGCGGCGAGAGCGCCGATTCCCCCTCCGGGAAGCGGATCACGACCCGGATCGGCGTCACGATCCCGCTCGCGCCCATGTCGCGGAGCGCGGCGAGCCCCTGGGCCGATTCTGACTGCGGGGGGAACCAGTTGTGGCTCGGGATGCCGAGCCGGATCGCGACGATGGGGGAGGTGAACAAAGCGATCGCTCCGCCCCCCAGGGCCACCGCGCGCCACGGGCGGTGACCGAGCCAGCGCGCCCACCGCTCCCATCCGGTGGGCGTATGGAAGCGGGCCAGCGGGCGAGCGAGCCACTTGGGCCGGTCGATCCCCCGTCCGATGAACGCGAGAAGCGCGGGCAGAAAGGTCGTCGCGAGGAGCACGGCCACGGCGACGACCAGCAGTCCTCCGGTGCCGACCGAGCGCGTATCGGTCATCGGGGTCGTGAGGCAGAGGCTCAGGAACCCCACCATGACGGTCAGCCCGGACGTCACCACCGCGGACCCCGCGGTCTCGATGGTGCGCACCGCGGCGTCGACCGGGGCGAGACCCCGGTTCAGCTCTTCCCGAAACCGGGTCACCACGAGCAGGGAATAATCGATCCCCACGCCTAGTCCCACCATCGTCGTGATGTTCAGGACGAAGACCGACATGACCTGGAAGCGCGCGGCGATCGTGACGAGTCCGAGCGCGATCGTGATTGCGAGCACGCCGACGATGATCGGGAGCATCGCCGCGACGAGTGCCCCGAAGGCGACGACGAGCACGATGAGCGTGAGCGGCAAGACGCGGGCCTCGCTTTGCGAGGTGTCTTCCGCGCTGATGGTGCGCGCGTCGTAGTCCAAGGCGGCGTCGCCCGTGACCTTGGCGTCAAAGCTCCGGGCGCCCGGCACCCGCGCGAGCACGTTCGCAAGCGTGGACCGCAGGTTGACGATCAAACTCCCGGTGCCATCGTCGGGTCGCGTCGGGCTGAGCGACGCGACGAGCATGGTCGCGTAGCGGTCGCGGGTGAGGAACCCCGAGTCCACGAGGCTCGCGATGTCGACGACCTGGCTGATGTAGGGGCGCCCGGCGGCGGCCGTCCGGATCGAGTCGAGCACGACGCGGAAACGGTGTGTCGTGGTCGGGACGGGCCCTTCGACGACGATGGCGAGATACTCGGCGAACGGGTGGGGAAACGCCGACTGAACGAGCGCGGCGGAGCGCCCGGACTCGGTGATCTGGAGGGAGGTGCCGCGGATGTCGAGCACGCGCTGTACACGCGCCGCGCGCGGAGCAAAGAAGACAGCGAGCGCCGCCCACGCCGCGATCACCCAGGCGCGCCAGCGCACCAGGGGTTTCGCGGGTAACGTGATCACCTACCGTCCGTGCATGAGCGGGCCCCAATGATAGAAGCGCCCTCGGGGCGACGCTAGCGGCCGCGTACGGGCGGTGGCCATATTCCGCCCATGAGCGATCGCAGACTCTCGGCGCTCACCGTCGGTGTCGCGGTATTCCTCGCGGGCTGGATTCTGAAGGACTCGATCAGCGCGGTCGCCGGCCACGTTGTGCGGCACAACACGGCCGCGCATCCGGTGTCGGCCGCGACGAGGGCCGCGTCAGAGGTCGCCGCGCCCACCACCGCCCCTCTCCCGACGACACCGACGGCGACGCCGCAGACGGTCCTGCCCGCGGCGACCGAGCTCAGCTACATCGACCAGCTCGCGCGCTCGGACATCAGGCGACGCCTGCGCGCGAGTGTGGGCTACACCTACCTGGACGAGATCGTCGCGGAAAGCACGGACTCGGCGCTCCACCGCTGGGACGACCGCAGCACGACGCCGGTGCGCGTGTATCTCGGGCAGGACTCCGTCGAGAACTTTCGGCCGGCGTTCCTCGGGTCGGTCCGGACCGCCTTCGAGCGCTGGCAGGACGCGGGCGTGCCGGTGCGCTTCGATCTCGACGCCGACTCGGACCATGCGGAAGTGGCCGTGCATTGGAAGGAGCGGTTCAACATCGAGCGCACGGGACAGACCGACCTTGCCTGGGACAACGAAGGCCGGATTCAGCGGGCGTTGATCACGATCGCCACGTTCGATCCGGGGGGGCGGCCGCTCTCGCCCGACGACGTCCGGGTGGTCGCGCTGCACGAGATCGGGCACCTGATCGGGCTCGACCACTCCACGGACTCGACGGACATCATGTTCGCGAAGACCCGCGCGCGCGATCTTTCACCACGCGACATTCGTACGGCCATGCTGCTCTACCAGCTGGCGCCCGGATCCGTGCGGTAGGCTTGAGGCTGCCGGCTTATATAAGGAATGGGACGCCTGCCCGTGCCACCCCCACCCGTCCAATCCGTTTGAGCAGCCGCTTCATGTTAGGGCTTCTCGTCGCGCTGCAGGTCGGGTTGGCGACGCCCGTTGGTTCGGCGGCCTTCAAAGGGGCGACGTTCGACCCCCTCGTCACCGCGGGCATCGCCGAGGGGGTATTCCCCGGGGCCGTGCTCGTGATCGGGCGACGAGACTCGCTGCTCTTCGAGCGGGGCTACGGCCATCTCACCTGGGCGAAGACGAGCCCTGTTCCGGACCCGGACAGCACGTTGTGGGACCTTGCGTCCCTGACGAAGGTGTTGGCCACGACCACGGCCGTGATGCTCCTCGTCGACCGCGGCCTGGTGCGTCTCGACGCTCCGGTTGTGACCTACGTCCCGGCGTTCGGCGCTCCCGGCACCGCCGCGATCACCGTGCGCGAGCTCTTGACGCACACCTCGGGACTCAAACCCACGCTGCCGTTGTTCCGGGAACCGGACAGCGCGGCGGCCCTCCGCCGCGTGCACGAGGCGACGCCCGTCGTTCCACCCGGAAGCCGGGTCGTCTACAGCGACTTGAATGGAATCCTGCTGGGCGAGATCGTTCAGCACGTGAGCGGAGAGCCGCTCGACCGGTTCGTGGCACGGGAGGTGTGCGGTCCGCTCGCGCTTGATCACACGCTCTTCCGCCCGCCTGCGGCCCTACGGCGCGAGATCGCGCCGACGGGCGAGTGGCACGGTCACCCGGTTGCGGGGGTGGTGAACGACCAGAACGCGGTGCGGCTCGGGGGCGTGGCCGGGCATGCGGGGCTCTTTTCGACGGGCGCGGACGTCGCGCGCTTCGCCCAGTTCATCCTGCGTGGCGGCACCACCGCGGACGGGCATCCCCTCGTGCGGCGCGCGACGCTCGAGGAGTTTACGACGGCAGCGACGCCCGTGGCGGGAACCAAAACCGAGCGCCGCGCGCTCGGGTGGCAGGCCGTGCCGACGGGCGAGACGGTGTCGAGCGCGGGCACCCGGTTCGGGCCGCGTTCGATCGGCCACACGGGCTGGACCGGGACCTCGCTGTGGATCGATCCCGACCGCGACCTGTTCGTGGTGCTGCTGACGAATCGCGCGTTCGCGCCCCGGACGCGCCGCCCCTTTACTCGACTAAAGGAAGTGCGCGGCAAGGTGGCAGACGCCGCTGCCCAAGCGTCCGATGGCTCCTGATCGCCCGACGATCGTCTTCGATGGGTCCTGCGGGTTCTGCCGGGACACGATAGATCTTGTGTCGCGTTGGGACCGAGCCGGAACGCTGGCGCTTGTGCCCTTCCAGCAATCAGACCGCGTGGCCGAGCTCGGCCTTGCGGAGCCCGCGGTGGCGGCCGAGATGCACCTCGTGCTGCCGGATGGGCGGGTGTTTGCAGGCGCGGACGCCGTGGCGGAGATCTGCCGGTTCTTGCCCGGTCTGCGCTTTTGCGCGGTGATCTTCGCCATCCCGGGGGTGCGTCCCTTGGCGCGGCGGGCATACGCATGGGTGGCGCGACGGCGGCACTGTCTTGTGCCGACCGCGGCGCGCTGACCGAGCAAGGAGAAGGAGACGGACCATGAGCGCTGAATCGTTGACACCAGACGTCGTCCGGGCCGCGCTGCGCCTGGTGAAGGATCCCGAGCTCGACTTGAACGTCATCGACCTTGGGCTCGTGTACGACGTGGAGGTGGAAGACGGCGCCGTGCGGGTCGAGATGACGCTGACATCGCCGGGCTGCCCGGCGGGGCCCGAGATTACGCACGAAGCCGACCGCGTGCTCCGCCAGCTCGCGGGCGTCCGCGACGTGGCGATCGCCATCGTCTGGGAGCCCTACTGGACGCCGGAGCGCATCGACCCGAAGGTGCGCGCGCTGATGGGGTTCTAGGCGAGCGCCGCGAGCAAGGTGGGGCCGAGCACGCTCACCTGCCAGCGCCTGAGCTCGGGGATAGCGGCGAGCGCAGCAGGGTCGGCGGGCATGGCGCGCGCGACCGCCTCCAGGATTCCGCGAGAACACAAGACCCCCGGATCGAGCCCGAGGGCCCGGGCGACCTCGTTGCGGGCGTTCTTCAGCCGTTCGACCCGGGCCTCGAATGCGGCGTCGCGAGGGAAGGCCTTGGGCCGCTCGAACCGCGGGAGCGCGGCCTCGGGGAGGGCCAGCGCTTGGCTCACGGCATCGAGGAACGGGGCCTGGTAGCGCTCGGCGAGGGAGGCCGGGACGCCCGGCGTCCCGACGAGCGCCGCGACGGTCTGCGGCAACGCCCGGCTGACGGCGACGAGGACGTCGTTGCCGACGACGCGAAACTTCGCGCGATCCTGCTCCGCGGCGACGCGCTCGCGCCAGTCGTACAGGATCCCAAGCGCGGCCCGCTGGCGGTCCGCGAGCGCGCGGGCGCCCTTCACGCGCAGGTAGGCGTCGGGACCGTCCGACGCCGCGTTCCAGCGCAGCCCCTCGAGCCGGCGGAATTCCTCCGCCGCCCAGGAGAGGCGGCCGAGCTCCTCCAGACGCGCGCTCAGCCGATCGCGCAGCCCGAGCAGATGACGGGTGTCGTCGGCCGCGTACTCGAGCATTGCGTCGGTCAGCGGCCGACGCGACCAGTCGGCTTTCTGGAATTCCTTGGCCAGGCGGACGCCGGCGTATTTCTCGAGCAGGGCGGCGAGTCCGAGCGCCGGCTCGCCCGCGAGCTGGGCCGCGACCCGGGTGTCGAACAGGTTCGCGGCCCGAAAGCCGTAGTCCCGGTCGAGCACGCGCAGGTCGTAATCGGCGTCGTGGAACACCTTTTCCACTCGCGGCTCCGCGAGGAGCGCGCCGAGGGGCGCGAGCGTCTCGAGCGCGAGGGGGTCGACGATGGCGGTGAGGGAGCGATTGGACAATTGGATGAGGTAGATGCGGTCGCGATAGCGGTGGAAGCTGGCCGCTTCGGTGTCGACGGCGACCGCGCCGTCCAGAGCGAGCGTCGTCATGACGTCGTCCAGGGCGGCCGACGTCCGCACGTACTGGTAGCCGCTCACACTGCGGCGCGATCGTGTGGCAGGCCGCGCACCTGGGCGCGGCCGCTCATGGTTCGCGGGTGCCTAGGCGCTCGAGGCCGGCTGCGATCTCTTCTAAGGCCTTGGCGAGCGTCCGAAAGAACTCCGGATCGGGCGGCAGCGGCTCCCCGCCGAGCGGGTCGCCCGCGCATTTGCGCGCAGCCCGTGCCGCATGGCGGATGTAGTCGGTGGCAACCTGCATGGCTCCTCGCGGGTCGGAGAGCTCGTGACGGATCCGTCGCTCCTCGTCGCTAAGATACGCGCGCGGCTCCCGTGGTGTGGGCTCGGAGCCTGGCCCACCCCGATCGAACCGGCGGACGCGCTCGCCCAAGCGAGCGGACTCGAGCAGCTGTGGGTGAAGCGCGAGGATTGCTCGGCCCGGGCCGGCGGCGGAAACAAGGTCCGGGGCCTCGAGTTCCTGTTTGGCCACGCGCCAAAAGACACCGTCTTCGTCACGGTCGGGGCCGATGGCTCCACGCACTGTCTCGCGACGGCGGTGCACGCCGCGCGCTTCAGCGGGGCGGTCCTCGCGCAGTTCCCTCAGCGTGAGACCGAGGCAAGCGTCGCGGTCCGCGCCGCGGCGGGATGCGCGGCGCGCTGCGTGGTGCGCGCACGGTCGCAGGGCACCCTGCCCCTTGCCGTGGTGCGGGCGTGGGTCTCGGCGCGGGCCTTCGGTCGCCGGCGCTGGATTCCGGCTGGGGGAGCGAGTGCGCGCGGTGTGGTGGGCCACCTCGTCGGCGGCTGCGAACTCGCGTCCATGCCGCCGCCGGACGCCATCGTGGTCCCGCTCGGATCCGGCGGCACGGCCGCCGGTCTCGCGCTCGCCATGGGCGCACTCGGGTGGCCGACGCTCGTCGTGGCGGCGCGCGTGGCGCCGCGCGCGGTCGCGAATGGCTGGCGGGTACGCTCCTTGATGCGGCGCACCGCGCGTCTGCTTGACCGACACGGCATTTCGATCGGGAGCGACGCACCTCTGATGGTGATCGATGCGCTGGGGTCGGGGTACGGCGTGCCCACGGCATCGGGCGAGGCGGCGCGTGCCACCGCCGGGGCGTTTGGGCTCGTTCTCGATCCCACCTATGGGGCCAAAGCGTTCGGAACGCTCGCGGCGCTCGGAGCCCAGGGACTCCGCCGGGTAGTCTTCTGGCACACATTCGCATGGCCGGGCGTCGGGGTTCTCACGCCCAGCTCGGCGCCCGAGGGAGAGCGTAGGTGACCACACTGCCGCCGGTCGAGCTCAAGGTCTATGCGTACGAGTGCGATGCGTACGGGCACTTGAACCACGCCGCGCTGCTCTCCCTGCTCGAGCGCGCGCGCTGGGAGAGCCTGGCCCAGGGCCCCGGGATGGACGTGTTTCACCGAAACGGCATCGCCCCCGTCGTGCGTCGCGTGGTCGTCGAGTACCGCGCGGCCGCGTTCCCGGGGGACGCGCTGCGCGTCGAGTCGAGCGTCACGCACCGGGGGACAACGAGTTGGACTGTCCGCCAATTCGCCCGCCGCGTGGTGGATGACATCCTCATCGCCGAGGCGGAGCTCGTCTTCGTGAGCGTGGACCGCGCGGGTCGGCCGACGCCGCTGCCGGAGGAGCTCGGGCGGGTGCTGGGCGCACCGCGCGCCGGAGGGGCCGAAGTGCGACGCGTCGCGGTCCCTGGCGGCGAGCTCGCGGTCGAAGTCCGGGGGGAAGGCCCGGCGATCCTCTTTGTGCACGGGTTTCCGCTCGACCGTACCGTGTGGCGCCATCAATTCGCGACGCTCTCGCGCTGGCAGCGGATCGCGCCGGATTTGCGCGGCGTCGGCGAATCGTCCGGTGACGGCTACTCGATCGCGCGGTATGCCGATGACGTCGTCGCGTGTCTCGATGCGGTCGGTGTCGAGTCGGCGGTCGTCTGCGGGCTATCCATGGGAGGGTACGTCCTCTTCGAACTCCTGCGGCGGCACGCCGCCCGCCTCCGGGCCGTGGTGCTGTGCGGAACGCGACCCGCGGGCGACACCGAGGAGGCCAAACGCGGACGGGACGAGCTCGCGGCCCTCGCCCGGGACCAGGGGGTCCGAGCCGTGGGGGAACGGATGCTGCCGCGGCTTCTCGCGGGAAGGACGCAGGCCGAGCAACCCGAAGTGGTCGAGCACTACCGGGAGATGGTGAGCCGCTGGTCAGGAGAGGGCATGGCGGGCGCGCTCCGGGCGATGCGCGACCGGGTGGACTCGACTGCGGTCCTCGGGGAGATTCGCGTGCCCACCCTCGTGCTGGTGGGGTCTGAGGACGCGGCGTCCCCCGTGGCAGTGGGCGAATCCATGGCGGCCGCGATCGCCGGGGCCCGGTTGGCGGTCGTGCCGGCCGCGGGGCACTTGGCGCCGCTGGAGCAGCCGCTCAGCGCGGGTCGCGCGCTGAGTGAGTTCCTGGACCGCTTGAAGTGAAAATGAGAAGGGGCCCATCGGGCCCCTAACGTCAGCTGCCTTTGCGCTGTGGCTTCCCGGGAGGCGTCTCACCCTGGAACACATCGCGATTCTTCGCGATGAACGTCTTCCACTTCTCCGGAACATCCTCCTCGGGGAAGATCGCCGTGACCGGGCACTCGGGCTCGCAGGCCCCGCAGTCGATACACTCGTCGGGATGGATGTAGAGTTGGTCCTCACCCTCGTAAATGCAGTCCACCGGGCACACATCGACGCACGAGCGGTCCTTCACGCCGATGCAGGGCTCGGCAATGATGTACGGCATTGCAACTCCGTGTTAGACGAGGGCCTACGGTTCCCAGTCCGAGTGCGATGCGAGGCTGAAGCGAAAAATTAGAGCGCTGAGGATGCGAGTCAAGTCCCGGCGGAGGGACAAAGGCGTCGCGCGCATCTTGGCGGCGTGCGATACCCACCAGTATCTTAGATACCCATGAGTATCATCCGCGCCCGCCGGCACGCAGAAACACGCGCCCTGTTGCTTGAGGCCGGGCTGCGGGTGTGCGCGGAGCGGGGGGAGCGCGCGACGCTCGACGAGGTCGGCCGGGCGGCAGGGTTCACAAAGGGCGCGATCTACCGCCAGTTCCGTTCGAAGGGGGCGTTTCTGCTCGGGCTCTTTGAGCAATACGCCGCGGTCGCGCGGGCGGGCACCGGGGCGCGGCAGGCGGCGTGGTTCGTGCCCCTCACGATCCACTTCGCCGCCCGGGCGCTGCGGGATCCGTTGCTCAGGCGGCGGCTGGCCCTCGTGCTGGCCGAGGCTCCCGACCCAGGCACCCCGGAGGGCGCGCTGCTTGCCGCCCTGGCCCGGCTGCTCGCCGCCCCGCGAGCGAGTCGAACGGCGTAGCCCGGTGGCTAGGAGGGGAGCGTCGCGGGGTCCGCTGTCTCGAGCGCGGCCGCTCTTGTGATCTCGCGTGTGATGTGCATGGAGCAGAACCGGGGCCCGCACATCGCGCAGAACTCGGCCGACTTGAAGTACTCGGCGGGCAGCGCCTCGTCGTGGAGCTCCTCGGCCCGGCCCGGGTCGAGGGCGAGGCGGAACTGCTCCCTCCAATCGAAAGCGAACCGCGCCCGCGAGAGAGCGTCGTCTCGGTCGCGCGATCCCGGGCGGCGGCGGCCGATGTCCGCCGCGTGGGCCGCGATCTTGTAGGCGATCACGCCTTCGCGCACCTCCTCGGCGTTCGGCAGGCCGAGGTGCTCCTTGCGGGTGACGTAGCACAGCATGTCGGCCCCATACCAGCCGATCATGGCGGCGCCGATCGCGGACGTGATGTGGTCGTAACCCGGCGCGACGTCGGTCACGAGGGGCCCGAGCGTGTAGAAGGGCGCCTCGTGACAGAGCTCTTTCTCCAGGCGCACGTTCACCTCGATCTGGTGCAGGGGAATGTGCCCCGGGCCCTCGATCATGACCTGGACGTCCTTGGCCCAGGCGCGCTCGGTGAGCTCGCCCAGCGTGACGAGCTCGGCGAGCTGTGCCTTGTCGGTGGCATCGGCGATCGAACCCGGGCGCAGGCCGTCTCCGAGCGACAGCGTCACGTCATAGCGGCGGGCGATCTCGAGAATCCGGTCGAAGTGGGTGTAGAGCGGGTTCTCGCGCCCGTGGTGCATCATCCAGTAGGCAAGGAGCGAACCTCCACGCGAGACGATCCCCGTGACGCGCTGGAGCGCGAGCGCCACGTGCGCCCGCAGCAGCCCGCAGTGCACGGTGACGTAGTCCACGCCCTGGGCGGCCTGGTGCTCGATCATGTCCAACAGGTCGTCGGCAGTGAGCTCCTCGATGCGGTCGGTTCGCGCGACCGCCTGGTAGATGGGCACCGTGCCGATCGGCACCGGCGACGCCGCGATGATGGCGGTCCGGATGCAATCGATATCGCCGCCGGTCGAGAGGTCCATGACCGTGTCGGCCCCGTAGTGCACGGCGTGATGGAGCTTTTCGAGCTCGGCGTCGACGTTCGACTCGACCGCCGAGTTGCCGATGTTGGCGTTGATCTTGACTGAGGCGACGGCCCCGATCGCCATCGGGTCGAGGCGCTGGGCGAGGTGGCCCGTGTTCGCCGGGATCACGAGGCGGCCTCGCGCGACCTCGTCGCGGATCAATTCGGGGGTGAGCGACTCGCGTTCGGCCACTCGGCGCATCTCGGGCGTGATCACTCGAGCGCGGGCCGAGGCCATCTGCGTGGGGCAGGTCATCTTGACTCCCTTCGCCGGTGCGAACCGGATCAGGTTCAAAGGGTGTGATCTCAGCCCCGCCCACCCGGGGCAGGGCACCCCTGTCTGTACCCGGCCAAGGTAACTGGGCCGTGCTCCCTAGGGCAGCTCGCGGGGAACCGGTACCCCGTGCCGTTCGGCCGGCGCGTGCAGCTTGTCCCACTCCGCTCGAAACGCGAAGGGATCGAGGCCCGCTGCCCGGTCAACCGCGACAATCCCGTCCAAGTGGTCGATCTCGTGCTGCACGAGCTCGGCCATCGGGCCTTCGAGAGCGAGCGTGTGCTCCTTGGCCTTGAGGTCCAAGTAGTGGACCGTCACCTGGTAGGCCCGGGTGACCCGCACGAGCAGGTTCGGGAAGCAGAAGCAGTCGTCCCAGACGAGAAAGTCGTCGGGCCCGATGTCGGTGATCTCGGGGTTGACCATGGTCCAGCGCTGGCGCTCGGACTCGAGGAACACCACCCGCACAGGCGCCCCGATCTGGGGGGCGGCGAGTGCCCGTCCCAGGCGATGCCGTTTGCGGACGGCTCGAAGCGTGTCGCGCAGGTCGTCGGCCACGAGGCGGATCGACGCCGATCGCGGATCAAGAACCCGCTCGCAGCGAGCCCGGAGCACCGGGTCGCCCAACTGACGAACGCGACGTATTGCCATGGGCGGCAAATGTCGGGGCTTGGGGCGGGCCGTGCAACTCCCCAAGAGGGGCCTGAAACATCATGCCCCGCAAGTGGTTGGGAATTCGCACCAATTTGTGTGTTTTAGTTGACAATCCCGAATAAGATGTTTAGGATTCGCCGTGTGACCCCGGAAGAGACCCCGCAACTGGCGTCCCACAAAGGACTTCGGGGCGCTATCCTGCTCGAGCTGAAGCGGGCGGCGCCTTGTACCGCGAAACAGCTCGCCGAACGGCTGCACGTGTCGGCCAATGCGATCCGGCATCATCTGAAAGAGCTCGAGACCGAAGGGCTCATCGCCTACGGGCGGGAGCAGCGCGGTGTCGGGGCTCCGACCAACACCTACCGGCTCGCGCCGCGGGGGGAAGCGCTCTTCCCGCGCCGTTATGAGGAAGCGCTTACGCTCTTGCTCGAGCGAGTGGTGGCGCGGGACGGCCGCCAGGCGGCGGTCGAGTTGTTCGAGGAGCATTACCGGGAGCTCATCGCAGGCTGGAGCGCGGAGCTCGCCGACGCCGACCCCTGCGGCCGGCTCGAGCTGGTCGCCCGGCTGATGACGGAGGCTGGGTATATGGCGGAGTGGCGCGAAGCGGCCGGGCGGTTTCGGTTGGCTGAGCACAACTGCGCCATGCGAGCGGTGGCGGAGCGATTTCCGGAGGTCTGCGTGGCTGAGGAGAACTTCCTCCGTCACGCGCTCGGCGCCCAAGTGGAGCGGAGCTCCCATATCGCGAGTGGGTGCAACGCCTGTGAGTATACGATCACGTTTACCGGGCCGTCCCCTTCGCCCGGTGTGGAGCCCGCATGACCCAGGGCATCGAAGCACAGGTCCTCAGACCGTATAAGTACGGGTTCGTCACCGACATCGAGTCGGACGCCGTCCCCCCCGGTTTGTCGGAGGACGTGATTCGTCTGATCTCGCAGAAGAAGGGCGAGCCGGCGTGGATGCTCGAGTGGCGCCTCCGGGCCTTCCGGCAGTGGCTCGCCATGAAGGAGCCGCACTGGTCGAACGTCACCTACGGACCGGTCGACTATCAGGCGATCAGCTATTACTCGGCGCCGAAGCAGAAGGCCACGGTCGAGAGCCTGGACCAAGTTGACCCGAAGCTGCTCGAAACGTTCGAGAAGCTGGGCATTCCGCTCGCCGAGCAGCAGCGCCTCGCCGGCGTCGCGGTCGACGCCGTCTTCGACAGCGTGTCGGTCGCGACGACCTTCCGCGAGACCTTGGCGAAGCAGGGCGTGATCTTCTGCTCGATCTCTGAGGCGATCCGGACCTATCCCGAGCTCGTGCGGACCTACCTCGGGTCCGTCGTGCCGCACAACGACAACTTCTTCGCCGCCCTGAACTCGGCCGTGTTCACCGACGGCTCGTTCGCCTATATCCCGAAAGGCGTCCGCTGCCCCCTCGAGCTCTCGACCTATTTCCGGATCAACGCGAGCTCCACCGGGCAGTTCGAGCGGACGCTGATTGTGGCCGATGCCGGGAGCTACGTGAGCTATCTCGAGGGATGCTCGGCGCCGATGCGCGACGAGAATCAGCTGCACGCGGCCGTGGTCGAGCTCGTCGCGCTGGATGACGCGCAAATCAAGTACTCGACGATCCAGAACTGGTATCCGGGCGATGAGGCCGGTCGCGGGGGCATCTACAACTTCGTCACGAAGCGCGGCAAGTGCCTCGGTCGAAACTCGAAGATCTCCTGGACGCAGGTCGAGACCGGCTCGGCGATCACCTGGAAGTATCCGGGGTGCATCCTCCAGGGCGACCACTCCGTGGGCGAGTTCTACTCGGTCGCGGTGACGAACAACCGCCAGCAGGCCGACACCGGCACGAAGATGATCCACCTTGGGCGGAACACCCGCTCCACGATCGTGTCGAAGGGCATCTCGGCCGGACGCGGCCAGAACACCTACCGGGGCCTCGTGAAGATCCTGAAGGGTGCGTCACACGCCCGGAACTACTCCCAGTGCGATTCGATGCTCATCGGCGACCAATGCGGCGCGCACACGTTCCCCTACATCGACGTCCGCAACAGCACGGCGATCATGGAGCACGAGGCGTCAACGTCCAAAATCGGCGAGGACCAGATTTTCTACTGCAAGCAGCGGGGGCTCTCGGCCGAGGACGCCGTGAGCATGATCGTCAACGGCTTCTGCCGGGAAGTGTTCAAGGAGCTGCCGATGGAGTTCGCCGTCGAGGCGCAGCGCCTGCTCGGGATCAGCCTCGAAGGAAGCGTCGGATGACGGGGCCGCTGCTTCAAGTGCGGGGGCTGCACGCCGAGGTCGAGGGCCGGGAGATCCTGCGGGGCATCGATCTCGAGGTGCGTGCAGGCGAAGTGCACGCGATCATGGGCCCGAACGGCTCGGGGAAGAGCACGCTGGCGCAGGTGCTGGCCGGGCACCCCGCGTACGCCGTGACGGCCGGGAGCGTGCGGTTTCGGGATCAGGATCTGCTCGCGCTCAAGCCCGAGGAACGCGCGCGGGCGGGGCTCTTTCTCGCGTTTCAGTATCCGGTGGCGATCCGCGGGATCACGAACGCGTATTTTCTCCGGGCCGCGTTGAACGCCGTGCGGCAGGCCCGCGGCGAAGAGCCGCTCGGGCCGGTGGAGTTCATGGACGCTCTGGCCGACAAGGTCAAGTTGATCGGCTGGGACGACAGCTACCTGCAGCGGTCGGTGAACGAAGGTTTTTCGGGCGGTGAGAAGAAACGCAACGAGATTCTGCAGCTCGCGGTGCTTGAGCCGGCGCTCGCGGTGCTGGACGAGACCGATTCGGGGCTCGACATCGACGCGTTGAAGACGGTCGCCGGGGCCGTGGTGGAGCTCCGCCGGCCGGACAACGCCACGCTTCTGATCACGCACTATCACCGGATCCTCGCGCACGTCGCGCCCGACTGGGTGCACGTGCTCGCCGCCGGGCGCATCGTGAAGTCGGGGCGCCGGGAGCTCGCCTTGGAGCTCGAAGAGCGCGGCTACGACTGGCTGCGCGAAGAGGCGGCGGTGTGACCGAGGCGACCGACCCGAGGGCGCGCTACCTCGAACTCTTCCGGGCCACACCCCCTCCCGAGGGGCCGGCCTGGGTGCGGGAGCTTCGCAGCGGGGCGATCGACCGCTTCGCGGCGCGCGGGTTTCCCTCCATGAAGGAAGAGGACTGGCGCTTCACGAGCGTCGCGGCCATCGCCGAGACGCCGTTCGTGCCCGCACGCGCGGGGCATGCGGCGCCCGCGGTGGCGGGTCTCGCGGGGCCCGGGGCGCTGACATTCGTCGTGGCAGACGGTGGCGCCGCGAGCGCGCCGCACGGCGTGCGGATCGAGAGCCTGCGGGCGGCGCTGGCGCGAG
This sequence comes from Gemmatimonadales bacterium, assembly GCA_035604455.1. Classification (GTDB taxonomy): domain Bacteria; phylum Gemmatimonadota; class Gemmatimonadetes; order Gemmatimonadales; family GWC2-71-9; genus AG25. The sequence continues at coordinate 57,366 of DATNIM010000042.1, forward strand.
ACCCGGAATTCGTGCGCCGGCACCTGGGCCAGGTGGCGCATGACGACGCGAGTCCGTTTACCGCCCTCAACACCGCATTTCTTGGGGACGGGGCGTTCGTCCATGTGCCCGACGGTGTGAGCCTCGAGGCGCCGATCGAGCTCGTGTTCGTCGGAGGCAGCCACGGCGCACCGACGGTGCGACAACCCCGCGCGCTGATCGTCGTGGGAGCGGGCGCCCGGGCGACTGTGGTCGAGCGCTACGTCGCCGGAGACGGCGGCGTCGGCTGGACGAACGCGGTGACCGAAGTCGAGGTCGGGGCCGCGGCGTCGCTTGAGTTGTACCGTGTGCAGCAGGAAAGCACGCGCGGGTTTCAGGTCGCCACGACGGCGACTCGCCAGAGGGCGTCGTCCACGCTCCGCCTCCACCCGCTCGCATTCGGCGCGGCGCTCGCCCGACACGACATCCGCACGGAGCTCGCGGGGCGCGACGCGGCGCTCATCCTGAACGGCCTCTACGTCCTCGGCGGCCGCCAGCACGCGGACCACCACACGGTGATCGACCACGCCGCGCCCGCGTGCACGAGCCACGAGTATTTCAACGGGCTCTTGGGCGAGCAGGCGCACGGCGTCTTCAACGGCCGCATCATCGTTCGTCCCGGCGCCCAGCGTACGGACTCGAAGCAGACCAACAACAACCTGCTGCTCTCAAACGACGCCCGGGCCGACAGCCAGCCCCAGCTCGAGATCTACGCCGACGACGTGAAATGCACCCACGGCTCGACCGTCGGGCCGCTCGATGAAACGGCCGTCTACTATCTCCGGAGCCGGGGGCTCGACCCGGAAACCGCGGCCGCGATGCTCACGTACGGATTCGCCGGCGAGATCCTCGACCGCATGGAGCATCGGGGCGTGCGCGCCGCGTGCGATGCGCTGATCCGCGCCCGGCTCGGGTCGAGCGAGGCCCGCTGATGCTCGACGCCGCCCGGCTTCGCGCAGACTTCCCGCTGCTCGCGGCTGCGGGTGGCGCGCGGCGCGTCATCTACATCGACAACGCGGCAACCACCCAGAAGCCGGCTCGAGTACTCGCCGCGCTGGACGACTACTACCGCACCAGCAACGCCAACGTGCACCGCGGCGCCTACGCGCTCGCGGTCCGGGCCACCGAGGCGTACGAAGGGGCGCGCGAACGGCTCTCGCGGTTCGTGCACGCCTGGGCCCCGGACGGCGTGGTCTTCACGCGCGGCACGACCGAAGCCATCAACCTTGTGGCGTCCGCGTGGGGCCGGGCGAACGTGCGCGCCGGCGACACGATCGTCGTCACCGCGATGGATCATCACTCGAACCTCGTGCCCTGGCAGATCCTCTGTCAGGAGCGGGGGGCTACGATCCGGATGGTCGAGGTCACGCGCGACGGGCGGCTCGACGAGGAGGATTTCAGGCGGGCGCTTGAACGGCGGCCGCGGCTCGTAGCCCTCCCGTACGTGTCGAACGTGCTCGGGACGATCAACCCGGTGGCCGAATTGACCCGGCTGGCACACGCGGCCGGCGCGCTTGTGTTGGTGGACGGGGCGCAGTCGACGCCGCACCTGCGGGTCGACCTCGTGGCGCTCGATTGCGACTTCTACGCGCTCTCGGGCCACAAGATGCTCGGTCCCATGGGGTCGGGCGCGCTCATCGCCAAACCCGCCGTGCTCGACGCCATGCCGCCCTACCACGGCGGCGGGGAGATGATCAAGCGCGTATGGGATGATCATGCGAGCTACGCCGCCCTGCCCCACAAGTTCGAAGCAGGAACCCCGAACGTGGAGGGCGCGGTCGGCTTGGCGGCGGCGATCGACTACTTGGAAGAGATCGGGCTCGAGAAGATCGCCGAGCACGAAGCCGCACTCGCCGCGGCCGCCGTGGCAGAGCTTGGCCGCATCGAGGGGATCACCGTGTTCGGTCCGCAGGACCACCGGGCGGGCGTGGTGTCGTTCGTTTACGGCGACATCCATCCGCACGACCTGGCCACGATCCTCGACCAGGACGGCGTGTGCATCAGAGCCGGGCACCACTGCGCGCAGCCGTTGATGCGGCGGCTCGGCGTCCCGGCGACCGCGCGCGCCTCCTTCTACCTCTACAACGACCTGAGCGACGTGTCCGCGCTGGCGGCCGGGCTGGTCAAAGCAGGAGGGCTGTTTGGGCACGTCCCGGCCTGAGCCCGCGCTCGTCGCGCTCTACCAGGATCTCATCCTGGACCACTACCGGCGCCCGCGGAACCAGGGGGCGCTCGAGCACCCGACCCACAGCGTCGCGCTCACGAACCCGTTGTGCGGCGATGAAATCGATCTCGATCTCGAGGTTCAGGACGACGTGATCCAGGACGTTCGGTTTCGGGGTCGGGGGTGCTCGATCAGTCAGGCCGCGGCGTCCATGATGACCCAGGTCGTGAAAGCCCGGCCCCGGAGCGACGCGCTCGCGCTCGCCGAGCGTATGACCGCCATGATGCACGGCGACGCGGGGGCCGCTGCCGATCGGGCCTTGGGCGATCTGCGCGCGCTCGCCGGCGTGGCCAAGTTTCCCGTCCGCGTCAAGTGCGCGCTGCTGCCGTGGAACGCGCTCAAGGACGCTCTCAAGTCCTAGCCACGTAGCCGCTACCCCAGTCGCACCCGCACCGTCATATTCGCGTCACCCCCCTAGCTCGAGAATCCCCGTGACGCCTGTCCTCGTCCTTGAGCGCGTGACCAAGCGCTTCGCGGGCCACACGGCCGTGGACGCCCTGTCGCTCACGGTCCCTGCGGGCGGGATCTTCGGCCTCCTCGGCCCAAACGGCGCCGGCAAGACGACGACCATTCGGATGATCCTCCACATCGTCCTCCCCGACGAGGGGGTGGTCCGGCTCTTCGGCGAGGCGGGGAGTGCGCGCGACTACTCCGCCCGGATCGGCTACCTCCCCGAGGAGCGCGGGCTGTACCGGAAGATGCGCGTGCTCGACGTGCTCGTGTTTCTGGCCGAGATGAAGGGCGTCGAGCGCCGCGCCGCGCGGGCGAGCGCCGAGGAATGGCTCGAACGGTTCGGGCTCGCCGACTGGCGGCTACGGCGCGTGGACGAGCTGTCCAAGGGCATGCAGCAGAAGGTGCAGTTCATCTCGACCGTGCTGCACAAGCCCTCGCTCGTCGTCCTGGACGAGCCCTTCGCCGGGCTTGACCCCGTGAACGCGCAGGTCTTGAAGGACGCGGTCTTGGCGCTGCGGGAGGGCGGGGCGACGGTGCTCTTCTCGACCCATATAATGGAACAGGCGGAGAAGCTCTGCGACGCGCTCGGGATCATCGTGCGCGGCCGCCTGGTCGCCTCGGGTGCCCTGGCCGACATCAAGCGCACATCATCGCGACAGCATGTGATCATCGGGTTCGCGGGCGACCCCGGGAGGGCAGCGGTGCTGTTCTCGGATCGCGCGCTCGTCGCGGCGGTCGACGACTATGGACGATACGCCGAGCTCGAGCTCGCCCCGGGGGCCGATCCACAGCGCCTGCTCGCCGAGCTCGTTGGTCAAGGCGCCCCGCTGTCGCGCTTCGAGATCGTCGAGCCGTCGCTGCACAAGATCTTCCTCGATCTCGTGGGCCCCGAAGCGGCCGGGGAGGCACCTCGTGCGTAAGGTGGTCGCCGTCGTGCGCCGTGAGTTCGTCGAGCGCGTGCGGAGCCGGTGGTTCTGGATCTCCTCGGCTATCGTCCCCACGCTGTTCGGCGCCCTGCTCTTCCTGCCCGCGATGCTCGCCACGGGCGGCGCGGCCAAGCGCCTCGTCGTCGTCGATGCGACCGATTCGGGCCTTGGAGGGTCGCTGGCCGAGGCCTTGGGCGGAAGCGGCGTGTTTGTCGCCACGCGGATCCCTGCCGGAGCGGGCGTCGTCGACTCGCTCGTGCGCGAGGTCGGCGCAAAGCGGCTGGACGGCTTCGTCGTTCTGAGTGAAGACGCCATCGCCTCGGGCGATGTGCAGTACCGCGCGTCCAACGTGTCGTCGCTCCGCGACATCAGCGAGCTCGAGCGCGTGCTCTCACAGGTCATCACGGTCGCCCGCTTGAAGCGCGCGGGCATCGACCCGGCCATCATGGCGCGGGCCGAGCAAAGCATCCACCTCGAGACCGAGAAGATCTCGCGCTCGCGCACCACGGGCGAGAACGCCGCGCAGTCGTTCTCGCTCGCGTATTTCATGGGGATCATCCTGTACACGGTGATCCTCATGTACGGCGTGAACGTGAAGAGCTCGGTGCTTGAAGAGAAGACGACCCGCATTGTCGAGGTGCTGGTGAGCTCGATCCGGCCGTTCCCGCTCCTGCTCGGGAAAGTGGTGGGCGTGGGCGCGGTCTCACTCCTGCAGCTCGTGCTGTGGGTGGTGCTCGGTCGGGCGCTGCTCGCGAGCCGCGGGCTCCACGGTCCCGAGCTGCTCGGTGGCGTATTTGAGGTGCCGCAGATCTCGGTCGCGACGGGCACGGTGTTCCTCGCGTACTTCCTGGGCGGCTTCTTCATCTATTCGGCGATGTTCGCGGCGGTGGGTGCCATCTCGTCGAGCGAGCAGGAGGCGCAGCAGGCCCAGCAGCCGATCGTCCTGATGCTCGTAGCCTCGTTCCTCTCGATGTTCGTGCTCTTGAACGATCCCGGCTCAAAGTTGTCGGTGGCGCTCTCGCTCGTGCCGTTCACGTCGCCCATCGCGATGCCCGTGCGTTGGGCGGCGGGCGATCTCCCGCCGGGCGAGGTCGCGGCCTCGCTCGCGCTCCTGGTGGCTGGGATCGTGGGCGTGACGTGGGTCGCGGCGCGCATCTATCGCGTCGGGATTTTGATGACGGGCAAGCGCCCGGGTGTGCGCGAGCTCTGGCGCTGGGTGCGCGCGGGGTAACGCGGTCGGAATCCCCCGCCCCGCTGGCGGAGTGGAGCGGGAGTGCGGTAGTATGTCCCCCATGACTAGGGTCGTGGTCGTCGGCGCCGGGCATGCCGGGTGCGAAGCGGCGGTCGCCGCCGCGAGACTCGGCGCTCGCGTGCTCCTCGTCACGTCGAACCTCGACACGATCGGTCACATGAGCTGCAACCCCGCGATCGGTGGCATCGCGAAGGGCACGCTCGTTCGGGAAATCGACGCGTTGGGCGGCCTCATGGGGCGCGCCGCCGACCGCGCCACGATTCAGTTCCGGATGTTGAACCGCTCGAAGGGTCCTGCCGTCTGGGCCCCGCGCGCCCAATGCGACCGCACCCTGTATCGGCGGGCGGTCCGCGTCCTGCTCGAGCGGTGGCCAGACTTGGCCATCACGCAAGGTCATGTGAAGCGGCTGCTCGTCGACGGTGGCGCGGTGCGCGGCGTCGAGCTCCTGGACGGCCGCCGCCTCGAGGCGGGCGCCGTGGTGCTCACCGCAGGGACATTTCTCCGTGGCTCGATTCACATCGGGACCGAGCTCCGGACGCCGGGCGGCCGGGCCGGGGATGCGCCGGCGGTGGCGATTGCAGAAGATGTTGAGGCTCTTGGACTTACCGTGTCGCGCTTCAAAACGGGCACGCCCCCGCGGGTCGATGGCCGCACGGTCGACTGGACACAAGTTGAGCGCCAGGACGGCGAGGCCGGGGATTATCGGTTCTCGGTCTATGAGCGTGCAGAGCGCCTCCCTCAAGTCCCCTGTTGGCTCACGTGGGCGGGCGCCCCGGTGAAGGAGCTCGTGCACCGGCACCTGCATCAATCCGCCATGTACGGCGGCGCCATCCACGCCCGCGGGCCCCGCTACTGCCCTTCGATCGAAGACAAGATCGTGAAGTTCCCCGAGGCCGAGCGCCATCAGGTGTTCCTCGAGCCCGAGGGTCTGGATACCCACGAGCTCTACGTGAACGGGCTCTCGACCTCGCTGCCGGTGAGCGTGCAGCTCGAGATGCTCGCCCTTGTCCCCGGACTCGAGGGCGCGCGGATGACGCGCCCCGGGTACGCGATCGAATACGACTACTACCCACCGACGCAGCTCACGCCGTGGCTCGAGACCAAGGCGGTTGAGCGGTTGTTTTTGGCGGGCCAGATCAACGGCACGACGGGTTACGAGGAGGCGGGAGCGCAGGGCCTGCTCGCCGGCCTCAACGCGGTCCGCCGTCTCGAGGACCGTGAGCCCGTCGTGCTCGGGCGCGACGACGCCTACATCGGGGTGCTGGCCGACGACCTGGTGACGCGTGGTGTCGACGAGCCGTATCGCCTGTTCACGTCGCGCGCCGAGTTCCGGCTGCTGCTGCGACAGGACAACGCACTGCGCCGGCTCCTGCCGCTGGCCGAGCGCGCGGGGCTCCTCTCGACTGAGGAACTGGCGACGGCCGAGCGCAGGCTCGGAGACGAAGAGCGCGTGCTCGCGCTCGCCCGGGAGACCGTACTCGACCCCGTTGCGGCTGAGGGCGCGGTAGGCCCGCTTCGGGCGCCCGAGTCAGTCAGCGTCCTCGCCCGTCGGCCCGGCGTCGGGCTGGGGGCCCTGTTCGCCGCGGCGCACGTCGAGCTCGACGTCTCGGGCGACGTACTCGCGGCGGCGGAGGTCGAGATCAAGTACGCCGGGTACCTGGCGCGAGAGCGTGAAGCAGCCGCGCGTCTCGCGGAGCTCGCCTCGTTCACGATCCCGCCCGAGCTTCCCTACCTCGCCTTGCACAGTCTCGCCACGGAAGCGCGCCACAAGCTCCACGGCATTCGCCCGACATCGCTCGCCCAGGCGGCGCGGATCCCCGGCGTGTCGCCGAGCGATCTGCACAACCTCGTCGCCGAGACATTGCGGTGGCGCCGCGGCCTAACACCCGCCCCTACAATGAATTCCTGAAGCACGAGGCTTTGTTTCACGTGAAACAGGCTCCAGCGTTTCACGTGAAACGCATGGCTTTCCCGAAGTTGTTCTAACTGCTATATTTACCGCTCACCAGCGTTAGCTGCATAAGTTGTTGCGGCACAGTGAGTTGCCATGTCACGCGTGATCGCGATCGCCAACCAGAAGGGCGGTGTCGGAAAAACGACGACCGCCGTGAACCTCGCCGCGTCGCTCGCCACGGCGGAGCGCCGCACGCTGCTCGTGGATGCGGATCCGCAGGCGAACACGACGAGCGGCGTCGGCATCGAACGCGATCGCGTGCGGCATTCGCTCTACGACGTGCTGCTCGAAGGGCGGGCGCTCGCGGACGTCCGGTTTCCCCACGTGCACTTCCCCTACCTCGACCTCGTGCCGGCGACGCAGGACCTGGTGGGCGCGGAGCTCGAGCTCGTCGGCCGACAGTCGCGCGAGCAGCTGATGCGGCGCGCGCTCGCGGGCCTGCGCGACCACTACCAGTACGTCATCATCGATTGTCCCCCCTCGCTCGGGCTCGTGACGCTCAACATGCTCGCCGCGGCCGACAGCGTCCTGATCCCGATCCAGTGCGAATACTACGCGCTCGAGGGACTGTCGCAGCTCTTGAACACGGTCAAGCTCGTGCAGCGCAACTTCAACCCCGCGCTCGCGATCGACGGGGTGCTGCTCACCATGTACGACGCGCGCCTGAACCTGTGCAAACAGGTGGCCGCGGAAGCCAAGGAGTACTTCGGGCCGCGCATGTTCGAGGTCTCGATCCCCCGCAACGTCCGGCTGGCGGAAGCCCCGAGCTTCGGCAAGCCGATCCTGTTGTACGACGTGCAGTCGGTCGGGGCGCGGAGCTACCTGGCCGTTGCCCAGGAGCTGATTCGTCGTGTTGAACACTCCCCCACCCCTGCCCCGCTCGCCACGCTCCCGGAGGTGCCCGCATGACTGACGTCGGCGTTGGACGTCGCCGTCTCGGCCGCGGACTCGAAGCCCTGCTCGGCCCGACCCGCGAGGAAGCGGAGAAGGACGGCAGCTTGACCGAACTCGGGGTTCAGGAGATCCGGCCCAACCCCTTCCAGCCGCGCCGCACCGTGGACCCGACCGCGCTGGAGGAGCTCAAGGCATCGATCCGCCAGGCGGGGTTGCTGCAGCCCATCGTGGTCCGCCCGCTCCCGGACAACTCAGGCTACGAACTGATCGCCGGCGAGCGGAGATTGCGGGCCTGCGAGAGTCTGGGGTGGCAGCGGATCCCCGCCGTCACGCGCGCCGTCGACGACCGGACGGCGCTCACGCTGGCCCTGATCGAGAACCTGCAGCGCGACGATCTGTCGCCGGTCGACGAAGCCCGCGGGTATGAGCGGCTGATCGCCGAGTTCCAGCTGGCACAGCAGGACGTGGCCGACGCCGTGGGCCGCGATCGCTCGACCGTCACCAACGCGCTCCGCCTGCTCAAGCTGCCGCCCGCCGTGCTCGAGATGTTGCACGAGGGCGCGCTGTCGGTCGGGCACGCGCGGGCGCTGCTCGGGCTCGAGGATACGCGGCTCGTGACGACGCTCGCGCGCGAAGCGGCGGGGCAGGGGTTGTCGGTGCGCGAGGTCGAGGACCGAGTGCGGGGCGGACGCGCGCCGGAGAGGCGGCCGCGGATGAAGCGCGGGGTCGGCGCCGCACCTGAGGTCCGGCGGGTGGAGGACGCACTGCGGCGCCGGCTCGGGACCGACATCCGGGTCACGCTGCGCGGCAAGGGGAAGGGTCAGTTGCACATCGCGTTCTACTCGAACGACGACCTGGCCCGGTTGCTCGAGCTCATTCTCGGACGGCCGTTCGACGGATGAGCGGGCGCCGCGTCACGGTCGTCATCCACGTGGACGGCGATCTCGCGTCCCGTCAGTATCGGCTGCCGTTGTGGGTCTTCGACGTGGGACGCTGGGGCGCGGTCGTGGTCGTCCTCTTGGTCGTGTTGTTCTTCGCGTTCGCCGAACCGCTCGCGCAGGCCGCGGCCCGGGTGCCGGGGCTCGAGCGGGAGGTGGCGCGCTTGGACGAGGAGAACGCGCGCGTCGCGCGCCTCGCGACCGAGCTCAACCACGCCGAGGCGCACTACCAGGAGCTCCGCGACCTGCTGAGTCCGCGGGCGCCGACGGCGCCGCTCCCTGGGCCCGAGCCGATGCGAGCGCCGCCCGTGGTCGCGAGCCCCGTGGTGTCGCCGCCCCGCTACGAGACGGGTCCGTCCGCGCCCACGCACTGGCCGCTCGCCGTGGCCGGGTTTGTCACCCGAGGCCAGGTCGCCCGTCCTGATTCCGGGGGTGAAACGCACGCCGGCATCGACATCGCCGTCCCGCTCGGGTCGGCGGTGCGTGCGGCGGGCGGGGGGCTCGTGGAAACGGCGGGCATGGACTCAGCCTACGGGCTGTACGTGCTGGTGCGTCATCCCAACGGCTACGAAACGCTCTACGGCCATGCGTCCCGCTTGCTCGTGCATGATGGCGATTCGGTGACGGCGGGGCAGGTCATCGCTCTCTCCGGCAACTCGGGCCGCTCGACCGCGCCGCATTTGCATTTCGAAATCAGGCGCGATGGCGCCGCGATCGATCCGCTCACCCTCGTGGCGCAGGAGAACTGACATGGCGGTCTTTACCGAGAAGGGGCAGCGCACAGACTCGGAATCGACGCTCTCGATCATCGGCACCGGCATGCGGGTGGTCGGCGACATCACGGCCGACGGCGTCGTGAAGATCGAGGGCACGGTCGTGGGTACCGTTCGAGCGGGCCGGCAAGTACTCGTGGCCAAGGGCGGGGAGGTGGAGGGCGACGTGATCGCCAAGGAGGCGATTATCGGCGGCGAGGTGCGCGGGACGGTGGTCGCCCAGGAGCGGGCCGAGATCCAGAGCTCGAGCGTCATCCACGGGGATGTCACGTGCAAGCGATTGCTCGTTCAGGAGGGCGGGGAGATCAACGGGGTCGTCCGCATGGGCGAAACCGCCACCGACAGCCGCGAGGATGGGGCTCCCGCCAAGGTTTTCTAGCCACCGTTGCGGATTATCCACACAATCATGTTTCGCGGATGTGGATTGTCTAACGTCCATGCTGACAAGCAATTAGACGATCGTACGTGTGGACAAACCTATGGCGATGCCATGAAACTGTCGTTTTAGTGTCTAGATAGTGTTCTAACTAGTGGGCACCATGATTCTGACCGAGCTGGTCACATACCTCGATCAGTACCTTCGCCTGTCGGACGTGGGCGACGCCCCAGCTGCCTGGAACGGCCTGCAAGTCGAAAACAGCGGTGCGGTCGAGCGCCTTGGGGCGGCGGTCGACGCTTGCGAACGGACGATCGCGCTGGCTGCCGAGGCGCGCGTGGGCCTGCTCCTCGTCCACCACGGTCTCTTCTGGGACGGCCTGCCGCCCGTGCGCGGACCCCGATACCGGCGGCTCGCGGGACTGATCCGCCACGACATCGCGCTCTATAGCGCGCACCTGCCGCTCGATGCGCATCCGGAGGTGGGGAACAACGTGCTCCTCGCACGCGAGCTCGGCCTCGTCGTGCGCGGCCCCTTCGGGACGTTCTATGGCGGCGCCGCGGGCGTCTGGGGCGACCTGGTACTCTCGCGTGACGCGCTCGCGGCGCGGCTCGCTCGCGTGCTCGGCGCGCCTCCGCGCGTGCTCGCGTGCGGTCCCGAGGAGACGCGCCGCGTGGGCATCGTCACCGGGGCAGGGGGCTCGGCGATTGCGGAGGCAGCCGCGGCGGGACTCGACACGTTGGTCACGGGTGAGGGCGCGCACCACACCTTCTTCGCCGCCGAAGAGCTCGGCGTCAACGCTTTCTACGGGGGGCATTACGCGACCGAAACGCTCGGCGTCAAAGCCCTGAGCGCCCATCTCGCCGCCCGTTTTGGAATTCCCTGGACCTTCCTCGACCACCCGACCGGTCTTTAGCGCGCGCCCATCACGGCCCGCGCGGCTTTCGGAATCCCTGGCCGGACGCTCGGCCCCAGGGGTTCGGCGCCGTGCTCAAGTGGAAATTCTCGACCCGGTTCGGCATTCGCCCGCGCGAGACCCCGCCGCCAACCGTCCGGCCCGACATTCCCAAGCTCGACCGGTCGGCGCTCGGGCTCACCTGGGTGGGGCACGCGACGTTCCTCGTGCAGACCGGCGGCATGACCCTGCTCACGGACCCGATGTGGAGCGAGCGCGCGTCGCCCGTGGCCTTCGCGGGTCCGCGTCGCGTGGTGTCGGCCGCCCTGCCGTTCGACGAGCTGCCCCCGATCGATCTCGTGCTCATTTCGCACAACCACTACGACCACCTGGACTCGCGGACCGTTCGTCGCCTCGCGCAAACGCATCCCCGCGCGCGCTGGGTCGTGCCGCTCGGTCTCTCGACCTTCGTCCGGCAACGCGGTGTCGCGGACGTCCGGGAGCTCGATTGGTGGGAGACGGCGACGGAGGGACCGCTCGAGATCGGCTGCACGCCGGCGCAGCACTTCAGCGCGCGGACGATGGCCGACCGAAACCGGAGCCTGTGGTGCGGCTTCACGGTTCGCGCGGCCGGGCGGAGGCTCTACTTCGCCGGCGACACAGCGTACCATCCCGAGTTCGCCCGGATCGCCGAGCGCTTCGGCCCGTTCGACGCCGCGCTGCTGCCCATCGGCGCCTACGAGCCGCGCTGGTTCATGCGGGTCGTCCACATGAACCCCGCGGACGCGGTGCAAGCCTTTATCGACCTCAGGCGTGGAGCGCCCGCGACGCGACTGATGGTCGGGATGCATTGGGGCACGTTCCGGCTCGCCGATGAGCCCGTGCTCGAGCCGCCTATACGGGTTCGTGACGCGTGGCGCGCGGCAGGGCTTGCATCCGAGGACCTGTGGGTCCCCGTGCACGGCGAGTCGCGGGTGATCTGAGCGCTAGACCTGTTCGCCAAGCGCCCGGGCGTTGCGCTTGAGCCCCTCTGGTCCCGCGCGCTCAAGCGCGGTGTCGCGAAACCGGGCTCGGAGATCCGCGGAGTCCGCGCCCAGCAGGTCCGCGAGCGACGGGTGCGCGAGCTCCGGGCGCGGGGCCAGCTCTGGATCCGTAGTAGCCTTCGCGAATCGCACGTTCCACGGACACACGTCCTGGCAGACGTCGCAACCGAACACCCAACCGTCGAGGAGCGCGCCGTCGCCCGGGGTGAATGCGCCCCGGTGTTCGATCGTGAGGTAGGCGATGCAGCGACGGGCGTCGAGCTCGTGGGGCGCGGGGAACGCGTCCGTGGGACAGGCGTCGACGCACCGGCGGCAGGAGCCGCAGCGATCGGCTTCGAAGGGCAGGTCGGGCGCGAGCGCCGCGTCCGTCAGCACCACCCCGATGAACGTGAACGACCCAAGCCGTGGATTGATGAGGAGCGTGTTGTTGCCGATCCAACCGAGCCCCGCGCGCTGCGCGAGCTCGCGCTCCGGCACGGGCCCTGCGTCGACGTAACAGCGGGTGCTGGCCCCGGGCACGGGGGTCGTGATCTCGCGGGCGAGCTCCGCGAGTCGCGGCTTGAGTACGGCGTGATAGTCCTTGGACCAGGCGTACTGTGCCACGCGGGGCGCCGTGTCCCGGTCGTCGCGATGGTGGTAGTTCGTGAGTGTGACGACGGCGACCGTGGCGCCGGGGAGGATCGTCGCGGGCTCTTTGCGCTGCGGGGCTTGGCGCGCGACGTAGCTCATCGTGCCCGCGCGTCCCGCCGCGAGCCAGCGGTCGAGCTCTGTCTGGTAGCGGCTCGGTTCGAGCGTGGCGATGCCGGTGGCGCTGAATCCTAGGGCGGCCGCGCGGCGCTTCACGGCGAGACTCCGTTCGAGCGCCGTCAGAGTCCCATCACCACCCGACGCCAGCGCGCAAAACGGATGACGTCCTCCACGGGAGGCACCGCGTTCTCGTCGCCGTAGATCGTCAGCATGCGCCAGCGCAGGTATTCACGGGGAGGGAGCGGCAGGAAGGGGAAGTGGCGATGCCAGCCGCGCGCTCGGAAACTCCAAGCGAGGCGCGCGAGGTCGATCGCGACGCGCGGGCTCGCGAGCGCGCGCAGCCCGAGCCGGAAATAGAACGCGGGCCAGGATGCCGAACCCATCGCGCGAAATGTATATGCATCCGCCGTGTCCGCTCGTTCGGGCTTCCTGTATATTCCCGGCCACTATCCCGGGGGCGCTATGAACCGAGCGAGCGGCGCGCAGAAGACCATCGTCACGGAAGACGAGCGGCTCCTCTCCCAGCCCGCCCGCGAGCGCCGTGCGTTCACCCACACGGATTCCTGGCGGGTGTTGCGGATCATGGGCGAGTTCGTCGAAGGGTTCGACACCCTGGCCGACGTCTCGCAGGCCGTGACCATCTTCGGCTCCGCCCGCTCCGCGCCCGGCGATCCCTACTACGAAAAGGCGCTTGAGACCGCGCGTCTGCTCGCGCTTGAGGGGTTTCCCATCATCACCGGTGGCGGCCCCGGCATTATGGAGGCCGCGAACCGTGGGTGCCAGGAGGGCAATGGCCTCTCGATCGGCTGCAATATCGAGCTGCCGTTCGAACAGGCCGTGAACGCGTACGTCGAGCGGGTCATCAACTTCCGCTACTTCTTCGTGCGTAAGACGATGTTCGTGAAGTACGCGCTCGCCTTCGTCGCGTTTCCGGGCGGCTACGGCACGCTGGACGAGCTGTTCGAGGCGCTCACGCTGATTCAGACGGGGAAGGTCCATCACTTCCCCCTCGTGCTGTTCGGCTCGGAATACTGGGGCGGCCTGGTCGCCTGGCTCCGCGACCGCGTCGCAGGGGAAGGCAAGATCGCGACGGCGGATCTCGACTTGTTCCGGGTCACGGACTCGCCGCGCGAGGCGGTGGCCACGATCCGGACGGCACGGGACCAGCGCGGTCGCGAGTCCGCGGCGACCGAACGAGGGGATCGCTAGGAATGGCCTCGAAGGAATTTCTGCGCGGCGCGCGGATTGACCCCCGGCCGCTCACCGGTCGGGAGACGATCCCCGAGCTCATCGACAACGCGTTCCTCGCCTACAACGCCGGCCGGCTGGGCGAGGCCTGTCGGCTCTTCACGGAGCGCATGCTCGCGCCCGAGTCCACGGTGGGCATGAGTTTGACGGGCGCGATGACGCCGGCCGGGCTCGGGATGTCGACCATCATCCCGCTCCTCGAGGCGGGGTTCGTGGACTGGGTGGTGTCGACCGGTGCCAACCTCTACCACGACGCCCATTTCGGCCTCGGGCTCGCGATGCACCGCGGGACCCCGTTTGCCGACGACGTCACGCTGCGTGAGCACGGGGTCGTCCGCATCTACGACATTTTCTTCAACTATGAAGTGCTGCTCTCGACCGACGCCTACATCCGGCAAGTCTCGGCCCGCCCCGAGTTCCAGCGGTCCATGAGCACCGCCGAATATCACTATCTCCTCGGGGGCTATGTCCTTGAGCGCGAGAAGGCGCTCGGTCTCACGCGCCGGTCGGTACTCGCCGCGGCGCACGCGGCCGGCGTGCCGATCTACACCTCCTCGCCCGGCGACTCCTCGATCGGCATGAACGTGGCGGAGCAGGCCCTCGCGGGGAGCAAGCTGCGCTTCGACGTGAGCGCGGACGTGAACGAAACGTCGGCCATCGTGTTCCGCGCCAAGGCGAACGGCGGCAAGAGCGGCGTGCTGCTCGTAGGTGGTGGGAGCCCGAAGAATTTCGTGCTGCAGACCGAGCCGCAGCTGCAGGAGGTGCTCGGGATCGCCGAAAGCGGGCACGACTACTACCTGCAGATCACGGACGCGCGGCCGGACACGGGCGGGCTCTCCGGCGCGACGCCGGCCGAGGCGGTGAGCTGGGGGAAGGTCGACCCCGACCAGCTCCCGGGGACGGTCGTGTGCTACCTCGATTCCACGGTCGGTCTGCCGCTGCTCGCGAGCTATGCGCTCGCCCGGCGAGCGCCACGGCCGCTCAAGCGGCTGTACCACGAGCGGGAGTCCATGTTCCGCACCCTCGTCGACGAGTACCATGCCGCCCGGGCCGCCCGCGACGAGCGGGCCCGCGCCGCCGGCGGGCCCGCCTGAGCGGCGCCCGTGAAGGTCGCCGTCGTCTTCGACGCGCTCCACCCGGAGTGGGAGGACGCCGACTACCAGAAAGCGGTCGCGGCCGGCGTCGATGAGGTGGAGTACGACGTAGCTCGGGCGCTCGTCGAAAACGGCCACGAGGTATGTCTGATCGGCGTGCAGGACCGGCTGGCGCCGATGCTCGATCGGCTCGCCGCGTTTCAGCCCAAACTCGTCTTCAACGGCTGCGAAGCGTTCGCCGGGGCGGCGCGGCACGAGTACGCTGTCGCGGCGGTGCTCGAGATGCACGGCTACCGCTACACCGGCTCGTCGCCCACTGGCCTCCTCCTCGCCCGCAACAAGTCGCTCGCGAAGAAGATTCTCGCCTATCACGACATCCGGGTCCCCGCGTTCGCGGAGTTCGGGCCGGGCGAACCCGCGGTCCGACCCTCGGAGCTCCGGTTCCCACTCATCGTGAAGCCGCTCCTCGAAGACGCGTCGGTCGGGATCGCCCAGGCCTCGGTGGTCGACGACGACCAGAGCCTGCAGGAACGGGTGGCGTTCATTCACGAGAAGTTCCGCCAGCCGGCCATCGTCGAGGAGCTCGTCGAGGGCCGGGAGCTGTACGTGGGGCTCCTCGGCAACGCGAAGCTCGAGGTCCTGCCCCTGATCGAGCTCACATTCGGGGACCAGGAGACGGGCGACCATCGCATCGCGACCTACAAGGCGAAGTGGGACGAGGAGTACCGCCGCCGGAAAGGCATCCGGAACGTCTTCGCGAAGAGCGTGGCCGCGGACGTGGCGGCGCGCATCACGACTGCCTGCACGACCGCGTTCCGGGCCCTCCTGCTCCAGGACTACGGCCGGGTCGACGTACGGCTCGCGCACGACGACGAGGTCTACGTGCTCGAGGTGAACCCCAATCCCTTCATCGCCCGGGGACACGAGATGGCGGAGGCGGGCGAGAAGGCCGGGATGAGCTACCCGCGGTTCGTGCAGCGGATCGTCGATGCCGCACTCGAGCGGAGCCGTGGCGCATCGTAGGGAGGTTCCCCGGCCCGAGTTGCGCTGCCCCCGCTGCGAGGCGGAGGTCGCGCGGTTCTGGCGGTACTGCTCGGACTGTGGCCGGGGCCTCGTGTGGCGGGACGAGGCGCGGGAGACCGGCGCCGAGTGCTTCTACTGCGGCTGGATCGTCTCGGACCGGTTTTCGTTCTGCCCGTGGTGCGGGCGCTCGATCGCCGACAAGGACTCGAGTCCGACCCCGCTCAAGGCGCCGACTGGATTTCGCTTCGACCGGCGGTGTCGCTCGGGTTGCGGCGGCGGGGTCATGTACCCGATGGCGTTTTGCCCCTGGTGCGGTCGCGCGGAACGGTGGCCGGACCGAGGGTTCGACAACATCTGCCCGCACTGCGATCGCGGCGTGGACGATTGGATGGACGTCTGTCCGTGGTGCGGCGAAGACGCCACCGGGCGCGACCTGATCCCCCGTGCGCTACGGCGCGCGCGGCGCCTTCTCGCCCTGAGCCGGATCACGCGCTGGGACTATCGGGTGCTGTTGCGGCCCGGAGTCTCGGGCGTCGCGCACCGGGCGCCGAAGATCCTCGAAATCGAGCGCCGGTATGTCACGAAGCGCTGGCGGGCCGAGATCTCGTGGAACCTGCTCACCGGCCTGTTGCTCCACGAACTGGGCCACTCGTTCCTCTTTCACCACTGGGCGTGGTCCCGCACGGGCCGCTTCCGGCGCGCCTTCGGCGAGGTGCGGATCGCCTACCGGGTGTCGGATTCGACCTGGGTCGATTTCGAGCGCCGCGGGGTCACGACGACGCTGCCGGACTACGTCACGGCCTACGCCGCGACCCACCCGCTTGAGGATTTCGCGGAAACCTTCCGGCTCTACGTGGCCCGGCGCGGCCGCCTCCGGGAGCTCTTCGCCGAATTCGGGCGCAAGCGGAAAGGGGTGCCCGTGTTCGAGAAGTTCCTCGTCTTGCACGACTACGTGCGGAGTCTGCGCGGCTGGCCGTAGCTAACCCGCGCGGGAGAGGCGGGGCACCTCGGTGAGAAACGCGCGCGTGCGCTCGACGGCGGCGCTGTAGAGGGCGAGTTCGGTCTCCCGCCGCGCCTTGTCCCAGCCCAGCAGCTCCCCCATCAGCGCCGCGACCGCGGGCGCGGCCGCGAGCCCGCGGCCCAGGTCCTCGTAGAAGAGGTGCAGCCGGCGGATCAGCACGTCGCTCAAGCGCACGGCGAGCTCCCGTTCCACGGCGTGCACGATTTCGGCCCAGATGTCGGGGCGGTTGGGGAGGATCAGGTCGCCGAGCTTCCGGTCCCGCTCGACCAGGTTCGCGACCGCGGCGGCTTCCGCGCCGTAGCGGCCGACCAGGTGCCGGGCCACGGGCTCGGGGATCTCGCGGGCGATCGTCGCCTGTACCAGCACCTCAAGGTCCGCCGCCTCGCCGCCCGGCAGCGGGAGCCGTTCGGTCGGCGCGGGGCGCGTCTCGGGCCGGCCGTCCTGGGCATGGAGGACGCTCGAAACCTGGTCCACGACGTCACGCCCCATGACACGGTGGGTCGTGAGCTTGCCGCCCGCGACGGTGATCAGGCCGGACGGGGCCGTGACGATCCGGTGCTCCCGCGACACTGCCGCCGGGGTGACGGCGCGGTCAGGCGAGAGCAGTGGCCGGAGGCCGGCCCAAGTCGCAAACACGTCCCGCGGCGCGAGGCGGGCGTCGGGAAACACGGCGTTGGCGGACCGGAGGAGATACACGACGTCGTCGCCCGACGCGCGCACCCCTTCGGGCGGCACCGGGTCGTCCGTGTCGGTGGTGCCGATGTAGCTCATGTCGCCCCACGGCAGCACGAACATCACGCGGCCGTCAATGGGCGAGATGAACGTGATCGCATTCTCATGGCCGAGCCGCGCGCGGGGCACGGCCACGTGCACGCCCTTCGTCGCGCGGAGCAGCGGCGTGACCGAAGGGTCGTCCTGCTGCCGCAGCCGATCGACCCAGGGCCCCGTGGCGTTGACGACAACGCGGGCGTGGACAGACCACGTGGTGCCGGTGAGCACGTCCTCGACCGTCGCCCCGCGCAGCATGCCGTCCGACTTGAGCAGGTTCGTGACCGAGGCATAGTTCGCCACGAGGGCGCCGGCCGCTGCTGCGCTGCGCAGCGTACCAAGCGCCAGGCGGGCGTCGTCCGTCTGCGCGTCGTAGTAGAAGCCCGCACCGGCAAGGCCCTTGGTGCGCAGGCGGGGCTCGACGCGGCTCACCGCCTTCGGTCCGAGCCAGCGGTGCATGCGCGTGTTGCGGAAGGACGCCAGCGCGTCATAGACCCAGAGACCGGCCCGCAGCTGCCAGGCCGGGACCCGGCTCCCGCGGTAGATCGGGAACACAAACGCGAGCGGGTGCACGAGATGAGGGGCAATGCGGAGCAGGACCGCCCGCTCGCGGCTCGCCTCGAGGACGAGGCGCCAGTCGCCGTGCTCGAGATAGCGGAGCCCGCCGTGAATCAGTCGCGAGGACCCAGACGACGTCGCGCCGGCGAAATCGCCCTGGTCGACCACCGCCGTTCGGATGCCGCGGAGCGCGGCTTCGCGCGCCGTCGCTGCGCCGACGATGCCCCCGCCGACGATGAGCAGATCGACCGGGTCCGCCGCCATGGAGGCGAGCGCGCTCGCACGAGTGCGCATGGACGAAGCGGTGGCAGCGTCGGACATTGGGCTCCGCTTGGCTCGGCACCGCGCCCGGTGATAGGTTTTCGGACGGTGCTCCAGGTCCCCGGCGGGTGGTTGGGTGCTGGTGCGGGGCGCGGAAGGAGAATGTAATGCCGGGCGCACAGGGGCGGCGGGTGGCGGTCATCGCCGGGTGTCGGACGCCGTTCTGCCGCGCGGGAACGCTGCTCCGAAGCGCGCGAGCCGTCGATCTCGCGCGACACGTGGCGCGCGAGCTCCTCGAGCGCACGAACCTGGACGGCCGCGCCGTGGACGAAGTGGTCTTCGGGCAGGTGATCCCCTCGCCGCTCGTCGCGAACGTCGCGCGCGAAGTGAGCCTCCTGCCGCAGTTTCCACGAGACATCCCCGCGTACTCGCTCAGCCGGGCCTGCGCCTCAGGCGCCCAGGCCATCGCTGCCGCGGCCGATCAGATCACGCTGGGACACACGAATGTGGCCATTGCGGGCGGCGTCGAATCGCTCTCCGACATCCCGGTCCTCGCCTCGCGCCCCCTCGCGGACGCGCTCGTCAGCGCGAGCAAAGCCAAGAGCTTGAAGCAGCGCACCCTGCCGTTCACCCGCCTGCGGCCGCGGGACCTCGTTCCGGTCTCGCCCGCCATCGCCGAACCGTCGACCGGGGAGACGATGGGTCAGTCGGCCGAGAAGATGGCCAAGGAGAACCGGATCTCCCGGATCGCGCAGGACGAGTGGGCGTTGCGGAGCCACACGCTCGCCGCCCGTGGAACGGACGACGGGCGCCTGGTGGCCGAGATCGTTCCGTGGTTCCCCGAGCGCCCCGACGCCCCGGTCGTCACCGCCGACAACGGCATCCGCCGCGATACCTCGCTCGAGCAGATGAAACGGCTGCCGCCCGTCTTCGACCGCCGCTACGGCAGCATCACCGCGGCGAACAGTTCCCCGCTCACCGACGGCGCCTCGGCGGTCCTCCTCATGGGGGAGGACACGGCGCGGACCCTCGGGTACGAGCCCCTGGCGTTCATCCGGTCGTACGCCGTCGCCGCCGTGGACCCTGGATGGCAGCTGCTGCAGGCTCCCGTCTGGGCCGTCCCGAAGGCGCTCGAGCGCGCGCGGGTCGCCTGGAGCGATCTCGGCCTGATCGAGATCCACGAAGCGTTCGCGGCGCAAGTCCTCTCGAACCTGCAGGGCTTCGCCGGCCATGGGTGGACGCTCAACGAGGACCTCATCAACGTGATGGGCGGCTCGATCGCCATCGGCCACCCCTTCGGGGCGACGGGCGGACGCCTCGTGACCACGCTCGCCCACGAAATGCAGCGCCGCGGGGTCGCGCTCGGGCTCGTTTCGATCTGCGCGCAGGGTGGCATGGGGTTCGCGATGGTCCTGGAGCGCGCGTGACGGCCCTCGCACTCGAGATCACCGACGGCGTCGCGGTGGTGACGCTTGATGTCCCGGGCGCGTCGGTCAACACGATCAGCCGGGCCGTTCGCGACGAGTGCGCCGCGTGCTTCGAGCGGCTCGCCCAGGACAGGAGCGTCCGCGCGGTCGCGTTTCTTTCGGGCAAGCGCGACGGGTTCATCGCCGGTGCCAACATCGAGGAGTTCGTCGCGTTGACGAGCGCGCCCGAGGCGGAGCAGCTGGTAACGAGCGCTCAGCAGCTGCTCGAGCGGATCGCGCGGTTCCCGAAGCCCGTGGTGGTCGGGATACACGGTGCCTGCCTCGGCGGCGGGCTCGAGTTCGCTCTGGCCTGCCACTACCGGGTAGTGACCGACCATCCGAAGACCCAGCTCGGACTTCCGGAAGTGCAGCTCGGGCTGCTGCCAGCTGTCGGGGGATGCCAGCGGCTCCCCCGGCTGATCGGCGTCCGGGCGGCGCTCGACATCATCCTCGCCGGCCGCTCGGAGCGCGCCGCGAAAGCCTGGCGCCTGGGGATCGCGGATGAGCTCGTCCCCGTTCCCATCCTGCGCGACGTCGTACTCGCCGCGGCCGGCCGCTTGGCCGGCGGCTGGCGTCCCGAGCGCAGGCGGCCGGGCGGCGTGCTAGGGCTTCTGCTCGACCGGACACCCCTCGGCTGCCGCGTCGTCTTCGAGCTCGCGCGGCGCCGCGTGCGGGCCACCACCCACGGCAACTATCCCGCGCCCCTCGCCGCGCTCGAGGCCGTGGAATACGGCCAGCGACACGGTGTCGCGAGCGGATTGAAGCGCGAAGCCGAGCTCTTCGGTCAGCTCGCCGTGGGGGACGTGTCCCGGAAACTGGTCCAGATCTTCTTTGCCACGACGGCCTTGAAAAAGGATTACGGCATCCCCACTGCTCCCGCGCCCCTCGAGGTGCGCCGGTTGGGGGTCGTGGGTGCCGGGTTCATGGGCGCGGGGATCGCGGGTACGGCGGTCGTGCAGGCGCAGGTCGACGTCCGCCTGAAGGACGCCGATTTGCCGAGGGTCGCGCGCGGTCTCGCGGCCGCGCGCGCCGTGGTGAACGAGCGCCTCGCGAGACGACGGATCACGCGCTACGAGCACGCGCGACTCGTCGCCTCGCTGTCCGGGAGCGACCACTACACCGGGTTCGGCCGCGCAGACCTCGTGATCGAAGCGGTGTTCGAGGATCTCGGGCTCAAGCAGCAGGTTGTCGGAGAGATCGAGGCCGTCACGTCCCCAAGCGCGGTGGTCGCGACCAATACGTCGAGCATCCCGATCGCGTCGATCGCGAGCCGCGCGGGCCGGCCCGACCGCATCGTCGGGATGCATTTCTTTTCGCCCGTCGCGCGCATGCCGCTGCTCGAGGTGATCCCTTCGGAGACGACGGCCCCGGAGGTCGTGAGCACGGCGGTCGCGTTCGGACGCCGGATGGGCAAGACAGTGGTCGTGGTGCGCGATCGGCCGGGCTTTTGGGTGAACCGGATACTGGCGCCATACATGAACGAAGCGGGGTACCTCGTGCTCGAAGGCGCCGCGATCGAGGAGATCGACCACTTGATGGTCGCCTGGGGATTTCCCGTCGGCCCGATCACCCTGCTCGACGAAGTCGGTCTCGACGTGGCCGAAAAAGCGTGCGGCGTGCTGTACGCGGCATTTGGCGAGCGCCTGGCGCCCTCGCCCGCGGTGCCCCGGCTCGTCAACGACGGGCGTTTTGGCCGCAAGAACCAGCGCGGGTTTTATCGGTATGCTGGCGGCAAGAAGCGCGGGGCCGATCCGACCGTGGGCGAGCTTCTCGGTGTCCAGCCCAACGGTGGCGCGCATGCCGCCACGGTTCTCCAGCGGCTCGTGCTCGTGATCTTGAACGAGGCGGCCCGCGCCTTCGGGGAGGGGATCGTACGGCAGCCGCGCGACGGCGACATCGCCGCCCTGTACGGATTCGGGTTCCCGGCGTTTCGTGGCGGTCCGCTGCGGCACGCCGACGACCTCGGCGCCGCCCGTCTGGTGAGCGAGCTCGAGCGGCTGACCGAGCGCCACGGACCCCGCTTTGCCCCCTGCGACGTGCTCGTCGAGCAGGCGCGGAGCGGGACGAAGTTCTACAACTAAGCCGCTTGCCCGGATGCTCGCGCGAGCAGGCCTCTTGTGGGTATCAGAGCGGCCAGCAGTCGTCCGCCTGGTGCGTTCGAGTGGACTCGGTCGGCGCCTCGCGGCGCGGTTCGTGGCGGGTGACGACGTGTCGAGCGCGGTGCGCGCTGTGCAGGAGCTCAACGCGGCGGGCGTCGCGGCCACACTCGACGTGCTCGGGGAATCGGTCACGAGTGCGGCTGAGGCGCGCGCCGCGCGGGACGCGTATCTCGAGACGCTCGACGCCATCGCGCGGGCCCATGCCGCGAGTCATGTTTCGCTCAAGCTCACCCAGCTCGGTCTCGATGTTTCGGAAGAGCGGTGCGTCTCGAACGTCGAGGCGGTAATCGAACGCGCGCGAGCGTTGGGCTCCTTCGTCCGTATCGACATGGAAGGGTCGGCGTACACGGAACGCACCCTCGCTCTTTTTCGCGATCGTTTCCGGCCTGAGTTCGGGACCGCGGTCGGCGTCGTGCTCCAATCCTATCTCCGGCGGACTGAACACGACTTGACGGACCTTCTCCGAGTGGGCGCGCGCATCCGGCTGTGCAAGGGGGCCTATCAGGAGCCCGCGACGGTCGCGTTTCCGCGAAAGAGCGACGTCGACGCGAACTATGTCCGCTGTATGGAGCGCCTGCTCAAGGAGGGCAGGGAGCCCGCGATCGCCACGCACGACGAGGCCCTCATCGAGCACGCCAAGGCGTTCGCTCGACGCGAGGGCCTCCCCCCTGAGCGGTTCGAGTTCCAGATGCTCTATGGCGTGCGGCGCGACCTCCAGCGCGCGCTCCGGCGCGACGGATATCGCGTCAGGGTGTACGTGCCCTTCGGGGGCGCGTGGTACCGCTATCTCGTGCGGCGGCTCGCGGAGCGTCCCGCCAACCTGTGGTTCGTCGCGGGCAACGTCCTCCGGGAAGCCTTGTCGCGTCGCAGTGTGGATCACCGCGCATGATCGGGGTCGTCCTCGAGCGCCAAGGAGCGACGCTGCGCGTCCAGACCGAGGGCGGGGAGGTCCGCGCGGTGCTGCGGGGCCGCCTGAAACAGGGGGAGACCGACCACGTGGTGGCGGGCGACGTGGTCGACTTCGAACAGGGTGCGGACGGTCCCGCCACGATCACGGGGATGCGGCCGCGCAAGTCGGTGCTCGCCCGCCGCGCTGCGGGAGAGCGCGATTCACACCGCGCGCAGCCGATCGTCGCGAACGTCGACCAGGTGGTGGTCGTCACGGCGGCGCGTGAACCCGATCCGAATCTCCGCATGCTCGACCGGTTCCTGGTGATCGCCGCCGCGAACGACCTACCTGCCGTCATCGTCGTGAACAAGGTCGATCTGGACCGAGGCGCGGTCGAGCGCTTAGGCGCCCGGTTCGGACCTGCACGCTACCGGATCGTGGCGACGTCCGTGCGCACGGGGGCGCTCGGCGGGCTGGGCGCGATACTCGAAGGTCGGGCCTCCGTCCTCGCGGGCCCGTCGGGCGTCGGCAAGTCGAGCCTCCTCAACGCGCTCTATCCCGGTCTCGGGCTTCGGACGGGCGGCGTCAGTGAGCGCTTTGGAGCGGGGCGCCATACGACGCGCGCGGCGGTGCTGGTCCCGCTCGACGCGCGGGGCGGGTTTGTAGCGGATACGCCGGGGCTGCGGGAAGTGGGGACGTGGGCGCTCGACCCGAACGCGCTCGCGGCGTGCTTCCCTGAGTTCCGTCCGTTTCTCGATCGGTGCCGGTTCGACAACTGCCGGCACATGCTCGAGCCCGACTGCGCCGTGCGCGAGGCCGCAGGCGCAGGCGCCTTCGACGCCGACCGGCTGGCGTCCTATCAGCGGCTGTTCGAGGAGGTCAACGTTCCCGCGTGGTCGAGCGGTCGGGGCCGCCCGCACTGATGCGATGCGAC
Organism: Gemmatimonadales bacterium; assembly: GCA_035604455.1. Taxonomy (GTDB): domain Bacteria; phylum Gemmatimonadota; class Gemmatimonadetes; order Gemmatimonadales; family GWC2-71-9; genus AG25. The sequence goes on from DATNIM010000042.1 coordinate 81,280, forward strand.
GGTCAGGAAGCGGGAAGGGTGAACGAGAACGTGGCGCCCTCGTCGGGGCGCCCGGTGGCCCAAATCCTGCCCCCGTGCCGCACGACGATCCGCTTCACGGTCGCAAGCCCGACGCCCGTGCCCGGGTACTCGTCCGTCGTGTGCAGTCGCTGGAAGACCCCAAACAGACGGTCCGCCTGCGCCGGGTCAAAGCCCGCGCCATTGTCCGCCACGAAGAAGACCGTGTCGCGCTCATCCGAGCGTCGCCCGACCTCGATACGGGCATCAGGACGCCTGCTCGTGAACTTCCACGCGTTCCCGAGCAGGTTCTCGATGGCCGCCCGCAGCAGCGCGGGGTCTCCCGTGACACGGAGATCCTTGTGGATGACGACCTCCACCGTCCGCGCCGGGTCGTTCTTCCGCAACCCCGCGGCGCTGGCCTCGGCGAGCGCGCTCAAGTCGACGGTCTCGCGCCGCGCTTCCGTCCTCGTCACGCGGGCGAGGGTCAGCATGCCGAGGATGAGCTCGTTCATGTGACTGACGCCCGACTGAATGCGCTCCACGAGGCGACGTCCCTCCACGCCCACGAGCGGGCCAAAGTCCTCGGCTAGGATGCGGCTGAATCCGTCGATGTGGCGGAGCGGGGCCCGTAAGTCGTGGGAGACCGAGTAGGAGAACGCCTCGAGCTCCTGATTCACGGCCTGCAGTTCGGTCGTGCGCTCCTGCACGCGGCGTTCGAGGTCGATATTGGCGGCCGCGAGCGCCACGGCCAAGCGACGCTGCTCGGCTTCGCTTTCCCGCAGGGCGGCGAGCGCGTCGTCTCGCCGGCGCTCCGCTTTCAGGATCCGCGTGATCTGCTGGCACATCCATTCGCCTTGCTTGTCACGGGTCTCGGGGCTCGCGAGCAAGACCTCAGGCGGCACGTAGAACACGTTGTCGCGATGGAGGACGTGGCCGACGTAGAGACTCCGATGGGCGAGCAGGGCATCCTGAATAGCTCGTCCGGGAACCGTCTCGGCGTGGTACTGGCAGACTCCCGAGAGGGGCTTGTCACGGAACACCCGCTCGAGCAACGCCTCGTACTCTAGGAGTCGGTCGAAGTTCTTGTCCGGACCGAGCTCCCAGCGCATGTCGCCCGTCGCGCAGAGACCCTGATACCCGTCTCGCACGGCGTCGTCAATCAAGGTGGTCAGCATCGCGACCATCGCCTCGGGGTCGAAGCCGTCGTTGAGATGACTCCGATCGGAGGAAAGGATGAGCGCGCCGCGTTCGGTCTCGGCTTTGACATCGACCCCTTTCGCCGAAAGGGCGCTCGCCACCATATCGAGCATGCCGGGATCGCCGAGATACAAGCATCGCCGGCCCTCCCGAAGGCCCTCGATGAGCAGTGGAACGATGACGGGGAGTTGCTCCGACGGATGACCCTCGTAAATGAGACACTTGTGGCGGCTTGCCTCGACATCGGGCTCACGTGCGAGCGGAGACATCGCCATTCCTTTCCATGCGATCGGAGGTCTTCCGTGGCCGTCCATCCCCTGCCATTCATGGGCGTGACTGGCGCGGCGGTCAACCATCGTGGGGGAGCGCCGGGCTTCATAGGGCGCGGTTGCGGCATCGAAGGGCGAGAATGAGGCAGTGCACGTCGACCGGTGCCGTAAAGCGTTCAGCGACAACAGGTTGCCACAGAGGCAAGTGCAACAGTTACACTCCGCTCTTCTCGCTCGCGGGCCTCTCGCCCGGGGCAGCGGTTCACAATCATGACGCTTTGGGAGCGCACACATGGCGCTGCGCGAGCTGCAGCAGGCGGTCGACCGTTGGATCGACCAGTACCAGGAAGGCTACTTCACTCCTCTCACGAATCTCGCGCGGCTCACCGAAGAGGTCGGAGAGCTGGCGCGGGAGATCAACCACCAGTTCGGCGAGAAGTCGAAGAAGAAAGAGGAGCCCGAGGGATCCCTCGCGCTTGAGCTCGGGGACATCCTGTTCGTCGTGATCTGTCTTGCGAACTCCCAGGCAATCGACCTGGACGCTGCCTTTCAAGCGACCCTCACGAAGGTCGCGACGCGCGATGCCGACCGCTGGACCAAGAAGAAGCAATAACCGGTCTCGAGTCGAGCCGTTGAACGGTGGGATCGGAAGAGGAATCGGGGCTCCGCCTTATATTGCCCGTCCAGTTCAGCGGTCAGTGCGTGAGAAATAAGGCCTTTTCTCTCGAGGTGAGCGTGGCCCCACCCCTCGTCGCACCGTTTGTCGGGGAGCGCTACCGAAAGGCGGCGCTCAGCGCGCTCATCGCACCGCCCTACGATGTCCTGACCCGAGACGACCGGGCACGATACGCGGCGCGCGATCCCCACAACATCGTCCACCTCATCCTGCCGGAATCGGCTGGCGAGGACCGCTATGCGCACGCCGCCACCCTGCTCGCGCGCTGGCGTGCCGAGGGGATCTTTGCCCCAGATCCGCGTCCCGCGGTCTACGTGCTCTCCCAGCGGTTTGCCCTTCCAACGGGCGAGCAGCACACGCGGCTCGGCATGTTCGCCGCGGTCTCCGCGGAGCTTGGGACGGGTAGAGTGCGCCCGCACGAACAGACGCACTCCGTGCCGAAAGCCGACCGGTTGGCGCTGCTCCAGGCGACCCAGACGAACCTCGAGTCGATCTTTCTCCTCGCCCCGGACCAAGACCGCGCGTTCGCTCGGGCCGTGGCGCGCGCCGCGCGGGGTGCGCCCACCGCGCAGGCCGAGCTCGAGGGTGTGGACATGCAGCTCTGGGTCGTTTCGGGCCCGCAGGCTGACGAGCTCGCGGCGCTTGCCGGGCGGGCGCAGCTCTACATCGCGGACGGGCACCATCGCTTCGAAACGGCCGCTCGCTACGCGGCCGACCATCCAGGCGACGCGCGCGTGCTGTCCTTTGTCGTATCGGTGCACGATTCGGGGCTCGCGATTCTGCCGACGCACCGCGTGGTCGAGGGGCCGCGGCTCGATTCGGCGCCGCTCCTCGCGAGATGGCGAGAGTGGTTCGACGTCGGACGCGTGGCCCCATGCGCGGACCGGGTCGAGCGGCTCGCCGAACTCGGCCGGACGCGGACGGCGTGTGTCGTGGCATTCCCGGAGGCGTTCGACGTGAGTCTGGTGCTGAAGGCGGACGCCCCACTCGACCGCATCGATCTCGGCCGAACCCCCGCTGTCCGCGCGCTCGACGTCGCCCGGGTCGACGCGCTCGTCGTGCGGCCGCTCGAAGCCGCGGCCGGCGTAGGGCTTCGCTACACGCCGGACCCGCGGGCCGCGTTCGATGCCGTGCGACGCGGCGGGGCGTCGGCCGCGGTGCTGCTCAATCCGACGCCCGTAAGCCAAGTGCTCGCCGTGGCGGACTCGGGCGATGTGATGCCCCCCAAGTCGACCTATTTCGTCCCGAAGGTGCCGAGCGGGCTAGTCTTGCGGCCGCTGGTGGAGCGCGGCGAGTAGGGCTTTCGAGAAGGCTGGGAGATCGGCCGGGGTGCGCGAGGAGATGAGGTTCCCGTCCACCACGACCGCGCGATCCTCCCAGAGAACGCCCGCGTTCTCCATGTCGTCGCGGATCGCCCGCACGCTCGTGGCGCGCTTTCCCTTGAGGATCTTCGCCGAGATGGGCACCCACCCCGCATGGCAGATGAAGGCGACCGGTTTGCCGGCTTGAAAGATCTCGCGGGTGAGCCTGAGCACCGTCTCGGAGCGCCGTAGCTGATCGGGCGCGAACCCGCCGGGAATCACGAGGCCCGCGAAGTCCCTCGCTCGGACGTCGTCGACGTTCGCGTCCACCGTCACGGGGTAGCCCCGTTTACCCGCGTAGGTCTTTTCGCCGAGTCCCGCCACGACGGTCGTCGCCCCTTCCTCCTCGAGCCGGATCTTGGGATACCAGAGCTCGAGGTCTTCATACAGAGGGCCCGCGAAGAACAGGATCGAGGTGCCGGCGAGACTCATTGGTTGTGAAGATAGCTCCCTCGCCGCCGGGTCGCGCCGTCGATAGGTTTGCGCCCATGTCGCCTCGGCCTCGCCAGCGTGTCCTCGACAACCTCGACACCGTGTACCGGGACGCCTACGAGCGAGCCAGAGTGGCGGGCGACAACGCCCGCATGGCGGATCTCGACGCCGCCTACCAGCGCGAGCAGCTCCTGCTCGAAGTGCTGCTCGATATCCGCGACGCGTTGGTGCCCGAGGGGCGTCGCGAGAAGCCCGAGACCCCAGACCCCCTCGGGGCACTCGAGACGATCCGCCGGATCACGGGCTGCTAGCCGCCGTAGCTGAACCCCGTGGCCTCGAGCGTCAGCGCATGCGCGTCCTGGTGCTCGAGGCCGGCCTCGACCACCTCACCGAGGACCAGCGTGTGGTCGCCCGCGGGCAGGGTCGCCACGAGCCGGCAGACCAGCCATCCGAGCGCGTCCGCGAGCACGGGCGTTGAGCCGACGGGCTTGGTCTTCAAGCCCTTCAGCTTCTGCGGCGCCTGGTCGGAGGTCCGGCCGAGCTTCGCCGCCAGATCGCGTTGCGTGTGCTGCAGCAGGTTCACGGCGAAGCGGCGGGCATCCCGGATCATGCCGATTGTTTTCGACCTGTTTTCGATCGCCACGGCGAGCATCGGCGGGTCGAAGGAGGCCTGCGTGACCCAGTTGGCGGTCATGCCGTGCTCCTCCCCGCCGTGGGCAACGGTCACCGCGTAGAGTCCGTAGGGAAATTGTTGCAGGATGGCCTTGCGCGCCGCCTCGTCCACAGGAGTACCCTCCGCGTGCGTCTGTTCAGTACGTGTGGTTGAGAATATCGACGCGAGTAGGAATGCTCGCCACCGGCTGGCTCGGGTCCCCTTGGGCCGTGTGGCAGGAGTATCTTTAGCCGCCGCATGACGACCCGCACGCGCCCGCAGCACAAGATCCAGCCGCTCACGAAGCCGGATCTCCTCGAGATGTACCGGCTCATACTCCTGTCGCGGCGCCTGGACGACCGGGAGATCCAGCTCAAGCGCCAGAATCGGATCTTCTTTCAGATATCGGGAGCGGGCCACGAGGGTGTGCTTGTCGCCGCGGCCCGCGTGCTGCGGCCCGGCCACGACTGGTTCTACGCGTATTACCGCGACCGGGCGCTCGCGCTCGGGCTCGGGCTTACGCCGGCGGAGATGCTCTTGGCCGCGGTCGCCGCGGCCGACGATCCGAGCTCGGGCGGCCGCCAGATGCCGTCGCACTGGGGCCACAAGGCGCTGAACCTCGTGAGTCAGTCGAGTCCCACGGGCACCCAGTTCGTCGAGGCGGTCGGAGCGGCCGAGGCCACGCTCCGCTACGCGCGGATCCCCGGGCTCGAGCGCGAGGAGTCGGACGAGATCGTCTACTGCTCGGCCGGCGAGGGGGCGACGAGCGAGGGGGAGTTCTGGGAGGCGCTGAACACGGCCTGCGGTCTCAAAGCGCCCGTGCTCTTTCTCATCGAGGACAACGGGTACGCGATCTCCGTCCCGGTCGAGGTCCAGACGGCGGGCGGGTCCATCTCGAAGCTCGTCGCCTCCTTCCCGAACCTCTACGTCGAGGAAGTGGACGGCTGCGACCCGGTCGCGTCCTACGGCGCCATGGGACGCGCGGCGGCGCACTGCCGGGCGCGCAGGGGCCCGGCGCTCGTGCACGCGCACGTGATCCGGCCCTACTCCCACTCCCTGTCCGACGACGAAGCGGCCTACAAGCCGTCCCGGGAACGCTTGGCCGAAGCGGCGCGGGATTGTCTCGTCACATTCCCCGAGCGCCTCCGCGCCGAGGGCACCGCGACCCAAAGCGAGCTCGACGCGATCGCTCGGCAGGTGGACGAGGAGGTAGCGGTCGCGACGGACATGGCGCTCGCGTCACCGCCGCCCGGACCCGAAACGGCCCTGCTGTACGTATACTCGCCGGACGTGGACCCCACCTCGGAGCAGTTCGACACCGAGGACGACCCCCATTTCGCCGACGACCCGACCACGATGGTCGATCTCCTGAACGCGTGCCTGCGGGACGAGATGGCGCGCGACCCGCGCATCCTCGTCTTCGGGGAGGACGTGGCCGACCTCTCGCGCGAGGAGCATCTGCCCGAGGTCAAGGGCAAGGGCGGTGTGTTCAAGGTCACCGCCGGACTCCAGCGCGAATTCGGCAGCGACCGGGTGTACAACACGCCGCTCGCCGAAGCCGCGATCGTGGGGCGCGCCATCGGGCTCGCCACGCGCGGCCTCAAGCCCGTGATCGAGATCCAGTTCTTCGATTACATCTGGCCCGCCTACCACCAGATGCGAAACGAGCTCGTGACGCTGCGGTGGCGCTCGAACAACGCCTTCAGCTGTCCGATCGTGCTCCGCGTCCCCTACGGCGGATACCTGAAGGGCGGCTCGATCTACCACTCGCAGACGGGGGCGGTGCTGTTCACCGCGCTACCCGGCTTGCGCGTCGTTTGCCCGTCGACGGCGCTCGACGCGAACGGCCTGCTCCGCACGGCCATTCGCTCCGACGACCCGGTCTTGTTCCTCGAGCACAAGCACCTGTATCGCCAGACCTACAACAAGGCCCCGAACCCGGGCCCGAACTTCCTCATCCCGTTCGGCAAGGCGAAGGTCGCGCGGCCCGGTACGCACGCCACGGTCGTCACGTACGGCGCCGTGGTGCAGCGGGCGCTCTCCGCCGCGAAGGAGCTCGAGGAGAAGGAGGGCCTGAGCGTCGAGGTGATCGATCTCCGGTCGCTCTCACCCGTCGACTGGCCCACGATCGCGGCGTCGGTGGCGCGGACGAACCGCGTGCTCGTGGCCTATGAGGACCCGCTGTCCTGGGGTTATGGGGCCGAGATCGCGGCGCGGATCGCGGATGACTGCTTCCCGTTCTTGGACGCGCCCGTCCGGCGGGTGGCGTCGGCGGACTGTTTCGTGGGCTATGCGCCGAGCCTGGAGGACGTGATCCTGCCCCAGGTCGAGCGCCTCACCCGGGCCCTGCGCGAGCTCTGCCGCTTCTGACCGCTTAGGTCGGGGTGTCGTCGAGCGCCGCGCGGACCTCTCCGGCCGCCGCGATCGCGTGGTCGACGTCCCGGGATAGCGCCCGCGCCTGTTCCGTCGCAACGGTCAGGTCGTCGAGCACGGCCGCGACGCCGGCCGATCGCAGCCGCAACAAGTCGTAGCGCACGTTCTGCATCGCGAGGCTGCAGGATTCGAGCTGCTCGGCCACGCGGCGCCGGCGGTCGACGAGCTCGTCCAGGGCCTGGCGCTGGCGGGCGAGCAGCCCGAGCTGCCGGTCCCGCTCGGGGCTCGGCGTTTCACCCTCGGTCGCCGTGATCCTCGCGCTGAGGCGCGCGAGCGCGCTTTCGTCCACCCCCACGCTCATCGAATGCAGCAGGCGGGCAAGCTCCTCCGCGCGCCGGAGCAGCGTGTCGACGGTCGGCGCGACATCGGGCAGCAGCTTGCGCTCGCTTGAGGGCAGCTTCTCGATGATGCGGAGAATGCCCCGACGATCGTCTCGAGCCTGGCGCACGGCGGCCTCGCCCGACCCGAACTCTTCGGGGCCGCCCGAGCGCGCTTGGACGGCGTCCGGTGCCGGAGGGCGCGCGAGCACGTCCCGCCAGGAATAGCCTGCCTGCCACAGCCGCACGTAGCGCGGCACGAGCCAGATCGCCGCCAGCACGCCCGAGACGACGAGCGACCAGCTGGGAATGTGACGCCCCGTCACGACGTCGATCACGAAGAGGGGACCTGAGACCGATGCCCACCGCACGAAGCTCGCGCGCGCCCGCTCGACAGCGGGCGCCTCGAGTGCCGGCCGGTCGGCCGCGCTCGGGCGGCGAGCGGGTTCGCTGGGCGGCGCGGCTGGCCGCCGGGCCGGCAGCGCGGGTCGTGGCGCCACGGCCGAGCGCGCCTCGAGCGCGCGGCGCAACGCGTCCGCCGTGGGCCAGCGGTCCTCGGGATCCTTCGCGAGACAGCGCGCCACGGCGGCGGCAAGATCGGGCGGGCAGTCGGGCCGCTTCGTCGAGACGAGCGGCGCGTCTTCGGTCATCTGCTTCACGAGGATGCCGGGCACCGTCGACGCATGGAACGGCAGCTCGCCCACGAGCATCTGGTAGCCCACGACGCCCAGGCTGTAGAGGTCCGCCCGGCCGTCGATCTCCCGCTCGCCCGCGGCCTGCTCGGGGCTCATGTAATGCGGCGTGCCGATCGCGACGCCCGTCGCGGTGAGCGTGGCGCCGGACCCTGAGAGCGCCTTGGCGATCCCGAAATCGGTGACGACCACTCGGCCGCGGCTGCCTTCGAGCAGGATGTTGTCGGGCTTCACGTCCCGGTGGATGATGCCGAGCCCGTGCGCGGCTCCGAGCGCGTCCGACGCCTCGATCAGGATGCGGCGGGCTTCCTCCGGAGCGAGTCGGCCGCGCCGCTTCAGCCGGGCCGAGAGCGGCTCGCCGTCGACATAGGCCATGACGAAGTAGACGATCCCGTCGGCGCCCTCGCCCACGGAATGGATCGGCACGATATGCGGGTGCGACAGCCGCGCCGCCGTCTCCGCCTCGCGCAGAAACCGCGTGCGGATCTCCTCGTGGAAGGCGAGATCGGGCGGCAGGACCTTCACCGCCACCCGTCGCTTCAGACGTTCATCGCGGGCGCCGTAGACCACGCCCATACCGCCGCGACCGATTTCGCCATCGAGGGTATAACCGGAACCGAGGGCGTTGCTCAGGCGTGCAGCGAGCGCGTCGGTGGGCACGGTCATTCGCAGTGGAAGGGAGTCGGCGCTAGAAGATTTAGCCCCCCCGCGCGCACCGGGCAACTGCCGTTTTCGTCGACGCTTGAAGGGTCGTTCCGGTCGCGGCGGCAGGCGCTGCCTATTTGGCGGCGACGGGACGGAACGGAAGGCGTGTTCTGGGCGTTTCTAATGGCATAAGAGATGCCCAAGCGGTTCGTGGAGAGTGAAACCAGTCGTTGTCCTCTATGTCGTTAGCGAGTTTGCCCATGAGTGAGAAACTGACACTTCCTGTGATCCCGCTGCGGGACATCGTGCTCTTTCCCGGTGTCACCGCCCCGGTAGCCGCCGGTCGCCCTGCGACGCTGCACGCGATCGAGACGGCCCTGAAGACGCCGTCGCGGCGGGTGTTTGCCGTGATGCAGCGCGACAACGTCGACGTCGTGTCGCCGGTCGGGCTGCACACCTTCGGCACGGTGGCGCGCATCGGACAGGTCCAGCGCGGGCGCGGCTCGATCCAGATGACCCTGCACGGTGACGTGCGGGCCACGGTCGTCCAGTATCGCGACGCCGGTGGTCATCTCGAGGCCGACGTGCTCGAAGCGGCCGAGCTGCCGCCGTTGAACCCTGAGGACCCGGCGTTCGTCGGGCTCTACCGCGAGACCCGGCAGCGCGCGAGCGAGCTGGGACAGAAATCCGGGCTCCCAGACGAAGTGGTGAAGCAGGTGCTCGAAGGGGTCACGGACCCCGGCCGCTTCACGGACTTGGTCGCGGGTCACCTCGACATCAAGCCGGTCGACCGCGAGACGCTCCTCGAGACGGTGTCCGTGGAAGAGCGGATGCGCCGGGTGCTCGTGCACGTCCAGCGGCAGATCGGCGTGCTCGACGCGCAGGAGGACATCAAGTCCCAGGTCCAAGAGGAGCTCGGCGAGCGTCAGCGGGAGATGTTGCTCCGCGAGCAGCTCAAGGCCATCCGCAAGGAGCTCGGGGAGGAAAAGGAGGAAAGCGCGACCGACGAGCTCGAGGAGCGGCTCGCCAAGCTCGAGCTCCCAGAGGCGGCGCGAAAGGAAGTCGATCGCGAGCTCGCCCGGCTCGAGCGGGCCAACCCGGATTCCATGGAAGCCCAGGTGATCCGGACGTACTTGGAGACCGTGGCCGAGCTGCCCTGGAACACGCGGGCCGAGGAGTCGCTCGACCTGAAGCGGGCCGAGGAGATTCTCGAGCAGGACCACTACGGCCTGAAGGACGTCAAGGATCAGGTCCTCGAGTTCCTGGCCGTGCGGCAGCTGCGCCAGCAAGGCGTGGCCGCGCCCCAGGACGGCGACAGCCCGAAGACCGGGGACGACCGCGAGCTCCGCGGGCACATCCTGCTGTTCGTCGGGCCCCCTGGCGTCGGCAAGACGTCCATCGCCAAGTCCATCGCCCGCGCCATGGGCCGGCCCTACGTGCGGATCTCGCTCGGCGGCGCCCGGGACGAAGCGGACATCCGGGGTCACCGCCGGACCTACGTGGGTGCAATGCCCGGGCGCATCCTCCAGGGGATGAAGCAGGCCGGGGCGAAGAACCCCGTGTTCCTGCTCGACGAAGTCGACAAGCTCGGGATCTCCTTCCAGGGCGATCCCGCGGCGGCCCTTCTCGAGGTGCTGGATCCGGCGCAGAACGACTCGTTCACGGATCACTACTTGGGGGTGCCGTTCGACCTGTCCGAGGTGCTCTTCGTGGCGACGGCGAACTTCCTGCAGTCGATCCCGGGGCCGCTGCTCGACCGGCTCGAGATCGTGAACTTCGCCGGCTATACGGAGCGGGAGAAGCTCGAGATCGCGAAGCGCTACCTCGTCCCGCGGCAGCTCGCGGAGAACGGGCTCGCGTCCAATCAGCTGGACGTCACGGACGACGCCCTGAGCGAGCTCATCACGAGCTACACGCGCGAAGCGGGTGTGCGACAGCTCGAGCGCGAAATCGGCCGGCTCGGCCGCAAGGTCGCCCGGCAGATCGCAAGCGGGCAAGCCGAACGGCTCACGGTCGACGCCAAGGCGGTCCACGAGCTCGTGGGGCGGCCGAAAGTGCATCCTGAGCGGAAGGCGCGCGAAGATCAGATCGGCGTCGCGACCGGCATGTATTACACACCGGTCGGAGGCGACATCATGTTCGTCGAGACGAGCGTGATGCGCGGCAAGGGCGAGCTCGTGCTGACGGGCCAGCTGGGTGACGTGATGAAGGAGTCCGCCCGGGCGGCGCTGACGTACGCCAAGTCCCATGCCGAACGGCTCGGGATCCCCTCGATGGGGCTCGAAGGCATCGACGTCCACGTGCACGTGCCCGCGGGAGCGATCCCGAAGGACGGGCCGTCGGCAGGCGTCACAATGGCGACGGCGCTCGTCTCCGCGCTGTCGCGGCGCCCGGCGCGGCACGACGTGGCAATGACGGGCGAGGTCACGCTCCGCGGCCGGGTGCTGCCGATCGGCGGGGTGAAGGAGAAGATTTTGGGCGCGGTTCGGGCAGGCATCGACGAGATTATCCTGCCGAAGGAGAACGAGCCGGACTTGGAGGACTTGCCCGAGGACGTGCGTCGGACGTTGAACGTCCATCTCGTGGAGGAGCTCGGCGACGTGTTGTCGATCGCGCTGCGGGGTGCGCGCTTCGAAGCGGGACACCTGCTCTTTGAAAGCGCCCCGGTCGAACCGAGCTTCATGACGGTGCAGAACTAAAGCATCCGGACACCACACACTCGCGAGCACCAGGGTCACGGCCCTGGTGCTCGCGTCGTTTTCGCCCTAGCGCGCGGCCAGCCCTTCGACGACCAGGCGCACGGCGGCGTCCTTCCACCGTGTCGCGAGTCCGGGTTCGTCGCCTCCGAGTGCCGCAGCACTCGTGGCGACGAGCGGTTCGAGCGCGAGGTAGGCGAGCATGAGGACCAGCGCCTGGGCCGCCGCGATGTGGGGGTCGACGTCGTCGCGCACGTGCCCACGTCCCTGGCCCTCGGCGACGAGGACGACGAGCCGGGCGAGCGCGGGGCTCAGCGGACGCGCTTCCGAGCGGCCGGCCTGGGCGAGTAGCGCGGCGTAGGTCGGGTTGTTCGCCAGATACTCAAAATGGGCTTCGAGCGCCTTCCGGAGGCGTTCGAGGGGTGGTCCCTCGCCCACGACCGTCTGCGCCACGTGGGCCTCGAGTTCCTTTGCGGCCTGGGCGAGCACGGTATGGAAGAGCCCGCGCTTCGAGTGATAGTAGTAGAAGAGCAACTGCTTGTTCGTCCGGGCCCGGCGGGCGATCCGCTCCATGCGCGCCCCGTCATATCCGTGCGCCGCAAACTCCTCGCGCGCCGCATCGATTATTCGTATCGCTCTGTCATTACTCAACTTAGGATGCACGACGCGTTTCCTCAACCAGGTGGTTGAGGAAAACTTACCGACTCTGGGCCAATCCTGCCAGGGCGACGTCGGCCGGCGCCTCGGGGACGCCCTGTTTCAAGAATGAGAGCAGGAGGTCGTTGACCCGACCCCAGGCCTCTTCCTGGGCCGCGTGGCCCGCGGTCGGGATGACGACAAACGCGCATCGAGGGAGTTCAGACGCGAGGCGCGCGCCGAAGGCCGGCGGGATCCAGCGGTCGCGCCCGCCCCAAACGACGAGCGTCGAGGTCTGGACGCCCGCGAGCTGGCCCCGGAGGGCGTCGAACCGGAAGTGCTCGAGCACCTGGGAGACGGCGTGACCAAACCCGGGCTCGAGCACGGGGGCGTAGTACTGGTCGATATCCCCGGGTTCGATGAGCGCGGGATCGGCGTAGGTGGACCGGAGTGCGAGAGCCACAGCCCAACGGGGCGTGAGCGCCAGCGCCACGCGCTCGATCGGCACCCAGCTCGCGAAGCGAAGCAGGAGGGGTACGCGAATCCCCATCCCCGCGGCGTCGATGAGCACCAGCCCTCGGACCCGCCCGGGGCTCGAGCGGGCGACGTCGGCTGCGATCTCGCCCCCCATCGAATGCCCGACGAGCACGGCGTCGGGGAGCCCGAGCGCGTCCATCACGCCAAGGACGAAGCGCCTGTAGGCCTCGTTCGAATAGCCCGAGTCGGGCTTTTCCGAAAACCCGAACCCCGGGAGGTCGAAGGCCACGACGCGGTACCCTGCGTCGACTACGGGCTCGAGATTCTTGCGCCAGGCGTACATCGATTCCCCGATCCCGTGTACGAACACGACGGGCGTCCCCGTTCCCGCGTCGATCAAGCGGATCCGCGTCCCGAGCACGAGAACGGACCGCGTGGTGAATCGCGTCCCTGCGGGGTAGCGGGCGGCGGGCGGGATCGCGCCGGGTACGCACGCCGCGATGAGGACGAGCCACGACCACCTCATGAGCGCTCGATCACGGTGCGGGCGAGCGACACGAGGGCCGGATGCGAGCTCCAGATCCCCTGGGCTGATCCCATCTCGGCGGTAATCGCCTGGCGGTCATCCACGAGCAACACCGCCCGCTCGCCGGGTGCGGAACTGGCGAACCCCAGGCTTCGAGCTTCCTCTGGGACCGCGCCAGCCACGGACACCCCGATCGTCGCACGCTCCGCGGCCCGTCGCCATGCCGGCAGCGTCTGGCGGAGCAGCTCGGGCGGGAGGATGCCCTGGACGCTGTGCTCCGCTCGGGCCACGACGTTGACCACGAGCGTGGCCAGCGCGCGCACCCCGGTGACAGCGCGCGTCTCGGGCTCTCCTCGGCGGCCCAAGCGCCCGAGCGCCTCGCCCAGGCGCTCGAGCGCCTCGCCCTGAGTCGCGGCGAGCCGGGCCATGAGGGCGTCGGGGTCCGTGGCACGGTAGCGGGCGGGGCGCCCAGAGGTGCGAGTCGCGGCGCCCTTCGTGACCAAGCCGTCCAGGGCACCGTATGCGTTGGCTCGGGCCAAGCGGGTGGCGCGGCCAACCGCGTACCCCGAGCTCGGGCCCAGCTCGAGCAGGGCGGTGTAGACGCGCGACTCTGTGGTGGTGAATCCGAATGAGGTGAGGTCAACCATACGTAGTAGTGTAAGCTACTACGGTCCGCTAGTCTATGTCGATCGGCAATCCAATCAACTGCGCGATCAACGCAAGACGGAACGTGACGTCCGTCTGCCGTTGGGCCGGGCTCTTGCCAGGCCCTTCCAACGGGAAGTAGTGCCCGGTCAGAGGCGTTTCCGCCTTGGGCATGGTCCGCAGGCTCTTCGGGTTCCAGATACCCCGGTCATCGCACTGGCTGAGCAGCCGCGCCAGCACCCGGCTCGCCGAGGGAATCTGGCGCACCAAGCCGAGACGCGCGCAGAGCTCGAGCCAGTACAGGGCGAAGGGAACGTCGGTGACCCGGCCCTGGGCGTCTGAGCGCAGCGGATCGCCCAGGAGCTCGACGGTCGGTTTCAGGAACTTCGTGCCGGCGAGCACGAAGAAGGCCCGGCGGGGCGCGGGGGTCGAGAAATACTGCGCGAGCCGCTCCAGAAACCCCGCGCGCTCGCGCTGGAGCGAGGGCATGAAGGCGAGCATCTCGATCGCGTAGGTCGTGGGCGGCAACGCGGCGGGCTCGAGGACCGTCTTGCCTTGGGCCTTCCGGAACGGCTTGGCGACGGTCTCGCTGCGCAGGTAGAGGGACATATCGCTCGCGATTTTGTGCGCGGCCCCGCGGAGCCGAGGGTCCTCGCTGTGCGCGCCCGAGCGGGCGAGGGCGGCGCTCGCGCCCTGACGGGCGATCCCCCGGGCCCAGACGCCGAGGGCGGGATCGGTCTGCGCGGGGCGCTGGAACTCGGCCAGGAGCACGGGGTCCTCGTCGCGCGAGAGCAAGCGGAAGAAGAACCGGTCCGCGAGGCGGAACGGCCGCTGGTCGGGCGGCCACCCGAGCTCGAGCAGCCGGCGGTACTGCACGATCGACCCGGCGTCGCTCGTCCCGTGGGGCTCGAGCGTGAGGAGTGCCCCGCCCCAGAGGCCTGAGTCGCGCTGTTTACGGGCGATCGCCTGTGCCGGCTTGTAGTCGAGCACGGCTGCGCGCAGGGACTCGAGCTGGGCCGTGTCACGGGCGCCGGGCGGGACGATCTCGGCGTATGCCCGATACTGAATCGGGATGCTCGCGGCTTCGAGCAGCCAGGAGAGAGGCAACCGATGCGAGGCCGGCAGTTCCACGGGTCACTCCCCTCGCGAGACTCGGGTGGCGCGGCCGTCGCAAAAAACGGGCGCAAACGTATGCGCGCCGCGCGCATTCGGCAACGGTGTCGGTTAGGCCTGCTGTGAAGGCGACGTGAAGGCTCCGGGACTTCGAAGGCCCCGGTCGATCACGCTCGCGGCGTCAGTCTCCGGGCGCCCCCAGCACGCGGACGATCGCCGAAGCCGTAAAGGGCTTCAGCGCGTCCCGAGCGTAGACGCTGCGCGGGTTCCAGAGTACCCAGGAATTGATTCCGAGATCCTCCGTCGCGCGGATCTCCTGACGCACCTCGAACGGGGTGTAGCGCGGCAGGCGCCGCCCGAGTGTGAAGGCTTGGAGGTAAGGGCGCACTTCCGCGGCGTCCACCGCGTGCGAGCGGCTCAAGGCCTCTGTGAGCGCCCGGTGGACCACGCGGTACGGCTCGCCGTTCGGTCGCGCAAACCCGTAGGAGCCCGCCCGATAATGGCTGGGATAGACCATTGGGAGCACGACATCGGCGACCGCGCTGAAGTCCTCCCAGACCTGACCGATCCCCATATCGTCGGTCGCCGAGGCCGTGAGGCCGAAAATGTCGAACGTCACCGGGACCCCGAGGGCGCCGAGCTGGGCCTTCAGGGACTGAATATGCCGGCGCACCGCCAGGCGCGCCGTGTCGCCGGGTCGGCGCGCCGAGAACACCGCCGTCGCGAGCCGCTCGCGCGGCTCGTCCGGAAATCTCACGTAGTCGAACTGCACCTCCGCGAACCCCAGGCGAACGGCCTCTTCGGCGATGCGCCCGGCGTACGTCCACACCGAGTCGTTATAGGCATCCACCCAGGCCGAGCCGATCCGGTCGCGCCACAGCGTACCGTCGGCTAGGTGCACGGACCACAGCGGCTTGTGCTCGGCGAGGCGCGGATCTTTCGCCACGACGATGCGCGCGATCGGGTAAATCCCATGCGCGAGCAGCGTGTCGAGCCGTGACCGCACGTCCTTCGTGCGCACGCACTGGTTCGCGCCGATCTCCTGGGCGGTCTGCACGGCGGAGGGATAGAGGAGGCAGCCCGTGTCGTCCTTCACGTCGATCACGAACGCGTTGATCTCGGTCTCGTCCGCGAGATGGACGAGGTCCCACAGGCGCGCCGAGGCGAACACCCAGGCGTTCACGTAGAGCGCCTTGACCGCGCTCGGCGTCGGCAGGAGCCGCGACCACGTCGGCTGGACGTAGTGCACGTCGACCGGGCGAAGCGCGACCGATGCCTGGTCCACGGGCATCGGCGGCGCGTAGGCAAAACCACCCTGCGCAAAAAGGCCGCGACTCGTACAGAGCGCGGCCCACAGCAAGAGGGCACTTGCTTGGCGGACCACCGACATAGGGGGGTACACGATAGGGATCGGCGCTCGTTGTGACAAGAGACGCCGGTCACCCGGATTAGCGCAGTTGTAAGCTGTTGAATAGTAATGGGTAAGACGCGAGGCTCTGGCCACGGTAGAGCGGCCTGAACCCAAACAACACGACTCGACCGTTTCCCAAATGAACGTCTACGAGGGCCGCGCGACCCGCCACCTTCTCAGGGTGCAGCACCCAGCCCGACCGGAGGACCCGGGCGGGGTCGCTCGGATAACGGGCGACGACGCGCGCAGCGCTCGAGTCTAGCACGTCGAACGCGGGGCCGTTCTCGAACCACGCGATGCAATCGTCCCCGAGTCCTCGCGCCACCGGGTCGCTTGCGTCGAGCTCGATCCGGAAGATCGAGCCGGGCGCGTAGAACTCGTCGTCCGGGACGCCTTCGAGCACGTTCCGCACCGGGAGCAGGAGCTGCTCGACGGCGAAGCGCGAGGCGTCGTTCAGCGCGATGAGCGTCCCGCCCGCCTCGACGAACTTTCGCAACTCCGCCACGCCTTCGGCTCCCACGCCCCGCGCGTAGGGGGCCGGGTAGATGTGCGGCAGTCCGTTCATGATCTCGATCGGCGCTTGGTCGGGCAGCACGATCGCGTCGAAACTGTCCTTCAGCTTCCCGGCCCTGATCGTCGAATCGACGAGCGACGTGTAGGGGATCTTCCATGTGTCGAAGACCCAGCGGGTCCACCCCTCGTCGAGCGGCGCCCCATAAGACCGGTAGACCCCGACCCGCGGCGCTTCGCCGGCGCCGAATCCGGGGTAGCTCGGCACGACGCGCGGCGGGTCGACCGGCCCAGACAGCGCCACGCGAATCGATTCGGGCGCGGGTGTCACGGAAACCCCGAGCAGGAGCGGGAGCGTGTGCGCAGTCACGTCGTAGGGGGGCTGCGGCGGCCCGCCCGGATAGAGCAGCCGGTCGGGATAGTGCTGGGCTTCGAGCAGCGTCTTGGCGAACGCAGCATAGGGCTGACGGAGCACGACGACGTAGGTGCCGCTCGGGAAGTGCTGTGAGCCGACGGTGAAAGCGTCGCGTGCCGTGCGGACTTCGACCTGGCCGCGGTGCAGGATTCCAAGCAGGGTGGCGAGTGCGACGCTGTCCTGGTGCGGGCGGGGAATGACGAAGGCATAGGGCCAGTTGTGCCAGCCGCGGACCGCGCGCGAGCCCACGGCCTCGAAATTCTCAAGCCACCGGTCGCGGTAGCGGGCGGCGTTTTCGAGCAGCGCAAAGGCGGCGCTCGTCTCGTAGCTCACGATGTCCCGCAGTGTCCAGCGCCCTCCGGGCCACGGCGCCGTGAAGTTCCAGGACCGCTCGCGCGGGTTGTAGCCGCGCTCCCGTGTCGCAAGCTCGTCGAACGGCACATCGACCGGCGAGGCGAGGTTCGCGCCCGCCGCCTCGGCCAGGATCCGCACGGCGCCGTGGTAGTGCTCGTAGGCCCGAGCCGGGGTCCATGCGTCGTAGCTCGAGTTGACCGAGATGCCCGTCTTGCCTTCCCCCTCGAGCTGCCAGGCGATGGACGTGCCCAGCGCGTTGTCCCCGTCCACGAGGAGCGGATCGACGTTGGGATCGATGGGGTCGAGATAGGGCGGGACGAACAGGCGCGAGCCGTCCGTCATCTGCTGGTGCAGATCCATGGCGATCGCGGGATGCCAGACGCCGTAGACCGAGTCGACCGTCAGCTGCGTCTCCACCTGCGTGAAGGCGTACCAGTCGCGGTTGTTGTCGTGGCCGACGTAATGATGGTAGAGCTCGGGCGGCTGCGTCCCCTCGGCCGGGGTGCCGAGCGTGCGGTCGTACCACTTTGTGACGATGGTGACGCCGTCCGGGTTCAGCGACGGCACCAGAATAAGGATCACGTTGTCGAGCACGGCGCGTGTCGAAGCACTCGTGTCCGTCGCGAGCCGATAGGCGAGCGATACGGGCACCAAGTTGGTGCCGACCTCGGTCGAGTGGATTCCGCCGGTGATGAGCACGATCGCCCGCCCGGTGCGGACCGCGCTCACCGCGTCGGCGGCCGTGCGGAGCATCCGAGGGTCCGCAAGCGCCGCGTTCAGTTTCCGATAGGTCCCGAGGCGCTTTAGGTTCGCCGGGCTCGAGATCACGAGCGCGATGAACGGTGCGCCGAGCGTCGTCTTCCCGAGCTCGCGATAGAGGACCCGGTCGCTCGCCTTGGCCAGGGCCGAGTAGTAGCGGACGAGCGTGGGCCAGTCGGCAAGCCGGCGGTCGTCGCCGGGGTCGAATCCGAGGATCGAGTGCGGCGATGGGATCGCGTGCGTCGCCGAGCGCGGCGTCGCATGCGATGGGTGCTGCGCGAGCGCTTGCGTCCCGCCGAGCACGAGAAGACCGGCAAGGGCGGCCGCAGCGCAGGCAGGCGTCGTTCGACGCAAGCGGGCGACGGGCACGAAGCTGCTGCTCTGCGACCTAGTTGAGGCGGTGCAGTTCCACGCGGCGATTCGCCGCCCGGCCAGTGGCCGTCGTGTTCGGAGCGATCGGATTCGCCGACCCATACCCCTTCACCGTTAGCCGGTCCGCACTGACGCCCTTTTTCACGAGATACGCCTTCACGGCGGCGGCACGCAGGCGGGACAGGCGGATGTTGTGCCCCGTGGGGCCCAGGTTGTCAGTGTAGCCTGCCACCTCCACGCGCATATCCGGCGTCGCGATCAGCATGTCCGCGATCTGATCGAGTGTGGTGGCGGATTCGGGCGTCAGCACGGCGTGCTCGTTTTCGAACGTGATCCCTGAAGCGACCACGTTGGCGGGTGGCGGGGCTGGCGGAGGCGCCGTGACCGCGGGAGGCGGTGGTGCTGGCGCTGGTGCTGGCGGTGGCGGCGCCGGGGGCGGCGGTAGAGGAGCTGGCTGCTCGGGCGGCGGAGGTGGCGCGGCTGGCGCCACGAGCTCAGCCGGCGCGACCGGGCATCCGAGCGAGTCGACCGGCGTCCCGACCGGCACGCCCGTGCAGCGCGGCGGTGCAGCTTCAGGTGGCGGAGGTGGCGGCGGAGTTGGTGGAGGCGGTGTCGACTCTGCCATCGCCGGGGGCTGTGCGGGAGCGGGCGGCGGTGTATCGACCGGTTGCGGAGCGGGCGCGGGCGGGGGCGTGTCGACCGGAGCCGCGGGTGGAGCCGCCGCGACCGGCGGGAGCGGCTGCGGGGGTGCCGGCGTGGGCGGGGTGGCCTTGGGCGCGCCTCTGGCGAAGATCGCGAGACCGGCCGTCGCTACGATGTGCACCGGGGACTTCGTCCCGAATGTCGACGTGGTCGACGGGGTGTAGATCGCGCCCCCCTCGAAGCGCAGCGCGACGTGGTCCGACAGGAACAACCGGTCGCCGATCGCGCCGTGGATGCCGCCGTCCGTGAACTGATAGGGCGGCTGCGTGCCGAAATCGAGGATCGAATACCCGCCGAGCACGTACAGCATGTCGTGCTCGCCGTGCACGAGGTTCAGGTTCAAGCTGGCGCCGCCGATGAGCGGCTGCATCGTGGCGCCGGTGCTCGGGACCGTGTAGGACTGCTGGAACAAGACGTCCACTTCGAGCCCGATCGCGTCGCTGAACAGGTAGCCCAGCCGGGCCCCCGCGCCCGCCCAGCTGCCCAGTCCGAAGGAAGCGTCGTACTTGGTGTAGGAGCCGAAGAGGCCGAACTCGTACTCGTGGCCGTGCTGGGCCGCGAGACTCGCGGAGCCGAGCGCTGCCATTCCCACGAGCCACACCACGCGCATACGTCCCCCGGGCTTTAGCGACGGCCTAGGGTAATGAATTGGTTCTGGCGGCGCTACAGGTGGGCGTCGTTTCCCCGCACGGCCCGCACGGCCGTGCCGAGTTCATGGGCGAGCACGGCGAGCTCTCGGGTCGCGCGTCCTAGCGTTTCCGCGGCGGCTTCCCGCTCGGCGGCCGCCGCCTGTACGCTCTCAGCGGCGTCGGTGGCGGTGCGCAGCCGCTCGCGTCCCTCCTCGAGGGGCCGGGCGAGTCCTCGGGCGAGGTCGTTCAGGGCCCGCGCGAGCTCGGCCACCCGCTTGCCCGCCCGGGCGGTCGTCGCCGCGGCTTCCGACAAGCGGTCGAGGTCCGTCACCCAGCCCGCCGATCCACGAACGACGTTGCTCAAGTCGGTGCGAATCCGCTCGAGGAGCTGCACGGCCCGGTCGAGCGCCCGCCTCGTGTCCTGAGCCGAGCGGCCGACATTGCGGGCCTCGCGGCCGCTCTGTTCGGCGAGCTTGTGGACCTCATCCGCCACGACGGCGAAGCCGCGGCCGTGGACCCCGGCCCGCGCGGCCTCGATCGTGGCGTTTAAGGCGAGCAGGTTCGTCTGGTTGGCGATGAACCCGATGGTCTCGGAAAACCGCGCGACCTCCTCGGCCGCGTCCCGGAGCCGGCGGACCTCGGTGGCGCTCTCGTCGGCCGTGACGCCCAAGTCCGTGAGCTGGCGTACGGCGCCCTGCGTTTCATCGCGGACCTTGTTCACCGTCTCCTCCATCTGCGTGCCGCCGCCGCGGGCTTCCTCGCCGGCCGCGGCGATCACGATCGCGCTGTCCGCGACCCGCGCGGCCTCGCCCTTGGCCGCCTCGACCAAGCCCGCCGTGGCCGTGGCATTCTCGGTCGCGTGCTGTGCCGCCGTCGTGACGGTCGCGAGTGCTGCGTGGACCCGCTCCGCGGTCGCAGTGAGGTTCTGGATGGAAGTGGCGGCGCGGTCCGAGGCACCGAGGATAGGCGCCACGGTCCGCTCGAGCGTGAGGAGGGCCGCGACCTCGGGCGCGAGGCGGTTCAGCGCCGCCCCGTCCACCTGCTGGTAGACGCCGTGCGCCGCATGCCTGAGGCTCCAGATGCCCACGAGCTCGTCTTGTTGGTACAGCGGGAGGATCAGAGCCGATCCCACGGGCCGCTCGCCGGGAAGCCCGAGCACCTCGCGGCGCGGAACGTCCGCTACGACGGGCTCCCGCCGCCGGGTCGCATCGCCCGCCATTCCCGCCGAGGCGTCCGACCGCGCGCCTTCGGTTCCCTCCGTATCGATCGCGACCACGAGCTCGTGCGTCGCGGGATCGTAGCGGGAGAGTCCCATGTCGTCGAACACGACCCGCTGTGCCGCGACCTTGCCCAACCGAGCGAAGGTGCGGGCCAGCCCGAGCCCGCCCGTGAACCCGAGTGCTGCGCGCCGGATTTCTTCGCCCTCGATACCGCGGCGCAGGAGGATAGCGGCGAGCGCCGTGCCCGCGGCGAGCGCGACGCCCGCGATCCCTGCGCTCTCCAGGTCCTGCTCCGTATAGGTGAACCGGAGCCACTCGACCGCTACGGCCGTCGACACGAGAGCCGTCGCCACCTCGGCGCGGGCCACGAGCCCGCGGTCGAGCACCGACCGCGTCGGCGCGAGTGCCCGCTCGGCGAAGAACGCTCCGTTCGCGAACGCCGGCAGCAGGAGCGCGATGAGGACGAGCGGTCCCACGTTCGCCCCTTCGAGCGCCGGGGCCCCGGTGGCGCCCCCCACGGCCGCATAGCAGAACGCCGCTGCGGCGGCGGCGATGGCGACGTAGCTCGCGTTCGAGAGCGCGGCCCGGGGCCCGAGGCCGCGGAACCAGAGATCTCCCGCCGCGACCCCCAGGGCGCTCACCAGCACGGCGTCGGACCAGCCGCTTGCGAGCGTGGCGTATAACGTGACGGCCAGGATGAGGGAGGAGAACCAGCCGCCCGCGAGCGGCGCGCCCGCGCGGCGGGTGACCGCGGCGGCGACGATGAGGAGGGCCGAGAGCCCCAAACTTGCGGCGTCAGTCGGACCGCGGGCCGCGGCGACCGTCGCGGCGAGGACGATGCCCCCGCCCACGATGCCCGCCACCACGGCGAGCACGGCGTCCGGTCCGAGGCGCGTGGGCTGAGGAGGGTTCATCCCGGTCGGGTGCGAATGCGGCAAGCTCAGACGTGTGGCGCCGCGTGTCAAGCGCGACTATCCTACTCATCATGCGGGTCACGATCGAATACTGCGTAGTTTGAAACTACGAGCCCCGGGCCGCCGGTCTGGCGGCCGAGATCCGAAAGAAGTACACGCACGCGGAAGTGAAGCTCATCGAGTCGTCCGGCGGCGTGTTCGAAGTCGAGGTCGATGGCCGTCGCGTCTTTTCGAAGAAAGCGCTGGGGCGGCATGCGCACGCCGGTGAAGTGCTGCAGCTGATCGACCAGCAGATGGTCCGCTGAGCTCCCGCTCAGCGCGCGACCACTCTCTCCCTCCCGATCCCGAGGCTTTCCGCGCCGCCGAGCCCGCGAGCGGGCGGGTGATCGTCATCGCCCCCACGCGCGCGGCGTGCGAGACGATCGAGCTCGCGCTCGGTCTCAATCTCGACACGGTG
Organism: Gemmatimonadales bacterium; assembly: GCA_035604455.1. Classification (GTDB taxonomy): domain Bacteria; phylum Gemmatimonadota; class Gemmatimonadetes; order Gemmatimonadales; family GWC2-71-9; genus AG25. The sequence continues at coordinate 103,790 of DATNIM010000042.1, forward strand.
CTCGAGCGGGAGCACGGCGCGGATATCCGGCGGCTCGCCGCGTCGGGGCTCGGGTTCGGGATCGTGGCGGGCACGGGCACCGGCAAGACGCTCGCCATCCGCCCCATCGCAGAGACCCTGCTCGGCAGCCCCTTGAAGGTCGGCGTCGTAAACAGAGAGCGGGAAGCGACCCCCGAGACTCCCACCTGGAACGTGGTGATCGTGACCACGGGTATCGCGCGACGCTGGTTTGAAGACGGCCTGATCACGCGCTGGGACACTCTGGTGGTGGATGAGATCCACCAGACCTCGGCCGAGCTCGAGCTCTGCCTCGCTCTCGGGAAACGGGCCCGGTGCCGCTTCATCTGGCTCTCGGCCACCGTGGACCCCAAGGTCTACGCCACCTACCTCGAATCGGCGGAAGTCCTCGAAACCCGGGCCTTTGACCCCGCCCTGGCCGCCTCGGTGAGCATCGTACCCAAGCGGCCCGCCGAATTCCTGGATGAGCGGTTCGTGCGAGGGGTGATTCGGGAGCGCCGGGGGGTGGCCGTCTTCGTACCTACCCGGGCCGAGGTAGAGCAACTGGCGAAGGAACTGGGTGACCGCTGGCAGGCCCTGACCACCGCGTTCTACCACGGGGGGGAGCCGATCCGGGTCATCCGACCCTTCCTGGACGGGGCCATGGGGCGTCCGTTCCTCCTCACGATGACGGCTGCCGGCCAATCGGCTTTGAACATCCGAGGCCTCGACACCGTAGTCATTTACGATGCGCGCTACACCAACGTCGTCCAACGTGGCCAGAACGTGCTGACCCGCCTCTACCTCGGGGCCAACGAGATCCTCCAGATGGCCGGTCGGGTGCACGGCCGGGTCGAGGGCGGGGAAGTCTTCATTCTGACGGACCGGGACCTGGCTTTTGACGCGCTCCGGCCGGCGCCACCGGAATTCCAGCTTGCGGGGGACGCCGAGCGGGTCGCCATCACCTGCGCCGCCCTCGGGGTAGACGCGACCGAGTTGGACCTCCCCGTGCCGCTGGACCGGCGGGCTTACCGCTCGGCCGTGGCAATCCTCGCCGAGCGCGGGCTCGTCGAGGGCAAGCGGCTGACGACCTATGGCCGCGAAGTCGAGGCGATGCCCGTCGAGCGGCCCTGGGGAGAGCTCCTCTACCACGCGGACCCGGATCTCCTGCCCGCGGTGGCGGTCGCGGCGTGCGTCGAGTCGCTCCACCGCATGACCCGCGACGAGCGAAACCTCACCGGTCTCATCGTCCCCGGCTCGGATCATCTCACCGTCTACAACGTGTATGCCGAAGCCGTGAACCGGCACGGGTATGTGGGCGAGGTCTACGGTCTGTCACGCCACGTGTTCGGGGAGACGATCGACGGCTGGGCTGAGCACCGAGGGGTTTTGGTCAAGGTCGTCGAGGACGTGGCACTCGGCATGGCTTCCGTGTACCGCCAGATCGAGCGCCCCCTTCCCGCCACGCTCGCCTACGCAGACGACAAGATGCGCGGGGAGTTCGCGGACCTCGTGGCGAAGGTGATGCCGTTCGACCTCGTGATTGATGAAGCAACGGCCGACGGCCGTGAGGCGCGGGTGAGCCGGAGCTCCGTCTGCGGCAGCTGGGGCGCGATTGCCGGCACCCTCCGCTACTTCGCCGATCGCTTCGGGGTCGCACGCGCGAGCATCGAAGGCACGCAGTTGCCCGAGCACGCGATCCGTCGCTACGCGCGCCGTGGCGCGCCGCGGGTCAGCTACGAGGCCGGCCGGCGTCGGGCGGGACTCGTGTTGAGCTACGAGGTCACCTACTGGGGCTTCGTGCTCGAACGTGAGTCCGAGCCGCTCGCGAGCCCGTTTCCCGAGCAGCACGCGGCTGGCGCTCGGGCCGCGCTCGCGACGGCGCTGCGCGGCGGAGCCACGCTGCACCCCGATCAAACCCGCGTCCGGCGGGCCCTCGAGCGCCTGGACTTCTACTGGCGACGCTCGGGCGGGATGCTCGCAGCGGCGGACCCGGAGCGCGGCGCGGCCGCACTCGAAGCCGAGCTTGCCCAGGTGCACTCCTGGGACGAGTTCCTGAATACGAGACTCTCGATAGACGTAGACGGACTGATCTCCGCGCCCGCGCGGACCGCGCTCGACGAGCTGCCGGCCTCCGTGCACCTGCTCGGTGACCGGGTCCCGCTGTCCTACGAAGTCGAGCCGGCGGGGGGAGTCGTCCGCCTGAGACTCAAGGAGGGCCAGGCCCGCCGGCTCAAGGAACGAGATCTGCCGACGCTTGATCGCCCGGTGCGTTTCACTGTGCTTCGGGGAGCGAGGGAGGCCGTTCGGGCGGACGGGCTTGAGGATCTTCGCCGTCAACTGGCTGCCCTGCCGCAGGCCGAGCGGCGGGCGCGAGGAGGCCGCCGGCGGCGTTAACACCGCCCCGCCTGGCGAGTCCCTACTCTGATACGAACCTCGAACCCGAATGGGGTTGCTGAGACGCATATGACGCCGAGAGACAAGCCAGCGCCGACTGCGCCGCTCGCCGTTGCGCCGCTGGGCCAAGCCGTGATGGAGTCGTTCGCCGAGGGCATCGTCGTCTTCGATACCGCCGGGCGGTTGGTGTACGCCAACGAGCACGCCAAGCGCGCTCTTGGAGTGGAAGACGACGCAGCGCTGCCCCGCTCGGAAGCCCTGCGCGCGAGGCTGGGGGTGATGGGCGGCCGGACGACACCGCTCCGGGCAGGTGGGGCGACCCTAGGGGAAGCCGTGTTCCTCCCGAGGAACGACAACGCCCGCACGCTCGCCGAACGCGAGCGCCAGGCGATCGTCGATACGCTCGAGGCCACGGGTGGCCGGCTGGCCGAAGCAGCGCGCCGGCTGGGCATCAGCCGTACGACCCTGTGGCGCCGACTCAAGGCCTATGGCCTGCGCCCGACCAACGGCGACGGCCGACCCGAATAGCACTCGCCGGACGCTCGCGCCCCGAGCGTCCCCAGCCTAAGCTTCCCGGCGCCCCCGGCCGAAGAACGCGGGGAGCGTATGCCCAGAACATCAGCTGTCGCCCTCGCTTTGGGGCTCGGTCTTGCGACTGCTGCCGGTTGCGCGCGCCGCACAGCTGCGCCGCGCACGCTCAACGCCGCGCTCATTCTCCTTCCCCACGACACCGTGCCGATCCACGCGTCGGCCTCCGCGCACCCCTGCGCAACCGGAGCGGGCATGCTCTTCGTCGGGATCGACGGCGGCGTGGGCGTCCTCGCCTGGACCAGCGCGGACAAGGCCCTCGCGAGCGGGGATTACCCGATCCTGACGCGGGGCGACACGACGACGCGGCGGGGCGCGAAGGCCTCGGTGCGTTTCATGAGCGGGGCAGCGGGTCGAGGCGTCACGCTCGATAGCGGTACCGTGACGCTCACGCTCGGCGACCGTGTCGGCGCGCGCGTCCGCGGCTCGGGGCTTGAGCCCGCGGCCGGCCGCCGAGCGATGCTCGATGCGGAGTTCCGCCCCGTCCCGCTCGCTCGCGACTCGGTCGCGTGCCAATAGCTCTGCCTTCGTGTTAAGGCGGGGTTAGATTCCCCTCGTGGAGACCTACTTCCGCCGCGGTTTTGGGCTGAAAAGGGAGATCGAGGGCGCCCTTGCGACCGACTACTACAGCAGGGTCGTGGACGCGGTGCGCGCCCGTGGGTTCGCGCTCGACGTCGGCGACCTCACGTTCAGGCTCGCAGGAGAGTTCGGCTTCTGCTACGGGGTGGACCGCGCCGTCGAGTACGCCTACGAGACGCGGGCCAAGTTCCCCGACCGACGGCTCTTTCTGGTCGGCGAGATCATTCACAACCCTCACGTGAACACGAAGCTCCGCGACATGGGCGTCGAGTGCCTGCGCCACGGACCCGGTGAGGACTTCGAATTCTCCGCAGTCGGGGCGGGAGACGTGGTGATTCTGCCCGCGTTCGGCGTCACGGTGCAGGACTTCGAGCGACTGCGGGCGATCGGGTGCGTGCTGGTCGATACGACGTGCGGCTCGGTGCTGAACGTCTGGAAGCGGGTGGATGCCTATGCCCGAGACGGCTTCACGGCCTTGATCCACGGCAAGCACTATCACGAGGAAACGAAGGCCACGGCGAGCCAGGTCACGAAGTACCCGGGGGGTCGCTACCTCGTGGTGCGCGACCTGGACGATACGGCTGTCGTCTGCCGCTACATCGAATCAGGGGGGCACGCGGGGGCGTTGGCGCGCCGGTTTGCCGGCAAGGTGTCGCCCGGGTTCGACCCCGCGTCGGACCTGGTACGCGTGGGAATCGCGAACCAGACCACGATGCTCTCGGGTGAGTCGCTCGCCATCGCAGCCGAGGTGAGAAAGAGCATGGCCAAGCGCTACGGCGAGGAGATGCTCGACCAACACTTCCGCAGCTTCGACACGATCTGCTCGGCGACGCAGGACCGCCAGGACGCGGTCTTGAAACTGATCGCCGAGCCTCTCGATCTGATGGTGGTGATCGGCGGCTACAACTCGAGCAACACCACCCATCTCGCCGCGATCTGCGAGCCGCGCGTCCAGACCTATCACATCGAGGACGCGATGTGCGTGGACCCCGAAACCCAGACGATCCGCTTCCGTCCGGTCGGCGCAGACCGGGAGGCGAGCCGCCGCGACTGGCTCCCCCCGGGGGCGCGCACGATCGGCATCACGGCCGGGGCGTCGACGCCGAACAACAAGATCGGCGAGACGATCGAGCGCATCGCCGCCACCCGCGGAGCGTCGCTGACCGCCCTCGTCTAGGGTCGATTCGGAGCAGCTTCGGGAAATCTTCGCCATATTTCGACGATGATGCTCACGGGCTTTCATCCCGCCGTCGCCCGGTGGTTCACCGAGCGCTTCCAGGCGCCGACCGAGCCGCAGCGGCGTGCGTGGCCCGTGATTCAGGATGGCCGGGACGCCCTGATCGCCGCTCCGACGGGCTCGGGCAAGACGTTCGCGGCCTTCCTCACGGCGATCGACGGACTGCTGCGCCAGGCCCTCGCCGGCACCCTGCCGGACGAAATCCAGGTCCTCTACATCTCGCCGCTCAAGGCGCTCTCGAACGACGTCCAGAAGAACCTGGCCGAGCCGCTCGTGGCGATCTCGGCCGCGGCCGAAGCGTTCGGGTTGCCGCCCGTCTCGATCAGGACGCTCGTGCGCACGGGCGACACGCCGGCCAACGACCGGCAGGCGATGCGCCGGCGGCCGCCGCACATCCTGGTCACGACGCCCGAGTCGCTCTACCTCCTCCTCACGTCGGAGCGTGCGCGCGATCTGCTGAGGACCGTGCGCACGGTGATCGTCGACGAGATCCACGCGGTCGCTCGCGACAAGCGCGGCAGCCATCTCGCGCTCTCGCTCGAGCGGCTCGGGGCGCTCACCGGCCGGCCCGCGCAACGGATCGGACTCTCGGCGACGCAGCGGCCGATCGAGGAGATCGCGCGGTTCCTCGTGGGTTCGCGCGCGCCCCTCCCTGAGATCATCGACGCGGGCCACCACCGCACACTCGATCTCGCGATCGAGATCCCGGGGTCGCCCCTCGAAGCCGTGATGGCGGGCGAAGTGTGGGAGGAGATCTACGACCGCCTGGCCGAGCTCATCGGGGCGCACCGTACCACGCTCGTCTTCGTGAACACGCGGCGGCTTGCCGAGCGCGTGGCGATGCACCTCTCCGAACGGCTCGGGGCGGAGTTCGTCACGTCGCACCACGGCAGCCTGTCCAAGGAAAAGCGGCTGGACGCTGAAACCCGCCTCAAGGAGGGGAAGCTTCGAGCGCTCGTCGCCACGGCGTCGCTCGAGCTCGGGTTGGACATCGGCTCAGTCGACTTAGTCTGCCAGATCGGCTCGACGCGGGCCATTTCCACGCTGCTGCAGCGGGTGGGACGGGCGGGCCATCACCTCGAGGCCGTCCCGAAAGGCCGGATGTTCCCGCTCTCGCGCGACGAGCTGCTCGAGTGCGCGGCGCTCGTGCGCGCGGTGCGCGCCGGGGACCTGGACCGGCTGATCATCCCCGAGCGGCCGCTCGACATTCTCGCGCAACAGCTCATCGCCACGGTCGCGTGCGAGGAATGGTCCGAGGACGCGCTCTACGAGCTCGTCTGCGGGGCCGCGCCCTACCGCGATCTCCTCCGCAAGGACTTTGACGACGTCGTCCGGATGCTGGCCGAGGGCTTCACGACGCGCCGGGGCCGCCGCGGCGCCTACATCCACTACGACGCCGTGAACCGTCGCCTGCGGGCCCGCCGCGGCGCCCGGCTCGCGGCCATCACGTCGGGCGGCGCGATCCCGGATATCGGTGACTACCGGGTGGTCCTCGAGCCTGCGGAGATCTTTGTCGGCACGCTGAACGAGGACTTTGCGATAGAGAGCACGCCCGGGGATGTGTTCCAACTCGGCAATACGTCCTACCTGATCCGGAAGATCGAGTCCGGACAAGTGCGCGTGGTCGACGCCCGAGGCCGGCCGCCCTCGATCCCGTTCTGGCTCGGCGAAGCGCCCGGACGCACCGCCGAGCTTTCGGTCGCGCTGTCCGCCTTGCGGCGCGACCTCGAGGGGCGGCTCGGCGATCCTCGGGCCGCGATCGAGTGGCTCGTGGCCGAGACCGGGCTCACCGAGCCCGCCGCCCGCCAGGCGGTCGAGTACTTGGGCGCGGCCAAGGCCGTCCTCGGCGTCATTCCGACGCAGGAGACCCTCGTCCTCGAGCGTTTCTTCGACGAGGCGGGCGGGATGCAGCTCGTGCTGCACGCTCCCTTCGGGAGCCGCGTGAACCGCGCGTGGGGGCTCGCGCTCAGGAAGCGCTTCTGCCGCAGCTTCAACTTCGAGCTGCAGGCGGCCGCGACCGAGGACGCGATCGTGCTCTCGCTTGGTCCCCAGCACAGCTTTGCGCTGGAAGAGGTGTTTCACTACTTGCCGCCCGCCACGGCGGAAGAGATTCTCGTCCAGGCGATGCTCGTCGCCCCGATGTTCGCTACGCGCTGGCGCTGGAACGTGACGCGGGCGCTCGCCGTGCTCCGAAACCGCAGCGGCCGGAAGGTCCCGACACCGCTCCAGCGCATGGAGGCGGAGGACCTGGTCGCGGCGATCTTCCCCGATCAGCTCGCCTGCCCCGAGAACCTGATGGGCGATCGCGAGATCCCGGACCATCCGCTGGTGAAGCAGACCATTTCGGATTGCCTCATCGAAGCGATGGATTTTCCGGCGCTCAAGGCCGTGCTCGAGCGTCTCGCGCGCGGCGAGCTCACGCTCGTGGCCCGTGACACGCCCGAGCCCTCGCCCCTCTCGCACGAAGTCCTGAACGCGAAGCCGTACGCCTTCCTGGACGACGCGCCGCTCGAGGAGCGCCGGACCCAGGCGGTGCTCACGCGTCGGAGTCTCGACACGAAGACGGCCGAGGAGTTCGGGCGGCTTGATCGCGCGGCGATCGAGCGGGTGCGCCGGGAAGCGTGGCCGGAAGTGGCAAGCGCAGACGAGCTGCACGACGCGCTGCTCGTCATGGGCGCTCTGCCGGCGGCGGATGCTGAATCCTGGCAGTCCTACTTCGATGAGCTCGTGCGCACGGGCCGGGCGGGGACGCTACGGCACGTCACGCCGCTGTGGATCGCGACCGAACGCCTGCCCATGGTGTCGGCCGCGTTCCCCGGTGCGGAATGCGAGCCGCGGCTCCGCGCCCTGCCCACGACCGAGCGCTGGACTGACGAGACCTCGTTGTGCGAGCTCGTGCGGGGCCGCCTCGAGGTTGTGGGCCCGACGACCGCCGAGGCGCTCGCCCGGGCATTCGGGGTCGTGTGCGGGCGGGTGGACTTGGCGCTGGCCGCGCTCGAGCACGAAGGATTCGTGCTCCGCGGCCGGTTCACGCCGGGGTGCGGTGAGCTCGAGTGGTGCGAGCGGCGGCTCCTCGCGCGCATCCATCGGTACACGCTCGATCGGCTGCGGAGCGAGATCGAGCCCGTCACCGCGGCCGACTTCATGCGGTTCCTCGCGCGGTGGCAGCGTGTGACGACGGAGCATCGAGCGGAGGGCCCAGACGGGCTCGCCGCGGTGCTGGCACTGCTCGACGGCTACGAAGCACCCGCGGCCGCCTGGGAGTCGGAGATCCTGCCAGCGCGGCTCGGCGACTACGACCCGCTGTGGCTCGACGGGCTGTGCCTCTCGGGGGAGATGAGCTGGGGCCGGCTGTCGGTGGGGTCGGGGACCGCGCGCTCGCCCGTGCGCTCGACGCCCGTCGCGCTGTTCCGGCGCGAGCGCGCCGCACTCTGGCGGTCGCTCGCGAGCGCGCCGGACCCGGCCGCGCTTCCCCTGACCCACGCCGGCCGGGAGGTCTTCCAGGCCCTCGAGAGTCGCGGCGCCTCGTTCTTCGGAGACCTGGTAACGGCGACGGGGCTCCTGCGGACGGAGGTGGAGAACGGACTGGCGGAGCTCGCGGCGTCGGGACTGGTCGCCTCGGACAGCTTTGCGGGCCTGAGGGTCCTCCTCGTGCCCTCCGAGCGGCGGCGTCCCGTCGCGGGGTTCCGGCGCAGCCGCTCGGCACCGTTCGGAATCGAGACCGCGGGCCGCTGGTCGCTCGTGCGACACTCGAGCGCGGCGAGCGCAGACCAGACGGCCGAGGTCGTGGCCCGCCAGCTCCTCACCCGATACGGCGTCATCTTCCGCCGGCTCCTCGCCCGCGAGGCCTTGTTGCCACCGTGGCGGGACCTGCTGCGGGCCTGCCGCCGGCTCGAAGCCCGCGGCGAGATCCGCGGCGGACGGTTCGTGGGGGGGGTTTCAGGCGAGCAGTACGCGCTGCCCGAAGCGGTGGGCACGCTGCGCGCCGTGCGGCGCGACGCCCCGACGGGCGAGCTCGTGTGTGTGAGCGGGGCGGATCCCTTGAACCTGGTCGGCATCCTCACCCCGGGCGAGCTCGTGCCCGCGCTCGCCACCCATCGCATCCTCTTCCGCGACGGCATCCCCGTCGCGATCCGCGCCGCCGAGCGGGGCCCCGACCGCCGCCGGGAGCGCTACCTCGTCCCGACGACCCCGGAAGAGGAAACTCTCTTCCAGCAGACGCTCACGCGCGGACGCATGGTCCCCCTCGTTCGCAGGTACCTCGGTAAGACGGCTCGCGGCTAGCGCTTGCTCGGTCAGGCGACCGAGTGCTTGAGGAGGCGGGAGTACGCTTTGCGAAGCTTCGCCACCTTGGGCGCGATGACGGCGCGGCAGTAGGCTTGCTCGGGGTTCCGCCGGAAGTAGTCTTTGTGGTACTCCTCGGCCGGATAGAACCGCTCGTAGGGAACGAGCTCGGTCACGATCGGGTCGTCGAACACGCCTTCGGCTTTGAGCTCGGCGATGACGCGCTTCGCCTCTTCGTGCTGGGCCTCGCCGTGGTAGAAGATCGCCGAGCGATATTGAGTGCCGACGTCGCCGCCCTGGCGGTTCAAGGTCGTGGGATCGTGGATTCCGAAGAAGACGTGCAGCAGATCCCCGTAGCTTGCGATCGACGGGTCGAACGTGACCTGCACGACCTCCGCGTGCCCCGTGGTCCCGGAGCAGACTGCCTTGTAGGAGGGGTTCGGGTCGTCGCCTCCCGCGAACCCGGACTCGACGCGCTCGACCCCGCGCAGCTCGCTGAACGCGGCCTCGAGACACCAGAAGCACCCGCCCGCCAAGGTCGCCACTTCATGCGTGCTCATACGCCCGCCTTTCTCGTTTCAAGCTCGCGCCGTCCCGCGAGCGGTGAAAGGGGTGTCGCGAATGCCCGAGCTGCCTGAGATCGCGGCGTACGTCAGGGCGCTCGACGATCGCATCACCGGCCGGATGCTCGAGAGGATCGAGATTCTCGGTCCCTCGCTGCTCCGGAGCGTCGAGCCGCCGCTTGCCGACGCGTTCGGGCGTCCGGTCACGGGCGTCGGGCGCATGGGCAAGCGCATCACGATTTCGCTCGACCGAGACCTCCACCTCGTGCTGCACCTGATGTTCTCAGGGCGGCTGCACTGGAAGGCGGTGGGATCTAAGATCGGCGGGAAGACAAGCCTCGCCGCTTTTCGCTTCTCGTCCGGGACGCTCCTGCTTACGGAAGCAGGCAAGCGACGCGCCTCGCTCCATCTGGTTCGGGGCGACGACGCAAGGAGAGCCCTCGATCCGGGCGGCTTGGAAGTGCTCGAGAGCTCGCGCGAGGACTTCGATCGAGCCCTCGGTCGCGAAAACCACACGCTCAAGCGCGCGCTCACCGATCCCAGAATCCTGCCCGGTGTGGGCAACGCCTACGCGGACGAGATCCTCCATGCGGCGAAGCTCTCGCCGTTCAAGTTCACGCGCTCGCTCACCACGGATGAGCTCGCTCGTCTCTTCAGTGCGACCCGGGACATTCTTTCCCGTGCGGTCGAGCGCGTCCGGGCGGAAGTCGGAGACGATTTCCCGGAGAAGCTGAGCGACCTGCGCTGGATGGCCGTGCACGGGCGCTACGGCGAGCCGTGTCCCGTGTGCGGGTCGCCGGTCCAGCGCGTGCGCTACGCCGACACCGAGACCAACTACTGTGCGACCTGTCAGACGGAGGGGCGGCTCTTGGCCGACCGGGCGCTGTCGCGTCTCTTGAAAGAGGACTGGCCGCGGACGCTCGAGGAGTGGGAGGCGCGCGAAGCACGTGCTAGCCCCAGTCCTTCGACTCGGGCGCCACGCGGCGCAGGGTCTTAAGAAAGGCCCAGGCGCGGGTGTCTCGCGGTTCTGGCACCTGGGCCAACGCCTCTTCCGAGGCCCCGAGCCCGCGGACTTCTTCGGCCAGGACGTTCACCGTGCCGTCGTCCTTGGCGAGCGTGCCGCGCACCCAGAGGAAGGGTTCGCCGCGCAGGCTCACGCGGTAGGCGTCGTAGACCTGCGGCCGCACGATGACGTTCACCATGCCGGCTTGGTCCTCGAGCAGCACGAACACGTATCCCTTGGCGGTCTCGGGGCGCTGGCGGGCGACGACGAGACCCGCGACCCTGACTTCGCTCTCGTGCTCGAGCGTCTGCAGCCGGTCGCTCCGCGTGACGTCCGCAAGCAGAGCGGGGCCGAGGAGCGCCAGAGGATGCCCGCTCGCCGCGAACCCCAGGCTTCCGTATTCGGCGATCATGCGTTCGTCTGGGGCGAGTCCGGGGAACGGGAGCCCCGCGTGGGGATGGTCGAGCGGGAGCTCGAGCTGGCGGCGGCCGCGCTCTTCGGCCCCGCGTACGGCGCTGGGCGGGAGCCAGAGCCCCGCCTGCCACAAAAGCTCCCGGCGCGTAAGCCCGAAGCGGTCGCAGCCGCCCACCCAGATCAAGTTCTCGATCCCCGCGCGTTTGAGCGCGGGGGGCGCCCGGCGCACGAAGTCGCCGATGCCCTGGAACGGCCCGTTCCGCGCGCGCTCGAGCACGACCTCGGTCGCGCTCGCCTCGCTCCAGTCTCGGACGAATCCGAGCCCCACCCGCAGCGCGGTTCCTTCGACGGTGCACCAGACGTCGCTTGAGTTCACGTCGGGCAGGAGCAGGCCGACTCCGTTGCGCTGGGCGTCCCGGCCCAGGAGGTCGAGCGAGTAGAAGCCCATCGGCTGGTTGTTGAAGAGGGCCGTGTAGTACTCGACCGGGTGGTAGTGGCGCAGCCAGGCCGACTGATAGGCGAGCAACCCGAACGCCGCGGCGTGCGATTTCGGGAACCCGAACTCGGAAAAGGCGATCACCTGACTGAAGACGCGCTCGGCCACCGCGTCCTCGACCCCCCGGGCGCGGGCCCCGGCGCAGAACTCCGTCCAGAAGCCTTCCATCAGCTCGCGGCTGCGGCGCCGGCTCATCGCGCGCCTGAGCGCCTCGGCCTGGCCGGCCGTGAATCCCGCGAGCGCCTGGCAGACCTGCAGCACCTGATCCTGGTAGAGAATCACCCCGAGCGTCTCTGTGAGCGCGTCCCGCAGCAGCGGGTGGTCGAGCGGCGGGTCGTAGGGCCGCCCCGCGGCCCGGGCTTCGCGCTGGGCCTCGCGGCGCCGGACGTAGGGGTTCACGGCCCCGCCCACGATCGGTCCCGGCCGCACGATCGCCACTTCCACGGCGAGATCCTCGAGCGTGCGCGGTCGCGTGCGGCGGAGCATCTGGATCTGCGCCCGGCTCTCGATCTGGAAGAGCCCCACGGTGTCGCCGCGGCAGATGCGGTCGTAGACCGCGGGGTCGTCGAACGCGATGCGCGAGAGATCGGGCGGCCGGCCCTCCCGCGTGGCGACGAGCTCTACGCATTCCTCGACGAGCGACAGCATCCCGAGTGCCAGGAAATCGATCTTGATGAAGCGCGCGTCGTCGCAGGAATCCTTGTCCCACTGGCAGACCACGCGGTCCGGCATGGCCGCGCGCTCAAGGGGCACGATCTCGACGAGCGGGCGGCTCGAGATCACCATCCCGCCCACGTGCTGCGAGACGTGGCGCGGCAGCCCGGCGATCTCCTCGGCGAGTTGGCAGAGCTCGGCCCAGAGCGGCGCATGGCGCCGCGCGGCGAACCCGGGCAGCGCCTGGAGCTCTTCGGCGAGCGTCCCCGAGCGTCGGTCGGCGAGCCGGGCCACTTGCTCGAGCTCGCCCGGCGGCAGGTCGAGCACCTTGCCGACCTCGCGCACCGCGGAGCGGAGCCGGTAGGTGGGAAACGCGCACACGAGCCCCACATGCTCGGCGCCGTAGCGGGTGTAGACGCGGCGGATCAGCTCCTCGCGGATCTCGCGCGGGAAGTCCAGATCGATGTCGGGAACGGACGCGAGGGTCTCGTTCAGAAAGCGGCCGAGAAAGAGCCGGTTTGCGATCGGATCGATGTGCGAGAGGCCGAGGAGATAGCACACGATGGAGGAGACCGAGGAGCCGCGGCCCCGGCCCGGGAGGAGGTTGCTGGAGGCGCGGCGACTGCCGCGGCGCACGTCGGCGCCCACTTCGCGGGCGAGCTCGAAGAGGTCGTGGTAGACGAGGAAAAAGCCGCTGAGCCCGTGATGGGCGATGAGCGCGAGCTCTTCGGCGAGCCGCCGCTCGGCGAGCGGCCGGGTCTCGGACTCGCAAGGGTAGCGCTCGTTCAAGCGCGCGCCGCACAGCTCGGCCAACGCCCGCGGGGCCGGCGCGCGGTCTGAGCCGTGGAAGTCGGGGAAGCGATAGCCCAGGTCCCGCGTCAGGGCGAAGGCGCGGCAGCGCTCGGCGATCGCCACCGTGTTCGCCAGGGCGTCGGGGCGATCCGCGAACAGCCGCTCGACTTGGGCGATGGGCCGGAGCGCGAACTCGCCGTTCGGCCGGCGCACGGCGTGCGAGCCGTCGAGCGTCGTGCGGTGGCGGATGGCGACGAGCACGTCCTGCAGGCGATGACGGCTTGGCGCGTGGTAATGCACGTCGCCCGTCGCCACCACCCCGAGCCCGACCGTGTCGGCGATGTCGGCGAGTACCCGGGTCAGGGCGCGATCGCCCCGCACCATGTTGCGCTCGAGCTCGACGAAGAACGCGTCCCCGAAGATCGCGCGGCACCGCGCGGCGAGGCGCCGGGCGGCGGCGACGCCCTCGCGCCGCAGGGTTTCGGGCAAGAGCCCCGCGCGGCATCCCGAGAGCACGATGAGACCCTCATGCCGCGCTTCGAGCGCGGCGAACGGCAGCCGGGGATCGCGGCGCTCGGCCTCGAGGTGCGCCGTCGTGAGCAGCCGGCAGAGGTTCGCGTAGCCCTGCGGCGTCTCGGCGAGCAGCGTGACGTGGGCGTTGTCCTCGAGCGTCACCTCGGCCCCCGTGATGGCCTGCAGGCCCTGCCGCTCGGCTTGCTGGGCGAACGCCATCGAGCCGTAGATGCCGTTGTGGTCGGTGAGGGCGAGCGCCGAATAGCCAAGCTCGGTGGCCGTGAGCACGAGCTGCTCGGGCAGCGACGCGCCGTCCAGGAACGAAAAGGCCGAGTGGCAGTGGAGCTCGACGTACATGCTCAGGCCTGCTGAAGGAACCAGTGGCCGGTCGCCAGGTCCTCGAAGAAGACGACGCGGGCGCCGCCCTCGAGCACCGCTTCCACGTAGCGCCGGGCGATCCGCTGCCGCCACCACTCGTCGTCGATCCGCCAGACCTCGAGGATGGCATCGACCACCGAGCGATCGGACGCGCTCAGCCACACGGCCACGGGGTCTGACCCATCGAGGTCGACCGTGACCGGCCGCGGCGCGTTCAGGACTCGAAGTCGATCAGCGCGTAGCGACGCTCGGGAAGACGCGACCATGGCTGGACCTCGATGATGCGGTAGAGCATCGGACGTCTGAGCCGGAGCGTGATCTCCCGGGTGGCGTGCCGTAGCGCGCGGCGCCGCTCGGCGCGCGCGGCCGCGGTCGCGTCCCGCGCGAAGAGATCGAGGGCCGTGGTCCCGGGAGCAAAGGCTGCGAATTCGACGGCGAGCCGCTCGATCGCCCGTGCGGGCGGCGACTGGTCGAGGCGGGTGCGCAGCGGCGCGGCGAGCACAGCGCGCTCGGCCGTCGGGTCCTTGAGCACGATTTCGACGAGCCAGGACCCCCCGCGCTCGAGCTCCGCCCGCGCGCGCAGCAGGCGCACGCGCCAGCCGCGGCGGCGCGGATCCGCGAGCGCGCGCTCGAGCAGCCGGTCGAACGCGTGGACCAGCATCTCGCGGTCGGCGACAGGCGAGAAGAAGCTCAAGGTGGCCGTGACGGGCTCGGGGCGCTCCATCCCGACGACGGCCTCGACGAGCACGCCCGCCGCGAGCCGCCACAGCCTGCGGCCCAGAGCGCCGAATTGCGCCACCACAGCTTGTTCGGGAAGCGCGGCGAGCGCGCCGAGTGAGTGGAGGCCAAGGAGCCTGAGCCGCCGCTCGGTGTCGGGATCGAGCGGCAACAGGGCGAGCGGCTGGCGGGCGAGGAACGCCGCTTCGCTTCCCCGAGGCACGATCACCGCTGCACCGGGCTCGGCCCGGGTCGCCGCGACCCAGGAAACGAACTTGCCCATCCCCCACCCCAGGCGCTCGTGCCCGCCGGGCACTTCCGCGAGCGCCGCGCGGAGCGCCGCGAGCTGCTCCTTTGGACCACCGTAGAGGCGGCCCAACCCATCCACGCCCACGAACGCGCGCCCGAGCTCGGCCGCCTCGACGACCGGGCTCACGTTGTTCAGCGCGGCGAGCAGCCGCGCGAACGCCGCGTCGTAGTGCACCGGGTCGGGCTCGCACAGCCTGAGCGTGGGACAAAGACCGATCGCCTGGCTGATCGTGAGCCCGGGCCGCACCCCAATCCGTCGCGCCACAGGCGAGATCTGCCAGACCCGGCGGCCGTCGGGATCGAGCAACGCCACGGGCCCCTCGCCAAGCTCACGGCGCGCCTGCTCGCAGCGGAGCGCAAACAGCGGCACCCAACAGCAGGCGGCATCGACACTGAGGAGGCGGGCGTGGG
This sequence comes from Gemmatimonadales bacterium, assembly GCA_035604455.1. Lineage (GTDB taxonomy): Bacteria > Gemmatimonadota > Gemmatimonadetes > Gemmatimonadales > GWC2-71-9 > AG25. Next base: position 119,122 of record DATNIM010000042.1, read on the forward strand.
TCAAAAAGGAGCGGGGAAAAGGGACCCGAATATATCCCGAAGCTCGTCAGGTCGGCAAGCCTTGCTGGATTGCGTATAAGTGATTGATTTTACGGGTAATTAGGTTCGATCCGTGGTTTACCAACCGAACCTCTTCGCCGACTCAGACCCAGAACCAGCATCCGAACTTCGCGCGCTTGCGGCTCAATTGCCCCAGCACGTGAAGTTCGGCACCTCGACGTGGACCTACGACGGTTGGGCAGGCGACGTCTATCGCCGCTCCTATCGCGGGGCTCAGCCCGCGAAGCGGCTCGAAGAGTACGCCCGCTACCCCCTCTTCGGCACCGTGGGGATCGACAGCGCCTTCTACGATCCGCCCTCGGTCCAAGTGCTCACGGCCTACGCCCAGGCGCTACCTCCCGGGTACCCGTGCGTAAGCAAGGTGTGGGACCGCATCACGGCGAAGCGCCTGAACCAGGATCCGCGCTGGGGCAACCTCGCGGGCCAGCGCAACCCCGACTTCCTGAACGCCGCGCTCTTCAAGGAAGCGGTGCTCGCCCCCTACGCCGAAGCGTTCCGCGACCATGCCGGCGCATTCGTCTTCGAGTTCCAGGCGATGCACGGCAAGGACCTGCAGCCGAAGCTTTGGGCGGAGGAGCTCGATCAGTTCTTGGGCGCGCTGCCGCGGGACTTTCGCTACGCAGTCGAGCTCAGGAACGCGGAGCTCTTGGAGCCCCGTCATGGGGCCGTGCTCGCGCGCCACGGGGTGGCCCATGTGTTCAACTCGTGGACCGAGATGCCGTCGATCGGGGCGCAGCTTGAGCTCCCGTGGGTGTTTCCCGCGGATTTCACGATCGCCCGCGCGCTGCTCCGGCCCGGGCGCCGCTATGCAGACGCGGTGAAGCTCTTCGAGCCCTACGACCGGATCAGGGATCCACAGCCCGAGCTCCGCGCGGACCTCGTGCGCCTGATCGAGCTGACCGAGCGTCGCCGCATCGAGACGCTCGTGCTCGTGAACAACAGGCTCGAAGGAAACGCGCCTGGGACGATCCGGGCGCTCGCCCAGGCGCTCGCACGCTGAGTGACGGAGCGGCGTGGTGCCGGGGTCTAGCAAGGTGAGACGATGACCGAGCCAGCGTTAGCCCTTCCCGCTCCTCGCCCCGAGCTCGTAGCACTCGCCGAGCGGCTGCCTCGGAACGTGCGGTTTGGGACCGCAACCTGGGCGTGCGACGGCTGGGCGGGCGACGTGTATCACCGGTCGTATCTCGGTCCCCAGCCTCGGAAGCGGCTCGAGGAGTACATCCGCTATCCGCTCTTTCGGACCGTCGGTATCAACAGCGCGTTCTACGAGCGGCCGTCGGAAGACGTGCTCTCGGCGTACGCGCGGGTTCTCCCGCGCGGCTACGACTGCAGCATCAAGGTCTGGGACCGGATCACGGCCCGGCGATTCATCCGCGACCGGCGTTGGGGCGCGCTCTCGGGCAAGCTCAATCCGGACTTCCTTTCCCCCGCGCTCTTCACCGAAGCCGTCCTCGCCCCCTACGCGCGCAACTTCCGGCATCACACGCCGTACTTCGTCTTCGAGTTCCAGGCGATGCGCGGCGCCGATCTCCCGACGCCCGAAGCGTGGGCCGAAGAGCTCGATCGGTTCTTTTCCAGGGTCCCGCGAGACTTCCGCTACGCGGTCGAGCTCAGGAACAAGGAGCTGCTGACTCCCGAGCACGGCGCGGTGCTCGCCCGCCACCGGGTGGCCCACGTGTTCAACTGGTGGACCGAGATGCCGCCGATCGGCGCGCAGGCGGGGCTGCCGTGGACGTTCGGCGCTTCGTTTACAGTGGTCCGGGCCCTGCTCAAACCGGGGCGCAAGTTCGCCGAAGCGGTGCGTGCGTTCGAGCCCTACGACCGGGTGCGGGAGCCGTCGCCCGAGCTCAGGGCGGACCTGTTGAGGATCATGAACGAGGTCTCACGGCGGGGCATCGACGGCGTGATCCACCTCAACAACCGCGCCGAGGGCAACGCTCCGGGCACGATCCGCGCGCTCGCCGAAGCCTGGGCGGCTAGAGGCTGAGTGCCGTCTGCAGCGGGCGCCGCCTGGGGCGGTAGCGGTCCCGCATCCCGTCATTCACCGGAAACCCGAACTGCCGCTCGAGACGCTCGATGCGGCGCCTGAGCGCCACGGCATACTCGCCCGGCGCCGAATGCGAGCGGGCATACGCCCGCTTGTACCGTCGCGCGAGTGAGGGGAAACGGGCCTCCAAGACCGGAAGAAAGCGCTCTCTCACGCCCGCGTAGAGTCTTAAAGGTCCCGCGTACAGGAACCTCGCACCCGCGTCCTTCGCCGCCTGCACGAGAGCGGTGAGATGGGCGAGGTCGTCGGTCAGGCCGGGGAGCACCGGAGCCACGATGAGCCCTGCGTTGAGCCCCGCGGCCACGAGCTTCTCGAGCGCTCGCAGGCGGACAGCGGGAAGCGGAGACCGTACTTCGACGGCCCGGATCAGTGCCGTATCGACCGTGATGAGCGACACGCAGATCTCCAAGTCCGATCGTTCGGCGATCCTCTTCAACACGTCCAGGTCGCGCGTGACGAGGGGGCTCTTCGTGATGATCCCCACGGACAGACCCTCGCAGCGCGCGAGGCGCTCGAGCGCCGTTCGGGTCAACCGGAAGCGGCGCTCGGCCGGCTGATACGGATCGGTGGCTGTGCCGAAGACGATCGGCGTTTGGTTTCCCCGCTTAAAGAACCGGGCGAGGTCCCGCTCGAGCACCTCCGCCAGCGTCTCCTTCACGAAGATGCGGCGTTCGAACGCTTCCGCTCCTTTCGCCTTCAACTCGCTGAAATCGGCCGGACTCAGGCGACCCTGATCATGCGCCCGTTCGACGACGTAGCGGTGCGCGTAGCGCGCATAGCAGTAGGTGCACCCGAACTCGCACCCGACGTAGGGGTTCAGGGACCACCACCCCGTGCCCGTCTGTGCGGGTGAATTGAGCACCGAGCGGGGAGCGAGGGCGACGAAGGTCGTGCCACGCAGGCGCTCGTCCAGCACCTCGAGCGGCACGGGCGACGACTCGCTCGCGACGAGCGGAAGCTGGGTCATGGGCAGCGGGCCCAGCCGCAGTGCACGCACGTCTGGCACCCGGACTCGCGGACGAGACCCGCGCCGCAGTCGGGACAGCGAGCCCCGTGCGCGGGCGCTGCTTGGGGTTGGGGCAACTCGAGTTGCTCCATGGCCACCCGAATATATCCCGAAGCCCACTCGCGGCAATGCCGCCCTCGCGTTAGTCTAACCCGATGCCGAACAAGCGGATAGCATTTCAAGGCGAGGCCGGCGCCTACAGCGAAGAAGCGCTCTACCTGACCAACCCGGAGGCGGTGTCGGTGCCGTGTCGCGAGTTTCGGGATGTGGCGGCCGCGGTGCTCGAAGGGCGCGCCGATCAGGGTCTGCTCCCGATCGAGAACTCGCTCGTCGGTTCGATTGCCACGAACTTCGATCTCATCGCCGACTCAGGGCTCGCGATCGTGGGCGAGGTCGTGAGCCCGGTGCACCACTGCTTGTTGGGCGTGACGGGCAGCACGAAAGAGGGCCTGCGGCGCGTCCTGTCCCACCCCGTGGCGCTGGCGCAGTGCGAACGCTTTCTGCGCGGCCTAGGTGGCGTCGAAGTGGTCGCGTTCTACGACACCGCGGGGGCCGCGGCCGAGGTGAGCAGGAGGGGCGATCGATCGATCGCGGCCGTGGCCGGCGCGCTCGCGGCCCGCCGCTACGGTCTCGACATCCTGGTCGAGCGGATCGAGGACGAGCCGCACAACCAGACGCGGTTTCTCCTCGTGGCGACGAGCGCGGCGGCGCCACCGGACGGCGTGCCCGCAAAGACGACGTTACGCCTGCGGCTGCCGCACCGGCCCGGCTCGCTCGCGCACGCGCTCGCGCCGTTTGCCTCGGCCGGGCTCAATTTGACCAAGCTCGAAAGCAGGCCTGACCGAGCGACCCCGTGGCAGTATCTCTTCTACTTGGACGTGGAAGCAAAGAGCGCGGATCCCGCGTTGCAGCAGGCGCTCGCCGCGCTTACCGCGCAGGGCGCCGAGATCAAGCTGCTTGGCGACTACCCCCGGTTTCGCGCTTGACGACCGATCGCCACACGAAGTAGACCGGCACCCCCAACAAGACGCACGCAAGGCCGAGTCCGCTGTAGGTCGTCTTCACGGCAAGCAGTGCGAGCGCGATCGCACCCGTGAGCACGAGATAGAGCGCTGGGAGCACGGGGTACCCCGGTGCTCGCACCGGGCGCTCCATCTCGGGCCGGCGCACGCGCAACGCGAACAGCGCCGCGGCCGTGAGCATGTAGAAGACAAGTGCCGCGAAGATCACGTAGTCCAGGAGCTGTCCGTAGGTCCCCGAGAGACACAGCGCGCTCGTCCACACGGCCTGGACGACCAACGCAACGGTCGGGGTCCGGTAGGTCTCGTGCAGCCTGCCGGCTGACCGGAAGAAGAGGTCGTGTTGGGCCATGGCGTAGTACACGCGCGCACCCGAGAGGATGAGACCGTTGTTGCAGCCGAAGGTCGATACCATGATCGCCCCAGCCATGACATAGAGCCCCGCGTCCCCGAGGATCGACTTCAGGACGGCCGTAGCGACACGGTCCTGCGGGACCGTGGCGATCGCCTCGCTCGGAAGCACGGAGAGGTAGGAGAGGTTGGCGAGCAGGTAGAGCGCGGTCACGACGAGCACGCCCACGCCCATCGCGAACGGCAGGTCGCGCTTGGGATTCTTGAGCTCGCCCCCGGCGAAGCCCACGTTGTTCCAGGCGTCCATCGAGAAGAGCGAGCCTACCATGGCTGCGCCGATCACCGGGAGGCCAATCGTGCGGAAGGCCCCTGCCGGCCAGAACTGCGATCCGAAGTTCGTGGCAATCGCGGCTGAGTTCCGGCCGATCGTGAGCCCGAGTCCGATCAGGCCTGCGAGCGCGAGCGTCTTGACGGCCGTGAGCGACGTCTGGATCAGCGCCGCCGTGCGGACGCCCCGGATGTTCACCCAGGTCAGGATCGCGATCGACGCGATCGCGAGCACCCGTTGGGGCGAGAGACCGACCGTGATGTCGCCGATGGGCTGCGGGAAGGACACCGTGCGTCCGAAGAACACGTCGGCCGAGAGGGCCGGGAAGAAGACGGCCGTGAAGCGGGCGAACGCCACCGCCACGGCCGCGATCGTGCCCGTCTGAATGACGACAAAGAGCGTCCAGCCGTAGAGGTACCCGAACAGGGGCGAGATCCCCTCTCGCAGATAGACGTATTGTCCGCCGGCGTTCGGGAACATCGCGGCGAGCTCGCCATAGGTCAGGGCGCCCATCAAGGTCACGAGACCCGAGAAGGCCCACACGAGCAACAGGAGCCCGGGCGCGTGAACGTCGCGGGTGATCTGGGCCGAGACGATGAAGATCCCCGATCCCACCATCGACCCCACTACGAGGGCGGTGGCGTCGAGGCGCGACAGCGCGCGCACGAACTCGGGCGCGCGCGATCCGGTGCTCATTGCTTCGCCGCCTCCGAGTGCCGCACGCGCTCGAGGTCAATCATCCGCACGCCCTCCACGTAATCGGTCGTGGGCGCGTGCGTGATGCTCACGAGCCGGTCTAGGTTGTCGCGGATCCGGCGCGTCATTTCCATGATGCTGCGCAGTGACTCCTGATCCTCGGGGTGCGTGACCCGCGCGTCCTGTTCGAGCAGCTGGCCCGCGGCGAGAATCGTGGCGAGTGCGTTGTTCACCTCGTGGCGGATCGCCACCGCGAGCTGGCTGATGACGGCGATCCGTTCTCCTTCGATCGCCCGGTTGTAGTAGACATGGAGCTGCTGCGAGAGCCAGCCTACGGAGATCGCAATCGCCCCATACGCCGCATAGATCGGCACCGTGATGCGCCAGTCCTCGGCGTCGAGGTTCAGCGCGACGAGAAACTGGATCGCACTGAAGAGCACGGTGCCCATGAGGAGTCCGGCGAGCGCGCCGCGCAAGCCGTAGTGGAGCGAGAGGAGGAAGGCGGGTACGAGTGTCGCGAGCCAAACGAGATCACGATAGGGCGCGTCGGCGGGCGTGATGAACTGCAGCATGAGGCTCGGCGCGAGATAGGCGACCGCGCAGTACACCCACCAGCGCCGGGGCAGCGGCGGCCGGTGGGCGAGTGGCGCGAAGACGAAGAGATTCTTGAACCAGTTGGCCTTCAGCCGCGAGCTCCCCTCTCGTCGAGGCTCACGTCGACCCCCTTCGGTGCGCGCAAGCCCCTAAACTGGCGTAATTCGATCTCAGAGCAAGGCGCCCACGTCCCCGGGCCGTTCGAGCCAGTAGTCGGGGTCCAAATCCTCCAGGTCCTTGCGCCCAAATGGTCCCCACAGCGCAGCACCCGTCGCAACGCCGGCCGCGTGGCCGCACTCGATGTCGTAACGGGAGTCGCCGATGAACACTGCGTCCTCGGGCCGTGCGCCCAGGCGTTCGAGCGCCAGGAGCACCGGCTCGGGATCGGGTTTCGGATGGACGACTTCGTCCGCGCCGACGATGACGTCGAAGGAAGGGGCGAGCCCGGTGACGTCGAGCCCTCGTTCGGCACCGCTTCGTGCCTTGCTCGTGACGAGGCCCACGAGCTTGCCGCGGGCTTTGAGCTCGTGCACGAGCGGGACCACGCCGTCGTACGCGCGAACGAGCGCGTCGTGGTTCGCCATGTTGTAGGTGCGGTAGGTCTCGACCATGGCGGCAATCTGGTCTGGGTCTTGGGTCCAGTGCCGCAGCTGCACCCAAATGGGCGTCCCGAGGCCTTTGAGCCAGAGCTCGTCCGGCGGCACGATGCCGAGGTGGGTCATGAGGGTGTGCCGGTAGGAGCGCAGGATCAACTCGATCGAGTCGAGCAGGGTCCCGTCGAGATCGAAGAGGAAGGTCGTGTAGCTCACGCCCGAAGGTAATCGACCGCGTGGAACTCGCGGCGAGATTATCCGGGCGGAGCGGAGTAGGTTCGGCCGCGCCATTCGACCTTGCGCCCTCCGCGCCACGCTGATCGCAGCATGATGCCCGCTAGGACGCCCGCGCCGAACGGATACAGGAGCGCGTAGACAGGCGGAGCCTCTTCCGCTCGATATGCGGCCGCCCAGATGGCCAGCGAAATGAGGACGGTAAGAGCCGCCCAGGACGAGCCACCCACGAGCCAAAAAACGGGCGGCAGGATCCAGGCGAGCGAGGGGAGCCACATGATGTAGGGCGCCGCGCGCCTGAGGAGCGGGATGGGCGGCATCAGGAGCGGTACGCCCAGGGCCAGATTCTTCGACCACCCTTCCACGATCTCGCCCAGGGTTCGGTACATCCGGGTCGTCACGTACTCGACGGCGTGCAAGAGGAAGATGTCGAGCCCGGCTCGGGCGTAGGCTTGGGCGAGGGCTGCGTCCTCGGCGACGCTGTTCTTCACGGCTTCATGCGTGCCGACCTGTTCGTACGCGGCCCGGGTCGTGAGGATGAATTGCCCAGCCGCGATCGCGTCCCAGGGCACTCGCGTCCGGTTGATGCGCTCGAGGTTGCCGACCCGCGACGCAAGGGCGATGAAGACGTGCGGCTGAACCAGTCGCTCCCAGAAGGTCACCATGGCCTGTCGTGCGAGCAGGCTCACGAGCTCGACGCGCTCCTCTTCCAAGACCCTGACCGCGCGTCCCACGAGCTCAGGCGTATGCCTGGTGTCGGCGTCGGCGAAGAGGATCAGCTCGCCTCGAGCCTCGCGGTACCCTTGCACGAGAGCCCAGGGCTTTCCGAACCAGCCGCTCGGGAGCTCTGCACCCCGGACGAGACGCAAGCGGCGCGCAACAGTCGGATCCTCCCGCAGGCCTTGGACCAAGGCCGCCGTGTCATCGCTCGAGCGATCGTCGACGACGATGACCTCGAGCGGGTAGGGCGTGTTGAGCACCGAGGTCACGCATTCGACGATGTTGACGGCCTCGTCTCTGGCCGGGATGATGACCGAGACAAAGGGCCCGCGTTCTGCGGGCGGGTAGTCGCGAAGCTGCGGACGCCGATGCCCGAATCGGTACATCAGGACGACGAAGAAGGCGAGGTAGGCGAGCGGTACCCAGATCACGAGGCCCTCATAAGCTTTGAGCCCCTCAACTCGGCAGGCCCACGTATCATTTGGGACACAAGGCTAGGGACTCTGGCCACACCACAGCAACACCGCTTCTCGCTGCCCGGTGCCCGTCCGCTCTCAGGCGTGCTCTGGGCCGCCGGCACGAGCCCCGTGGTGCTCGTGCCCGGGACCGGACGAACGGAATCGGAGCTCTCGGCGGGTCTCGCCCGAGCCGGGTTCGCTGTGGTCTCCTGGCCGGACTCTGGCCTCGAGGATATCCGCCGGGTCGCAGAGGCGATCACGACCGGCGCTCTCTCCATTGCTGCTCCGACTTACGCGCTCTGCGCGGCCGACAGCGCGCTCGACGCGGCTCTGTGGACGGCCGCGACCCCGGACGTGAAGGCGCTCGTGACGTTCGAGATGCTGAGCAGGGCGGGCGAGCGAGAACTGCCGATCACAGACACCATCTGCTGTCCCTGGCTCCTCTTCGAACCCGACGACGACCAATCCGTGTGGGCGCGTGCGTCGGCGCTCGCTGCAAACGGCCAACGGCACCTCGAACCGCTGCACGATCGCGAACGCGCGTTACGCGTCGCGATCCAGTGGCTTGCGCGCCGCTTGTGACCGGTGAAGCGTTGCGTTCCTCATCGTTCTAATCCGCGCCAACGTTGGTAGCGGCACGGTGTTAGGATCGCACAATCCTAGCTTTCTGTTGACAAGATAGTTATTTTAGCATTTCCTAATTCACCTGTGAAATGTCGTGCCAACCCCATGTGGGAACAACTCCTAGGGGTGCGGACGACGCCGGCCATTCCCCGCCTTTCCGGCAGAAGGAATCGGCATGCACGCGGTCCTTGGTGAACCGCCCCTTACAAGATCGGTCGAAGACTATCTCAAGGCGATCTACCACCTGTCGAGCCAAGGGGGATTCGCCGCCACGAGCGACATCGCGGCGAGTCTCGAGGTCTCAGCGCCCTCGGTGAGCGGGATGGTGAAGCGGCTGTCTGAGACGGGGCTGATCGAGCACGTCCCTTACCGCGGCGTTCAACTCACGGCGCAGGGGAGACGCGCGGCGCTGAAGATGATCCGCCGACACCGCGTGCTCGAGGTCTATCTGACCCAGACCTTGGGCTACGATTGGGACGGCGTGCATGAGGAAGCAGACCGTTTGGAGCACGCCGTGTCCGATACGCTGATCGAGCGCATGGCACACGCGCTTGGCGACCCGCGCTACGACCCGCACGGCGCCCCGATCCCGACGGTGGAAGGGGAGATCGAGGAGGCGGACCTGGTCTCGCTCGCGGACGCGAAGATCGGTGCCTCGCTCGAGCTCCGCCAGGTCGGCACGGAAGACCCGGCGCGACTCCGCTACCTCGCCGAGCAAGGCTTGGTGCCCGGCGTCTCTCTGCGCGTGACCGAGCGCCAGCCCTTCAACGGTCCCACGCTCGTCTCCCTCGAGCGCGGCACGCGCATCGTCGGCCGCGAGCTCGCGCAGCTCCTGTGGTGTCGCGTGAGCGGCTCGTGACGCATAGGGTGGCGCGAGGAGAGGTGGAAAGCGGGTGGCGCGAGCCGCGCGTCACGCCGAGCCTCGCCGAGGTCTACCGCTCGGTCCCGGTGGTCGAGGGCCGTTGGTGGCGCCAAGCCTTGGCTTTCGCGGGGCCCGGGTATCTGGTCGCCGTCGGGTACATGGATCCGGGGAACTGGGCCACGGACCTGGCCGGCGGGTCGCGCTTCGGCTACTCGCTCCTGTCCGTCGTTTTCGTCTCGAATTTGATCGCCATCCTGTTGCAGGGGCTCGCGGCGAAGCTGGGGATCGCGACCGGCCGCGACCTGGCGCAGGCGTGCCGCAACCACTACTCGCGCACGACGAACATCGTGCTGTGGATCATCTGCGAGCTGGCGATCGCGGCCTGCGACCTGGCCGAGGTCATCGGCTCGGCGATCGGGTTGAATCTCCTGTTCGGGCTGCCGCTGCCGGTCGGAATCGGAATCACGGCGCTCGACGTCCTGGTCGTGCTGTTCTTGCAAAACAAAGGGTTTCGGCTGCTCGAAGCGCTCGTCGTCGTCCTGATCGCGACCGTCGCAGGCTGCTTCCTGTTCGAGATCCTCATTTCCCGGCCGGCCTGGGCCGAGATCACGAGCGGCTTGTGGCCGAGCGCAGCACTCGTGAAGGACCGCGACCAGCTCTACATCGGCATGGGCATCCTTGGTGCCACCGTCATGCCGCACAACCTCTACCTACACTCTTCGGTTGTGCAGACGCGGGCCTACCCGGAGACGCCCGATGGCAGGCGGCGGGCGATCAGGTTCTCATTTCTCGATTCGACCATTGCTCTCACGTTCGCCCTGGGGATCAACGCCGCGATTCTCATCGTCGCCGCCGCCACGTTCCACTCGAGCGGGCACACAGGGGTCGCCGAGATCCAGGACGCCTACCACCTGCTCACGCCGCTCCTTGGGGTGGGGGGGGCGAGCACCGTCTTTGCGCTGGCGCTGCTCGCATCGGGTCAGAACTCCACGTTGACCGGCACGCTCGCGGGCCAGATCGTCATGGAGGGGTTCCTCGATCTCAGGATCAGGCCCTGGCTGAGGCGCCTCATCACACGGCTCCTTGCGATTGTGCCGGCCGCTCTCACGGCTATCTTTTTCGGCGAGAGCGGCACCGCGAAACTCCTGATCCTGAGCCAGGTGATTCTCAGCGTGCAGCTATCGTTCGCCGTATTTCCCCTCGTGCGCTTCACCTCCGACCGGGCGAAGATGGGCGTGTTCGTGAATCCGTTTTGGCTCAAGGCCCTGAGCTACTTTGTGGCGTTCGCGATCGCGGGGCTCAACGGCTGGCTCATCTGGCAAATCGCGCACGGCGCAGGGTGAGATGTACCGCCGCATCCTCGTACCGCTTGAGCACTCACCCACCGACGAAACGATCCTCGACTACATCCGCCCGCTTGCGCGCCAGTCCGGCGCAACGCTGCTCCTCATGCACGTAGCCGATGGCTGGGCCGCCCGGAACATCCGCGAGCTCGGCCTCAAGGAATCGGAAGAAATGCGGGCCGACCGGGCGTATTTGGAGCAAGTCTCGGGCGTGCTCCGCGCGGAAGGCTTCGAGACGGAGGCGTTATTGGCGGCGGGCGACCCGGCGAGCGAGATCGCAGAGGCCGCGCTCCAGGAGCACTGCGACTTGATCGCCATGGCGACCCACGGGCACCGTGGCTTAAACGACGTCGTGCGGGGGAGCGTGGCGAGCGAGCTCAGGCACCGGACGCTCGTGCCCATTTTGATGGTACGGGCGAAGCCCCGCTAACTACTCCTCGCGAGCCTCGTCCAGGGCCTTAAGCAGCGCCGACAGCCTGTGGTCCCGGATCAGCGACAAGGAGGCCAGCTGTCCCTTGTAGGCGCGCTCGATCGCGCGGACGAGCGCCCGTTGCTGGTCCGGCTCGAGCCGCTGCCACGTCGCAAGCCCCGCCCACCATTCCTCGAAACTCGCGAGCAGTCGCTGCAGGAAAAGCGTGACGCCGCCCTCGCCCGCGGCCAGGTGATACGTGAGACACGGTCCCGCGGCTGCCCACCCGAGCGCCGGTCCGAGCGAGACCGCGCGATCGAGCTCGTCCACGTCGATCACGCCCGATAGCACGAGATCGACGCATTCGCGCCACACCGCGGCCGAGATGCGGCCGACCACATAGCCTGGGACGGTCTTGTTGACCCGGATCGTCAGACGGCCGAGCGCGTGGAGGTACTCATCCGCCCGACGCACCGCGTCGGGGTCCGTGTGGGGCGACGGCACGACCTCGACCAGGGGGATGAGCTCCGGAGGGTTCAAGGGGTGCGTCACGAGGCAGCGGTCCTGTCGCCTGCAGCGGGCGAAGATGTCGGCCGGCGCGAGTCCCGAGGAGGAACTGGTGAGCAGCGCCCCGGGCGGGGCCAAGGGCTCCGTGATTTCGAACAGCTTCTGCTTTGCCACCAAATCCTCGGGGATCGCCTCGATCACCCAGTCCGCGCCCGTGACTGCTTGGAGGAGGCTCCGCCCCTGGTTGAACTCGAGCAGACCTCGCTCGACGATGCCGGACGAGGCACGCTGGTGCGCGACCAGGGCGCGGGCGCGGCGGGGGACTTCGGTCGCCGCCCGCTCGAGTCCGCGGGCGCTGGCGTCAAATACGGTCACGGGCCAGCCGGCCGAGACACACAGCGCCGCCCAGCCGCAGCCGATCTCGCCGGCACCGATGATGGCGACCTTCTCGGGCAGTGACTGCGGGAGGAGTCCCGCCTCGGCGGTCACGTGTGCACGGGTGTGCTTGCTTCGGGCTCCTCCGCCCACCGCAGCACGCGCTCGGCAAGGATCGCGTGGGCCAGGTCAACCCGCACCGACCGGGCGAACCGAACCTGCGCTCGGTCCCGATCGCCCTCCACCGCTCGGCGCGTGCGGCCGCGGGACTCACCGTCCGACCGGTCGACGGTGACTGCCACCGATTCGAAGTCGAGCACGCGCGGATCGAGCAGCACGGCGATCGGCAGCACGTCGTTTACGACGCACCCGTCCACGCCTTCCGTGGCGCGGTGGAACTCGACGTAGAACCGCAACGCATCGTAGAGAAACCGTGCCCGCCGGCCTTCCGCGGCACCGAGGACGTCCACATCCGCTCGGGCCAGCACGAAGCGACGCGTCACGTCGAGGCCCACGAGCTCGCTCGGCAGCCCACCCAGGACGATCGCCAGCGCCTCCGGGTCGCACCAGGCGTTGAACTCGGAGTAGCGGGTCGTGTTGCCCGGTGCGTCGAGCGTTCCCACCATCGCGATGTGCCGCGACACCGTGGCTCTCACGAGCCCGGCGTCCCGCTTGAGAGCAAGCGCGAGGCTCGTGAGCGGCCCGAGCGTGACGAGCGTGACGGGCTCTGGCTGCTCGCGGAGCAGCCGCTCGAGCGGTTTGGTGAAGTCGAGCGCGACGCCAGCGGGAGGGAGGTCGACGTACCCGAGCCCCGACTCCCCGTGGGTTTCCGCGGCTCCCACGAATGCCCGGGTGAGCGGTCTGCGGGCCCCAACGGCCAGGCGGAGGCGTTTTCCGGCAAGCCGCGCGATCGCGACGGCGTTCCGGTAGGCATTCTCGATCGTCGTGTTCCCGTAGGAAATCGAAACGCCGCGGACGTCGAGCTCCGGGGAGTTCGCGGCGAGGAGAAGGGCGAGCGCGTCGTCGATCCCGGGGTCGGTATCGATGATGAGGGGCAGCGGCACGCGCGATGGCTCCGCCGAGGCGAACACGGCTATAGGCTAGGGAACGCGCACGGCCTTAGCAATAGCGGCGCGCAGCGCCGCGAACTCTTCCGCCCCTCCGAACCCGAAGATGCGTTCGATCACCCGCCCCTGTCGGTCGAGGAGGACCGAGTAGGGAAGCCCCCGGTAGTGGTAGCGCGCCTTCATCTGCCCCGCGCCGACGAGGACGGGGAACGGCGGCCGGAACTCGCGAATAAACCGGAGCATGTCGGCTCGCGCCACGTCGTCCGAAATGGCTACGAGCTCGAGCTCCTCTCTCGGGAAGTCCCGATAGAGGGCCGCCATGTTGGGGAACTCGGCGCGACACGGGTCGCACCAGGAGGCCCAGAAGTTGACGAGCACAACACGGCCGCGCAGGGACGCTAGACGAACCGTGTCGCCGGCCGTGTCTGGGAGTGCGAAGGAAGGCATCGCCGAAGGCCCCGTGGGCGCAGCCCCCACTCGGAGAGAATCCGCGTCAAACGTGACCACGACGCCGTCTGACCGAAGGGCCACCGCCGTCTCCTCAGGCCCCAGGGGACGGCTTTCGAGCAGAGCGCCGGACGCCGTGTCCACAACGTCCACCCGGCCCGCTGTGCCCGACGAGTCGCTCGCGCCCAGGACATAAAGCCTGCCATGTCCCAGTGCCATGGCGTAGTTGACGATCGCGTATCGAGCGGCGGCCGTCCGCCCGGAGGGTACGAGCGCAGGATCCGATTCCGTCGCATAGCGGTCGCGAGACATCCTCCAGCGCAGCGCTCCCGACTGGTCGTACTTCGAGAGCTCGTCCCGCACATAGGGTGCGAAGTAGACGCTCCCGTTCGTGTCGGTTGCCACGGCTCCCGCGTTTGCGAGTTCGACGAAGAAGGGGACTCTGGGCATGTGGACCGTCCCCACGCGGCCCACGACCCGTCCCAGGCTGTCGAGCAGCGTGAGGAGGGGGGCGGTATCGGGCTCTGCCTCGAAGGGGACGTAGTAGGGCGATCGAGCGGCAACGGTGGTTCCGGACGAAGCGGCGTAGACGCTTGCCGGAAATGGGCTGTCCCACTCGCGCACGAATGCTCCTGCGCTGTCGAACACAACAGCCTGTCCCGTGCGCTCCGTGATGAGGAGTTCGTGCCCAAGGGAGGCCACTGACACGGGGGTGGCGAGCCTCGGACCCGCGATGACCTGGGCTACCCGAAGCGCGTCGTCGAACCCGAGGATACGGCTTGAGTCCGGGTCCGCTGCCCAGCTCAAGGCCCCGAGCCGGGCGACGGGTGAGCGGTTGAAGAAGAGCAGCGTAAGGCCGGGTGCCGCGGGTCGGCAGGCGATGAGTCCCGCCAAGAGCGCCGCGGCACCGAGCCGCCGCATCTCTAGCTCGCGGCCGCCACCGTCTTGATCTCGATCGTGTGGAGGCCGTGGTCAAAGTGTGTGGTGCCAGTGACCGTAACTTTGCCCTCGGCGTGATCGAGCAGCTTGGCGTTCTGCGCGTCGCCCGCTTTTTCACTCACGGGCATGTAGATCGTACCGTCTGACCCGAGGATGGCGAGAGGAACGCCGGCCTTGGCGCAAGCGACGGCGCACTCCTTGTGTCCGGCGCCTTGCGCGCCGTGGGTCGTGAAGCAGTTCAGGTCGATCACCTGGCCGGTGATCGTCACGTCGGCGGGCGCCTGTGCCCGGAGTGGGACGGCGGCGCACGCGAGGACTACGAGTCCGGCGAAAGTACGTTTCGACACGGCAACCTCCATATGATGAAAGGTGAGACGGCCCGTTTCGGCTATATTGGCGCCATGAGCGTGGTCTATCGCGCCCTCGTCGATGCGTTCGGCGCCGCTTGGGAGCGGGGGGACGTTGAAGCGATGGCTGCGTTGTTCACCCCCGACGCCACCTTCCTTGAAACGCCGTTCAGCCAGCCGATTCGTGGCCTCGCTGCGGTGCGCGAATACTGGCGGGACGTGCCCACCACGCAGGCCGAAATCGCGTTCCGCTCAGGCGAGATCTACGTTGCGGGACCCTGGTTTGCGACGGAGTTCCGCTGCACCTACCGTCGGCGCCGCACGGGCGAATGGGTCGATGCCCGGGGCGCCATGTTCTGCGAGACCACGGACGGCAAGCTGAGCGAGCTGCGCATGTATTGGCACCGGTATCCGGCAGGCTAGCGACGCTCCACCCGGCAGTCCAGCCGCAGACTCTCCTGTTCTGAGCGCCGTTGTCCCAACCTGAGACGCCCGTTAACCGTATCCTATGTTGGTGAGTCTTATGGGCGTAACCAACGAACGATGCACTCCGAACCCGCAGGCCGTGAGACTGGCACCGTGCTTCAATTCACCGAACGGAACAGCATTGCCTGGGGTATACCTAGTGTTCGGGGAATCGCAGTAGGAGGAGGAAGAGGCCTATGATCGGAATCTTGGCACTGGCCTTGGCAGCAGCGAGCCCGCAGCCCGCAGCAATGCGCCCCGCGGACCCGCCGATCAAGCTTTGGCTCAGTGCGGATGGTGAATACGCATCGGGCGATCACGCCCGGGTGCACCTGCGCGCTCAGCAGGACGGCTACGTCGTCGTGCTTCGGGCCGACGGCGAGGGCCGGTTGCGCGTGTTGTTCCCCGTCGATCCCGGCTCGGACAACTTCGTGCGCGGCGGCGACAAGCGTGAGATCCGCAGCCGCGGCGACCGCGATGCGTTCATCGTGGACGAGCGGGGTGGCGACGGGCTGGTCGTCGCAGCCTGGTCGCCGTCCCCGTTCCACTTCAACGACTACGTTCGCAGCGACCACTGGGACTACGCCGCCCTCGATACGGTCCAGCTTGGCGGCGACAAGGAAGCGGGTCTCTTGTCAGTCGTTCAGGACATGGCGGGCACGTCGCACTTCGATTACGACGCGCTGCCGTACTCCGTGACGTCCGTGTCGGCGTACTACCAGACTCCGTACGTTGCCCCGTGCTGGGGGTGTGGCTGGGGCAGTGCGCTTGGGTTCGGCTGGGGCTGGCCGGGACTTCGTTTTGGGTTTGGATGGGGCACGCCCCTCGGCTGGGGCGCTCCATACTGCGCACCGTACTGGGGCTGCAGGGCTTTCTATTCGCCCGCTTTCTATGGGTTCTGGAACCCCTTCTCCTTCGGGTATGGCAGGCCCTACTACGGGTACCGGTTTGGTTTCGGGCGCCCGTATGCCTTCGGCACGTGGGGTCTCCGTCCGTACGGTGTCGGCTCAGGCTTCCTGATCAACCGGGTCCGTTCGCCGCTTGCATTCTCTCCGGCGCGCGTGCCTGTGAGCTCGGGGAATCGAGTGCTCGCGTCGCGGGCGCGCCCGGCGATGATCTCGGGGTCACGCGGTTGGACGCGGTCGGCAGGGGTGAGCTACATGTCGCCGCGGTCGGCACGCACGAGCGCGGGTCCTCGGAGTGGGGGATTCGGCACGCGCGCGGCACGCTCTAGCGGCTCGCGCAGTGGAGCCCACCGGCGCTAGCGTCACACGGTTTGTAGTACCGCGGGGCACGGAGGCGCCGTGCCCCGTTTTTTTTGGGGACCCTACCCGACTACCGCTATTCGCGTCAGTCGTCGCTCGCCCGCAGTCCTTCCATCCGGTGGCGGTCCCGCTCGTCGGGCTTTGCGTTGGACGGCCGATAGAGGATCACATGGGCGCGTTCGAGCGTGATCAAGCCCCCGCCGATCATCCGGTCGAGCTCGGGTATGAGCGCTGTAATTGTTTCCTCCGTCTCCACGACCTCGACGATGAGCGGAAGGTCGAGCGAGAGCCTCAGGACCTTGTCTGTGTGGACGCGGCTTGAGGCCCCGAACCCGGCGACCCC
>DATNIM010000043.1:0-6816 GCA_035604455.1 Gemmatimonadales bacterium
TCGGCCCTCGAGGCTGGGCACCGGAACGCCGGCTGGACACGCTCCGAGATCGCACGTCGGCTCCTGCTGCCCGACGAGGTGCGCCGCCTACCGCGGACGGCTGAGCTGCTCTTCGTTCGCGGTGGCGCGCCACTCTGCCCACGCCGCGTGAACTACCTCTCGGACCCGGAGTTCCGTGGCCGGGCGGACCCAAATCCGCTTCATGACCTGATGGCGGTGAGTGCGTAGGCGAGCGGGGTCACGGTCACTCAGGACCCTGGCGGGCGTCGCTCTCCTCGTCGGCGCGAGCTGGGGTGCCTGCTTGCGCCTGAATCTCACCGGGAGCCTGCCCGTGGGACTCTACGTCGCGAGCCGACCGGTCGTGGCCCGTGGGACATTGGTGCTCTTGTGTCTCCCGCCTTGGGCTGCGGCGCTCGCACGGCGGCGCGGCTACGTGTCTGGAGGAGGGCGGTGCGCCGCCGGGACGCTGCCCGTCGGCAAGCCGGTGCTCGCGATCGCGGGCGATACGGTGTGCGTCACGCCGAGCGGCCTTCGCGTACACGGCGAGCTCGTTCTGAACAGTCGGGCGCTCCTCCGCGACCGCCGTGGCCGCATCCTGCCGCGGCCCGTTTTCGGGTCTTACGTGGTTCGGACGGGCACGGTGTGGGTGGTGTCGAGCCACTCGGCGCTGAGCTTCGACAGCCGATATTTCGGCCCGGTCTCGACCGGGGAGATCCGCTCGACCATTCGCCCGACCCGCGCGACGGGCGGGTGATCTCGCGCAGGGCGACAGGCCGACCAGCCACCGCGACCTAACGAATCCCTTAATCGGGCTTTCGTCGTCCGTTCATCCCCGGTATCGCATCGTGCCAGCGACCCTAGCGGGAGCGGCTCATGAGGTTCGCCTTGGCAGTAATGGCGGTTGGGATGCTCCTCACAGCGTGCGCGAGTACGCCGATACCGACGGCGCCACTATGTGTGGACTCGCATCAGGTGACGCGGATTTCACCTAATGCAGGGGTTCCGATGGGAACCGTGGAGATCTGCACGCCAGGATGATAGGGTCCATGTCGCAGGAGGGAACGAGGCCGTCGCCGCAGGGTAGGTGAGGGCGCGGCGTCACCACGGGCAACTCGGGTGAGTCATCGCGCCGTCAGCGATGCTCGAGGCCGAGGTGGTGGCGCCGCGAGCGTTAGCGTAGGGCTCGAGCCCAAAGAGTTCGGTCGTTTGCGTTGGGCGCAGATGCTCGGCTCGGACATCGGACCCAGTCCCAGTCCGAATCTGTCCTTCGTCGGTACTGGGTGCACGACCACCACCCTCTATCCGCTACCAAGGCTTCGCGATGGCCCGCCTGCTGGCGCATAGCGCCGGCGACCCCTGGCGACTGGTCCCGGGACTGACGACCTTCAACTTGTGCGCACTCCGCTTGGCCGTCGCCATCTCCTGGCCGGAACTCCGCCAACCCACGGCTCAGAGGTAGGGGGAGATTGCCCTCTGCTTCGTGTTCCGTTGACATCCCCGACGTGAATAAGTGGCCGTCCCTGCTCGGGCTTACGGTGGCGAGCCTCGTCGCCGCGGCCTGCCCGGAAGTCGCTATGACCTCGAAAACCGAAACGCTGCACGTGGTCAACACGACGCAGCAATCGGTCGAGATCGGCATCAGCACAGGCTCGGCCGAGTATGGGGTGTTCGTTGGTCCGGGATACGACGTAGCGGTCGCGCCCCAGGACTCGATGTGCCTACGCCCCACCCCGATCGCGTTCGCGGTCGAGGTGTGGGTTGTTGGGGACACGGCAAACGGCGTGAACCTAAACGCCTGGACCATGCCGTCCGTCGGATCCTGGGCCATCACCGTGTGGCCCGACTCGATCCACGCGGTGCCAGGCAACGCCTGCTGAGCGATTACGCGGTCTCGATTCGCTAGGCTTCGCTACGCTCCTGCGGTTCCGATCAAGATGGACGGCGCTTGTGAAGCGGGTGGGAGGGGCGGCGGCATCGAGCGTTGAATCTTCTGTCGGGTCCCCGATCCGCTCACTTCATATCAGCCACCCAGATGTTGCTCTGTAGGTCCCCGAACGTGAAATAGAAGCGCCCGCCCCGCGCCCGGAACCCGTAGCGATGCCACGGCCGTGTGGGATCGTCGAGGCGCACGAGCACCCGGGGCGTGCCGCCCGCGACGGGGATCGACCGAATCGACAATGCGGTCGAGTCGCTGTAGAGGTAGTAGAGCAAGCGCTCGTCTGACGACCAGTCAATCCCTTCGATCTGCGCCGGTCTCTGGATGGGCGCCAATACCCGCAACGGCCCGCCCGCGAGAGGGAACAGGGCCACGCCGCCGCAATCGCACCCGATCAGGCGGCCGTCGGGGGATACTTCCGCGCTTCCACTCAAGGTCGAGCTCGTGTCCCAGCCGGTCGGGGCAAGGAGCGTCGGTCGCGACCAGCTGCCGTCTGAGTTTTCCGTGACGACATGGAGGCGATACGCGACCCCCCAATCCTGCGCCACCACGAGCGCCCGCTCCCCCACCCAGTCTGGGGTGCGCATGTCGGTCTCGCCCTGTGTGACCTGAACGGGCGCGCCGCCTTCTGCCGGGATGACAAAGGCCTGTCGGTGACCGCCTCGAAAGGCGTGAAACGCGAGGCGTCGGCCGTCGGGAGAGAACATGGGCCAGAAATGATCTGTGGAGTCGCTGGTCAGTTGCTCGGGTTCGCCGCCCGCCAGGCGCGCGCGGTAGATCTCCTGGTAGCCGCCCCGATTGGAGTCGTACACGAGCCACGCGTTGTCCCGCGAGACGTCGAACGACTCGATCGTCTGGTTGCCGGCCGTGACGGGCTGCGCCTGCGCGACCGAGACGGGCCCAGATTGAGCGGGCGGAATGGGCATCGACCACACGTTTGACCGCTCGGTAAACACCGAGTAGGCGAGCGCGGCCCCGTCGGCCGACAGGCTGATCGCGTGCGCGTTGATCCCCGTGGTAAGCCGGGCCGGGGCGCCGATCGGGGTGCCAGACCCGCTCACGCCCACTTCGTAGACATCGCGGCCGCCATCCCGGTTCGAGACGAAGAGCAGGGCGCGTCCGCCGGGGAGCCAGACCGGGCTGACGTTGAGCGAGCGGTCGTCGGTGAGGGCGTGTGGCTGACCGCCCGCAGCTGGCGCAACCCACACGGCGCTCTGCGCGATGTTGCCAAAATGATGGGTGTCGATGTAGTCGCTATTGCCCGAGACGAAGGCGAGCCAATTGCCGTCCGGCGACCACGCGGGAGAGTGAGGGTCCCGGGCGACAGCCACGAGCCTGTCCGCTCCTCCACCGAGGGGCTCGGTGACTAAGGAGTCGCCTCGCACGTAGGCGAACGTCCGGCCATCTGGCGAGACGGGTCCGGGAAAGAGCCCGGAACCGGTGGCGTGCACGAGCACGCGAGACGCTCCCCCAAGGGCCGGGATGAGCTCGATTCCTCGAGCAGACAGGAAGAGCACCGCTCGCCCGTCTGGCGTCCAGAAGGGCAGACGCTGAGCCCCGGCGAGATCCGGGGCCACACGCACCGGGGATCCGCCGCCGACCTGGCGCACCATGAGCTTCATGTCCCCCACAGCGTTCGTGGCGTACGCCACGAGTTTGCCGTCCGGGGACAACGCAGGGTCGATGTCCAATCCGGGATCGAGCGTCGCCTGGGTGCGGCGGCCGAGCTGCAGCAACACCGGCGCCCTGGGCCGAATGATGAGAATCCCCGCGAATACGATCGCCGCCGCAACGCCGGCCACCGCGAGCCACGTGGTCGGTCGAGGGCGCTGAGATGGGAGGAGTGGTGTGCTCGTCGGCGTGATGCCGCCCGACGGCGTGGCGACCGCCTCGAGTTGGGCGAGGAGCTCTTCGGCCGTCTGCCAGCGATCGGCGGCCCGTTTGGCGAGGCACTTCATGATCACAGCGGCCACGGCGGGAGAGAGTCCAGGCCGCTCACGCTCCAGGGGCTCGGGCGTCCGCGTGACGTGGGCGGCGAGCGTCTCCTGCGGCGTGAGGCCCGAGAAGGGCGCGCGCCCCGTCAGGAGCTCGTAGCCCAACACCCCGATGGCGTAGATGTCCACGCGGTGGTCGAGGTTCTTGTCGCCGACGGCCTGCTCCGGGGCCATGTAGGCCGGGGTCCCAAGCGCCACGCCGGCCGTAGTGAGCTGCTGGCGTCCCGTGGCTTCGCTCACTGCTTTGGCGACGCCGAAGTCCATCACGAGCGCGTGGCGCCCGGAGATGAGGATGTTGTCGGGTTTGATGTCGCGGTGGACGAGACGTTGCGTGTGCGCGTGGGCTAGCGCATCGGTGACTTGAATGAGGATGCGGATGGCCTCGGGGACCGGCAGCTCGCCCTGCTTCGTCAGCCGCGTCCGCAGGCTCTCCCCGTCGACGTAGGGCATCACGTAGTAGAAGAACCCGCCGGCTTCGCCCGAGTCGAGAAGGGGGAGGATATGGGGATGCTGGAGCCTCGCTGCGACGTCGATCTCCTGCGAGAACCGCTCGCCTCCGAGCGTGGCGGCGATTTCCGGTTTCAACACCTTCACCGCCACGTGGCGATGATGCCGCAGGTCTTCGGCGAGGTACACCGTCGCCATGCCCCCAGCGCCCAACTCCTGCAGGATGGTATATCGGTCCGCGAGGGCGACCCGGAGAATGGCGATGATGTCGGGCATCGCCGCTAAGATGCCCAGCCTACCGCGGCGCGCAGCGAGCGAGGATCGGAGGCGAGGACAGACGAGACGAGTACAGGTTCTTGGAGTGGTGCTTGGGCCAATCCGCGAGCCTGGCCCGGTTCCTCAGGGCCGCTTACCACGCGGCCATCGCATCAAGCGCGCGCAGTCTGTGAAGCAGCTGGTCGAACGAGAACGGCTTGGCGAGATACCCGTTGGCGCCGCTCGCGCGCATCGCGGCCTCGGCCTCGTGCTCGCCGGCCGTGAGAAGAAGGATGGGCGATGAGACGCCGGCCCGGCGGAGCTCCTGCGCCACGGCTACGCCGTGCTTCCCTGGCAGGGCGGTGGCTAGAATGATCGCCTGATGCGAGCCGCCGCGCCCGAGTTCGAAGGCCCGGTGGCCGTCGTGCGCGACGTCCGTCTCGTGGCCCCGCTCGGTTAGCCCGTGCGCTAAGAACCGCGCGATCCACGGGTGCTCGGCGATGAGGGCACGCACGCATGGGAAGGTAATTACTCGCAACGCGAGGAGTGCCCACGAGCGAGCTCGTGGGCGGGCCCTTCATGAAGACTCGAATGCAGGCTTGCGCCGGCTCGTGAAAACAACCAGGCCCGCACGGACGACGGGCCTGACGACACGGGGGGGGAACCATTCCGCGCCGCGAGGTCAGAGATGGGGAGTGGCCGTAACGCGCCGGCCACAGCGAAGCGTCGGCCCTGTACCAGAGTCTCGCGGACTGGATGGAGCGAGCCGCGCTCGGTTGCCCAAGCGGGTCAAGATGAAGATGCTGGAGGCTGCGGAGGTGCGGCTACGTCTGGGCGCAAGCCCGCCCTAGTTCGTGACTCCGCACTGCTGCGCCTTCTGGAAGGGCGAGAGGTCAGGCGGGCAGGGGATGCTGCCCGCGCCCCGGCCAGCCGTCGACATGATCAAGAGGCCGACCGTGGAAGCGGCGGCGCCCGCGAAGAGCAACAGGGTCCTCGTGGGGTCAGTCGCCCTCGCCTCGACCCGGTCGACGTCCTTGAGCGGGACCGCCCAGGGCACCTGCAACACGGTGCCGGTCAGCGTATCGCCCGCGATCTGCGGGTCCGTGACGAAGGTCACGTGATTCTTCGACCACACCGACACGACGTTCGGGTTGTGGGCCGGGATGAACTGCGCTGGTTGGACGCGCTGCATGCTCGTACAGGCCGCCGCGGCAAGCGCTAAGGCAATGGCGACAGGCTTCGTAGGCATGGAATCTCCCTGGAGGGGAAACGCGTCCGGGACGGCCGCCTTCACACCCTATGGCGTAACATGGTAGGAATCAAGCGTCTGTCGCTCGCTCGTAGACGGCGCCGTACCTCCCGCTGAGGGTTTCGCGACGTTTCGCAATGAAAGACGCGGCTGTCCCGAAGCGTGAGTCCCGATGCTAATCCGGTCGTGACGGGTCCGTGACCAGGCCCTGGCCGAACCGGACTTGCTTCCACCCAGGCGCGGGTCTCGGGCTTGCGCCCGGGTCGATGGACACAAGCCGCACGGGGGAACGATGGAAGGCCGATCGCTGTTAGCCGCAGGCGCGCGGGGCGTTGCCTTCGCCCTGCTCGTTGTTGGCGCTGGATGCCGTTCGAACGCTGCTGCTCTCTCGTACACCCTCGACGCCACCCCCGGTGACTTGAATCTGAACCGCACGCCGGGGGTCGAGTACCAGGAGACCTTCACGTTCACCGTCACGAACCCGACGGGGGCCGAGTACCACGGGAAGGCTCCCACGTGCCAACTGTTTGATGTGGTGGTGGTGCCGGGCGACTCGGGCAGTGACACGACGCCGATCTGGCGGTGGTCGAAGGGACAATCGCTGTGTCAGCACTCGGTCGACACGACGATCGCGGATTGCCGGTCTATGCGGCCGCCGATACTCAGGCGAAGACCGAGCAGGCAATTCGGAAGATGTTGGCGGCCTACCTAGATGCCCACCCCACGACTTCGCCCACAGCTAGAATCCGCGTCGCCCGAGTGTCGAATGATCAGAAGTCGAAGGTGCATAGCGTGGCGAGCTTGGTCGGCGTGGGTGCGCTTCTCGGCACCGGCCGGAGCGTTCACAAGGCCAGTGCTTCGCGAGCGAACGGACGGTTCGGAGGCCGGCCGCGGCGTACCGCTCGCAAGGCGACCAAGGTGGATGAAGCTCGCAG
>DATNIM010000044.1:0-35007 GCA_035604455.1 Gemmatimonadales bacterium
ACGAGCATCGCCGCCGCCTGCAGGCGGGCCTCGACCCCCCGGAGCTCGGTCTCAAGCCCTGCGATCCGCGCGCCGAGCGCCCGGCGCTCCTCCCGCACACTGTCGGGCAGCGCGCCCTCGGCTTTCAGGCGACGCGCGTCCGTGCGCGCGGCCTCGTTGCGCTCGGCGTTCAAGCGATCGAGGTCCCCGGTGAGCAGCCGCCGTTCGCGGTCGGCGAGATCGAGCTCGTCAAGCAACGCGAGGACCGCCGGGTCATTGCGGCGTGCAAGCGCCGCCCGCACCTCGACCGGGGCGGCGCGCAGGAGCTTGACGTCTATCACGGGCCTACTGCGTCGGGAGACCGGGTGCGAGACCCAGATAGCCGCAGTTTTCGTCGACGAGGATCTGGAACTGGATGGTGCGGGTCGAGTCGGTGATTGCGAGGACCTGAAGCTTCGCGTAGAGCGATTCCGTGAGCCCGTCGGGGCAGACCTGCGAGGCCGACTGCACCAGGACGACGCTGCCGGGCGCGACGGTGATCGGCTGTGTGAGCTCGTACCCGCCCGTGGGCGCGAGCGTCATGTTGTTGAAGGTCGAGGTCGTGGTCTGCAGCCCGGGGTTGTTCAAGCTGTCCTGCGACGGCGGCACGAGCGCCCCGAGCGGCAAGATCACGGGGTGGCCGAGCGAATCGATGTCGAAGGCGAAGTCGAACCCCGGCGTCAACGCGGTCGCCACGGGTTCGGGCCCGGTGAGTGAGTAGCCCGACGGCGTGATCAAGGGCGTGCCGTGCAACGCGTAGAGCGTGACGGTGTCGACCACATTTGCCGTGGACGGTGGAGGCAGGGTCGAGGTGTTGCACGCAGCCAGCGCAGCGCTCGCGAGGCTGACCGTGGCGCCGAATTTGACAATGGGACGCATCCGAAGCGGAACATACCGTGGGCCCGGTAAGCGGGTCAACCCACGGTCACTGCTTGACTTCGGTGTTGGGGGCTCCTAGGTTGGCCGCCGTATGGCGACGATCCGGGACGTGGTCGAGGCCTTGAGCCGGCGTACCGGTGTCGACGCGGTGGTAGTGGTAGGTCGCGATGGACTCCCGATCGATTCCCACACGCAAAATGGCGTGGACGCCGAGACCGTGGCCGCCCTCCTGCCCACGGTGGTGAGGGGCTTGGTCGATCTGGGCGCCGCGGGCGGCCGCGGCGACTTCGGCACCGGCGTGCTCGAGTTTGGCAGCGGGCTGGCCGTGGTGTCCGTGCTGACCGCCGACGCCTTGCTCGTCGTCCTGGTGCAACCCGCGACGAACGTTGGCGCGCTTCTCTACGACCTGCGCCGCCACCGCTCGGCGATCGCCGGGCTGCTCTGACCGCGGGCGAACGCGTCCTGCCGCCCCACGTGCTCGTCGTCGATGACGAGCCCCACATCGGCCTGCTGCTCCGACCCCATTTGGAACGACGCGGATACCGCGTGACCCTCGCGCGAACGCTCGCGCAGGCCCGGGCCGCGACCTCGGGACCTGAGGCGGTCGAGGCCGTGCTGCTCGACGTGCATCTGCCGGACGGTTCGGGGCTCGACTGGCTCCGCGACCTCCGCGCGCAACCCCGCACCCGGCGGCTCCCCGTGCTCGTGCTCACCGGCGAAGGGGAGGAGCGCGTACTGCGGACCGCCGAACAGCTCGGCGCCGCCGTGCTGACGAAACCGTTCAGCCCGACGAAGCTGACGGCGCGGCTCGCCGACATGCTGGGGGACGATGAGACGCCCCCACCCGAGGCCGCCGCGTGAGCGTGTGGGCCGCGATCCTCGCGGGCGGCTCGGGCACGCGGTTCTGGCCGCTCTCGACCGCGCGCCGGCCCAAGCAGCTGCTGCCACTCACGGGCCGCGAGCCGCTGCTCGTCGAAGCCGTCAACCGGCTGGACGGGCTCGTCTCGCGCGACCGGGTGCTCATCCTCACCGGGCCCGCGCTCGTCGACGAGATCGCGAACCTGCTCCCCGGGATCCCACGCGCGCATCTCTTCGCTGAGCCGCGCGCCGCCTCGACCGCCCCGGCCCTCACGTGGGCCGCGCACTGGGTCGCCCACGCCGACCCAGGCGGCCAGCTCCTCTGCATGCACGCCGACTGGGCCGTCCCCGACACGGGCGCCTTCCAGGATGCGGCGCGGACCGCGCTCGCCGTCGCGGTCGACCAGGACGTGCTCGTCACCGTTGGCGTCCGGCCCACGCGCAGCGAGACGGGTTACGGCTACATCGTGCCCGGCGACCCGCTCGGCCGCGGACGGAAAGTCCGGCGGTTCGTGGAAAAGCCGCGGGCGGCGGCCGCGGCGCTCCTGCGGCGGCGAGGCGCGCTCTGGAACACAGGGCTATTCGCGTGGAGCGCGGCGCGCTTTCTCGGCGAGGCGGCAGCCTACGCGACCGAGCTCCGGGCCGGCTGGGCCGCGCTTGGCGCGGGGGACGTCCCCGGGTTCTTCGCCGCCGTCTACCCCACTCCGGTGGACACGGCCGTGCTCGAACGCACGAAGCGCCTGGCCGTCGTGCGCGGGGGGTTTGCGTGGGATGACATCGGATCCTGGGACGCGCTACTGCGCATCCGCCGCACGGACGCGCGCGGCAACGTGATCGTCGGCAACGTGACCGTCGCCGACGACGTGCGCCGATCGGTCATCTGGTCCGAGAGTGAGCACCTCGCCGTGACCGGGATCCGCGACATGATCGTCGTCCGCGCGAACGGCCACACGCTCGTCATGCCCACGGGCCGCGCGCAGGACCTGAAGCGCCTGGTCCAGGGCATGTGACGCGCGCGCTGTACCTCCTCGATCCCGACCCCGGGCCCGCGTGGGCCCCGTTCGCCGGAGCGCGGCCGCTGTCGGAGCTCCGGGCGGGCGCGCATCTCGTGCGCGAGCGCTGGGAGCGCTTCGCAGGCACGCCCGCGCGCGAGATCTTCGCGCTTCCGCATCTCGCCGGGTTCACCGAGGCAGGGGTCCCACCCGTCGTCGCGCGCCACGCGGTGAGCGGGCCCGCCCTCATCGCCTCGTCGGCGTTCGCCCCGCGCGGCCCCGCGCCCGTGTTCCCCGAGGGTCCGTTCCGGCTGACCGCCGACGGCGTCACGGTCGGCTGGGGCGTTGGGAGCGGCGGGCGCTGGGAGGGCCCGCAGCTCGGCGCCACCGCGGTCCCGGTCTCAGGCGTGGTGCTGCACGGCGTCTTCGACCTCGTGCGCGCGCTCGACCTCTTGCTCGGCGAGGACGCCACGGCCCTCCTCGACGCGTCGGACCGGCGGATCCCCGACGGCAGCACGGTGCTCGGCGACCCCGCGTTGCTCGCCCTGGGCGGCGCCCGCGCGATCGAGCCCGGCGTGCTCTTCGACACGCGCCCGGGCCCGATTGTGGTCGAGGCCGACGTCGAGGTGCGCGCGGGTACCCGGCTCGAGGGGCCGCTGTGGATCGGGGCGCGGGCGCGCGTCCTGGGAGGTCTCGTGCGCGGCTCGGCCATCGGGCCCCGGTCGGTCGTCCGCGGCGAGCTCGTCGCGAGCGCGTTTCTCGGGTTCGCGAACAAGGCGCACGACGGCTTCGTGGGCCATTCAGTCGTCGGCCGCTGGGCCAACCTCGGTGCCGGTACGACGACGTCGAACCTGAAGAACACCTATGGACCGGTACGCCTCCATCTCGCCGGCGCGACGCTCGACACGGGCCTCGTGAACCTGGGCAGCCTGATCGGCGATCACGCGAAGACGGCGATCGGAACCCTCTTGAACACGGGCACGGTCATCGGCACGGGGGCAAACATTTTCGATGGCGTGCGGCCGCCCAAATACGTGGCGCCCTTTGCCTGGGGGGGATCGAGCGGGGGGAGGATGAGCCGCGAAGGGTTCTTGACCGTAGCGGGCCGCGTGCTCGCACGCAGGCAGGTCACCCTGGACGACGACCAAGCGAGCCTCCTCGGCCGGGTGTACGACTGGTCGGCCGCGTAAAGAAGGCACTAAGAAGGGCAAGGCTGTAAAGCGCAGCCCCTCAAGTACATTGCTCCACGGCAGTCCCCTTCCCACATTGGACGCGGGCCTTATCCCATGCCTGCAACCGACCGATTCCGACGCATCAGCAAGTTCGAACTCCACGACCTCATCGGCGAAGGGGCGATGGGGGTCGTGTGGAAGGCGTACGACACCGTCATCCGGCGGTTCGTGGCGCTGAAGCTCCTCGGGCCCCGGATCGGCAAGACCAGTGACGGCCGCGCGCGGTTTCTGAAGGAGGCGCGGGCGGCGGGCCTGCTGCAACACGCGAACCTGGTCACGCTGTACGATTTCGGCGACGCTGACGGCCAGCTCTTCCTCGCGATGGAGCTCGTCGAGGGCCGCGACCTCTCGACCATCATCGTCGCCAGCGAGCCGCTCGGCTTGGAGCGCAAGCTCGACATGGTGATCGAACTGCTCGACGGGCTCGCCTACGCTCACGATCGCGGCGTGATCCACCGCGACATCAAGCCATCCAACGTCCGCGTGGCGCCGGACGGGCGGGTGAAGATCATGGACTTCGGGATCGCCCGGCTGCAGTCGGCTGATACCACGGGATCCGGTACGATCGTCGGCACGCCGAACTACATGGCCCCCGAGCAGGTCACGAACGGCGCGATCACCCCCGCGAGCGACCTCTTCTCGGTGGGCTGCCTGCTCTACGAGCTGCTGAGTTACAAGAAGCCCTTCGAAGGCGAGACCGTGCACGGGGTGCTCTACCAGGTGCTCACCACCGAGCCGAAACCGCTGCGCACCATGGCGCCCTCCATTCCGGCGGGCCTCGAGCGCGTGGTGCGCAAGGCGATGAGCAAGGCGCCCGAGGACCGCTTCCAGAGCGCGCGTCAGATGCGCGATGCGCTCGTGGGCATCCGGTCCGCGCTCTCCGGCGCGGGCGACACGACCGTGCGCCTCAGGCCCGCGTGGACCCGGGTGCCCGCGCCTCTGCTGCGGCTCTTCAGGTACACGCCGCTCAAGTGGCGCATCACGGCGCTCTCCGCACTGGCGGTCGTTGCCGTGGGGCTCCTCGTCGCGCCCCGCACCCGACCCGTGGCCCTGCCGCCACCCGCGATCGCCCCACCCGTGCCCTCACCCACACCAGCCCGGGCGCCCGCCACCCTCGGCGAGACCCTCGCGGCTCCTCCCCCCGCGGGCGTCAATCCAGCGGTGCTCGCCCTGCGCGACTCCGCCATCGCCGCCCGTACACGCGCCGCCGCGGCGGGCGCCATGAAGAACAACGTGCCCTCCGTCTCGCTGGCCGAGACCATGCTCCTCACGGCCGAGCAGCGGCTGCGCTCGGGCGACCGCCCGGGCGCATCGAGCGAATACCTGAGCGCGGTGCCCGAGTACCGGAAGGCCCTCAAGGAAGCCAAGGCCCTCGCAGCCGAGGCCTCGCTCGAACTCTCGCGCGCGACCCCCGTCGTCAAGGGGATGGCGACGCGATCAGGGGCCGTCCGCGCGGCCACCTCGCTCGCGCGCGCGGAGTCGCTCTTTGCGGAGCAGGACTACGCGCTAGCGGCGCTCGCGGCCCGGGACGCCGAGCGGACCGGGGTGGCCGCGGGCATCGCCCCGCCGAGCCCGCAGCCCGCGGCCCCGGACTCCGCGATCGGGATCCTCCTCGCCGATCTCGCGCGGGCCGTGGCAAGCGAGCGCGTGGACAACCTGCGACAGCTCATCCCCAACCTCTCGAGCCGAGACGCGAGCGGCTGGACCGCCTTTTTCGCGCGCGCCACGAACCTCGAGGCGCAATACGTCGCCCATCACCTGAGGGTGCGGGGCACGAACGCGTCGGCCGACGTGGAAGCGACCTACCGGTTCGTGCCCAAGCCGGCAGGTCCCCAGGAGGAGGGCCGCGCGCCGCTCGTGATGGAGTTCCGACGGGGACCGACGGGGTGGCGGATCAGCTCGGTGCGCGCCGCGACGAAGTAGGCTAGTCCCAGGCGCGGGCGGTGTCGGGCGGGCTCGCTGGAATGGTCACCGTGTCGGGGCGCGCGGGCGCGGGGCCGACCCGCCGGAGCGTCACGGGTTTCTTGAGATCGCCGCCCGCAAGCGTGAGCTGCTCTCCCGTCACCGTGAGCCGGTAGACCTCCCACACGCCGTCCCCCAACGTGATCCACAGGCTGTCGCCCACGACGCGCCAGCGCGCGACCCGCTCGCCGAACTGGGCCGAGCTGTCCGCGCGCACCAGGATGTGGCGGAGGCCGTCGTCGGTCTTAGCTTCCCAATCACCGAGGATCCCGTGCCGGGGCGATTGCGCCCGGAGCGGCGTAGCGAGCAGCGCGAGCGCGAGCGGGATGAGGTACCGAGCCACAAGCTGCCTCGAAGCGTGCGAGACCGTACCGAAACAAGCGGGCCTGGGCCCGAAACGCCAGCGCCCCGGGGCGGATACCCCGGGGCGCGCGTTCTGCTCCAGCCCTTCCGGTGCGGTTAGTACATCCCGCCCATGCCGCCGCCTGCCGGCATCGGGGGTGCCTTTTCCTTTTCCCTCTTCTCCACCACGACGCACTCGGTCGTGAGGAGCAGCCCCGCGATCGACGCCGCGTTCTGGAGCGCCGTGCGGGTGACCTTCGTGGGATCGATGACGCCCGCGCTCACCAGGTCCTCGTAGGTGTCGGTCTGGGCGTTGTACCCGTGGTTCTTGTCCTTCGACTCCTTCACCTTGCCGACCACGATCGAGCCCTCGGCCCCGGCGTTCTGCGCGATCATCCGGATGGGCTCCTCGAGCGCGCGGCGCACGATGTCGATGCCGATCTTCTCGTCCTCATCGGCCCCGCGGACCTTGTCGAGCACCCGCTGGCACCACAGGAGCGCCACGCCGCCCCCCGGCACGATCCCTTCCTCCACAGCCGCGCGGGTCGCGTGCAGCGCGTCCTCGACGCGGGCCTTCTTCTCCTTCATCTCGGTCTCGGTCGCGGCACCTACGTGGATCACGGCCACGCCGCCGGCCAGCTTCGCCAGGCGTTCCTGGAGCTTTTCGCGGTCATAATCCGACGTGGTCTTCTCCACGGCCGCCTTGATCTCGCCAATGCGGCCCGCGATCGCGTCGCGCTTGCCCTTGCCGTCCACCACGGTCGTGTTGTCCTTGTCGACCACGATCCGCTTCGCCTGGCCGAGGTCGGTCAGCACGGTGTTCTCGAGCTTGAACCCGACCTCCTCCGAAATCACCTGGCCGCCCGTGAGGATGGCGATGTCACGCAGCATTTCCTTGCGCCGGTCGCCGAAGCCCGGGGCCTTTACGCCGCAGACCTTGAGCGTGCCGCGGAGCTTGTTCACGACCAGCGTGGCGAGCGCCTCGCCTTCGACGTCCTCGGCCACGATGAGGAGCGGCCGCCCCGCCTGGGCCACCTTCTCGAGCACGGGCAAGAGGTCCTTCATCGACGAGACCTTCTTGTCGTGGATCAGGATGAACGCGTCCTCGAGCACGGCCTCCATTTTCTCCGGATCCGTGATGAAGTAGGGCGAGAGGTAGCCGCGGTCGAACTGCATCCCGTCGACCGTCTCGTAGGTCGTGTCGAGCCCACGGGCCTCTTCGACGGTGATGACGCCGTCCTTGCCCACCTTCTCCATCGCGTCGGCGATGATCTTGCCGATCTCGCTGTCGTTGTTCGCCGAGATCGTGCCGACCTGGGCGATCTCCTTGCGTCCCGCGGTGGGGACGGAGATCCGCTTGAGCTCCTCGACGACGCTGTCGACGGCCTTCTCGATGCCGCGCTTCAGCGACATCGGGTTGACGCCGGCCGTGACAGACTTCAGGCCTTCGCGAAAGATCGCCTGGGCCAGAACCGTCGCCGTCGTGGTCCCGTCGCCCGCGAGGTCGGAGGTCTTGGTCGCCACCTCCTTGACCATCTGGGCGCCCATGTTCTCGATCGGATCCTCGAGCTCGATCTCTTTGGCGACCGTGACGCCGTCCTTGGTCACCGTGGGACTGCCGAATTTCTTGTCAATGACGACGTTCCGGCCCTTGGGGCCGAGCGTCACCTTGACCGCTTCGGCAAGCTGATCGACGCCGCGCTTCAGGCGCGCCCGTGCGTCAGTGTTGAACTCCAATTGCTTTGCAGCCATCTCCGCTCCCTCCTACGCCTCGAGGCTTCGTGCCTCAGGACAGTTTGGCAATGACGTCGGCTTCCTTGATCAGGATGATCTCTTCGCCGTCGAGTTCGACCTGGGTGCCGCTGTACTTCCCGTACACCACCCGGTCACCGACCTTGAGCTCCATTGGCACGACTTCGCCCTTTTCGCGCCGGCCCACACCGACCGCGATCACTTCGCCCTGGATCGGCTTTTCCTTGGCCGTATCCGGGATGTAGAGTCCGCCCTTCATCGTCGCCGTCTCTTCGAGGGGCCGGATCGCCACCCGGTCGGCGAGCGGGTAGATCTTCAGTTTGGCCTTGGTGGATGCTCCCGATGCCATAAGCCGCAGCCTCCGCAATGGTGCGTGAACGTAACTGACGATCAGACAACGCTGTTAGCACTCACACACGACGAGTGCTAACACCCAGGGCTGAATCTCCCCATGGCACGGGGCCCTGTCAAGGGGCGGGCTGGGCGAGCAATGAGTCGGCGAGCAGGCCCGCGGCGTGGGCCGCGTTTCCGAGTGAATCGACCGGGACCGACACGGCCGCCACCACCTGCCCGCTGCGGGTGTCGGCGAGCCGGGCGCCGAACAGACGGGGGCCCGCGGGGTCGCGGAACGTGAACGTGACGAGCGCGGCCGCCCGGGGCCCGCCGCCGCGCACATGCCGTTCGACAGCGACGCCGCGCTCGACCAAGGCCCGGGCGAGCGCCTCGCTCAAGGAGTCGCGGCCCTCGATCAGCACCCGATAGGCGCGCACCGGCAAGGGCCCGCTTGGGGCGTGGGTCGCGCACGCCGCGAGCGCGAGGACAAGGACGAGCCCGCGCATCAGGGAATCACCCGGCGCGCCCCCACCCAGCGCGCCAGCCAGTAGGCGCCGTCCGGGTCGTGGGGATCGAGGAGCGACAGCTTGACCGCTTCGCCCGCGCTGTGAATGAACTTTCCCTCGCCCGCATAGAGGCCCACGTGCGTGACCCCCGCGCCCCGCTCGGCGGAGAAGAGCAGAATGTCCCCGGGCCGGAGCGCTTCGACGACCGGTGTGACCTCGCTCCCGGCGTCCGCCTGTTCGCGCGCGCGGCGCGGCAGGCGAATGCCGTGCTCGCCGTAGGCGTATTGGACGAGCCCCGAGCAGTCGAAGCCGTTCGCCGCCGTCCCGCCCCACTCGTAGGGCCGGCCGAGCGCGCCGAGTGCCGTACGGACGATGTCCGCGGCGTCGCCCTCGACCGTGGCGGGGGGGGACACCGTCGCCACGGTTCTCGACCCGAATCCGATCGCGACCCCGACCAAGAGACCGAGGCCCGAGCGATCGGCACCGCGATGCCAGAAGCCGTTCGGGCCGCGGTCGTCGATCGCGTACCGCACCTCGGCGCCCAAGGCGAGCCACGACAGCCGCCATTCGACGCCGCCGCCCGCGTTCCAGAGGATCGCGAGCGCGTCACCCGCGGTGTCGGTCGAGAGTCCGAGCGCCGCGCCGGCGACCGCATACGGATGGACGCCCGCTGCGCGGCGAAAGGCTTCGAACTCGTAGCCGGCTCCGTAAAACGCGCGGCGGCTGCCGAGCTCGTGATCGACCGCGATCGTGGCGACGACGCCGCGCATGAAGGCGCTCACGTCGGGAGCGCTGCGCCGGATTTCGTAGATCGTGGCGCCCGAACCGCCGGCCCATGGCCCCACATGGGCCTCGAGCTCGTGCCCCTGGGCCGCAAGTACGGCGGGCAGAAGCACGAGCACGAATCGCACGGTCAGTCGCTCGGCAGCGCCCGTTGGGCCTGGGAGGGCCGTGGGGCCATGTGGTGGGACAGGCGGTGCGGGAGCCGGCGCATGAAGCGGACCCAGAAGAAGAGCGACCCGAGCCCGGCGAGCGCGGCCGCGGCGACGGCGACGGCGAGCACGGTGAGCGGGCTCGCGAGATGCCGCGCGAACCGCGCGATGAGCCACAGGCCTGTGTAGGAAACACCCCACGCAACACCCGGGGTGAGGAGCCAGCCGAGAACGACGAGGAGGTGTGCGAGCCAGCGGGGCACGAGCCCCCTGCTACCGGCCGCGGACGATGGCGACCAGTGCGAAGGCGACGAGGCTCACCGCAAAGCCGAGGCCCGTGGCGACCGGAAGCGTCAGCGACGCCGCGCTCTCGGCGACCGCCGCGAGGGCGATGGCCGAGACCCACACGGGGCCCGCGGCCCGAACGAGCGTGGGGCTCTTCGCCGCGCTCGCGGCGGTGCGGACGCCGCCCATCCACGCGATGAAGGTGCCGAGCATCCACCAGACCGGCAGGTACCACCAGGACGACCCGCCACCGATCGCGTCCCACGTCCAGGGGTACGCCTTGAAGGGCCGCAACACGGCGATGTCGCAGATGGCAAACACGACAGTGCCCCACAACCCGGCCGCCGCCCCGGCCGCGATCCCCTCGAAGTTCCGCGCGACGCACCAGGTCGCCGGCAGGAAGGCGGCGATGGTCCCGATCGCGAGCACGATGAGCGCCTCGATGCCCTGCGCGAGCAGGCCGTGGAGCGTCCGGGCCGCGATGATGTAGAGGACGACGCCACCCGCGCTCAGCAGCCCGACCTTGGTCCCGGCGCGGAGGATGGTGTGGAAATCGGCGCGATCGGGTGCGCCGGACGCCGCCGTGGCGGACATGTGGTTCCTTCGGGTACGGGGACGGGCGGAAATCTATCCCGCGCGGCTCAGCCGGCAAACACCAAAAGCACGGCGACGTCGGTGAGCGCCCACGCCACGAGCGCCCGGTACATCCCCTGCTGATGCCGCCCCGGGGGCCAGGCTGCCCCACCCCACCACCAAGGCACGAGCACAATACCCCACACCACGGCTGGCAAAATCAGGGTCAGGCCCAGCCCCCGATGGCCGAGCGCCGCGGCCCACCCAAAGACGCCGAAGGCCGCGGCCGTGCAGACGAGTGCCACCGTCATGCTGGCCCTCACGCCGATCGCGAGCGCGAGCGTGCGGTCCCCGCGGCGCCGGTCCTCGTCCATCTGATACAGTTGCGTCAGCGGGTAGAGACCCGCGAAGAGTGGACAAAAGCCGCAGAGGACGAGTGCCGCTGGGAGATCGAGTGCCCTGCCCGTCGCCGCCCAGAGCGCGAGCGGCGTCAGCGTCCCGAATCCCCACATGTTGATGAGCCAGTCCACCCCGGCCACGGCCTTGAGCCGGGCGGGAGGTGCGGAGTAGAGCACGGAGAGCGCCAGGCAGACGGCGTAGTCCACGCGGAACAGCACGGGCAGGAACCAACTGAGGACCTGTCCCAGGACGAGGAGCGCGATACTGAACGCGAGCAGGTGTCGTGGCGGCGGAGGGGGTGCCGTGAGGTATCCGACGTCGCCCTCGTCCTTGTCGAACGCGCTGTTGAACGCGAGCGTACCGCCGTTGAGACACACGACCCAAATCGCGAGTCCGAGCGCGGCGGGACCGAGCGCCGTGCCCCGCAGGAGTCCTCCCCACCCGACGGCGAGCACCCACCCGAGCGCGGTATGGCCCGCCATGATCGGCCATTCGGCGGGTCGCAGGTACAAGAGGTAGGAGAACGTCTCGCCGGGCAGGACCCGGTAGCCGATCCGTCGCCACCCGTTGGCGCGGGCGCCCGTCACCAGGTGAGGCCGATCGCGGTCGCGGCGAGCCTGAGCCCGGTGAGGGTGAGGTCGGGATGGACCGACTCGAGCTCGCGGGTGAGCGGAGCCACGAGCGAGGCGAGGCCACCCGTGGCGATCGTCTGGGGCCGGCCGCCGGGCCACTCCGCGCGGATCCGGCGCACGAGCCCGTCGACCGCGTCGGCCGTACCCCACAGCACGCCCGCGCGAATGCAGTCCTCGGTCCGCCGCCCGATCGCGCGCGCAGGCACCGTGAGCTCCGTGGCCGGAAGCTTCGCGGTCCGGCGCACGAGCGTATCGGACGCCGTGCGCACCCCGGGCATGATGATCCCCCCGATGAACCGCCCCTCGGCCGTGATGCAATCGAACGTGGTCGCCGTGCCGAAGTCCACGACGATCGTGTCCTGGTGAAAGAGCTGCGAGGCCGCGAGTGTGTTGAGAATGCGGTCCGTGCCGACGGTCAGCGGCTCGTCCACATCGAGGGTGATCGGAAGCGGGGAGCGGGCATCGATCACGCGGGCGCGCACGGAGACCGCGCGTTCGACCGCGTCGGTCACGGTCTCGGTGACCGGCGGGACCACGGACCCGATGACCGCCGCACGCACGGCGCTGCGTGCGGCGCCGAGCGCGGCGCCGATCGCCACCGCCCACTCATCGGGGGTTCGCGCGGAGGTCGTCGTGAGTCGCCAGTGCCCGGCGAGTCGATCGCCCTCGAAGAGACCGAGCGTCGTTTCGGTGTTGCCGATATCCAGGGCGAGGAGCATTGGGCCGCTAAGCTAGAGAGCGTGCCGATGGGTGGCTACCGTCGGCCGCGAGGGTGACGTGACCGTCCGTGACCGGGACCGCGCGCGTGCCTTGCGCAACCAGGAGTGCACCGTCGGGCCTCACCCCGGCGGCGCAGCCCGAGACCGGCGCGGCGAGCATCCGCCCCCGCAGCCAATCGCGGGCTCCGAAGGCCGCGCACTCGCCCGCATCAAGCAGCGGACCACCCCGCCCGATCGACGCGAGCGCCGGAACCAACCGGTCGAGCACCCCCATCCGGCCGATGGCGGGGGCGAACTCCCCGAGCGCCGCCGCTTGGCCGGTGAGCGCGGAGGGGATCTCGTTCACGACATTGACCCCGATGCCCAGGCCGAGCCACGCGAGCACACGGCCCTTCGAGCGCGCTTCGCAGAGAATCCCGGCGACTTTCCGATCGGCCACCAGCACATCGTTCGGCCACTTGATGCGGGCGTGAGGTTCGCAGAGCAGCTCGTCCACCACGTCCGCCACGATCAGTCCCGCTCGGATCGACAGCACGCGAACGTCGGATGGCACGTTCGGCCGGAACAGCATTCCGAGCCAGACGCCGCCCCATGGCGAGTGCCACACCCGTCCGTCGCGCCCCCGGCCCGCGGTCTGCTCTTCGACGACGACGCACGTGCGGTCCGGAGCTCCGGCCAACCCGAGCTCGTGGACGACGTCGAGGGCCGAGGCATGCTGCGAGAGAAGCTCGGCTTGCGGCACTCCCCACCGCGCGGCAAGCCGGTGGGCGGGGACGCCATCGAGGGTGCGGTGGCGGGTGCGCGCGGTGGGGGTTGTCACAGCACGCGTCCGACGACGAGCGCGAGGACACAGACGCCGATAGCGATGTTGACGAGCCCCTTGAGTTGGTCGAGTCGACCGACGAGGAGCCGCGTCGCCACGATGAGCAGGGCGAGGTCGGCGAAGAGCACGGTCAGATAGTAGTAGCCCGAATAGGCGTGACCCGGCAGGAGCAGGCTTGCGGGAACGAACGCGAGCGCGAGCGCCGCGGGGATCCACGGACTGCGCGCCTCGTGTGGGCTTGGCAGGAGGGTCCCGACTGCGAATAACCAGGCCGTGAACGCCCACGGCAGGACGCCCTCGGCCGGCCGGCCGGCGGCGAGCGCGCCGTAGTAGAGAGGGGCGCCGCAGGCGAGGGGGCGGAACAGTCGCCCGAGCGTCGCTCGGCGTCCCGCAATCACCCCGACGATGGAGAACAGGACGCCCGCCGCGACGGCCGCGCCGCCGACCAGCATGGCGGCGCCCATGCCCACCACCGCGCCCGCGTAGACGGTCCCTCCAACCCGAGGCCCAGCCGGCGCCGTCAGAGCCGACACCGCGACTCCGAACCCGAGGCTTGCCAGCACGGCCCACCCGGCGAGCGCGGGCTCGGGGCAGCGGCAGGCGATGAGCGCGCCCGCGAGCACTCCCAGCCCGACGCCTGCGACGCCCGGGATCCGCTCACCCACGCAACACCTCTTCGTAGAGCCGCTCGTACAGCGGCACCACACGTTCGGCGGAAAAGAGCTGCGCGCGCGCCGCGGCGGAGGCACTCATCCGGGCGTGGCGAGCGGGATCGGTGAGGATCGCCACCGCCTCCTTGACCATCGCATCGATCGCGCCGGGGGGCGCGAGAAAGCCCGATTGGCCCTGCTCTACGACCTCAGGGAGACCGCCCACATCCGAGGCGATCACGGGGATTCCGCAGGCCATGGCCTCGAGTGCGGCGAGCCCGAAGGACTCGGTTTCTGAGGGAAGGAGAAAGAGGTCTGCGCCGCGCAGGATCTCGGGCACCTCATTCACCTTGCCGAGAAACCGGACGTCCCCGCCCAGTGCGAAGCGATCGGCCTCTTGCTCGGCCGCGTCCCGGTCGGGGCCGTCGCCCGCGAGGATGAGCGTCGCCGGCACCGCAGCACGCACGCCGGCGAAGATCCGGACGACGTCGCGGACGCGCTTCACCGGTCGGAAGTTCGAGACGTGGACCAGGACTTTGTGCCCGGGCGGCGCGATCGACTCCCGCCCGGCGGTCGGTGGGTGGTATTCCGCGAGAGAGACGAAATTGGGAATCACCCGCACGTCACAGCCACCACACCCGAAGGCGTCGTACGTCTCTTCGCGCAGGTAGCTCGATACCGCGGTGACGGCGTCGGACTGTTCGATCGAGAACTTGGTGAGCGTGAAGTAGGACGGGTCCTGCCCCACAAGCGTGATGTCGGTGCCGTGCAGCGTCGTGATGACTTTCAGGTCCCGCTCCGGCTTGAGCATCTGCTTGGCCAGCCACGCGCTCGCGGCGTGCGGGATGGCATAGTGCGCATGCATGATCTCGAGCCCCTCGCGCAGCGCGACCTCGTGCTGCTTGACGGCGAGCGCGAGCGCGTACGGAGAGTGCTCGAAGAGCGGGTACTCGGCCGTGACGACTTCGTGAAACGTGACCCGCTCGTTGAAACCGCGCAGTCGGAACGGGCTCGCGTAGGACAGGAAGTGCACCTCGTGCCCGCGGCGGGCGAGCTCCAACCCCAGCTCGGTGGCGACGGCGCCCGACCCACCGTAGGTGGGGTAGCACGTGATGCCGATTCTCACGAGGCGTGCGCTCGGTTACCGGGCGGCGAGGGGTTGGCGCGAGGCCAGCGCGTCAGGATGCGCGCGGCGAGCGCGGCCGGCGGCTCGGCCGCGTCGAGGACCCAGACCGGTTCGAGCTCGGGGCCGGTACGAAGCTGGTGCCGAAACCACGTGTCCTGTCGTTTCGCGTAGCGCCTGGTGGCCGTGACGATCGCGTCGCGCAGCCCCGAGCGGGGCAATTCGCCCGCGAGCATTGTGAGGACCTCCCGATAACCCACGCCATCGAGGCCCGGCGCCGTCGGCGGCACGCCGGTCTCGAGCGCTCGTTCGACCTCGGACACGAGCCCGGCGGCAAGCATTGCGTCGACCCGATCCGTCAAACGGCGTGTGAGGGCCTCGCGCGGCAACGTGAGGTGAATGTACCACGGGTGCATCAGGCCGGACGCGCGGGCCTCGCGTTGCCACCAGGAGAGCGGTCGCCCGGTCAGGAGCGCCACCTCGATCGCACGCACCGCGCGCTGTCGACCGCCGCCGGCGAAGCGCCGGTCGAGCCGCGTGGCCCAGTGCGCGACGCGCGGGGAATCGAGGCGCGCCGCCCAAGCGCGGACGCGCTCCCGCTCCTGCAGATCGAGAGGCGGCTCGCGGAACAGCCCGTCGGCGAGGGCACGGATGTAGAACCCGCTGCCCCCCACGACCAGCGGCTCACGGCCGAGGGCGTCGATCGCGGCGAGCCATCGGGCGGCGTCCCGGGCGAACCGCCCGGCGCTGTAGCGCTCACCCGGATCGATCAAGTCGAGCCCGAAGTGCGGCACGCGGGCCTGAAGCGCGGCATCGGGTTTCGCCGTGCCGATGTCCAGGCTGCGGTAGACCTGGCGGGCGTCGGCCGAGATCACGCCGATCGGAACGCTGGCAGCGAGCTCCGCCGCGACTGCCGTTTTCCCCACCCCGGTCGCGCCGACGAGGACGGCGACGACCGGTCGCTCAGCGACGCCCAAACCGCCGCTCCAACTCGTCGCGCGTCACGCGCACGAGGGTCGGACGCCCGTGCACGTCGTGCGCCGGGAGACGCACGCGCGCGAGCGCCGTCAGGAGCTCCCGCATCTCACCCGGGTCGAGACGCTGCCCCGCCATGATCGCCGCGCGGCAGGCAAACGTCGCGGCGAAACGCTCGAGGGGATCCCGCACGCCGCCAAAACGGTCCGCGCCCAGATCGGCGAGGAGCTCGGCGAGCGAGCGGGCGGCGTCAAAGCGCGGGTGGGGATTCGGGGCCGCGTGCACGGCCACGCTCCGGCCGGAAAAGGACGTGATCTCGTAGCCCACGCGCTCGAGGACCTGCCGGTGGCGCTCGAGGGCGTCCTGTTCAGTGGCAGCAAGCTCGAGCGTGAATGGAAGGAGCAGACGCTGCGCGCCGCCCCCGCCCCCCTTCAAGGTCGCCATCGCGCGCTCGTAGAGCACGCGTTCGTGGGCCGAGTGCTGGTCGACGATCGTGACCGCGTCCCC
Organism: Gemmatimonadales bacterium; assembly: GCA_035604455.1. GTDB lineage: Bacteria > Gemmatimonadota > Gemmatimonadetes > Gemmatimonadales > GWC2-71-9 > AG25. Next base: position 16,493 of record DATNIM010000044.1, read on the forward strand.
CTGCCCGAGCACGATGTAGGTATCGAAGAGCTGGAGCAGCCCCGAGACCGGCGTCTCAGCTGCCTCGTCCTCGTTCGACGGGAAGAGGGCAAGCGGGGCGCCGCCCGCAACCGGCGCGTCAAGCCCGGCCCAGCTGTCGGGTCCGAGCGGGACGGCGGCGGCAAGGGAGCCCAGCGCCTGTCGCACGGCTTCTTCCGCGGCCCGCTCAATCATGGGCCGGTCGCGAAAGCGCACCTCGAGCTTCGCCGGATGAACGTTGACGTCGACGGCGTCGCCCGGGAGGTCGAGGAAGAGGAGCAGCGACGGACGGTCCCCGGGTGCGACGGTCGACCGGTAGCCGGCCTCGGCCGCTCGCAGGAGAAACGGGTCGCGGATCGGCCGCCCGTGAACGAACACGTAGGCCTTGCGACCCGTCGGCTTCGCCTGCGCAGGCCGCTGGGCAAAGCCCCTGACCTCGAGCGCTCCCGCGCGGAACGAGACCTCGATGAGCGTGTCCGCGAAGGCGCGCCCCCACAACGCCGCCACGCGGTCGATCGGGCGGTCGGCGGGCGGTGCGTCCATCATGACGCGGCCGTCGCTCGTCACATGAAATAGCACATCCGGTCGCGCGAGTGCCAGCACCGTCACCGCCTCGACCACGGCTCGCGTTTCGCTCGCCTGAGCGCGCAGGAATTTCCGGCGGGCGGGCGTGTTGAAAAAGAGGCCCCGCACGGTCACCGTCGTGCCCCGCTGTCGCGCGGCGGGTTCCTCCCCTTCGAGCCTCCCGCCCGCCACGCGCAGCCGGGTGCCGCCATCGCCGTTCGCCGTTTCGAGCTCGAGCCGCGCGACCGACGCGATGGCGGGAAGAGCCTCCCCGCGAAACCCGAAGGTCGATACGCCGATCAAGTCCGCGGCAAACCGGATCTTGCTCGTGGCGTGGCGCGCGAGGGCGAGCCGGGCGTCGGGCCCACTCATTCCCTCCCCATCGTCGCTCACGCGAATAAGCGTCGTGCCGCCTTGCTCGATGGCCACCCGGATCGCCCGGGCGCCGGCGTCGAGGGCGTTTTCGACGAGCTCTTTCACCACCGAGGCTGGCCGCTCGACCACTTCGCCGGCCGCGATCTGATCGGCGACCTGGGCGGGGAGCACTGCGATCTTCGCACTCACAACCGCACGACCTCGGACGCGAGTACCCAGCCCTCGATGCCATCGTCTCGATGCACGGCGAGCCAGGGCCCATCCTGGCGACGCACGAGCAACGCGGCGCCGACCTCGACCGTGGTCATGGTCCCGGCCGTTCCGTATGGGGCTACCCGCACCGGAGTGCCTGGCCTGAGGACGACCGCTACTGCCTGCGCCCGACGCGACCACTCTCGTGCGCCACCCGCGAGCGCCACGGCGCACACCAACACGGCACCCGCGGCGAGGCGACGCCGATGGAGAACCACCGCGACCCAGACCGCGATCCAGGCGAGACCCGCGAGGATCGCGCACTCTTCTGGCGTCACCGGCCCGACGGCGAGCAGGTGCTCGCTCGCGGCGTCGGGAAGCGGCAACAGCGCCCGCGCCCGCGCGATTCCCTCATCGCGCGGTGACAGGCGGGCGGCGCGCGTCCAGGCGACGACCGCCTTCCCGTCCGCGCCGGCGCGGTAGAGCGTCGCGCCCAAGTTGTACCAGTGGGCCGCAACGTCCGGCTCGGCGGACGCCCGCGCGGCAAACGAATCCGCCGCGAATCGCAGGGCGCCCGCGTCGTAGAGAACCTCGGCGCGCAGAACCTCCCCGCGCGGCGACTGCGCGTGCGCGGGCCCAGTGCCCAGCGCCGCGAATACCACGAGCACCGCCACCCCCGCCCGTCGGCGGACGACGTCGGCGCCCAGCACGCGCATCACCTGCCGCAACTCCGCCGCGAGCTCCGCCGCGTCACCCACGCCCTGCGGGCCGTAGCGCGCGGCCCGCACGCGGTCCCGGAGCCGCATCACGTGGTCCGCCACGGCGCGCTCGAGACCCGTCGCACGAAGTGCGCGCGCCAGGCCGTCCCCGTCCCGGGTCGTACGGTCCGGCACGTGGCTCGCGAGCACCGCTTGGAACTCGCGCTCAAGGCCCCCGAGCGGCGACGCCTGAGCGGGGGGCGGAGCGGGCGCTCGGCGCACGGAAACCCGCCGACGCCGCCTGAGCACCCACAGGCCAACAAGCGGCGGGAACCCGGCGAGCGCGATCCAGCCCGGACCCCCGAGCGCGAGCGCCACGTCGCGGCTCCAGGCGGACTCCCGCGCGGCGAGCGGCGGAACGCCGCGGGCCGCGTGCGGCTCGGCGCTGGGCAGGATGTGGAGGGTCTGAGGGGGGGTCCGCACGATGACGTATCCGCGGGCCGCGAGATCGTAGTAGGGGTAGCGCACCTCGGGCAGCACGAAGGAGCCCGTCGAATCGGGCACGACCAGGTACTCGAAGGTCTTGTTGCCGGCGATGCGCCCGTCGTCAGGGTCGAGGACGGCAGTCGTCGCGGCGAGGTAGGACCGGAACCCCGGCGGCCAGCGGAGCTCGGGCTCCGGCCAGAGCGCCACGTTGCCGATCCCGCTCACCGTGGCACGCACCCCCAAAGGTTCGCCTACGCGCGTGTCGAGCGGGCTGATCCCGACGGCCAGGGCCAGCCGATCCCCGGTGACGTCGCGATCGTCGGTCGGTCGGCCGGCGGCGGGCGGCGCGAGGACAGTAAGGGTGGCCGAGTCGCTACGCAGAGAGTAGCGCTCTTCGCGGCTGAAGATCGAGAAGGAAACCGGAACGCTGTAGTCCACCGTGGCGGCCGGGACGACGAGGGGTCCCGGCTCCAGGGGAAACACCGTGCTGTGCACGACGTATCCGTCCATCCAACGTCCGTTGAGGAGACGGGTGATGACCGGGTCGTCAGGCCGTTCGTCCGCGTACGCCCAGACGCCCACGGCGGGCGCGAGCGTGACGACCGGTTGGGCGCGAAGTCTGAGCCTCAGGTCCCGGGGGAACCACGCGACCACCACCAAGTCGAGCTGCGCGCCCACCTCCACCGTGTCGCTCGGCACAAGGACGACGATCGATACCTGATCGCTCGTAGGAGGCGCGGGCGCAGCGTCGAGCAACGCGCGTGCGGTGGGAGCAAGCGCCGCGGCGGGCCCCGCCGAACGATCGATCGCGATAATGAGGGGCTTCGTCTGCGCGACGAGCTTGCCCTGGCGCACCTTGATGGGGCCGATGATCAACGTGCCCGCTCGGTCGGCGCGCAGCGTGAGTTCGCGCACGGTAGTCCGAAGACCCGCATCCGGGCGGACACTCACGTCGGTCACTTCATGCGTCCCGACGAGCGCGAGCCCTTGCAGGGCCGGAAGCGTCCAGCTGAGCGGCGGTCCGCCCGCGGTCTGGGCACGCACGGTCAGCACGAGTGCCTCGCCCACCGCGAGGCGGGTCCGGTCGACCTGGGCGTGGACCGTAAGCCCGGGCCCCTGGAGCGCGGCCACGAGGCAGAGCGCAATCACCAGTTCTTGATCCCGGGCTCCGCGGTGTGCCGGCGGCGTCCGCTCCGATCGAGCCGCGTGCGGAGTTCTTCCTGACCGATGGACGACAGGATCTGATCCGCCTCGTCCGGCGACAATCGCGTCCCAGACGGCTCGCCTGAGGCCGCGGAGTTGGAGCTTGCCGCTCCGCTCCCGCCTCCTTCCGGCGCCTCGGATCCACCGCCTGCCCTCCCAGCACCGCCCCCGCCCTGTCCGCTCGACACACCGCCACCACCTCGCGCGCGCTTCCGCACCGCGAGCTCGAGATTCCACTTGGCCGCGGGCTCGTGGGGCCGCAACAGGAGCGCCTCCCGATACGCCCGCACGGCCTCGTCGAGATGCGCGTCCCGGTGGACCGTGTCGAGCTCGGCCCCAAGGAGGGCGACCTCGCCAAGGTTGTACAGCGCGCGGAAGCGGATTTCGGGATCGAGGGAGGCAGCGGCGTGCTCCAACGCGACGCGGGCCGTGTCACGGTCCCCGGCGGCGAGGGCCGCCGTCCCCGCGTCGTACCACAGGGTGTCGTTTTGCGGCTGCGCGCCGAGCTCCGCGAGGTACGCGGCGCGCGCGCGGGCGTGCTGACCCTCATCCCACGCCCGATCCGCGGGCCTGCGCGGATGCGTGACCTCTTGTCCGCGGGCACTCGCACCCACGACAAGCGCGAATGCGAGCAGGGCCGCAGTGCGCCGGGTGGCCGCCTGTCCGAGGAGCACCATCACGCCCAAGAGCAGTGCGATCCACGCCCGAGGACGGCCGTGCTGCGTGTGCGTCTCACTCGCCTGGGAGCGCTTGTACGACGCGACGAGGTCCCGCACGGCGCCCGCCTGATCCGGCAGATCGGCCGCGACCTGCGTACCCTGCGCTGCGTCCGCGGTCGCGGCGAGGATGTCGTCCTGACGGGCGGTCTCAATCACGGTGCTGTCATCGTCGCGCTGGTAGCCCTGCAACGCGCCCTGCGCGTCGCGCACCGGGATGTGCGCACCCGAGCGCCCCCCTTCGGCGACGAGGATGAGGTGGACCCCGGTCGAGGCAACCTGCTGCGCGGCGGTGAGAATGTCCGTCAGCGAGTCGTGTGCCTCGCCGTCGGTGAAGACGACGAGGACCCGATCCGCGAGGTCGGGGCTCGCCCGAAGGAGTTCCCCACCCTGCGCGAGCGGGGGCGCGAGCGCCGTGCCGCCTTGCGAGGCGATGTCGGGATCGAGCGCGGCGAGATATAAGGAAACGGCCGAGCCGTCGAGTGAGAGCGGCGACAGGATATAGCTGGACCCGGCGAACGCGATGAGCCCGATGCGATCGCCGTCCAGGTCTTGGACCAGGCGTCGCGCCTCGCGCAGAGCGCGACCGAGACGGCTGGGCTGGGCGTCCTCGGCGAGCATCGACCGCGAGATGTCGACGGCGATCACCAAGTCGAGGCCGCGCGTTTCCGCCACCACGGTCTCCTCTCCCCAGCGTGGCCCCGCGAGGGCGACCGTGCCAAGGAACGCGGCGAGCGCGAGGGACGTCGGGCCGCCGCGTCCGGCCCGCCGCGCCAGCGCCTCGGTCTCCGCCGACCACAGCGCTGCCTGGCGCAGACGCTGGCGGCGCGCCCACGCGGCCGCAAACCACGCCACTCCGCCGACCAGCGGCGCGAGCGCGAGCACGACGGGCGCGTCGAAGGCGATCACGGCACGCGCACGGCGAAGGTCGCCGAGACGACGACTTCCAGCGCGAGACCAAGCAGCCCGAGGCCGAGCGGCACGCGATACGCCTCGTCCAGACGACGGTACACGACGCGCTGCAAGGTGGTCTTCTCGAGGTGATTGATCTCGGCGAAGATGTTCTTCAGGGACTCGGTATCCGTCGCGCGGAAGTAGCGACCGGCCGTCAAGGTGGCGATGTCCGTGAGCAGCCGCTCGTCGATTTCAACGGGCAGGGACTCGTACCGGAGCCCTTCGGGCCCTTCGCCCGTGGGCACGGGCGCCTCGCCCTGGGTGCCGACGCCGATAGTGTAAATCCGGATCCCGTAGGCGGCCGCGGCCTCGGCAGCCGTGCGCGGGTCGATGCGGCCCCTGTTGTTCACGCCGTCCGTGAGCAGGATGATGACTTTCGTCTTTTCTGGGGCCCGCCGCAGCCGGTTCGCCGCCGTCGCGATCGCGGTGCCGATGGCCGTCCCGTCTTCGAGCATGCCCACGCGGAGGTTGTTGAGCGCCTCTTCGAGGACCGCGTAATCCGTCGTGAGGGGGACCTGTGTGAGCGCCTGCGCCGCGAAGGCCACGACGCCGATTCGGTCCGAGCTGCGCGCGTGTACGAAGTCGATCGCCGTTTCCTTGGCTACGTCGATGCGATTCGACGGGGCGAAGTCCTCGGAGAGCATGCTGCTCGAGACGTCCACGCACAGCACAATCGAGATGCCCTCGCTCTGGATCGATAGCCGGGCCGGCCCGATTCGGGGGCCGGCGGCGGCGACGATCCAAGCAGCGAGACAGGCGCTGCGGAGCACGAGCGGGAGCCGCGCGACCCACACACGCTCCGCCGCGCCGCTGGCCGGCCGCACGTCGCTGATTGAGGTGCCCGGCAATCGCGCCAGCCGGCGCGCACGAAACCACCACCACGCGGGGAGCGCCGCGAGCGCGAGCAGGACGAGCGGGCGGGCGAAGCTCACGTGCCGAGACGCTGCGCCAGGGTGCGCGCTCGGCGGGCGAGCTCGACCACGTCGCCACCGTGCGCCGAGGCGAAGGCCACGCGGTCGAGCTGCGCCAGGACGTCGGTGAGTTCTCCGAGCGTCGCGCGGGGGAGCCGGCCGTCGAGCACCGCGAGACATTCCCGCGTGCTCAACGCGATGCTCGCCAGTGGCTCGGCGCGGGCAAGCGCGGCCCTGAGATCTCCAGCGGCCCGGGCCGCAACCGCCTTCGGTTCACCGGCCGCGAGCCAGGTCGCGTCGGGCGCGTCCACGGCACGCGCATCGCTTGACGAGGCCTGCGCCCGCCGAGGCTTGCGGCGTCGCCACGCAACGCCCGCTCCACCGAGCGCCGCCGCGAGGATCCCGCCCGCCAACGGTGCCCACGGCCGTTCCAGCGGCCGTTCAATGGGAGCCAGCGCTGGCTGCGGCGCGGGATGCGGGTCGCTGTCAGGAAGGACGCTGCGAACCGTGAGACTCGCGTCCTCGCTGGGCACCGAGTCCGTCGAGCCGTCGGGCCCGAGCCGCCAGACCGGAGGCATGGCGACGTCGTGCGCGCCCGGCTCCCAGGCCACGAGCGCATAGGTGACGTTCCAGCCAGTCGAGTCGCGCTCGACGGTGGGGTCCGCGAGGACGTCGACCGCCTCTGTGGCCTCGAACTTCCCCGCGCGCACTCGCCACCCGTCGGGCGTCGCCACTCGCCGCGATACGAACACGGTGTCGCCCACGGTGGGTTGCGCCGGTCTCGTGGTCCACGGCGCGAGGGACTGGGAGGCAAGGCGCCCGCCCGCCAGGGCGAGCGCCGCGGCGAGGAGACTCTGTCGCCTCATCGATGGAGACGCCGGGCCCGCTCCGCAAACGCGCGTCGCAACGCCACACCGTAGGGCACGTTGGTCTGCAGCGCGACGCGGTCGACGCCCGCTTGGAGCAGCCGGCGCGTACGTTCCCGCCGCTGGCGTTCGGCGGCGGTGCGAAACCGGGTCCGGCTCGGTTCGTAGCCCGAGTCGAGCAACACCCGCCCGCCGGTCTCCGCATCCTGCAAGTCCACCCATCCCGCGTCGGGGAGGTCGATCTCCCGGGGGTCATCCGTCGTGATGGCCACCACGTCGTGCGCGGCGGCAAGGCGCGCGAGGGGATCCTCCCACCCCTCGGCGCGGAAGTCCGAGAGGACGGCAACGATGGCGCGATGCCGCAGCAGGCGCCCCGCGTAGCGGAGTGCCTCGGCGAGGTTCGTCCCGCGGCCGCGCGGCCGAAAGGCCACGAGATCCCGGATCACCCGCAGCGCATGCGGCCGTCCCTTGGCCGGGCGCACGACAAACTCAACCTTGTCCGCGAACATGAGCGCGCCCACCCGATCGTTGTGACGCGCGGCGGCGAGCGCGAGCACGGCGGCGACCTCGACCGCGAGCGCCGCCTTCGTCCACGGTCTCCCGAAATGCAGCGAGCCCGACTGGTCGACGAGAAGCAGCAGCGTAATCTCGCGCTCCTCGACAAACGTCTTGACGAATGGATGGCCCATGCGGGCCGACACGTTCCAGTCGATCGAGCGGAAGTCGTCCCCTTGCTGGTAGGCCCGGACTTCGGCGAACTCGATCCCCTGGCCGCGGAAGACAGAGCGGTATTCGCCCGTGAAGAGCGAATTGACGAGCGTGCGGGTCCGGAGTTCGATCCCCTTGACCTGCTTGAGGATCTCAGGGGTCACGGGACGGCGACGGCCTCGAGGATCTTCCCCACCACGCGATCGGCGTCGACGTCTTCCGCCTCGGCCTCGAAGGTGAGGAGCACCCGGTGACGCAGCACGTCAAACGCGATCGCTTTCACGTCCTCCGGCACCACGTACGCGCGGCCCCGCAGGTAGGCGTGCGCACGGGCCGCCTGGGCCAGATAAATCGACGCCCGCGGCGAAGCGCCGAAGGCGATGAGCGGCTTGAGCTCGGGCAGTCCGACCGCCGCTGGCTCGCGCGTGCCGCGCACTACATCGACGATGTAGTCCACGACCTTCTGGTCTATGAAGAGCTCGGCGATGGCGCTGCGCGCGGCCAGAACGTCCTCCGCCTCGGCGATCCGCTGGACCTCGATCGGTCGCCCGGAGGCCATGCGGCTCACGATCTCCTTCTCGGCGTCTCGCGTCGGATAGCCGACCCGCACCTTGAGCATGAACCGATCGAGTTGGGCCTCGGGAAGCGGATAGGTGCCCTCGTGCTCGATCGGGTTTTGCGTGGCGAGGACGAGGAATGGCTCACCGAGAAAGAAGGTCTCGCCCCCGATCGTGACCTGCTTCTCCTGCATGGCCTCGAGCAGCGCCGATTGCACCTTGGCCGGGGCCCGATTGATCTCGTCGGCGAGCACGAGGTTCGCGAAGAGCGGCCCCTTCTTGGGATAGAACTCCTGGGTGCGCTGGTCGTAGACCATCGTACCCACGACGTCGGCGGGCAGCAGGTCAGGCGTGAACTGGATGCGCGAGAACGAGATCCGCAGGCACTCCGCCACGGTCCGGACGGCGAGAGTCTTCGCGAGCCCCGGCACGCCCTCTAGCAGGATGTGGCCGCCCGTGAGGAGGCCGATGAGCAGCCGCTCGACCATCACTTCCTGGCCGACGACGCGCTTTGCGACCTCGCGACGGAGCGCCTGCGCGAGCGCTGCCTCGGTCGGCGGGGGCGTCGTTCGAGTGCTCATAGACCCTTAGCCGCTTGGCGCACGGCGGGCTCCTTATCATGTGAGTACGACTGCACGACGGCCTTGGCCGCGGCATCGGTCAGGTAGGCGAGACCGTCGACCGCGGCGGCCCGGATCTCGACGCTCCGCCGCTTGAGCATCCCGCCGGGCTCGGCGAACCGGCTCAAGACCCCGAGCGCCTCTGGCGCCTCAATGCGACCGAGCGCCCGCAACAGTTCGGCCTGCACCTCCTCGCTCTCCTCGACCTCGACACGCCGCACCAGCACGGTGGCCGCCGCGGGATCACCCGCGAGGCCGATCGCGCGCGCCGCCGCGGCCCGGACCCCGGGGGTCTCATCCTTCAGCGCGAGCATCAGGGGCCGCGAGATTTCCCACCCGCCGATTTCCCCAAGTGCCGTGGCCACCGCGTGCCGCACGCGCGGCGACCCGTGCCGCAGGAAAGGCGTGAGCAAGCCCACCGCCGCCGGCGCGCCGCTCGCCCCGAGCAGCTCGGCCGCAGCGCTGATCACCGCCGCATCGCTCGCCGCGAGGTGCGGGCCGAGGGAGTCCAAGGCGCGATCCCCGGCGTGCCGCACCACTGCACGATACGTCTCCCGCTCAGCTGCCGCTGCCGCCTGGTAGGCCGGGAAGATCACGGGCTCCGAGATCTGGAACAGCGCGCCGAGCGCGCCCACGAGGCTCTCACGCTCGGCCGCCGGCGCTTGCGGCTCCCCGAGCCTGTACACCATCCGCTGAACGAGGGGGAGATCAGCCAGCGCCCGAGCCGCCGCGTCGATCGCCCGTGTCGCCTCGGGACCCTGCGCGCCGGCGCGGGCCTGGTCAAGGGCGTGGATCACATCGGCCGCGAGAACCACGTCTTTCCACACCCGGAGCTCCGGGGCCAGGGCCTCCAGGCGCGCGATGGCGGCCTGCCCGGCGTCGGTCGGTGGTCCCTTGAGTGCCGTCACCGCCCGCTTCACCTCGACGTCGAGCGGCAAGGCATCGGGCCGGAAGACGCTGCTCGGGCGGGCTCGGGGCTCAGGCGCAGGAGGCACCACAGGCGCCACGGGCGTGGCGGCCGCGACCGCTCGGTGCTCCGTCGCCCGACCGGTGCCCAGGGCGATCGCTCCGAGCGAGGGATCAGCGGGGGCGGTCGCTCCCCGCGCCACGCCAAACAGCCCCACGATGTGGTCGATCGTCAACCCGGCGTGGAGTTTCATCGCCCGAAGTCCGCGCGCATAGAGGAGGGTGGCGATCTCGGCGACGTTGTTGTTGCGCGGGACAAGCTGCTGACCTTCCCAGTGGAAGCCGTGCGCGCCGATTTTCCACTCGACCGTGCCGCCAGCGACGACCGCCGGGATAGCGACGTTCACCTGCCCCAGCGACTCCACCATCGCGGGATGCGCGGCGGGATACAGGCGGCTGAGGCGGAACGCGGTGCCGAGGGCACCGAGGAAGCGGTCTACGCCGGGGAGGTCCGCTGGCATGGCGGCTGTCAGTTCACGAACGACCCCTGAGCGGCCCCGCGCTCTCGAGACGCGAGAGCGCGTCAATTTCGCGCGGCGTGAGCGGCCGGTGAGCGCCCTCGGCTAACCGCCCGAGCTCGACTGGACCGTAACGCGTGCGGTGGAGAGCGTCGACCTCGAGGCCCACCACGTCTGCGAGGCGACGCACCACACGGTTCCGCCCCTCGACGAGCGTGAGGTCGACTTCGAGCCCGCCCCTGACCTCGCGCACGCGCGACTCCGTGATGGCCACCGGGCGCCCATCGATGGGCAGTGGTCTCGCGAGCGCCGCGCGCAGGACGCTCGCCTCAAGGCCGCGGGCGCGCAGTCGGTACGTGCGTGGGACGGCGAACCGCGGGTGCGTGAGCCGGTGAGCCATGCCGCCGTCCGTCGTGAGCAAGAGGAGCCCGGAAGTCATGAGGTCCAGGCGCCCGACGTAGGTGAGGCCTGGCACCGCGGGAACGAGATCGAACACGGTCGGGCGTCCCGCCTGATCTCGGCGGGTGACGACATAGCCCGGGGGCTTGTTAAGGGCGAGCCACACGGCGGGCCCAGCCGCCTCGACGGATCGGCCGTCGAGCGTCACGCGCTGATGGACGTCGACCTGCATCCCGATCGTGGCCAGGGCGCCGTCGACCCGCACGCGCCCCGCTCGGATCAGGGTCTCAGCCTTGCGACGGGACGTCACGCCTGCGCGCGCCAACGCGCGCTGCAAGCGCATGCGGGTCATGAGGACTCGGCGGGCGCCGGAGGTCTCAGGGCTACCGACAGCTCGTCGAGGCGCGGCAGGCTATCCAAGTCGGCTAACCCGAGAATATCGAGGAATTGCGGAGTCGTCCCGTAGAGCAGCGGCCGCCCCAACCCGTCGCCGCGCGACACGACCTCGAGGAGCCCGCGCTCGAGCAGCTTGTCGAGCACGGCGCCCGAGTCGACGCCGCGAATCTCTTCCACCTCAAGGCGTCCGACCGGCTGGCGATAGGCGACGATGGCGAGCGTCTCGAGCGCGGCGGGCGAGAGGCGGCGGGTGCGCTGCGCGACCTGAGCCCGCTCGATGGCGTCGATGTATTCGCGGCGCGTGACGAACTGCCAGCCGTGGGCCAGCTGGACCAGCTCGACCCCGTGGCTCTCGTTCCGGTAGGTGTCCGCGATCTCGTCGATCGCCGCGCGGATCGCGGCCTCCGTGAGGCCGGGCTCGAGCAGCAGGAGGTCATCGGCCGTAAGCGGCCGCGACGCGGCGAACAACGCCGCTTCAACGAGCTTCGCGAGTGGATTCACGGCGGATGAGGATGGGGGCAAAGGGGGCCGCCTGGCCGAGGCGCAGCGTGCCCCGGCGGGCGAGCTCGAGCAGGGCGATGAAGAGTGACAAGACTTGGACGAGGCCCGGCTCGTCCCCCAAGGCGTCGCGCCAGCTGAATTCATCGCGCTCGTCGAGGAGCGCCTGGACGCGGGCGATGGCGCCCTCGACGTCGAGCGGCCGGGGGACGACGCGGTGCAACGCGGGCTCCGGGATCAACGCGATCACGTGCTCCGCCGCGGCCAGCAGATCATTCAAGTCGAGCACGAGCTGCGGGGGTGGGGCGGCGGGCGGCTCAGGCGCGAAGCCCCGCGGTAGCTGCTCGGCCCGTCGCGCCGCCGCCGCCGCGAGCCAGTCGACCAGCTCTCGGATCTGCTGGTATTCGAGGAGTCGCCGGACGAGGTCCGAGCGCGGGTCCTCCCACTCGTCGCCGTCCCAGTGACGTGGCAACAGCATCTGGACCTTGATGCGCAGCAGTCGCGCCGCCATCTCCAGATAGTCAGCGGCCTGGTTGAGCCCGAGCTCAGCGATCACGGCAAGGAACTGATCGGCGATCTTCGCGATCGGGAGGTCGGTGATGTCGAGTTCGTCCTCCCGGATGAGGTGCAGCAGGAGGTCGAGCGGGCCCGAGAACTGTTCGAGCTCGACGACGAACCCGGGCGCGGGCTGTGCGGAGACGGTCATCGGGGGAACGCGCTCTGGGAAACGGCCAGGCCGCCGACCGCCGCGAGCGCCGCGCGGAGTAGTTGCCGCGCGGGCCAGAGGAGCACATCGACGGACCCGGGCCACAGCCAGACGAGCAAGAGAATCGGCAGGAATCCCAGTCGCTGCAGCCGGCGGTAGGTGGCCCCTGCCTTGGCTGGCAGCAAGTGATAGAACACGTGACTCCCGTCCAAGGGCGGCACCGGAATGAGATTGAAGAAGGCGAGCACCAGGTTCAGGAACATGCCGTAGAAGCACATGCGCTGCAGAATGGCCGCCGTGCTCGTGAGCCCCGACCACACGGAACCCACGAGCCCCACCAGTGCGAACACCCCCGCGCACATCACATAGAGAGCGAGGTTCGCCCCGATCCCCGCGAGCGAGACGATGATGTCGCCCCGACGATAGTTGCGGTACAACCGGGGGTTCACGGGCACGGGCTTCGCCGACCCGAACAGGAACCCCGCATGCGAGACGTAGAGCAGGACGGGCACGAGCACCGTCATGACGGGGTCAATGTGTTTCAGGGGGTTCAAGGTCAGGCGCCCGAGGGAGTAGGCCGTGTCGTCCCCCTGGCGGTAGGCAGCTTCAGCGTGCGCGTATTCGTGGGCCACGACCGAGAAGAGCAGCACCGGGGCCCACACGAGGAACTCAAACGAGATAGAGCACTCGAGGGTCGGTAATGGCCTAAGATAATGAACCAAGCGGGCCACGGTCAACGCGGTAGCGCCTTGACCGGTCTGGACTTACCCTCTAAGTTCCGCCGCTTACAAGGAGGCCACCTGCCCCGAATTCAGTCGGCGAAGAAGGCAATGCGGCAAGCCATCAGTCGCAACGCGCGCAACCGCGCCCAGCGGTCTGCGCTCCGCACCGCGGTGAAGCACGTGCGTGAAGCGACGGCCGCAGGAGCGGCCGAGGCGTATGCCGCGGCTGTCGTGTTATTGGACCGCGCTGCCCGCAAGCGGCTCATCCATCCCAACAACGCGGCGCGCCACAAGTCCCGCCTCGCGGCGCACGTGCGGAAGCTCGTTTCGGCGAAAGTCTAAAGCGCGGCGAGTTCCGCGCCGCACTGCTCGCAGTACCACTCCGTCGGCAAGTTCATCGTACCACAGTCGCGGCATTTGAGGGTTCGCCGGTCTTCCGGCTCGGGCGGCGTCGCACTGGCCGGACTCGCGGCCGTGCGCCCCTGCGCCTCCGGAATGACGGGCTGAAACTGCGCACCGCTCGCCCGCTTGGGCGACGGGGCCGCCCCCTTCTCGTCTTCCGTCACGGATTTGATGAAGGCGAGCTCGTCCAAGTGCGCCGGAGCGGGCGCCGGACGCGGCGGGGATTTAGGGACCGCGGGAGGGACCGGAGCAGGAGCAGGCGCCGGTGCCGGTGGCGCTGCCGGTTCCCGCGCCGCAGGCCGCGGGGCGGGTCGGGGGCTCGCCCGGACGATTGAGACGAGCTCCTCGAGTTTCGCGATGTCTGCGTCGACCGCTTGCAGCTCTTCGCGCACGACGACGAGCTCGGCCAGGACATCCTTGTGGACCTGGCTCCATTGAGCGTCATCGTACTCGCCCACGGCGTGGCGTAGCTCCGCTTCAGAGAGCCGCTCGGACGCGTGCGTCTCCTTTTGCTGCAACTCCATGCGCGCGTGCTGCCTGAGCTCCATCGTCTGGCGGGCGCTGTCGGCGTGGGCCTTGAGCTCCTCGGTCACGGCCTTGAGCCGCGCCTCGTAGTCGGCTTTCACGCGCGTGCGCACGGCCTCGGGCGTCGCGTCCTCGGCGGCGCCGAGGCGCGTGATCCATGCCTCATATTGCCGCCGTTCATCGAGCAGGCGCTGAATAATCGTGGTGCTCTTCGACGTTCTAGCCATTCGACTCCCGACGCCCCCACGCCTTCCGCTGGGCCTCGAGGCGGGCGATCGCCTCGCTCCCAAGCTCGCTCACCTTCCCGAGCATCCGCGCCACGAGCAGAATCCGGGCCGCATGCTCCAGGCTCTCCATGCGAATCCAGGCCGCCTCGATCGTGGACCCCATGGTCACAGCGCCATGATTCGCGAGGAGGAACGCGTCGTGCTCACCGAGGTAGGGCTCAACGCGGTCCCCGAGCTCAGGGGTCCCCGGCGTGCCGTAGGGCACGAGCGGCACCGGTCCGACAAGGACGACTAGTTCGGGTAACACAAATCTATCCAATCCGGCTCCCGCGACGGCAAATCCCGTCGCCACCGGAGGATGGGCATGGACCACCGCGCCCACATCGGGTCGGTGGCGGAGGATCCGCAGGTGTAAGTCCAACTCGCTGGTTGGCTTGCGGCGCCCACGCCGACGCCGCCCTGCAAGGTCGACCTCGACCATATCGCCCGGGGTCACCTGGGCCTTGATGAGCCCGCTCGGTGTCACGAGCGCTCGCGTCGCCGACAGGCGCACGGAGAGGTTGCCGTCTTGTCCCGCGATCAGCCCGCGTTCGGCGAGCTGCCGGCAGCAGCGAGCCATCTGGCGGGCCGCGTCCCGCGCGTTCACGCGTCGCCGTTGCGCAGGGCGTCGTGTACGACCATCCCTGCTACGAGCGTGAGCACGGCGCGTCCGTAGACGTCGCGGCCGGCGAACGGCGTGTTGCGGCTCTTTGAGCGAAAGCGCTCCGGGTCGATGCGCCACGGGGTGGTGACGTCGAGAACCACGACGTCGGCCGGTACCCCCGGGGCGAGCGTGCCGCCGGACAGGCGAAACGCCGCCGCCGGCTGCGTGCTCATGCGGGCGATGAGCTCGGGCAGCGTGAGAACATTGCCTCGCACGAGCGCCGTGTGGACCACGGGAAACGCCGTCTCGAGTCCGATTACCCCGAAGGGCGCGTCGTCGAACGCCGCTTCCTTCGCGTCGTAGGCGTGGGGCGCGTGGTCCGACGCGATGCAGTCGATCACGCCTGCCTTGAGCGCGTCGCGGAGCGCCGCGACGTCCGCCTCCTCGCGAAGTGGGGGGTTCATCTTCGCGTGCGTGTCGTAGCCCTCGCACGCGAGCTCCGTGAGCGTGAGATGGTGCGGCGTCACCTCGGCCGTAACCGCGAGGCCCTCATCCTTGGCCCGCCGGATGAGCTCCGCCGAACCACGGGTCGACATGTGACACAGATGAACATGCCCGCCGGTCAGGTCGGCGAGGAGCAGGTTTCGCGCGACCATGATCTCTTCCGCGCACGAAGGGATCCCCTTCAAGCCGAGGCGCGCCGCGACGACCCCCTCGTGCATGACACCGCGCGCGGCCAGTGTCCGTTCCTCACAGTGATCGGCGACGGGGATGCCGAAGGTGCGCGCGTACTCGAGCGCGGTACGCATCAGGTGGCCCGACGAGACCGGTCGGCCGTCGTCCGATACCGCAACCGCCCCCGCGGCAACGAGCTCGCCGAACTCGGCCAAGCGCTCCCCTAGTTGGCCGACCGAGATGGCGCCGATGGGGTGCACCCGGGCCGCCCGCGCGCGCAGCGACTGGCTGACAATGAAGCCGACCGCCGCTTGGTTATCCGTGACGGGATCGGTGTTCGGCATGGCGCAGACCGCCGTGAATCCGCCGGCCGCGGCGGCGAGCGCGCCGCTCGCGATCGTCTCCACGTCTTCGCTGCCCGGCTCCCGGAGGTGGACGTGCAAGTCGACGAGCCCCGGTGCGACCACGGCACCCTTCACCGCCCGCACGTCCGCACCCTCGGGGGTGCCGAGACCGGCACCCACGGCCGCGATCTTTCCGTCCTGGACGAGGACGTCAGCGATTTGATCCAAGCCGCGACTGGGATCGATGACCCGCCCGCCCGTCAGGAGGAGGGGGCGCATCACTCGGGGTGCGCGCCGCTCTTCGCGGCGTCGGTCGACTCGGGCCTGCCTCCGGCGAGGAGGTACAGCACGGCCATGCGCACAGCGACGCCGTTCGTGACCTGCTCGAGAATCAGGGCCTGGGATCCGTCCGCCACGCGGCTGTCAATCTCAACACCGCGGTTCATGGGCCCCGGGTGGAGGACCGCGATATCTCGGGGCGCCTTCGCGAGGCGCTCGGCCGTGACGCCGAAGACCCGGTAATACTCCCGAAGCGACGGAATGAAACCCGCTTCCATGCGCTCAAGCTGCAGCCGCAGGACGTTGAGGGCGTCGGCCCACTCGATCGCTTCTTCGACGTGGGCGAACACGCGAACTCCGAGCTCTTCGATGCGGCGCGGAAGGAGGGTCCGGGGTCCACACACGGCCACGTCCGCGCCGAGCTTCACCAACCCGAAGATGTCCGAGCGCGCGACCCGGGAATGAAGCACGTCGCCCACGAGACAGACCTTGAGTCCAGCGATGCGGCCGAAGCGGTTTCGCAGGGTGAGGAGGTCGAGCAGGGCCTGGGTGGGGTGCTCGTGTTGGCCGTCCCCCGCGTTGACAACGTTCGAGCGGATGCGACGGGCGAGAAAATCCGCCGCCCCAGAGGACGGATGGCGGATCACGACCATGTCGATCCGCATGGCTTCGAGGTTTCGTGCGGTGTCGACGAGCGTCTCGCCCTTTTGAACGGCGCTCCCGGTGGCGCTCACGTTGACGGTATCTGCCGAGAGACGCTTTTCCGCAAACTCAAACGAAATCCGCGTCCGCGTGGAGGCCTCAAAGAACAAATTGACGATCGTCTTGCCCCGGAGCGCCGGGACCTTCTTGATGGGCCGCTCGGACACCTCTTTGAACGGCTCCGCAGTGTCGAGCACGAGGTTGATTTGTTCGGCCGAAAGGGACGCGAGTCCGACGAGATCTTTGCCGAGCGAGTGGGTCATGGACTCGCCCGCACGAGATCGACCTGGTCGCGACCGTCGAGCTCCTCCACGAGGACGTCCACCCGGTCGCCCGCGGCGGTCTTCACAGTGGTGCCGACGATGTCCGCCTGAATCGGGAGCTCGCGACCCCCGCGATCCACGAGAACACAGAGTGAGATGCGCCGGGGGCGGCCGAAGTCGGTGAGTTCATCGAGTGCAGCGCGGATCGTACGGCCGGTGTAGAGGACATCGTCCACGATGACCACGTGCTTCGCCGCGAGGTCGACTGGAATCCGCGTCTCGCCGATCACGGGCTTCGGCCCAACGGTCTCGAGATCGTCGCGGTAGAGGGTGATGTCGAGAGCGCCACGCGGCACGACCACACCCTCGTCGTGCTCGATCAGCTTGGCGATGCGGTCCGCGAGCTCGACCCCGCGCCGTTGGATTCCGATGAGGACCAGGCGCTCCGTCCCTTGGGCCAGCTCGAGCACTTCGACCGCCATACGCTGAAGCGCCCGCGACAAGGCGCGGGCGTCGAGGAGAGTCGTGCGTTCTGTCCGAGCCATCTCTGGGGTCAAACCTAACGGCCGGTCGAACGAGGGCAAAGGCCGAGGATCCTCCCAGCGTCCACGCGCTTTCGGGGGCTCAAACGACGGGCACTCGACTCCTCGCGCGAGAGGGGGTCGCTCGGGGTTAGCGATCCGGAGCCGAAGGCCCCTCCTCCGTGCGGCGACATCGCAGTGCACCCGAAGGACAGCGGGCGACTTGCGCCGCGACTGCATCCGCTGACTCGAGGTCAGGGCGGACCCACCGCTTGCGACTCACGTCGAACACGGCCGGCAGGCCGCGGACGCACACACCCGAGTGGATGCAGACGTTCGGGTCGAAGGTGACCACGATCCCGGGCGCTTCATAGGTTTGCAGCCGACCTTCCATGTGTATTCCTACGCGTGCGGGCGACTCGTGGGGAACAGATTGTGGAGTATTGTACCCGGCCGCCAGGACCGCTGGCAGGCCCGCAGGGCGGCTTGCACTCGACGCCGGGCGGGGTATCATCTTTCAGATGCAGGCACTCCTACTGATCACCGTGCTCCTGGGTCAGCCGCAAACGCCCGCTCCCCATCGCTGGACCGCGACGAACATCGCGGTCGCGTCGAGTGCCGCGCTCGGGCTGCTTGTCGACTGGGCGCAGACGCGCCAGGCCCTGCACGAGGGCTTGGCCGAGACGAACCCCGTCCTCGGCCCACATCCCTCGACCGCGCGACTCACCGCTTACAACCTCCTGGCCTTGCCTGCCATCACGGGCATCGGGGCAGCCCTGCCCTCGCGCTGGCGTACGCTTTGGTACGCGGCCGTCACCCTCGTCGAGACCGCAAGTATCACTCGAAACGCGTCGCTGGGGTTGCACATCGGTTTGTAGGGGCTGCCGTGTGAGAGGTAGGGTTCGCGGCTACCGCTATTCT
>DATNIM010000045.1:0-3104 GCA_035604455.1 Gemmatimonadales bacterium
TGATGACGCCCACGGCATCCAACACGCCTGAGGCGATTACGACACCAAGGGCGAGTTCAACGGCTGTGCCGTCCGCTGACACTGCTGGGCCACCGCTTGGGCGCCTGTGCTCGGGACGCTCCCACGAGATATCTTCGTCCCTGGCAAGACGTTTCACTTGTCCGGCACACGACAGCGACGCTCGTGCCCCCGTTGTCGTCGACAACTCCGCGAGGATCCATGGCGAGCACCCACCGGGCCATGGCCCCATTGGCGCTCGCCCCCACCTTCACCTTGGTCTTTCGCCCTGGAGATGCGAGCTCGCGCTGGCGGGTCAAGCCGCGGGCTCGCATCCTCGGGCCACGGGTCCCAACAGCGGACTTGGCCATCCTCGATGAAGAGAAACGCGCCTGCGCTTCCAGGGGGCTGCCGCCTGGTAGACTACCGGAGAGACGCGGCACCCCCTTGGAGGAGGGAGAGGCGCTGCTGCGGTCCACGCCGCGGTGCGGCGCGTGGATCAGAAGGGCACGTCCTCGGGTTCGGGCTCGCCCTGGGCGGTCTCCGGAGCGGTCTCCATTTCCGGCGCGCGCCCGTCGTCGGCCGCCTTGCTGGCGCCGTTCCCGTTCATGGACTTCGGGAACAGCCGGATGCCGTCGGCGACGACCGTTGCGGCCTTGCGGCGGGTGCCGTCATTGCCGTCGTAGGACCGGATCTCGAGCCGGCCCTCGACCGTGAGCATCTGGCCCTTGCTCACGTACTGCGCGACGACCTCGGCAAGCTTGCGCCATGCCGCGACGTCGATGAAGTCCGCCTGGCGTTCGCCCTGGGCCGTCTTGAACGGACGGTCGACCGCGAGCGTGAAGTTTGCGACCGGGTGTCCCGACGCCGTGTACCGCAGCTCGGGATCCCGGGTTAGGCGCCCGATGAGGATGATCTTGTTGTACATGCGCTTCCCACCTCCGCTCTGATGTGAGATCGTGGCGAGCGTTCGCGCGCCACAGCGCGCGTCAGGAGCCGGACGGGATGGGAACGGTGAGCGGGCGGGGCGCGAGGGGAATCGGAGACGTCACCGCGCGACGGGCGCTTGCGGAGCGGCCGTGATCTGCTCGCGCAGCCACACTCGATCGGTATCGTCCCACAGCACGACCGTCTGGATTCCGAGTACGCGCGCGATCCGGATCCCGTAAGCCGTGCCGCCACGGACGGGCCAGAGGGGGAGGGCGACGACGAGGTCGGCGCCGTTGACGATCCCGTAGTTCCGGGCCATGAGGCAGAACGCGCCCTGGGCAAGCCGCTGGCCGACCGGATGGTGACGCAGCACACTCGCGCTCCACGCCTTGTGGCGGGTAGGCGTATAGACCAGGGTCGTGATGCGTTTGCGGTGCGCGGCGCGGATCGTGTCGAGCCACGTCTCCTCGTACGTTCGCCACGGTAGCACGAGCTCGACGCGGCCGCCAGCCGCAAGCGCCGCCGCGGCGGCCTCCTGATCGGCACCGGCGGCCGCGCCCGTGACGAGCACGGCACCCGCACGCGCGGCCCATGTCGCCGCGTCGACGAAGAGATCGACGAGGGGGGCTGGCACCGCGCAGAGGTCACGGGTACCGATGAACGCGATTCGCCGCATGATGGTCATACTCCTGATACGTGCCGGGACCAACGTGTGGGGTAGAGTGCCCGCAGCGCTTGGCGGGCTCCGCCCGTCGCGCACCTCCCGACTACCGACGAGGGAGGCACAGGGTCGTCGTGACGTGCTAGGGGAGATGGGAGGAGGGCGCCCATGTCGGGCGGGATCCCCGAGAACATCGGGGCGCCCAGTCGAGGCCGATTTGCACGTGAAGCTATGATGTCACGCCATCGCCGCTGGCACATAGTTGCTGGAGGAACTGGCTTACTCCGCTCGGCCGGCGCACCAGATCGATCGGACTGCGGACGCATCGCGGGGGTGAGCCGCTCATTCGCAGAGTGAGTTGTAGGGCATGTCGTTCAGGTGAGCCACTACGAGTGCTCCTTGTCCTGGACGTGGACAGCGTCAGGCCCACCCGCCCCCAACCCTGCCGCGACCTGGGGCGACACTGCCGTCTCAATGAGCAATTTCACGCTGGGAGAACCAACGGGACCGAGCGCTCCGGGACAGCCTCCGTCGCGTACTGGAGCGCTTCGCGGATATCGTCGGACTCGAGATCGGGATATGCACCCAGAATCTCATTTGCGGTCATGCCATCCGCAACCATCGCGACCACGGTGGCCACAGGGATTCTCAGCCCGCGCACGCAGGCCATCCCGTCCATGACAGCCGGATCCACCGTGATTCGGCACGGCGAACAGCACAGGGCACGTTCCTCGTTCTCGTGCGACCACAGGTTCGGTGCCGACGCGTACCACGGCACCATCGTCACGGACGGCCTGGAGCGAGTACTGGCCGCGCTCCAGGCACTGCCCCACGGCGTCCTCCAGCCAGCACTGCTCCTCGAACGTCGACAGTGGCGCGTGCGGATCGGTCGCCCGCAGCGCCGCCCGCAGGTGCCGTTCCGGAACGAGAATCTCGATGGCGAGCCGCCGGCGAGGGACGGTCGACCCCGGGCACCGGCGCGCCGGTCGCGCGAGTTTTGTACGGCCGCGAGTGATCATCAGCATGCTCTCCCCCAGTGGAGCATTCGCCGGCCCGGCGGGGTTGTCACTCCGCCGACCGACCCACCGCGGCGGTCGCCAGCGCGTCAGCGCGGGCATTGTATGCTGCGATCTCGTCGCCGCCCATGGCGCTCTGGTGACCACTGGTGTGCCGGAACACGACGCGCAGCCTGCCCTCGTAGATCCCCCACTGGCAGCGCTCCACGGCCATCCTCA
Source organism: Gemmatimonadales bacterium (assembly GCA_035604455.1). Lineage (GTDB taxonomy): Bacteria > Gemmatimonadota > Gemmatimonadetes > Gemmatimonadales > GWC2-71-9 > AG25. The sequence continues at coordinate 2,824 of DATNIM010000045.1, forward strand.
GGGCCTCGTCGCGCGCCGTCCACCGGCCAGTAACGAGTGGGCCGGTTCCCTCGTAATCGTGCACGACGGTTACGACCGTCCCCTCGACCAGCGCGGACAGCGCGACATACGCAGCCGCGATCTCGGCCAGCGGGTTGCGCACGCGGGCGACGTCCTGGGGCGCGAAGTTCGGGAACACGTCGAGGACCGTGGTCGCGATCTCCTTCGTCTTCGTCGACCCGTCGGGGCACCGGTACACGAGCACGACCCCGATACCGCCGCCGGCGTTCCCGTCGGTGAGC
>DATNIM010000046.1:0-2239 GCA_035604455.1 Gemmatimonadales bacterium
CGCGCGGTCCCTCACCGGCTAGCGCGCGGCCGATGCACGAAGCCGCGATCCGCCCCGTCTCGTATCCATATGCGATCCCCTCGCCGTTGAAAGGATTGATCGCACCCGCGGCATCTCCGATGGCCAGCGTGCACGGGCCCACACGCGGGCTCATCGAGAGCCCCATGGGGAGCTTTCCGCCGGTGGGCGGCCCGCAGGAAGTCTCCGCTGACAGCCCCCAGTACTTCGGTGCTCCCGCGACGAACGCGTCCATGAGCTTGGAGGTGTTCACTCCGCGCCAGCGCCCTTCCACCGTGAGGAGGCCGACTCCCACGTTCACCCGGCCGTCCCCGACGGGGAATATCCACCCGTAGCCGGGGAGGACCGTTCCAGAGGCATCTCGGATGTCGAGGTGCGACTCGATGAACTCGTCGTCGTGACGAGGCGAGCGGTAATAGCCGCGAAGAGCCATCCCTAGGGGACGAGCTTTGTCGCGTGTGGTTCCGAGCGCCCTGCCGAAGCGTGAGTTCGCCCCGTCCGCAATCACGACGTACTTCGCGCGCACTTGCCTCGTGCGGTTGGTGTCGCGGTCGACGACGACTGCCCCCGTGCAGGACGGTAGCCGCCCCGCCGAGGTCGATTCAGCCTCCACCAGCGGCTCCAGCGCTTCGGTCCCCTGGTGAAGGGAGGCGCCCGCCTTCTCTGCGCGCTCGGCGACCAGCTGGTCGAGGTCGTGACGCGTGATCACATAGCCGAGCGGTGCGAACGAAGGGTGGTCGGGCCACGGAAGCTCGAGCGTCATTCCGTAGGCACAGGCGCGAAGGCCGATGTAGCGGTGGGCGCCGGACAGCACCCCGGCGAGGCCCATGTCGGTCAGCTGCCTCACAGCGCGCGGAGTCAATCCGTCTCCACAGGTCTTGACCCGGGGAAAGTGCTTCTTCTCGACTACGACAACGTCCCATCCCGCGTCGGCGAGCCAGTACGCGCACGAAGAGCCGGCCGGACCCGCTCCCACCACGAGCACGTCGTGATCCTCGGTCGCGTCTCGCCTCGTTCGCTTCGTGCGCGTGGTTGCGCGGTCCCCCGCAGCTCGCGACGTCGCTTTGGTCCGTCGCGGGCGCGGCGCGGACTCAGTGGACACCGGCTGCGCTTCAGGGTTGGGTTCCACGTCCGCCGAGCGCGAGCGGCTTCCGGTTCTTGCCGGCCCGGAACCGTCCGAGACGCTCTGATGGGTCGACGTCACGACGGCATCCTAGAGGCGACGCCCGGACCCCCGACAAGCCTCGAAGTCGCCCGATGATCTCTCGACACGAGGGGCGAGACATGGCGGTCGAAAGCCCGTCGCGACCCTGCGGCATCAGGGCCTGGCGAATGTGCCCATGGAGAGGGTGCCGTGGTAGAACCGGCACCGGCCATGGAGAATTACCTGCCGATTGTCGTGCTGCTCGTGCTCGGTGTCGTCTTCGCGGCTCTGTCGCTGACCGCCTCGCGCCTTCTGGCCCCGCGCCAGCGGCCCACCTCCGCCAAGGTCGCTCCTTATGAGTGCGGGATCGTGCCCGACCTCGAGCCGCCTCAACGATTTCCCGTGCGCTTCTACCTGGTCGCGATGATCTTCATCATCTTCGATATCGAGATCATCTTCCTCTATCCGTGGGCTGTCGTATTCCGACAGCTGCGCTCTTTCGGTCTGATAGAGATTCTCGTGTTCGCAGCCGTGGTCTTCGTCTCGTTCATGTACCTGGTGAGCAACGGGGCACTCGACTGGGGTCCCGCGAAGCGGATGCGCCCGGCGATCGGATCTCGCACCACTGAGTCCACCGTTGCGCGCGTGAGCGCGGGTCCTGGATCGAAGACCGACGAGGCGGCCTGAGGGGCGATCAAATGGGGCTCGAGGACCTGCAGCACAATTTCCTCACTGCGCGGCTCGAAGACGTGGTCAAGTGGGCGCGCCGATCGAGCGTCTGGCCGGTCACGTTCGGCCTGGCGTGCTGCGCGATCGAGATGATGGCCGTAGGAACGGCCGACTTCGACATCAGCCGCTTCGGGATGGAGGTCTTCCGAGCGTCCCCGCGCCAAGCGGACCTGATGATCGTCGCCGGCCGGGTATCTCAGAAGATGGCTCCGGTACTCCGCCAGGTCTACGACCAGATGATGGAGCCTAAGTGGGTCATCTCCATGGGGGTCTGCGCGTCGACGGGCGGGATGTTCAACAACTACGCCATCGTGCAGGGCGTGGACCAGGTCGTCCCCGTCGACGTCT
>DATNIM010000047.1:0-4288 GCA_035604455.1 Gemmatimonadales bacterium
CCCGCCTGTCTGATCATGCTGGGCTCCTTCTTCGCACCCGATGGTGCCGCGGGATCAGGCTGGACGGCCTATCCGCCGCTCTCGGCCCTGTCGGAAGCTGCGCCGGGGTCGGGACTCGGGCAGACGTTGTGGATCCTCGCAATGGCGCTGTGGATCGCGTCCTTCACGATGGGCGGTCTCAACTTCATCACAACGATCCTGAACCTGCGAACTCGCGGCATGTCGATGCGCCGCATGCCGCTTACGGTCTGGACCCTCTTCATCGCGTCCATCCTCGGCGTGCTCTGCTTCCCGGCGTTGACCGCGGCGGCGATCATGCTGCTGCTCGATCGCGTCGGCGCGACGAGTTTCTTTCTCCCTTCGGGACTCGTGGTCGGGGGACAACTCCTCTCCTACCGTGGGGGCGGCGGGTCGCCGCTCTTATTCCAGCACCTGTTCTGGTTCCTCGGGCACCCCGAGGTCTACGTGCTCGTGCTGCCGGCGCTCGGCATCATCTTCGACGTCGTAGCCGTGGGCGGGCGACGGCCCGTATTCGGGTATCGAACCTCGATCGGCGCGCTCATCGTGGTCGCGGTCTTGAGCATGATCGTGTGGGGCCACCACATGTTCGTGAGCGGGATGAGTCCGTACGTAGGAGAGTATTTCTCGGTCGCCACGGTCACGATCACGGCACCCTTCGCGGTGCTCGCCATGAACCTCGTGGCGAGTCTCTGGCGCGCGGAGATTCGCCTCAACACCGCCCTGCTCTTCGCCCTGGCGCTGATCGCGGCGGTCGGCATCGGTGGGATCGGCGGGATTTTCCTGGCCACCGCGACATCGGACATCTATCTCCACAACTCCTATTTCGTGGTCGGCCACTTTCATCTGATGATCGCGGTCGTCACGTTCTTCGCCATTTTCGCCGGTACGTATCACTGGTTCCCGAAGATGTTCGGGCGGCAGATGAACGAGACGCTCGGCCGCCTGCACTTCTGGCTCACCGTGCCCGCCGTGATCGTCGGCTTCGTGGCCATGCACCTGCTCGGCATGGGCGGCGAGCAGCGTCACCTCTACGACCCGACGGTCTATCAGTTCCTGCGTCCGATCCAGTGGCTGAATGTCTTCATCAGCATCGTTTTGGCCCTTGCGGCTGCGGCGCAGTTCATCTTCCTCGGCAACTTGTTCTACAGCCTTGTCCGTGGCCCAGTCGCAGCCTCGAACCCCTGGGCCGCGACGACCCTCGAGTGGTCCACGCCCTCCCCCGCCCCGCACGGCAACTGGCCGGGCGAGCTGCCGGTGGCGTACCGGGGCCCGTATGAATACCGCGTGGACGACAGCCCCGAGGGCTACACGCCTCAGCACCTGCCTCCGTCGCCCGCTCCCGGGGCGGTCCCGGTACCGGTCTGATGCCCGCGTCGATGACACTCGAGCAATCCACATCGAGCTGGGGCGGGAGGCGTCCCTACCCGATCGGCTTGGGCGTCGTCCTTGTCACGGTCGCGATGCTCTTCAGCGCGTTCGTCGCGGCGCTGCTCGTGCGGCGTACCGGTGCCGATTGGACAGGGATCGAGCTGCCCCCTCTGGTTTGGGCGAATACGGGAATCCTGCTCGTCTCAAGCGCTGCGGTCGAGTTTGCGCGCAGGGCGGTGCGCCGCGGGTCGACGGAGACTGCGGTCCGCTGGCTTGGCGTGGCTGCAACGCTCGGCCTTCTCTTCCTCGCGGGCCAGCTTGCGGCCTGGCATGAGCTCACCGCGCAGGGCCTCGCCCTGGCGAGCGGTCCCCACGCGGCGTTCTTCTACTTGCTCTCTGGAACGCACGGCGCGCATGTCCTGGCGGGCGTAGTGGCGCTTTTCTGGGCCCGTGCTCGGGCCGCGCGAGGGGCCTATCGCTCTCAGGCCTCGGGCCTCACCCACGCCGCCATCTTTTGGCATTTCGTGGGCGGCGTCTGGCTCTTGCTCCTCGCTGTGCTTACCACGCTCTAGAGGATCCTGAAAGGACCACCATGACGACGCTGCACGCACCCGAGCATTCGTCCCCAGACGCGAGCTGGGAGGGCGGTGTTTCGCCGTTCGGCGTGTCGTGGCAGAAGTTGATGATGTGGTTCTTTCTGGTCACGGATGCGCTGCTGTTCGCGGGCTTCCTCGCATCCTACGGCTTCGTGAGACTCGCGAGCCCGGCCTGGCCCGATCGGAGCCACGTGTTCTCGCTCCCGTTCATCGGCTTCATGACGTTCGTCCTGATCACGTCGAGTGCGACCATGGCGTCGGCCGTGGGCGCGGCGCAGCGCGGGAACCTCGCCCTCGCCCGGAAATTCGTCTGGCTCACGGCGTTGGGAGGCCTCGTGTTCCTCGGGTGCCAGGCTCGTGAGTGGACCGGCCTGATCCGCGAAGGGGCGCGGCTCACCTCGAACCCGTGGGGCGTGTCCGGGTTCTCGGCCTTCTTCTTCATGATCACAGGCTTTCACGGTACCCACGTCCTTATCGGAGTCACGATCCTCTCCATTCTCGCCGCGCGGCTCGGCCGGGGCCGCTCCTCTGCGGCGGGCGTAGAGCTCGTGGGTCTGTACTGGCACTTCGTCGACCTCGTCTGGGTCTTCATCTTCACGTGCTTCTACCTCATCTGACGCCACACCCTGGGGGCACCGATCATGCATAATCCAATGCGCTACCGGAGCTACTGGATTTCCTGGAGTGCGTTGCTCGCACTCACCGTCGTGATGCTCGCGACGGAGACGGTTCCGATGTACCACACGATCGCTTTGGCCCTGCTCCTCGTCGCAATGGTGGTCAAGGCCACGGTGATTACAGCATGGTTCATGCACCTTCGCTTTGAGCGCGCAGCCCTTGTGGTGTCGGTCGTGGGAGCGACAGTCCTGACGGCCGTTGTCCTGTTCGGCCTCATCGTGCCCGACGGCATGGCCGTGCTGAGACACACGACCCAGTAGGCGAAGAAGGAGAGTTTTGTGGGAGCGGGAACGGGAGGCATGGACTCTTTCATGCAGGGGATGGTGTTTGCGACGATCGTCATGCTGTTGGTGCCGGTGACGGTGGGCCTCTCTATCCTCATCTGGTACTGGCGGAGCCGTCGCGCCAAAGAGATGCCGGAGGCTGCTGACATCCGCTCCTCGTCTACTCGCTAGTCGCCGTCTTGCGCGAACACCGGTTTCCGCGCGGGGCCAAGCGTCCGTCTTCATGATTCCTGGAAGCGGACTCTTGTGCCCCGTATCCCGAGGCACATATTCCCCAAAGTGACCCCGGCCTAGGCCTGCACGACATACGCTGATCGCTCGCGTGGAGTCGCCCCATGGAGCGCTTTTCAGTTCGGTCCGCGGCGCAGGGAGTGGTAGGTGGGTTGGTCGCCGGCGCCGTGGTGGCAGGTTGGTTTCTCGTGACGGACATCGCAACCGGGCAAGCGTTCCAAACCCCCGCCCGGCTCGCGAGCATCGTGTTGCACACGCCGTTCACCGGCCCGTGGCCTCGCGCGGTACTCGTCTACACCCTCATGCACTTCGGCGTGTTTGCCTGTCTCGGCGTGGCGGGTCTCTGGGTATTGACGCTCCTCGATCTCGAACCCGGCCTGTTCGTAGGAGCCGCGTTCGGGCTCGGCGTCCTGAACGCGGTACACTACACCGGGATGCTCGTGAACAGCGCGAGCCTGCTCACCGTGGTCCCGGTGGCACAGGTCGTGGTCGCGAACCTCTTGGGTGGCATGGCGATGATGGCGTACCTGCACCGCGCGCTCGCCGTCAAGTCGCCGTTCGGCTGGAATGCCCTACGGGTATACCCGAGGATCTTCGAGGGCGTCTCGACCGGCCTCGTGGGTGCGGCTGCCGTGGCGTTCTGGTTCCTGCTCGTGGACCTGGCCCGAGGCGGTCCGTTCCTGACGCCCGCGGTGTTGGGGTCCGCACTGCTCCTCGGGGGCTCTGGTCCGTCGGCCGTCGTCGTGAGTCCCGGCGTGATCGCCGCTTACACGTTCCTGCACGTCAGCGTGTTCGTACTGTTGGGACTCGTGTTTGCCCAGGTCGTCCACGATGAGCGCCCTAAACCGGTCTACTGGACGCGCGTTGTCGCGGTCTTCGTTCTGGTCGAAGCCCTCTTCTACGGCACGATGTTGCTGCTCAACGCCTGGGTAGTCGAGCAGATGGGGTGGCTCGTCATCCTCGTGGCCAATATTCTGGCGGCCGTGTGCATGGGGCTCTGGCTGCTGCGAACGCGGGCTCATCACGGCACTCCCGCGATGCCGGCCCAATGAGCTTCGTCTCTACGGAAGGTCTTGACTGATCGGGAGGGCCACGGGATCGCGCCCAATC
>DATNIM010000048.1:0-4184 GCA_035604455.1 Gemmatimonadales bacterium
TCCTCGATCATCCACGGCCGGAAGGCGGTCCCGTACGAACGGTTCGCGTCGGGCGGACTCTGAACGCAGCTCTCAGTCGGACGGTCCCGGCGCGGTCGACTGAGCTTCAGGAAGAAGGCTCATCCCGTGCCAACGGTCAATGGCGCGACAATCCCTGTCTGGCAAGATGCATCACAGGTTTAGTCTGTGGTCAGCGGGATCCCGGGCGGGGTACCACGACGTGAGGCGGGCGGGTCTCGCGCGCTTCGCTACTGAAGGTGCGGCCGGCGCGTCGAGCCGAGAACCCGCCGAAGACCAGAACGATCGCGACGAACACGTAATCCAATATCGTCTTCGCGGTCCCGAGCTCGAGTCTCGCCACTGCGTCGGGCGGAGCCGATCGGCGCAGCTGCAGGGCGTTCAAGGCGAAGTCCCCGCACACGGGGACAAGCAGCACGCCGACCAGCACCATCACGCCCCCGATGAGCATCAGCAGGCGGCCGTTGCCTCGCCACGTGGCGACCGCGATGGCCAGCGCGACGCCGAGGCATGGGGTAATGAGGAAGCTCGCGAGCAGACCCTCGCTGCCGTAGCGCCACTGCAGCGGGTCGCCCGGGCGTAGAACCCAGATGCTCGCGACGTAATCGCCGATGGGCACAACAACGAGGAGCGCGGCCAACAAGTAGGCCGCGCTCCCTAGCCGATCCGATCCGCGGGTGAGTTCGGGCCGCATGCAGCTCCTTGGGCCCGCCCTAGGGTGCTAGGCCAGGCTCCGCTTGACCACCCCTCCCAGCACGATGCCGACGAGACCAGTCCCGAAGAGAATAATGCTTCCCGGCTCCGGAGTCACGTTCACCAGGTACTCCTGCGTCCCGCCATTGGTGTACGTGCTGCCGTTCCAGGCGGTCACGTCGGTGAGGACCTCCCACGAGTTGGGATTGACCGAGCCATAGTCTGCCATGGCCATACCCACCCAGCTCAAAGCCGCGGCGTCAGGCGTGTTGAAGCTCCCCGGGGGGCTCGTGAGGTACCAGATCGCGTTGTCGATGTCCGCCCACGAGGTCGTCGGGTTCGACGCAAATTGACTCGCGAGCCAGGCGGCCTCCAAGTACGTCTTCTGGACGGTCGAGCTGCCCTCTCCCGCCAAGCGCGTCAAGCTGAGGCTGCCGTTCAGGCTCTCCGTATACGCGGTCCAGGTCGTCCCGGGGGTGATGTCGTGAAAGTAGTCGACGCAGAACACGTCGATGATCGGCTGCCCGGGAAGGCTCGTCACCTGCGCGGTGTACGGCCCGACGTAAACGCCCTGTGCTCCTTCGGCTGGCGGCCCGGGCTCGCCCGGTTCCGAGGTCACCACCCCTGGGGCGGTGACATAGCCATTCAGGAACTTGAGGTTCTCGGAAGCTTGGGCGGAAAGACCGACGGCAAACGCGCCCAGCAACGCAAGGACGAGACTATTCAACGTGGCGAACTTCAAGAGTGGTCCTCGTGCGAGAGTCGACTGCAAAGTCGAGCAGGATTTGTGCCTATTGCTCGGCGGCTGTTCAGGGCCGTCGGTGTAACACGCCTGCAACGCAACCTCATCAACATGAACACGTTATCGCAGTTTGCGGAAAGTGGACCGGCGTCCAAAACGAGCTAACCCGTTGCGACCGTGCGGCATGCGCGGGCCGAACGCGCCTCACCTGTGGCTGCCACGCCACCCGGGGGTCGGGGGCGTGTTTTGGGCGACCGTGCCTGAACGGGCCTCGTACGACCGCACCGTCCGTAGCAGGCCCTCTTCGAAATCTACGGCGGGTGCGTAGCCGAGGCACCGGCGGGCGCGCTCGATCGAGGCATAAGAGTGCTTGATCTCGCCCGCCCGCGGCTCGGCGTGACGAGGCGGTAATTCGATTCTCACGATCTCCTGAATCCGTCGCCACAACTCGTTGACGGTAACCGCTCGGCCGGTACCGATGTTGAATACGCGACCCGCGACCTGCGCCGCCGGCGCGCGGGAGGCGAGCAGGTTGGCTTGAACGACGTCGCCCACGAAGACAAAGTCGCGCGTCTGCTCGCCGTCGCCGAAAATAGTCGGCGCATCTCCGGCCAGCGCCGCCACGATGAACTTGGGGATCGCAGCTGCATACTGGGAATTCGGATCCTGGCGCGGTCCGAACACGTTGAAATATCGGAGCACCACGGTCTCGAGTCCGTAGGTTGCACCGAACGCCTGACAGTAGTCCTCGACGGCAAGCTTCGTCGCGGCATACGGTGAGAGGGGGCTCGGCAGCATGTCCTCCCTCACCGGAAGCTCCCGGACGTCCCCGTACACCGCGGTGGAGCTGGCGAAGACGATACGCCGCACCTTCCCGTCGCGGGCGGCGAGCATGACGTTGATCGTGCCGGTCACGTTGACGGCGTGGGTAGCGAGCGGCTCTTCGACCGAGCGGATGACCGACGCGATCGCGGCTTGGTGGAGGACGACGTCCACGCCCTGCGTCGCGGCGCGACAGGTCTCCAGATCCGTAATGCTGCCTTCGATCAGATCGATGCGGTCCCGGAACGGACCGACGTTTGCCCAGGTGCCGCTGGAGAAGTCATCCAACACGACGACATGATCGCCGGCGGACAGCAGGTGCTCAACGAGGTGCGAGCCGATGAAGCCCGCGCCCCCGGTAACGAGGTATCGCATCGAAGTGTGGCGTCCAGTCCCCTTGGTTGTCGAAGACCGCGACCCCGCAAGACGCAGGCCCGGACCCGAGGCTGAGTGGCGAGCGTCCTCCTTCATTGTTCTCAGGCAGCGGGAGCCCCGCGCCGACCATTAAGCACTAGTGTAGCGTAGAAGCGACACGCGTGGCGCCGCGAATCCCATGCAGATCAGGTCAGACGCCGCTGTCGGACAAGGGGTTCCGCGCGCCGGCTGCCGTGCGGACGACACTCGTCCCCTCTCCCGAGGTGCGTCACTCCGCTTCGCTCCTGTGGCTCCACCCCTTACGCAAGCGACCCGGCGTCCGCCCCCCGCTGGTCTCTCTGTCCTTCGCGGCCGTAGTTCGGGCCCGGCAGCAGCTCCTCCGGAGCCGCTACCGTGACGACCGTCAGCAACACGATCGTCGGCCACACCTGCATGAAGAGGCGATCCAGGGCGGTGCGCAAGTGCCAGGCGAGATCGAAAGGTGTAAGGATGTAGACCGCGAAGTAGCCCACCAGGATGGCAGCGACGGTCATCCATGCCGGAGCCGCCTGCTTAAGGCGGGACCTCCATCCGTGGCCCGGCCCTAGCGCTGCCGCGATCGCACCCAGGGTGATGACCGGAAAGCGTCCCGCCGTTCGGACGAATGCGGCGGCGACCGTCAGGTAGCGGGACCACGTCGCGAACTGGGCGAGCGCCGCGGCGCCGCGTCGACCGGCCACGAGTTCGCTCGGCGGCGCGAGGGCAAGTTTGAACCAGAGGAGCGGTAGCAGCAACGAACCGAGGATTGCCAGGAACGGCGTCCAATCCCGTTGGCGCTCTCGCGGCAGGCGGCGATCTAGCGGTAGGAGGAGAGCGCTTCCGAAGTACCCGATGCCGATCGCACACAAGAACAGGAGGCCTTCGTTCTTAGTCCACGCCGCGAGGCCTGCTGCGACCCCGGCGAGGCCCATGAGCGGGCGCCCGGCCTCGCGGGCCCGCGCTCCAGCCGCCGTGAGCAACGCGACGGTCGTTGCGAGGAAGAAGGCCAGCGGGATGTCCGCGTATTGACTGGCGCCTTGCGCGACGAAGGTCCGCGTGCTCAGGAGGACGATGCCGGCGAGTAGACCGAGGGTTCTTGTACGGAGCCACGCGACCGTCCCGGCAACAACACCCACCGTCGCCGCAGTGAACCCGAAGGCGATCGCGATCGGCACCCCCGATGCCGCCTGTCCAGTCGCTCGCCATCCCGCCGCCACGAGGCCCGGCAAGAGGACCGGATAGTCCCGGTTTGTGAGCGCGGACGAGAACAACGGCACTCGGGGCACGTGAGCCGCGAATAGGAATCGGGCGTGCATGTTCCAGATGGACCACGCGTCCCACTCGCCGAGGGGGTGCAGGTGCGCTGCCGCAAGAAACTCGATCAGGTCCCCGCCTACCAGGCCGGCGAACGCGCAGCACAGCAGTCCGTTCAACCACCGGGGCGCCGACTCCTTCGGCATCCTCGTTGCGCCATAGGGGTCCTTCATACGCCCGACCAGCAGCGTTGCCGGGACCA
>DATNIM010000049.1:0-37136 GCA_035604455.1 Gemmatimonadales bacterium
GGGTTTCACGCTGATCGAGCTGTTGATCGTGGTGGTGATTATCGGGATCCTCGCCGCCATCGCGATCCCGAAGTTCGCGAACACGAAGCAGAAGGCGTATGTCGCGTCAATGAAGTCCGACCTTCGCAACCTCGTGACCGCCGAGGAGGCGTATTTCGCGGACTCGGTGAAGTACAGTACGACCGTCTCCTGCGCGAACCCGGCGGTGGCGGGCACGGTCCAGTGGTGCCCGACCGTCGGCAACACGCTCGGGACCGTGACGATCGGCACGGGCACGCAGGCCGGGTGGACGAGTCACATCACGAACCTGAATACCACGACGAGCTGCGGGATCTACATCGGCGCCATCACCCCAGCCGCGCCCGCCACCGCGAGCTCGTCCGAGGGCGCGCCCGTCTGCCAGTAACCGTCACCTGATCCGCGGGTGCGCGGAGCGGCGGGCCGTTCCCCACCGCTTTGTTTTTCCGGCTCCTGACGCGGTAGGGAACTCGCCGATCCCGGCGTTTCGCGCCCAACTCCCGGCAGAGTGCGAGAGGCTCACCGCTCGACGACCCGTCGGTCGAGTGAAGCGACGCCTCGAGTCTGGGCTCGGTCGGGAACGGCACCAAGACGTTCCAGTACAACTCCTGCGACGTGGCCAACGCGATGGCGCGGACCGCCCAGCTCGTGGGATATTCCAACGCCTGGGTCGACAACTGGCCGACGTACTGACCAGCCGACCCGAGCAGCAGCAGATTAGGGGAGCGGAGACGAGGGACATGCGAACGATCACACTGCTGACCTGCTTCAAGCTCTTTGGCGCGGCGACACTCGCCGCGCAATCCGTCGTGGGCGTCCAAGCCCTCGCATTCGGGGCTCTCCTCGCGGGCGTGCCGAGCTCGGTGGCGCCGACCGACCCCGCGAACAGCGGCCGGTTCGACCTCACCGGCAAGAACAAGGAAGCGATCTCGATCACCTTCACGCTCCCCTCCGTGATGACGGGCCCGGGAGGAGCCACGATGCCCCTCTCGTTCAGCGGCGCCACCGCGGGGTTCTCACCGACCCAGTCGACGACGGACGAGAGGCTGTTCGATCCCTCGAAGACGCAACCGGAAACACTGGGCAAGAAGGTGGGATCCGTGTTCCTTGGAGGCGCGGTCATGCCCGCCACCGGCCAGCGGGCGGGCACCTATTCGGCGACGGTCACACTCCTCGTGGTGTTCATGTAACCGAGCACTACGGCTCGGCGCCGTACCCGCGCGCCATAGCCGTCGCAGCGAGCACCATCCCGACGACGAGCCACGCCTGCAGGAAGCTCACGCGCGCGAGGGCGCGGGCGTTCGTCGTATCCGGCCGCTCCCCGCGCGCCGACACCCGGCGCCAGCGAATCAGGGTCGTCATGGGACGCACCTCAAGCGCCAGGATGAGGACGAGGAGCGCCATCTTCCCTAGGAAGAAATGATTGTGGAGGTAGTAGGACGTGCCCTTCTCGAATCCCGCGAAGGCGCGGAGGGCGCCCGTCACGACCCAGAGCACGGCCGCGACGGCCCACCAGTTGTCGGCATAGAACACCCGCTGCAATCCGGGTGGGTCGAGGGTGCCCGACAGTGCGCGGCCGCGCGCCCAGACCGAGCCCAATCCGATCCCGAGCCCGAGCAGGTGGAGCGCGGCGAAAAGCCACCTGATCCCCATTCACCTAACCTGCGTCCGAGTGCGTCGGTCGCAAGCTGGCCCCTGTCCAAAGGTCCGATACCGGCCCCCGCGAGCCCGGCTCATCTTCCGGTCGAACCCCATTCTTAGGAACTGACATGCCTGCATCCGCGTCCCGGAAGACCGGGCTCGAGCAACTCTCCGATGACCTCGCGGCAGCGGTCGAGCGCGCCGCTCAGACGGTTGTCGCCGTGAACGGCCGGCCGCGGATCGCTGCGAGCGGCGTGCTGTGGCGCGCGGGCGTCGTCGTGACCGCCCACCACACGCTCCGCCGGGAAGAGGACCTCACCGTCACGCTCGCCGACAACCGAACCGTGCCTGCCACGGTCGCCGGTCGCGACGGGGCGACGGATCTCGCGGTCTTGAAGCTCGACGCGCCGGGGTCCGCCGAGTTCGCGGACGGAGCGGTGAAGGTCGGGCACTTGGTGCTTCAGGTGGGCCGGACCGGGAGCGCCGGCCACTCGGCGAGCCTCGGCCTCGTCGGGGCGATCGTGGGACCGTGGCGCACGTGGCGCGGGGGCGAGATTGAATCCTTGATCCAGCTCGACCTGGCCATTCATGACGGGTTTTCGGGGAGCCCGCTCATCGACACGAGCGGCAAGGTGGTGGGCCTGAACACCTCGGGGCTCGGGCGCGGCGTGGCGCTGGCGCTGCCGGTCCCGGTGGTGAACCGGGTCGTGGATGGGCTCCTCGCCAAGGGCCGGATCGCGCGCGGCTACCTCGGCGTGGGACTGCAGGCGGTCGAGGTCCCGGCCGCGCTCGCGGCCAAATTCGCCCCGCCTGCCCGCTCGGGGCTCATCGCGCTCACGGTCGACGCGGACGGGCCTGCTGGACGTGCGGGATTACAGCTGGGCGATGTCATCGTGACTGTGGCGGGCCAGCCGGTGGCCGACGTGCGCGATCTCTTCGCCCTGCTCGGACCCGAGCGCGTGGGTGCGACCGTGGTCCTCACCGGGCTGCGTGGCGGGGCGCCGCTCGAGTTGAAGGTGACCGTGGGCGAGCGACCGACCCAGTGACGGCCGCCATGATCCCCATCACGACCGAGCTCGCGGGAATCGCGGCCCGCGTGCGCGCCGCGACGGTTCAGGTACAGGGCAGACGCCGGGGGACCTGGGGGTCGGGCGTGCTCTGGCGACCAGGGGTCGTCGTCACGAACGCGCACGTGGTCACGGGACGCTCGGCCCGGGTCGAGACGGCAGACGGGACAGTCCACGACGCCCGCCTCTTGGCGACGGACGAGGGTCAGGACCTCGCCCTGCTTGCCGTGTCCACCGAGCTGCCCCCGCCGGCCCTCGCGCGAGACGAGCCACGCGTCGGGGCGCTCGTGGTGGCCGTGGGCAATCCCCTGGGCCTCTCAGGGGCCGTGACGGCGGGCATCGTCCACGGGCGCCTCACGCCCCGCCGGGGGCCACCGATAATCCTCGCGGATTTGCAGCTCCTCCCGGGCAACTCGGGCGGTCCGCTCGCCGATGTCTTGGGGCGGGTGGTGGGGGTGAACACGATGATGGTCCGCGGCCTCGCCGCGGCGATTCCCTGCGAGGTGGTAGAACGCTTCGTCGAGCGAGCCGCGTGATCCACGTGCTCGTGATGGGCGAGGCGACGGCGCGAGCGCGTCTTGTGGCGGAGCTCGCGGGCGACGATCGCTTGGAGGTCGTGGCCACGGCCCGGCCCGACGCGCCCCTTGAGGTCGGGAGCGGACCGGACGTCGTCGTGGCCGCGGTGGACCCGGCGGATGAGCGCGCTACGGGGATCGTGGTTGGTCTGGCGGGCCAGACGGGCGGGCCGGCGGTGGTCGCGGTCGTCGACCGCGAGCGCCGGGCGTGGACCGCAGACGCCCTGCGCGCGGGCGTGCGCGCGGTGATCCGCCGTGATGCCCCGCCCGATGAGCTCCGCGCCGCCGTCGCGGCCGCAGCGGCCGGGTTGGTCGTCGTGCCGTGGGAGGCCGATCGGCCGGACGCGGGTGAAGATCTGGGTAGCGCGCTGACGCCCCGCGAACTTCAGGTCCTGAACCTCCTCGCCTTCGGGCTCGGCAACAAGGCGATCGGCGCCCGGCTTGCGATCAGCGAGCGGACGGTCAAGTACCATATCGGCGCGATCTTCGAGAAGCTCGATGTGGCGAGCCGGACGGAGGCCGTCACGGCGGCGCTGCGGCGCGGGCTGATTCTGCTCTAGCGATCTACTCGACGACGGCGCGCCAGCCCCGACGCGCGAGATTCCGGTAGATGACAAGCCCCGCGGCGGCGCCAAGGGCAAGCAAGAGCGCCCCCTGCCCCGGCTCAAGCAGCAGGAACTTCCCCACGCCAAAGAGCACGCCGTAGATCAGCACGCAGCCCGCGACCCAGTCGAGCAGGTTTGCGAGCCCGTCGGTCGACGGGGTGACCTCAGGAGCAAGGGCCGCGACCCGCGTCCACCCGAGACGGGAGGGCCGCGTTCGCCGGTAGAAGGCGACGAGCGTCTCGTCTGTTTCCGGCGCCGTAAGGAAGGTCGTCGCCACCCACACGAGCGTCGTCAGGGCCACCGTGATGATCATGATCCAGGCGAAGTCGATCGGCCGGTCGCTGTCGAGCCCGCCCACGGTCTGCAGTCCCACGGACACGATGAACGCGGCGGCCATCGCCGCGACCTCGCTCCAGGCGTTGATCCGCCACCAGTACCAGCGCAACAGCAGCACGCCGCCGGTTCCCGCGCCCGTGACAATCAGGACCTTCCAGGCGCCGCCGATGGAATCCATCCGAAGCGTGAGCAGCGCCGAGATGATGGTGAGGATGACCGTCGCCACTCGAGAGGCGGTGACGTAGTGCTCCGGGGAAGCCTCGCGGCGGACGAAGCGCCGGTAGAAGTCGTTCACGAGGTAGCTCGCTCCCCAGTTGAGCTGCGTGGCGACGGTGGACATGTAGGCGGCGACGAACGCCGCCACCATGAGACCGCGGAGCGAGGAGGGGAGGTATTCGATCATCACTCGCACGTAGCCCGTCTCCGGGTCCTTCAGGCCCGGGAACACGACGAGCGAGACCAGGGCCACGAGGATCCAGGGCCAGGGCCGCACGGCATAGTGGGCGATGTTGAACCACAGCGTGGCAAGGAGAGAATGTTTCTCGTCCTTGGCGCTGAACATCCGCTGGGCGACGTAGCCGCCGCCCCCGGGCTCGGCCCCGGGGTACCACGTCGCCCACCAGTTGAGGGAGATGTAGACGAAGAACGTGAGCAGCGGCATCCACGCCGATCCCACGTCCGGCACGAAGCTCAAGACCGAGCCCCGCCGGCCGGTCGCGGCACCGCGCAGTCGGTCGATCATGGCGAGCTTGTCCTTGAGCGCCGCCATGCCGCCCACCGCATGCACCGCCACCACGGCAAGCACGATCACCATGCCCATCTTGATGACGAACTGCACCAGGTCCGTGACGAGCACCCCCCAGAGACCCGAGAGCGTCGAGATGAGAGACGTGAGGACGATGAGGAGCACGACAATGCCCAGAGCCTCGAGCTTGCCCACGCCGAACAAGAGCTCGACGATCTTCACCATCGCGAGGTTCACCCAGCCCAGGACGAGGCAGTTGATGGGAATCCCCAGGTAGAGCGCGCGGAAGCCACGCAGGAACGCAGCCGGCGGCCCGGCGTAGCGGAGCTCGGAGAACTCGATGTCCGTCATGACCCCGGCTCGCCGCCACAGCCGGGCATAGAAGAACACTGTCAGCATGCCGCTCGCGGCGAACGTCCACCACAGCCAGTTCCCAGCGATGCCGTCCTCGGCCACGAGCTTTGTCACGACGAGAGGCGTATCGGCCGCAAACGTCGTGGCGACCATGGAGGTCCCGGCGAGCCACCAGGGGACGTTTCGCCCCGAGAGGAAATACTCCCCGATGTCTCGGCTCGCGCGCCGGCGGTAGTAGAGGCCGATGGCCACGTTGAGCGCGAAGTACAGGATGAGGACCGACCAGTCGGCCACGGTGAGGCGCACGGGCGGCGTCCGGGAACGAGTGTTGACAGCGTCGAGGGGGCCGTCTAAGTTCGCACAGGACCGGAGGATCGCAATGGCGACGACCCAGAATGCCACGTCCGTCACGCTCACCCTGACCGAGCGGGCGGCGGAGGAAGTGAAGAAGTTCTTGGCCGAAGAGAAGGCGCCGCTCGAGACCGCGGGGCTGCGCGTTGGCGTGATGCCCGGCGGCTGCTCGGGGTTCCGTTACAGCCTGAACGTCGAGGACCATCCCGCAGACGACGATATCGTCATCGAGACGAGCGGCGTGCGGTGCTTCGTGGACAGCTTCAGCGCGCAGTACCTGAGCGGCGTGAAGATCGACTTCAAGAGCAACTTTCAGGAGTCGGGCTTCGCCTTCGAGAACCCGAACGCGACCGGCGGCTGCGGCTGCGGCACCTCGTTCAGCGTCTGACCGCCCCCCGACCAGGTCATTGAGCCCGCGCCCGTCGCGGGCTTTTTCTTACCCCTAAGAGGCGGTGCGCCCGCTCGACGTCGCCGTCATCCTCCTCTACACCGCCGCGGTGCTCGGGGCGGGGCTCGTCTTGGGCGGCCGGCAAGCGGGGGCGAGCGATTACTTCCTCGGACACCGCGGGCTCCCCTGGTGGGCGCTGATGCTCTCGGTGGTCGCGACCGAGACCTCGGCCGTGACCGTGATCTCCCTACCCGGGATCGCCGCCCGCGGGAACCTCACCTTCCTCCAGCTGGGCATGGGCTACGTGGTGGGCCGGCTCGGCGTCGCCGCGTGGCTGCTACCGGGATACTTCCGCGGGACCCAGGACACGGCCTACGAGCGTCTCGAGCGCCGTTTCGGCCGTGGGGCGCGCCGCACGGCGTCCGCGGTGTTTCTCGTGACCCGCGCGCTTGCCGACTGCGTCCGCATCTTCGCCACCGCCATTCCGCTGGCACTCCTCACGCACTGGAACTTGGCGGCGGGCATCGCCGCGATCGGACTCGTGACGCTCGTCTACGCCGGGATCGGAGGACTCCGGGCGGTGGTCTGGGTGGACGTCTTGCAGCTCGGCGTGTACGTGATCGGCGGCATCGCCACGCTCGCGGTCGCCCTCCACCTGGCCGGCGGTATCGGGGCGCTCGGGCGCGCATGGCAAGCCGGGAAGCTCGCCACGTTCGATTTCCGTTGGTCGTGGAGCGTGCTCTATACGTTCTGGGGCGGGATCGTGGGCGGCGCCTTCCTCACGGCCGCCTCCCACGGCACGGACCACCTGATCGTCCAGCGTCTCCTCGCCGCGCGGAACCTCAGGGACGCGCAGCGCGCGCTCGTCGGGTCCGGCGTGTTCGTGCTCGCCCAGTTCGCACTGTTCCTGCTCGTGGGCACGGGCATCTGGCTCGCCGGGGCGGACCACGGCGGCGTCCGGAGCGACGCCCTCTACCCGGCCTTCATCACGACCGCGCTGCCCGCGGGCTTGGCCGGCCTCGTGATCGCGGGGATTCTTGCGGCAGCGATGAGCAGCCACGCCTCGGCGGTGAACGCGCTGGCCTCCGCCACGACCTATGACTTCTACGCCCCGTTGACCGGACGACGCGATTCCGCGCACCTGCTTCGCGTCGGTCGCACCCTCACGCTCGTGTGGACCGTGGTACTCGTAGGCGGGGCGATGGCGTTGCGCGGCCAGAGCACGCCCGTGGTGCAGCTCGCGCTCAGCATTGCCTCGGTCACCTATGGCAGCCTGCTCGGCACCTACATCCTCGGGGGACTCTGGCCCCGCGCCCGCGAGCGGGACGCGATCTCGGCCATCGCGGTCGGTGCGCTCGTCATGACGCCCGTGGTGCTCGGCGCCGTGGTGCCGGGCTTTCCGTCTCAGTGGCGATGGCTCGCGGGGCTCGCCTGGCCCTGGTATGTACCGCTCGGCACGGCGGTGACCGTGTGCGCTGGCGTGCTTGCCGCCGCCCTTCCCCACGCGCCTGAACCCGCGTGACCACCCTGATCGGGGTCGACGCGGGCGCCTCGCACTGCACGGTGGCGGTCGGGGACGAGAACGGGCGTGTACTGGGCTTCGCCGAGGGGCCGCCCGCGGCCGTGAAGCCGGGTGGCGCCGAAGCCGCGGCCGCTTCGATTCTCCACACCGCCCGCGCCGCCGCGCGCGAGGCCCGAGTGACGCTGCCCGCGCAGCGCGCCGTCGTGGGCGCGGCCGGCGCCGGTCGCACCGCCGAGCAGACCGAGCTCGCGCGCGCCCTCAGCGGGCTCGCGACCGACGTTCGAGTCCTGCCGGACGGCGAGGTCGGCCTGGTCGCGGCATTCGGCAGCGGCCCGGGCATCGTCGTGATGGCGGGTACGGGGTCCGTCGCCTTCGCCCGAGACCCGGCGGGCGCGCTCCATCGGGCGGGGGGCTATGGGTGGCAGATGGGCGACGAAGCGGGCGGGTATTGGCTCGGGCGCCGGGCGCTCGAGCTCGCCGCGCGCGCGCAGGATGGACGGGCGCCGGGTTCGACGCTCCTCGCCCGTTTGATGGCCGAACTCGGGCTCCGGGGGTTCGACGACCTGGTCCGCTGGGCCACGACGGCGACGCCTGCGCAAGTGGCCGGGCTCGCGCCGCATCTCGTGAACGCCGCCGCCGAGGGGGAGCAGGTGGCCCAGCAGGTCGTGGCCCAGGCAGCGACGGAACTCGCGGCGCTCGCCGCCTCGCTCGCGCCGAATTTCCCGGCGACCGAGGGGATTCGCGTGGCCTTGACCGGGGGCGTGTTGGGGCCGGACTCAGCGCTCCGAGCAGCCATGCGACCCGCGCTCGCGCGAGCGCTTCCGCGGGCCGAGGTCGTCACGAGCGGCCGCGATCCAGCCGTGGCCGCCCTCGAGCTCGCCCGTTAGGCTCGGCGTCCCGGGCGGTGCAGCGCGCTGCGCCGATAGCCGTAGCCCGCGTACAAGAGGAGCCCCAGGGCAAGCCACACGCCGAAGCGCACCCACGCCACCGTCGGCAGGCCGACCATCACGAATACGCACATCGCTGCGGCCGCGAGCGACACCGGCCACACGAACCGCACCCGGAACGGCCGACGGCGGCTCGGGTCGGTGTAGCGCAGCACCAGCACACCGATCGCGACGAGGATGAAGGCAAACAGCGTGCCGATGTTCGTGAGGTCGTAGGTCTCGCCCGCGTCGCCCACGAGCGCCCAGACCGCCACGAACACGCCCGTCACGATCGTCGTGATATGGGGCACGCGGCTCTTCCGGTGGACCTTGGCCGCCCAGCGCGGCAGCAATCCATCCCGCGCCATGGAGAAGAAGATCCGCGGCTGGCCGTACTGAAAGACGAGCAACACGGCGGACATCGACACCACGGCCCCGAGCGCCACGATCCATCCCACGGTCGTAAAGCCCGAGACGTTGAGCGCCTTAGCGAGAGGGTCGGCGACCCCGAGGTCGCGCGTGGGCACCATGCCCGTGAGCACCGCGCCCACGATGACGTAGATCAGCGTGCATACCGCGAGGCCTCCCAGGATGCCGATGGGCAGGTTGCGCTGGGGGTTCTTCGTCTCCTCCGCCGCGGTCGAAATCGCGTCAAACCCGATGTAGGCGAAAAACACGATCGCTGCACCCTGGTGGATGCCGCGAAACCCGTTCGGGGCGAACGGGTGGTAGTTCGTGGCGGAGAGGTGCGTCGCGCCCGCCGCGACGAACAACGCCAGCACGAGGAGCTTGATCGTGACCATCACGTTGTTCACCGTGGCGCTCTCCCGCACGCCGAGCAAGAGGAGCCACGTGATGAGGGCCACGATGGCAAAGGCCGGGACGTTGACGAGCACGGGCACCCCGGCGAGCCGGGGCGCGGTGTCGAGCAGACCGTGCACTGCGGGATCGGGCGACAACAAGGCGGTGCGGTACCCCGTGGTGAGCCACGGGACGAGGTGCACGTGGAAGCTCCCGAGCAGGGACCCGAAGTAGTCCCCCCACGAGATGGCGACGGCCACGTTGCCGACGGCGTACTCCAAGATCAGGTCCCAGCCGATGATCCAGGCCACCAGCTCGCCCAGCGTGGCATAGGCGTACGCGTAGGCGCTGCCCGCTTGGGGGATCATGGCAGCGAGCTCGGCGTAGCAGAGCCCCGCGAGGCCGCAGGCCACCCCGAGGAGCAGGAACGACAGCACGAGCGCCGGGCCCGCGCCGGCCCGCACCAGGTTGCCGGCCGCATCGTACTGCCCGGCGGCCGCGGTGCCGATCGCGCCGAAAATCCCGGCCCCGATCACGGCGCCCACGGCGAGCATGATCAGGTCGCCCGCGCCGAGCGCGCGGTTCAGCGCCGTCTCGTCTTCGAGGAGCGCCGCGATCGGCTTGCGCTTGAGGAGCTGGTCTAGCGCCATCGACCGCCTGAACAAACGGGGGGAAGGGCGCGTGCCCTTCCCCCCGTCCGAACGATCCCGCCCGTCCGGCTCACACGAACAGCGGCGCGAGCACGAGCGTCACGGTACTGAGCAGTTTGATCAACACGTGGAGCGAAGGCCCCGCGGTGTCCTTGAAGGGGTCGCCTACGGTGTCACCGACAACCGCGGCCTTGTGGGCATCGCTGCCCTTGCCGCCGTACTCTCCCATTTCGATGAACTTCTTGGCGTTGTCCCAGGCGCCGCCGCCGTTGTTGAGCAGCGTGGCCATGAGGATGCCGGCGATCGTGCCCACCATGAGGAACGCCGCCACGGTTTCGGCACCGAGGTGGAAGAACACCTTGAAGAACAGCCCGACCGCGATCGGCATGCCGACCGCGAGCAACCCGGGTGCCACCATCGCCTTGAGCGCCCCGATCGTCACGATGTCCACGGCCTTGCCGTACTCGGGCCGCGAGGTCCCCTTCAGGATCCCGGGGTCGGCCGCGAACTGGCGCCGCACTTCCTTGATCACGTCGACCGCGGCCTTGGTGACGGCCCCGATCGCCAATGCCGAGAACCAGAAGACGAGCATGGCACCGAGCAGCCCGCCCACGAAAACCTCGGGCTTCGAGATATCGACCGCCGCGAGCGGGGAGCCCAGGGCGGCCACCTCGTCCAGGTAGGCCGAGAACAAGAGGAACGCGGCCAGCGCGGCCGACCCGATGGCGTACCCCTTGGTGAGGGCTTTCGTCGTGTTGCCGACCGCGTCCAACCGGTCCGTGCGGCGGCGGATTTCCTCGGGCTGGTGCGACATCTCGATGATGCCGCCCGCGTTGTCGGTGATCGGTCCGAACGTGTCCATCGCGAGGATGTACGCGGCGGTGCCGAGCATGCCCATCGTGGCCACGGCCGTGCCGAAGAGACCGGAATGGGCGAGTCCGCTCGACGCCCCGAGCCGGTAGGAGCTGATGATCGCGGCCGAGATCGTCACGGTGGGCAGCGCCGTGCACTCAAGCCCCACCGCAAACCCGGCGATGATGTTCGTCGCCGGCCCGGTCACCGAGGCCGCGGCGATCGTCTTGACGGGTCGGTAGCGGTATTCCGTGTAGTACTGGGTGATGTAGACGAACGCGATGGAGGTGGCGATGCCGATCAGGCCGCAGATCGCAAAGTGCCACCAAGCGTTGGGCTGACCGGCGGGGTTTAGGAGCCAATAAGTCCCGCCCACGAACCCGATGGCGGCGAGCAGGGCCGTCAGCGAGTAGCCGCGGTTCAGCGCGCGCATGGGGTCTTCGTCCTCCCGGGCCTTCACCGTGATCACCCCGATGATCGAGGCCACGAGCCCGAAGGCGCGGGCGACGAGCGGGAAGAGCATCACGCCCACGATCTGGGTTGGGCTGAACAGTCCGGGATTGGCGAGCGTGAGCCCGGCCCCGAGGATCATGGCGCCGATGTTCTCGGCGGCGGTGGACTCAAAGAGGTCCGCGCCGCGGCCCGCGCAGTCGCCCACGTTGTCGCCGACCAGGTCGGCGATCACGGCGGGGTTCCGGGGGTCGTCTTCGGGGATCCCCGCTTCCACCTTGCCCACGAGGTCGGCGCCGACATCCGCCGCCTTCGTGTAGATCCCGCCGCCGAGCTGGGCGAACAGCGCCACGAACGACGCGCCGAACCCGTAGCCCACGATCATGAGGGGGATCTTGGTCGGGGCGAACCCGAGCGCCTGGAGCACGGTGTAGAGCAGGCCCACGCCGAAAAGGCTCATCGCGACGACGAAGAGCCCGCTCACTGCCCCGCCGCGCAGCGCGATCTGGAGCGCCTTGTTGAGACTCGAGCGCGCGGCGCTCGCCGTGCGGATGTTCGAGCGTACGGCCACGTACATGCCGACGACACCCGCCACCCCCGAGCACAGGGCCCCGAAGAGGAACGAGAGGGTGGTCGTGAGGGCGAGCGTCGCGGCGGCCGGTTCATCGGGGTGGGGTCTGCGGAAGAAGGCGTAGAGGACGTAGATCAGGGCGCCGAGCGCAATACTCAGAGTCCCGATGGTCTTGTACTGACGTCGGAGGAAGGCTTCGGCGCCTTCCTGAATGGCGTCAGAGATCTGTCGCATTTCGGGCGTCCCGTTGTCTTGCCGCAGGACAAACCCGCGCAGACTCCAGGCAACGGCCAGGGCACACAGAGACAGCCCCAGGACGAGGACGATCAGCATAGTGGCTGTTGGCTCCTTGGAGCCCGCGTCGCGCGGGCTAGTTCCCGATTCGTAGGGGGACCGTGACCACGCTCGCCACGGCGGTCCCACTCCGCGTGCGGGCGGGGTAGAACTGACACGCTAACATGCGCTCCACGAGGTCCCGGCGATACCCAGCGTCGGGGATCGGTGGGTCGATCGCGACCCGCGTGACGCGCCCGTCGGCGGCCACCCAGAACTGGACACGGTAGGTGCGTCCGGTTACTGCCCCTGGCACCTGCCCCAGCGGCGGCATGATTGCAGCCCGCGGCGAGGCGACGGAAATGTAATCGCCTGCGTCACTCGTTCCAGACCCGAGACCGACCCCTCCCGACCCTGCCTCCCCCGCCCCGGCGGCCGGTGCCGGAACGGCGGTTGCCTTTGACGTGTCCGGGTGGGGAGGCGGGCTCGCAACGGGAAGGACGGGCTCGGTCGGGAGCGTAACAAGCGTAACGGGCGCGGGCGGTGCGGGCCGCGCCCGATGTCGCCCAGGTCCCGCCGCCTCGCCGCCCGAGGAGGGTGGCAGGAGAAACGCTACCGGGCCACTAGGCGAAGGCGTCAGGGCGTGCGCGGGTGTCCGCGTGGCGAGGTGCCAGAGGACGGTGGCAAGCACGGCATGCACGCAGAGGGCACCGAGCGCGCTCGCCAGGCGCAGGGCCCCCGGTTTGGCGAGGAACAGGGTAGTCACCGGCATCTCGCGGAATCCGGCGGGAGGCCGTGCTAGTGCTGGCCGGGCTGGTCGGTCGGCGTGAACCCGATGATCTGGACGCCCGCGCCATGGGCGATGTCCATCGCCTGCATCACTTCGAGATACTTACGAGTGGGCGCGGCCTTGATGAACAGCAGCTTCGCGGGGCGCGTGTCGTAGATCTGGTGCAGGGCGCCATCGAGATCGCCCAGCGAGTAGGGCTGGCGATTGATCATGAACCCGCCGTTGGCCGGTAACTCAAGGACGATCTGCGCCGAGGGCTGCTGTTTCGACTTGGTCTGCTGCTCAGGCGGCACCTGGACGTCGAACGCCTTCCGCGACAGCGGCTGGGTGATCATGAAGATGATCAGCAGCACGAGCAACACGTCGATGAGCGGGGTGACGTTGATATCCGAGCTCAGACCCTCGCCGCCGCCGGTCGAACCCATCGCCATGGGTCAGGTTCCTCCGTGGTGCTTGGACAGGAGCGTCTGCCGGCGCTCCGTGATAGCCCCGACGACACGGACGCCCGCACGGCGGGCGACCTCGATCGCGTCCTGAACGCGGCCGAAGTCGAGGTTTTGATCGGCCTTCAGGAACAGAATCTTGTCCTTCGTGCGCGTCGCGTAGAGGGCCTCCAGCCGACCCGGCAGATCGGCATCCGAGATGAGCCGCGGCCCGTCGCCGATGTCGAGATAGAACTTGCCGTCGCGGTCGATGCCGAGCCGGATCTCATCCGGCCCCTCGGGCCGATTCTCGGGGTTCTCGGCCCGCGGGAGCGTCGCCTGGAACCCGGCGGCGATAATCGGCGTCACGATCATGAAGATGATGAGCAGCACGAGCATCACGTCGATCAGCGGCGTGACGTTGATCTCCGCCTTGACCGCCGCGCGGGCGCTAGTGACTGACAGGGCCACTCGACTGGGACGCCTTCTGCGTCTGGAATTCCTTGGTGAAGATCGAGCGGCCGAACTCAGTGCCGACGCTCTTGATCAGGTAGTCGATTAGCTCTTTCGACGTATAGGTCATCTCGACCGACAGGAAGTCGATCTTGGTCGTGAAATAATTGTAGAGCCATACCGCGGGAATCGCGACGAGCAGGCCGAAGGCGGTCGTGATCAGCGCCTCGGCGATACCCGCCGACACGGAGGCGAGCGAGCCGCCGCCGCCCGAGGCCGCCATGCCGGTGAACGCGTTCACGATCCCCATCACCGTGCCGAGCAAGCCGACGAACGGCGCGGTGGCGCCCGTCGTCGCGAGAATGCCGAGCCCGCGCTTGAGCTCGGAGGCGGCGATGAGCATCTCGCGTTCGACCGAGCGCTCGACCGAGTTGATGTCGGCGGCCGTGATCGTCGCGCGGTCGCGCAGGAGCGGCTTCACCTCGCCGAGCGAGCCGCCGAGGACGCGGGCGACGTGGCTCCGCTTCTGCGCCTCGGCGAGCTGGATGGCTGCATCCAGTTGATCGGCCTTCAGGAAGCGCGAGAACTCCGGCGCGAACTTCGCCGTCTCCCGCTGGGACTTCCAGAGCTGCCACCACTTCTGGAACGCGCTCGTCCAGGAGATGAGGGACATGAGCGCCAGGACAAACACAATCCCCTTGGCGAACGGTCCCATCGACAGAAACAGGTCGTAAAGCGAAGGCATGAGGGCGAACTCCCTTAACGGTCGCGGAGTGGAGTAGCTATCTGGTCAACTGGTAGAGGACGGGGAGGGTCACGAGCACGCGTACGGGACGCCCGTGCACGCGCGCCGGGCGGAACACGGCGTGCAGGATGTAGCCCCGCGAGGGAGAGTCGAACCCCGGGTTCGGACTCTCGAGCACCTTGAGGGAGCTCGGCTCGACGCGGCCGGCCGTGTCGATGATGAACTGCACCATGACCCGCCCCTGGATGCCCGCCTGCTGGAGCAGCGCGGGGTATTGCGGCGGCGGACCAGCGAGGAGCGACGGTTTTTCCTCGACGATGGCTTCGAGAAACACCTCGTTCCCGGTGGGCACGACGCCCGTCCCGGTCCCGCCCTCGACGCCCGAGCCCGAGTAGTCCTTCGGGTCGAAGTGCTCCTGGAGGTTCACGGGCGGGATGTCGGTGGGGATCTCGGTGGGCGCGATCACGGTCTGGAACCCGCGCAACGGGACGTCGAGCTGAACCGGCTGGGGCTCGGGCGGCTTTTGTTGTTGTTGCTGCTGCTGCTCGAGATACACCATGGCCGTGTCCACCCTGACCTTCGTGTCCGCCGCGCCCGCGTTCAGGGTGGCGAAGACCGCCCCACCCACCACGATGGTATGTACCGCGAGCGACACGATCCCAACCCCCAGCGTTCGCTTGCTGTTACGCTTTCGTTTGGTTTCGATCAGGGTCTCAAACACGAGCCACCCTCACCGCCTGTTGACTCCAACGAAAGATACACCGTTTAGGGCGTGCCCCCTGCCCCGGACGTCGCACCAGCCGGCCGCGCCCAGGGGGCAATTCACGTGCCGAGACGGCCCAGCCCTTCCCTAACACCCCGAGACGGCGCGGCCCGTCACGGCGGTCACCGGATCGGCAGATAGACCTTGAAGTTCGATCCCACGCCGACTTGGGATTCGACCTCGATCCGCCCCCGGTGGTCGGCGATGATGCCGTAGCAGATTGACAGGCCGAGGCCCGTGCCGCGGCCCGGCGGCTTGGTCGTGAAGAAGGGTTCGAAAATCTTGGGCAGGTCGTCTTGCTTGATGCCCGTCCCCGTATCGATGAACTCAAGGAGGACCTCGTCCCGGCGGGCCGGGTTCAGCCGGCTCCGCACGGTGAGCACGCCGCGGGAGTTCATGGCGTCCATGGCGTTGAGCATCAGGGCCATGAAGCTCTGGATGAGCTGCTCGCCGTCGGCGTTGAGCTTCGGGAGGTTGGGTCTCAGCTCACGCACGACGGTGAGGTGCTTGAAGCGTTCGTGATACTTGAGGAGAAAGAGCGTCTGCTCGACGAGCGCGTTCACGTCCACCAAGTGCTTCTCGCGCGCCTTGGGGCGGGAGAAGTCGAGCAGGCTGTCCACGATGCGTCGGCAGCGCTGCACCTCGGAATCGATGATGCGCAGGTACTCGCCGAAGGCCGGGCGCAGCTCGGCGGATAGGTCTTCGTTCCGGACGGCGAGGGCTTCGCTGCAGGCGAGGATCGTGGCGAGGGGGTTGTTGATCTCGTGCATGACGCCCGCGGCGAGCTGGCCGACGGCCGCGAGCTTCTCCGTTTCCGCGAGCCGGTGTTGCGCTTCCCGCCATTCGGTGACGTCTTCGCCGATCGTGACCACGTGGGTGATGTCGGCCGCGTCCTGGCGCATCGGGATTTTCGTGATGCGATAGAAGCGGGAGTCGCCGCTCGCGCGCGACTCCATTTCCATCTGCTCCATGACGCCGGTGTCGAAGACGTGGTCGAACTCGCGCTTCAGGAGCTCGCGCGGCTGGCGGTCGAGGACTTCGAAGACCTCGCGCCCGAGCGCCTCGTCGCGGGACACGCCCTGGGTTCCCGTTTCGCGTTTGCGGTTCCAGGCCCGGATCCGGTAGGACCGGTCGATGACGTAGAGGCCG
Organism: Gemmatimonadales bacterium; assembly: GCA_035604455.1. GTDB lineage: Bacteria > Gemmatimonadota > Gemmatimonadetes > Gemmatimonadales > GWC2-71-9 > AG25. Next base: position 16,448 of record DATNIM010000049.1, read on the forward strand.
ACGGGCAGCGAGTCGATGATCTGGGCGGCGAAGCTGCGCTGGGCTTCGACTTCGCGGGTGCGCAGGGCCACTTCGGCGGCGAGGTCCTGGGACAAGGCCGTCGCCGCGACCACGGGGGCCAAGAGCTGGGCCACGACGACGAGGACGTCGTGGGCCATGCCTTGCGCCCGGCCGTCGGGGATCAGCGCTTCGAGCAGCCCGAGCGGCTCGTCCTCATGAACGAGCGGGAGGCGGAGCAGCCGCATCCCGGACGGAGCCTTCTCCGAGCGCAGGCCCTGGGCGATCCATTCGGCGACGGGCGCCGAGGCGGCGGGCAGGGCGACTTCGTCGCCCAGCGTGGCGAGGGGCGTATAGGCGGCGCCGCTTGCGTCCCGGAGCCAGAGTCGGCAGCGGCGCAGCGCCAGCCCGCGCCGGAGTGTCAGTACGACCTGAGTGAGCGCTTCCTCCGACGCGAACCCGGCCCTGAAGATCGACGTGATGTCCGCAAGGATGCGGAGGCCGGGATGGTCAGAATCGAGGTGAGGGGCGGCCATCCGCTCGGGACTACGGGCCTCGGTGCATGCGGGGCAGCTCGAAACGGAGCCCGAGGAACCCGTAGACCGAGGTCACGGGGCCGATGAACACCGTGGGGCCGACGACGATGCCGTAATGCGGGCTGTCGCCCCCGCCGAAGCTCACGCCCGGATAGAACCCGATCGCGGCCCATGGCGACCCTTGGGCGAGGGGAGAGTCGGACCCGGCGTAGCCGGCGGCCTCGATCGTCAAGTCGAGCCCGAGCGCCGAGGGGTTCGTCTCGTTACCGATGTCGGCGAGCGGCAAGAGCCCCGTGCGCACTGACGCCACCACGCCTCCGAGGAAGCCTTTCGAGCCACCCACGATCGCGCCTTCGTCGATGAAGGTGCCGAGGCGCGCGCCGAGCTCCGCCGAGCGAAACGGCCCGACGTGGATGTACTGCACGACGCCGAGATCGCCGCCTTCGACCTGCCACCCGGTCCCGAGCGTCCCGGCGAACCCGAACGCCCAAGCCGATCCCTGTGCCGCGAGCGGCGTAGACACCGCGCCCGCCCCGACCAAGATTGCGAGAATGAACCGACGCACGTTCGTCCTCCTGAGTGGTGCCGCAGCGCGCGCCGTCGCCCTGCCCCGCCAGTCCCGCCCCCTCCCCTTCAACCTCCCGGAGGTGGGGCAGCTTCGCTTTGCGCTGGATGACGGGCGCCGCTGGTCGCTGTCCTACGTGACCGACGTCGAAACCCGGGTGCTCATTAAGGATGCCGAGATCGGCGCCTGGATCGCGGACCGGTTCGTGACACTCGCCGATTTGCAATATAGCGCAGCCGGGGACCGACGCCTCCCGACGGGCCGCTCCCTTGTCCTGCGGGGGCGCGCGGCCGGCGTCTGGATGGAGGCTGAATTCTTCGCATCGGCGTCCGCCGCGACGGGAATCGTGAAGGTCCACGTGTATCCCGAACAGGCAGCCCCTGCGCTTGGCGGCGTGCGCTTCTTCCAAAGCCCCCTTGGAGACCTAATACCCGGATCGGGCGCGCTTGTGGCGTTGGTGAGCGGCTACGATTCCTCGAGCCCAACACAAGTCCTGGACACGAGCGCCGGGGATCTCGCAAGCCACGGCACGCTCGGCCTCACCCGGGGCGAGACGGGCCTGGGCTTGGCGTTCGATGCCGAGGACGCGGGCGACGGCGTGGCAACCTGCACCCAGGGAACACTCGACGCCGCGAGCCGCTTCGCGCCGCCGCGCACCCTACGCTCGGGCGGGGACACGTCGACCCTGCGGGTGAGCTACGATCCCGCGGGCGACGGCCTGTCGGCCCTGAGGACGGTTTTCCTGCCGGACGTCCGGGTCGATCGCGACCGGCTCGCGGCCGCGGTGGCCCCGACCGGGTGGCGACCGGTACCGGGCAGCGGCGTGGCGGACGAGTCTGCCTTCACGTCGCTGCTCGACGCGTGCCGGGGGCTCGACGCGCGGTACTGCCACTCGCTCGAGCTCGGGTTCGGCTATCAGCGGTCGGTGGGCGATTGGGACACGAATGAACGCTTCCCGCCGGGCCACCGGGCCCTCACCGATCAGGTACACGCGCGCGGGCTCGTCGCGGGCCTGTGGCTTGCGCCCTTCGTCGTGAGCGAGCGGTCGGGGATTCCCGACTCGCACGACGCATGGTTGCTCAAACGCGCGGATGGAACGCCGCATGTCTGGGACGGGAGCGATGCGTGGGGCGGCGCCCTCTTCGCCCTGGACGGCGCGCATCCCGAGGTGCAGCACTGGCTCACGGATCTCGCGCACCGCGCGACGAGCGAGTGGGGGTATGACTACCTCACGCTCGACTGGCTCACGATGGCTACGGTCGACGCCACCCGCTCGGGCGTCACGCGGGGCGAGGCCTATCGCGCCGGGCTTGCCGCGCTCCGTCAAGGGGCGGGCCCCGACACGTTTCTCGCCGCGAACAACGCGCCGCTCCAGCACTCGGGGGGCCTCGTCAACAGCATGCGCGTCGTGAGCGAGGGAGACGCCGGCTGGAGCGGCCTGCGCGCGGCGGTGCGCACGGCCGCGCACCGGAGCTTCTATCACCGCGGGGCGTGGCTCAACGATTCCGGCCTGCCTGGTGGCGCATCAGACGACGCCGAGGCGCAGCTTCGAGCGTCACTTGCCGCGGTGTTGGGCGGGCTGACCTTTTCGAGCGACGACCTCACGGCGCTCTCCGCGGACCGGTTGGAGGTTATCGCGCGCGCCATGCCCGCGGCGGCCGCCGCGGGGCGGCCGATCGGCGGCGACACGGACCGAGCGCCGAGCGCGTGGATCACCGAAGGGGCGCCGGGGTGGTGGACGCTCGTCCTCGTTAACTGGTCTGACGACGTCACTCCGGTGTCGGCGACGTTCGAGGCACTCGGCCTGCCTTCGGTGCGCTGCACGGCATACGACGTGTGGCAGAAAACACCGCTGCCCGACGTGACGACCGCAGTCGGCCTGACCCTCGATCCACATCGGTCGGTGACCGTCGGTCTCCGCGTGGCCAGCACGAGTCCGCAGGTCGTCGGATCCACCCGGCACGTGGTCCAGGGCTCAGAGCTCACGGGCGAAGCCTGGAACGCGGCCGCGCGCACGCTGCAAGCGACGGCGTCGCGGCTCGATCGCCGCCCTTACTCGATCGTCGTCGCGGTGCCCGCCGGGCTCGAGGCTGTCGAGTGTGCCGCCGACCCTGCCTGCACATTGACGACGCTCGCCTCGGGCCACGCGGCCCTTGCCTGGCCGGCCGGCGAGGGCGGGGAGATCAACTGGACGCTCAGGTTCCGGTCCTCTCGAGGGTAGCGCGGCTCGCGACCTGCGCCACGAGTGGTCCGAGCAGGGCGAGCACCACGATCCCGAACAGCCACGGGCGCCATGGGTCCCGTGGCGGTCGTAGCGTCGCGGTGCGGCCGGCACCGATGTGTATCACGACTGCACCCTGCGGGTCGCTTGCACTGTCGCGGGTGACGGTCCCGTCGCCCGCGAGCCCATCGAGATCGCTCGCCCGCGGCCGCCCGGCAATGCGTGCGGCCTCCTGGACGAGGGTCCGGGTGTCGGCGAGCCAGCGTCTGGCACCTTCGTAGCCCGCAAACCGCGCGTCCGCATAGCACGCAGCGCCGAACAAGAGCGCGGCCACGACGTAGCGCTCGAGGGCCTGCGTGCCACTCTGCCCCATGCGCCGCGTGCACCAGACGACCACGGGCAGCAGGACAAGGAAGGCTGGCACGCCGAATCCGCCCACCCATCCCGGGGCGAGCACGGCCGCTCGGACCGAAACGGCGCCCACCACGAGCGAATCCTGCGGGGCGCGCAAGGGTGCGAGCACCCTTCGATCCGTCCACACTGTCCCCGCGCCCTCGCGGAGCGCGGCCAGCGCCGCGGGCGGGATCGGCGTCGCGGTGGCGTCCATGAGCGGCGCCGTCGCGGCGTACACTTCGATCTCCGCAACGAGGGGCAGCGCATCGAGACCACGGACGCGGATCAGGAGCTGGGGGAGATCGTACCCGCGCGCCGGTGGCTTGGCCGCTCGGGTGACGAGACGGACATAGTCAGCGACCGTGTGTGCCGTGCGTTCGGCGCACAGCCGGCCATAGCTCCTCATCGCGAGCTGTGACAGGGCGAGCGCTAGGGCCGCGGACCCCAAGCCCACGACGCGCACCCCGAGGCGCCGCCGCGCGGAACCGCTCAAGCGGCGGCGAGTCCGCGGCCCCTCAAGGGAACGCGCACGCTCACCCAGGTGTTAGGGGACTTGGTAGCCAATCGAGTTTGAAATCACCGTCCGCCGCGTGCATTTTACGCACGGCAGCGCCCGCCGATAGTCGCGGGCGCTCTTCGTCCCGGCGGCACGCCCGCCCACGCTCACCTCGCGAAGGAGCTTCCATGGCGCATTCCCTGCCCGCGCTGCCGTACGATTTCGGGGCGCTCGAGCCCTATATCGACACCCTCACGATGCAGATCCACCACGGGAAACACCATCAGGCCTACGTCAACAACCTGAACGCGGCACTCGACAAGCACCCCGAGCTGCACCAGAAGCCGCTCGAGGACCTGCTCCGTCAGATCAACACCGTCCCCGAGGACATCCGCACCGCCGTCCGCAACAACGCGGGGGGCCACCACAACCATTCCCTCTTCTGGACCATCATGGGACCGAAGGCAGGCGGCGAGCCCGCCGGGCCACTCGCGGACGCCCTGAAGGCGACCTTCGGGGACTTCGCCAAGTTCAAGGACGCCGTCACGGCGGCGGGGACGGGGCGCTTCGGCAGCGGGTGGGCTTGGCTCGTGGTCGCGGGCGGGAAACTCGAAGTCTACAGCACCGCCAATCAGGACAGCCCGCTCATGGAGGGGAAGACGCCGATTTTCGGCGTCGACGTCTGGGAGCACGCCTACTACCTCAAGTACCAGAACCGACGGCCGGACTACCTCGCCGCCTGGTGGAACGTCGTGAACTGGCCGGAGGTCGCGCGGCGGTTCGCCGCGGCGAAGGGGTAACGCGGGCGCGCGCCTAGCGTCCCGGGGCGAGCGCGGTCTCGGTGGGAGCCGGGCAGGAGTGCACGCCGAGCACGGCGGCGCGGCCGTCGGTGACGAAACGCTGGCCCGTGTAGTTCCGCCCCTGGGTCACGGCACCCGGCAAGTCGATGTATTCCACGACTTCGGCGCAGCCCGTGGCCTCGAGCTCCTGGACGATACGGTCGCGCTCCTCGTCGACATCGGGGCGGATGCGATGGGTGAACCGCCCCTTGAGCGGGTTGATCTTGATCCCGATGTCCTCGGTCGCGGCGGCCACCCAGAGGTCTCGGATCCCGTCGTTGAGCCACAGCCGCACGTGGTGGCGATACTTCGCATTCGGGCCGGCGAGCTCGTAGGCCAGATCCTGGCGCCGACCGTCCAGATACTGCGCGCTGAGCGGCGCGCCCACGTCGGGCTCGTTCGCGAGACCGCGCACGATCTCCTTCGTCACGGTGCCGATCGATCCCCGCCGGGCGGTCACCCAGCCGGCATTCCGGAACGCGCTGTCGACCTCGCTCCGGGGCCCGATGAAGATGAGGTTGATGGGGTCGGCCATGGCGCGGCCGCCCTTGGCCGCGGTGCGAGTCGGCAGGCCTCCAAGATCGGGCATCTGCGCCACCGGCCGCGGGGCGGGCTCTGACGCGCAGGCGGGCGTACTGTCGATCATGACTGGGGTTTCGAGGCGCACGCGCCCGAGCTCTCCGGCCATGATCCGCGCCGGGGGGCCCCGGCGCGCGAACCAGTAGCCCCCGAGGATCGCCAGCGGGGCGGTCGGGAGATCGCTTGCCACGATCCCCGCCACAACAACGCTCCGGCTCCCGAACGACGTCGAGCCGCCGTGGACCACGCCGGCCGCCGTGACGTCGCGCCCCGGGGTGTACTCGAGCCCCTCGATCACCGCGTCGATCGCGATCCAGCGCTCGGGCGCCACCTCAAGCGAATCGAGCTCGACCGCGAGCGCGCTCCGGCCGCCGAAGATCCGGCCGGCGTGCGACACCGTGACGCGGCCGACGGCTTGCGCAAACGCCGGCCATGCCGCGCACCCGGTCTGCTCGACCGCCTCCATCGTCAGCACGCGCACCCGCGTGCCGACTGGATCGCGGCCCCCTTGGATGGTTTGGATGAAGCGGACCGGCAAGACCGTGCCCGACGGCAACCGCGTGCCCCCGGACCCACTCCCCTGCAGACCGGCGACGAGCGCGAGTACGGCGCCCAGCAGCGTGGTCACACGACCCCTTTGACGGCTCGGCTATGAAGAAAGGGACTCGGGTGGACCCCAGTCAAGACCCTCGGCCCAGCGCCACCAACCCGGTCTCGTGAAGGAGGCCGTTTGAGCTGAGCAGGCTCCCTCCGAAGATGGAACGCTGTCCCGCAAGAGTGGTCGCCCGCCCCCCTGCCTCTTCGACAATGACTTGCAGGGCGGCGATGTCCCAGGGGTGCGCTTCGGGGTCGACGGCGAGCTCGCCCCCGCCCTCGGCGACGACCATGTGCTGGTAGAAGTCACCGAAGCCCCGGGTCCGCTCGACGCGGCGCACGAGATCGAAGAATCCCGGCGGGGGCGGCGGCTCCGCGCGACCGAGGTTTGCATGGAGGAGAAGCGCCTCGTCCACAGACCCAACACCCGACACCCGGATCGGCCGCCCGTCGCGAAAGGCGCCGCCGCCCCGCACCGCGTGCCACCGCATGCCGAGAGCGGGCGCGCTGACGAGCCCGGCCACCACCTCCCCGTCGAGCTCGATGGCGAGCAGCGTGGCGAAGATCGGAATCCCACGCACGAAGTTCCGCGTGCCGTCGATCGGGTCGATGATCAACCGCGCCCCCTCGCCGCCTTGTGCGCCGGTCTCCTCGCCCAGGATCCCGAGCTCGGGATGGTGTTCCCGCACGAGCGCCGTAGCCAGGGCCTCGATCTCCCGATCGGCCTGCGTGACCGGACTGAGATCGCTCTTTCGGTCGACGTGGAGGTCACGGGCACGGAAGTAACGCAACGCGACCCGGTCGGCCTCGTTGCCGAGCTCGCGCAGGAACTCGACCCAGTGCGCCGGCGCGGGCGCGAGACGCGGGCTCAGGGTTATGGGACAGTCCCGACCGGGACCTGCGCCATCCGCGCGCGGAGCGCGGTCTGCAGCGCCCGGGCCACGGGACCCGGCTGCCCATCACCCACCGGCCGCTTGTCCACCTGCACGACGGGCATCACGTCGGCCGTGGTCGCGGTGATCATCACCTCGCTTGCCCGGCGGAGTTCCCCAAGCGGCAGGGCCTCGTCGCGCGTGCGCAGGCCAAGCTCGCGGGCGAGCTCGAGGACGACCTCGCGGGTGATCCCGGCCAAGATCCGCTCGGTCGCCGGGTGCGTGCGCAGCGTCCCGTCGACCACGGCGAACACGTTCGAGCTCGCCCCTTCGGTGACGACGCCGTCGCAGACGAGAATGGCCTCGAAGGCCCCGGCTGAGACCGCCTGTTGTTTCGCGAGCACGTTCGGCAACAGGTTGATCGTCTTCAAATCGCAGCGCCCCCAGCGCAGATCGGGCGTGGTGATGACCGAGGCCCCGCGCGAGCGGATCTCGTCCGGCACGGCGAGCCTGCTCACCGCGAGAAAGACCGTGGGCGCCGTGTCGGGCGGCGGAAACGCGTGGCGTCGCTCAGCCGCGCCGCGGGTGATCTGGAGATACACGGTCGCGGCGCCCGTCTCGAGCTCGTTCTCCCGAAGCAGACGCTCGGAGATGTTCTGGATCGCGACGCCGTCCAGCCCCGTCGGCCAAGCGATGCCGAGCCCGTAGAGGCCGCGGGTGAGCCGACCGAGGTGCCGCCCCGGCTCGAACAGTCGGCCATCCCGCGCGCGGGTCACCTCGTAGACCCCGTCACCGAAGAGAAATCCCCGGTCGTCGACCGATACTTGCGCCTTGGCGCGCGGGAGGAAGACGCCGTTCAAATAGACCGTCATGGGAGACCCTCAGGACCCGCGGCGCGCAGGCGCTTCGTCACAGGCCCGTCACCGTGGTGATGAATTGGAACCGGCTCGTGGCGTACGACGAGAGCTGCCAGGTGAACCGCATGATGCAGTTGAACGGGGACAAGAACGGCGTCAGGTTGCCGAGCCCGAAGCCCACCTCGGTATAGGGCTTCCGCGCCTGCAGCAGCGAGTCGCCCGGCGTCGGGGGCTGCCCGTAGAACTCGGTCCAGAAGACGCCGCCGTGGATGCTGAACGTACAGGGCAGCGAGCGAATGAGCGGGAGCCCGCTCTTCGCAAAGAGCAGGCGGTCAAAGTCGTGACGCACCGTAATGAGCGCAGCGCGGTTTCCGCCGAAATTCGTCTGGTTCAGCGTGTTGAAGCCGCCGTACTGGAGCTGCGGCGGCAAGAGGCCCAGGTCGACCCCAATGGGCGTCTCCATCCCGAAGTCGACGATGAAGTCCCGCTGCGGCGGCAGCACGCCCTGGGCGATGCCGCCCGCGGCGGTGATCGTGGTGATCCCGAGATTGAAGAGGCGCTGGCGACGCTCGAACCGCACCTGGTAGCGGCGGTAGTCGAAGTCCGACGACGCGAACGAGGGGCTCGAGACCTCGAAGCCAAAACTGAGGTGCGTACGCGTGAGCATCCGCACGTAGTAGTCCTGCCCGTCGTCGCGCAGCATGGGCCGCGAGTCGTAGGCCAGGTTGCCGGAAATCGACCGCAGGTGCCCGGCCGTGATCAGGGGATTCGCCCGCTGCGGGCGACTGACGGAGAACACCGCGTAATCGGTCACGACGGGCAGGCTCGACTGCTGGACGTCGTTGAAATGGAGGCTCAGCTCGGTGAAGTCGAACAGCTTGCTGTTCAGGCTCACGATGAGGCCCCGGTCGCGGAAATAGTCGAGCGGGTCGACCCGCCAGAACAAGGCTCCGTACGTGGACCGGAAATCCTCCGACGCGAGCGTCGGCCGGTACAGCGTCTCGTCGTGGTAGCTCGCCCCGATCCAGAGACGCTGCTCCTCGAGCACCCGGAACATGGCCCCGAAGCGGTACTCCCAGTCGCGGCTGTCCTCGGCGTATCCGAGCTTCGTCCGGACCACCCAGCCGGGCCAATCAACCCACGTGTGGCCGACCCCGAGGTAGGTGCCTTCGGCGCGGTCGAAGTGGAAGAAGTCCGGGTCTGTCACGATCCGAAGGGCGGCCGCGAACCCCTCGGCGACCCGATACCCGACTGGGGCGGGCAGGTTGCGGAGCGAGTCGATCCGGGCCCACGCGGCCCGCTCTCCGGCCGTCAGCGGCACAGCGATATCGCGCCACACGCTGGTGTCGGCCCGGTCGGCCCGGTCGCGCACGACGAGGCGGAACTCACCCAAGTCCGGCGGCGGGTGCCCCTCGTCGAAGCGGAAGCTGTCCAAGGCGGCCGTCTGCTCGAACTGCATGTGCTCGGGAAACCCGGGCAGCGGCAGGGCGAGCGACACCTCGCCCGTGAACCGGATCTCGTACGGCATCCAACGACCACCACCCACGTCGGCGAGCCGCTGCTGGTAGCGGAGGTTGCGGAAGATGTTGAGCCGCACCGCTCGATTCGTGCCCACATCGATCTGGAACACGTCGTAGCTCGAATCGGCGATGTCGATCATGCCCACGAAGAGGGGCGACGACTCCGTGCGCGGCGCGATCGCAAGCCGAAAGACGCGGCGGCCGTCCGTCACGAGCGTGTCCAGCACCCGGTACTGGTAGTGGTCGGGCGCGTCGTCGGCGATCGGGGAGACGAAGGAGTATTTCTGAAGGTCGATCCGGTCGCGGCTGAAGTTCGGGATGTCGCCCACCGAGAACAGGTTCTCGCGCGGTGATAGGTTCCGCGACTGCCGCCGGGCGAGGATCGTCTCCTGGTAATGGTTGGGCTGCTCCCAGTAGGCCGAGGTCCGTGTCTCGGTGATCAGGAGGACCGATGCCGCGGAGTCCGGATGCTGGTCCATGTCGCGCACCACGAACTTCACGTATGCGTTGTAGCGGTAGTCGTGAATGTGCGCGTAGAGCTGATGCTTGCGGGCAATCGCGCGCACGACGAGGCGGAGTGCGAAGTCGTCCTGGGCGACGACCGTGATGGGAGCGAGCCCGATGGGGATGGGACGGAGATAGATGTTGCGACTGACGATCGGCACGTCCACCGTGACCGACACCGACGTCGCTTGGTAGCCGATGCGCCGCACTTCGAGCCGCATGACGCCGCCGGCCGAGGGCAGCGTGTAGCGACCGCGCTCGTCGGTGAGGGTCGAGGCCCCGGTCTCCGCGTCGCGCAGCACGGCCGCCTGGAGGGGCCGACCGGAGATGGTGTCGTAGACGATACCTTCGACGATCGGCGGCTGGCGGCCGGGCACCTGCGCCGCGAGCGGGCGGGCCGCCGCGAGGGCGCACCCGAGCACGAAGACCCAACGGCATCGAGTGGCGCTCATGCGGGCTGCCGATAGTCTAACCCAACCCCGGCGGCTGCGCGCTAGTCTCGGGGCGGCCCCGGGCCTACTCGGTCTGAAGGCGGTACCCCACGCCGGGCTCGGTGAGCAGGTAGCGAGGGCGTGTGGCGTCGTGTTCAACCTTGTGTCGCAGATGCGTCATATACACGCGCAAATAGTGGGTGTGCTCGATCGCGTTTGGCCCCCACACTTCCTTCAGCAGCTGGCGGTGGGTGACGACCCGCCCCGCGTAGCGCACGAGCGTGGTGAGGAGCTTGTACTCAGTCGGAGTGAGGTGGACCTCGGTGTCGCCCAGGCGCACGCGCCGCGCGACCAAGTCGACCGTGAGGTCGCCGACGGTGAAGACCGGCGTGGCCTGGCCGTCGGCCGAGCGCGTGGCGCGGCGCAGCGCCACGCGCAACCGGGCGAGCAGCTCACCCACGCCGAAGGGCTTCGTGAGGTAGTCGTCGGCGCCCGCGTCCAGGGCCGCGATCTTGTCCTGTTCCTTGCCCCGCGCCGAAATGACCACGATCGGCGTCGTGCCCCATTCGCGGATACGGCGGGCCACCTCGATCCCGTCTCCGTCCGGCAGACCGAGGTCGAGCAGGATGGCGTCCGGATTGCGGCCCGCGGCCTGAGCCAGGCCGTCCCGCGCGGTCGTGGACTCGATCAGCCGGTAGCCGTTGCCCTCGAGCGCGGCCCGGAGGAACCGGCGCATTTGGGGCTCGTCCTCGACGAGCAGCACGACGGGCGCGACTTCAGCCACAGCTAGGCTGGCGCCTCCCCAACGCCCGGGGGCGGCGACGCGGGAAGCGTGAAGCGGAAGACCGCACCCCCACCGGGCCGGTTCTCGGCCCAGATGCGACCGCCGTGCGCGGTAACGATCCCCCGGCAGATCGTGAGGCCGAGACCGACCCCGCTCGCGGCGGAGGATGCGGGGGCGCGGTAGAACTTGTCGAAAATGCGTCCCTCGTCCCCGGGCCGCAGGCCCGGCCCGCGGTCTGCGACATCCACGCGCACCGTCCCGTCCTGCATGACGGCCGACACGTCGATCGGCGTCCCCGCCGGCGTGTACTTGATCGCGTTCTCGAGCAGGTTGATGAAGACTTGCTCGATCAGCACTTCGTCGAGCGGCACCGCGGGCAGCTCCGGGGGCAGCTGCACCGAGACCGGGTGCTCGCGCAGCCGGTCCTCCAGCCGAATGAGCGCCACCCCGAGCGGCTCTTCCAGCGGCAGCCATTCCTTTTGCACCTCGAGCGCCCCGCTTTCGACCCGGATCATGTCGAGGAGGTTCGCGATCAGGCGGTTCATCCGCTGGGCCTCCTCGAGGGCCGTCTTGAGGAGGTCCCGGCGGGTCGCCTCGGACAGGGTGCCCTTGTCTTCGAGCACGCTCGAGACCGCGCCCGTGATGGCGCCGAGCGGGGTGCGCATGTCGTGCGAGAGCGAGGAGAGGAGCGACGTCCGCAGCCGCTCGGCTTCGACGGCCACGGCCTCGCGTTGCGCGCGGTCGGCGAGCATGGCCCGTTCGAGCGCGAGGGCCGCCTGGGAGGCAAAGGTCTCGAGCAGCTGGAGGGCCACGGGATCCTGGAACTGCTTCGGATCGCTCGGGCGCACGCCGAGCACGCCCACGAGCCCCGTCGCGGCCACAAGCGGCAGGTACAGCCCCTGGGCGGCGGGAAGCGTGTCCGTGCCGGCCCCGGCGATGTGCTGTCGCTCGGCCACCCACGCTGCCACGCTCTGCTCCTTGTCGTCGATCGGATAGGCGAGCGGCGTGCCTACCGGGACCTCGAGCCGTCGGTCGTCCGACGGCACGAGGATCTGCACCGGCGTCCCGAACGTGCTCCGCATGTGGCGTGAGGCCGTGGTGACGATCTCGGCCTCGCCGCGCACGGCCGCGAGCTCCCGCGTCATGGCGTACAGGGCAGCCGTCCGCCGCTCGCGCACGCGGGCCGTTTCGGCCTGGGCGCGGATCCGGAGCGTGAGACCCGAAATCAACAGGGCGATCACGAGCATCACGCCGAACGTCAGGATGTAGCTCACGTCCGACACCGCGAAGGTGAAGCGCGGCGGCACGAAGAAGAAATCGAACAGCGCGATGCCCAAGAACGAGGCGACGATCGTGGGACCGCGCTCGTAGCGGGACCCGACCACCGCGACCACGAGCAGGAACACCATGGCGACGTCGGTGAGCGTCAGAAACCGAAAGACGGCCAGGTTGATCGCCGCGCAGAAGACGACCGCGAGCGTCGACCAGACGTAGTGCCCGACCGGCGCCCAGGCGCCGCGGTCGACCCGGGGGCCCCGCGCGCGCACGCTCGGCTCCACATCTCCGGTCATCACGTAGACGTCCACGTCCCCGCTGCCGCGCACCAGCTGGTCGAGCATCGATCCGAACAGCATGTCGCGCCACGCCGGGTGGGTCGGCTTGCCGACGATGATCTTGGTGACGTTGTTGGCGCGAGCGTAGGCGAGCACTTCCTCGGCCGCGTTCAGGCCGCTCAGCGTCACGGTCTTCGCCCCAAGCTGTTGGGCGAGCTGGAGGTTCTCGACGAGTGCCGCGCGGTCCGACGCCGAGATCCGGAGGCCCGGGGCCTCGACGAACAGGACTTCCCAGTCGCACTTGAGCCCGCCCACCATCCGCTTCGCGGCCCGGATCAGCCGGGCGCCGAGCGGATTGGGTCCGATACACACGAGGATCCGGTCGGCCGCCGACCAGATTTCCCGGATGCCGTGCTCGCGCATGTAGCCGCGCATCTGCGCGTCGACGCGCTCGGCCGTTTGGCGCAGCGCGAGCTCCCGCAGCGCGATCAGGTTGCCTTTGCGGAAGAACTCCTGAATCGCCCGCGCCGCCTGGTCCGGCACGTAGACCTTGCCTTCGCTCATGCGCTTGAGCAGGTCGTCGGCTGACAGGTCCGCGAGCTCCACCTCGTCGGCCTCGTCGAGCAGCGAGTCGGGCACGGTCTCCCGCACGTGGACCCCGGTGATCTGTGCCACGATGTCGTTCAAGCTCTCGAGATGCTGCACGTTGAGGGTCGTATAGACACTGATGCCCGCAGCGAGCAGGTCCTCGACGTCCTGCCAGCGCTTGGCGTGCCGCGAGCCGGGCGCGTTCGTGTGGGCGAGCTCGTCCACGAGGACGAGCGTGGGCCGCCGGGTGATCACGGCGTCGGCGTCGAACTCCTCCAAGGCGACGCCCCGGTAGTCGATCTGCTTGCGCGGCACGACCTCAAAGCCGTCGAGGAGGGCCGTGGTCTCGGCGCGGCCGTGCGTCTCGACGACGCCGACGATCACGTCCACTCCTTCGCGCCGCTTGGCGCGGGCTTCCTCGAGCATGGCGTAGGTCTTGCCGACGCCAGGGGAGGCGCCGAAAAAGATCTTGAGCCGCCCGCGGGCCGCGCGGGCTTCTTCTTCGCGGAGCCGCTGAAGGAGCGCTTCGGGGGAGGGACGATTGTCCATGGCGGCGTTCAACTTACCCGCGCGGGCAACGCCTGGTCAGCGCTCGCGTCGCGACCAGCGCCGCAGGGCGACGCCCGCCCACACGAGCTCGACGGCGCCGAAGGGCCATGCCCCTTGGAGAAACCCGTAGACCGACCCGAGGACACAGGCACCGGCGAATGCGAGAATGAAGGCCTGGTGACGCGCTTCGAGCGCGTAACACACGAGCATGGCCGTGACGGCGCAAAGCCCGAAGGCGCTGAGCGGCGTCATGCGGGGCCGCGGCCCCTAATGACGCTGGCTCAGGCTGTCGAGGGCGAGGTTCAGGAGGACGACGTTCACCCGCGGCTCGCCGAAGACCCCGAACTGCCGGCCTTCGACGTGACGATCGACGAGCGCGCGCACGGCGGCCGTGTCGAGATGGCGTGCCCGCGCGACGCGAGCAACTTGCAGGAAGGCGCTCGCCGGGGAAATGTGCGGATCGATCCCGGACGCAGACGACGTGACGAGATCGGAGGGCAAGTGCCCTTTCACCGCCCCATCGAGTTTGACCTCGCTATCGACGGCGCCCGCGATCAGCGTGTCGGCAAGCTTCAAATCCGTGGGGCCCTTGTTCGTGCCGCCCGTGAGCGTGTCGTCGTATCCCGCGCCAGCGGCCGAGGGGCGGCTGTGGAAGTAGTCGGCCCGCGCGAACTGCTGCCCGATGATGGCGCTCCCCTGCACCTGCCCGTTCGCCCCGGTGACGAGCGATCCGTTCGCCTGCCAGGGAAAGAGGACCTGTGCCAGGCCCGTGATCACGCCGGGGTAGACGAGCCCGGTGAGCACGCAGAGGACCAGGGTCAGGACGATCGTCGGGCGGAACTGGTTCTTGAACACGGTCACACCATCCGGAAGAGCACGAGGAGCATGTCGATCGCCTTGATACCGATGAAGGGTACGAGGATCCCGCCCACCCCGTAGATCCAGAGGTTGCGCCGGAGAATGGCGGCCGCGGGCGCGGGACGATACCGCACGCCGCGCAGGGCGAGGGGGATCAAGGCGATGATGATGAGCGCGTTGAAGATCACGCTCGCGAGAATGGCCGACTGCGCCGAATGCAGGCGCATGATGTTCAGGGCCTGCAGCAGCGGATAGGTGGTGACGAACATGGCCGGGATGATGGCGAAGTATTTCGCCACGTCATTGGCGATCGAGAAGGTCGTGAGCGCGCCCCGCGTGATGAGCAGCTGCTTTCCGATTTCCACGACCTCGATGAGCTTCGTCGGATTCGAGTCCAGGTCGATCAGGTTGCCGGCTTCCTTGGCCGCCTGCGTCCCCGTGTTCATGGCGACCGCGACGTCGGCCTGCGCGAGCGCCGGCGCGTCGTTCGTGCCGTCGCCCGTCATCGCGACGAGCCGGCCACCCGCCTGCTCGTGCTTGATCAAGGCCATCTTGTCTTCCGGCGTGGCCTCGGCAAGGAAATCGTCCACGCCCGCTTCGGCCGCGATCGCGGCGGCGGTGAGCTTGTTGTCGCCCGTGATCATCACGGTCCGGATGCCCATGGCCCGGAGCTGGCCGAAGCGCTCGCGGATGCCACCCTTCACGACGTCCTTCAGGTTGATGACGCCGAGGACGCGGGCGCCGCTGCCGTTGCCGCGCTCGGCCACGACGAGCGGCGTTCCCCCCTGGCGCGCGATGCCTTCGACCACGGGCATGAGCGCCGTGGGCACCTCCCCGCCGTGCTCGCGCACCCAGCGCATCACCGCCTCACTCGCACCCTTGCGCAGCTCGAGCGTGCCGGCGTTGATGCCGCTCATCCTCGTCGCGGCGGAGAACGGCACGAGCACCATCTGCTCGAGCGCCCCTTCCCCGCCGTCCGCCTTGCTGCCGATCGCGCCCCGCTTGCCCTCAGAGAGCGTGCGGCCCCGCAGTCCGAACTTCTCTTTCGCGAGCACGACAATGCTCCGCCCCTCGGGCGTCTCGTCCGGCAAGGACGCGAGCTGGGCCCGGTCCGCGAGATACTCCGCCGTGACGCCCGCCACGGGCACGAACTCGACCGCCTGACGGTTGCCCAGGGTGATCGTGCCGGTCTTGTCGAGGAGCAGGGTGTTCACGTCCCCGGCCGCCTCAACCGCGCGGCCACTCATCGCGACGACGTTCTGCTGGATCATGCGGTCCATCCCCGCGATCCCGATGGCGGACAAGAGGCCGCCGATGGTCGTGGGGATCAGGCAGACGAGCAGCGAGATCAACACCGGAATCGACACCGAGCCGCCGCTGTAGATCGCGAAGGGCTGGAGCGTCGCCACGGCGAACACGAAGATGACCGTGAGTCCCGAGAGGAGGATCGTGAGCGCGATCTCATTCGGGGTCTTCTGGCGCTGCGCGCCCTCGACCAGCGCGATCATCCGGTCGAGGAAGGTCGAGCCCGGGTTCGCGGTGATGCGGATGACTAGGTAATCCGACAGGACCCGGGTACCGCCCGTGACCGCCGACCGGTCGCCGCCCGACTCGCGGATGACCGGGGCCGACTCGCCGGTGATCGCGGACTCGTCGACCGACGCCACGCCGTCCACGACCTCGCCGTCGCCCGGAATCATGTCGCCGGGCAGGCAGACCACGACGTCCCCCCGCCGGAGCCCGCCCGCGGGCGTCGGGTCCCAGGCGGAGCGGTCCTTCGGATCGCGCAGCTTCTTCGCGGTCGTCTCAGTACGCGCTTTGCGCAGCGTGTCCGCCTGGGCCTTGCCGCGGCCTTCGGCCATCGCCTCCGCGAAGTTCGCGAACACCACCGTGAACCAGAGCCACAGCGCGAGCTGCAGGGTGAACCAGATGTCCGATCCGTGGTTCAACATGTCGCGGACGAGAACGAGCGTCGTGAGCGCGCTGCCGATGAGCACGACGAACATGACGGGGTTCCTGACCATGTGCCGCAAGCTCGCCGTCTTCACGAACGAGTCGCGGATGGCGCGCTTGACGATCGGCGGATCGAAGAGCGGTCGCTTGGTGATGGCCATGTTAGAACAGCCTCCCCACCTGCATGAACAGGTGCTCGACGATCGGGCCGAGCGAGAGCACCGGGAAGAACGTGAGCGCGCTGACGATCAGGATCACGGACACGAGCAGCACGACGAAGAGCGGCGTCGTCACCGGGAACGTGCCGGCGGACTCGGGGACCACCTTCTTCTCGGCCAAAAACCCCGCGAGCGCGATCATCGGCACCTGCATCGCGAACCGGCCGATGAGCGTGTTCAAGCCGAGGAGCGTGTTGTAGAAGTACGTGGCCCCGTTCAGCCCGGCGAACGCGCTCCCGTTGTTGGCCGCCGTGGAGGTGAACGCGTAGATGATCTCCGACAGCCCGTGGGGACCTGCGTTGTTGAGCCCGGCGAGGCCCTGTTTCGTCACGGAGGCGATCGCGGCGAGCGTGAGCACGGCGCCCGCAAAGACGAGGACGTAGAGCATCGCCATCTGGACTTCGCGTGCCTGGATCTTCTTGCCCAAGTACTCAGGCGTTCGGCCCACCATGAGCCCCGCGATGAACACGGTGAGGATGACCATCACGAGCATGCCGTAGAGGCCTGCGCCGACCCCGCCGAAGACGAGCTCGCCGAGCTGCATGTTCACGAGCGGCACGAGCCCGCCGAGCGGGGTGAAGGAATCGTGCATCGCGATGACGCACCCGCAGGAGGCGTCGGTCGTCATGGTCGCATACAGCGCCGAGTTCGCGATCCCGAACCGGACCTCCTTGCCTTCCATGTTGCCGCCGGGGTTCGTGGCGGACGCGACGATGTCCACCCCGCGCGCGGCGTGGATGGGATTGCCGGCCGCCTCGGCCCAGTAGCTCACGCCGACGCCCGCGATGAAGAGGATGTACATGGCAGCCCACAGCGCCCAGCCGTGCTTCTGGTTCTTCACCATCCGGCCGAAGGTGTAGGTGAGCCCGGCCGAGACCGCGAAGATCGCGAGCATTTGCCAGAAGTTCGTCCACGGCGTCGGGTTCTCAAAGGGGTGGGCGGAGTTGGCGTTGAAGAACCCGCCGCCGTTGGTGCCGAGCTGCTTGATCGCCTCCTGGCTCGCCACGGGGCCCATCGCGATGACCTGCTTCGCCCCTTCGAGCGTCGTGGCCGTGATGTAATGGGCGAAGTTCTGGATGGCGCCCTGCTGCACGAGCAAGAGCGCGAAGACGGCGGAGAGCGGGAGGAAGAGATACAGGGTCCCGCGGACGACGTCCGCCCAGAAGTTCCCGAGTCGGCCGCCCGAGCGGCGCGCGATACCCCGCGCAAACGCGATGGCTACCGCCACGCCTTCGGCCGCGGACATGAAGTTGTGGTAGGCGAGCTGGGTCATCTGCGAGAAATACGACATCGTCGTCTCGCCCGAGTACGACTGCCAGTTCGTGTTCGTCGTGAACGAAGCGGCGGTCTCGAAGGCCTGGCGGTCCACCACGGCCGCCATGTGCTGGGGATTGAAGGGCAGTCGGTCCTGGAGCCGGAGCACGACGTACGTCAAGAGCATGGTCGCAAGGCTGAACAGCGCGACCGACGTGGCGTACTGCGTCCAGTGCTGGTCCTCGTTCGGGTCGACCCCCGCCATGCGGTACAGGGCGTTCTCGACGGGCCGCAACCAGGTGATCGACCCCTCGTAGACCTTCAGCATGTAGATCCCGAGCGGCTTCGTGACGAGGAGCAACGCGATCGAGTAGATCGCGATCTGCACCCATCCTTCGAACGTCATGTCAGAACTTCTCCGGTCGGAGCAGTGTGTAGAGCAGGTAGACCAGGATCGCCACGGCGGTGAGCCCGCCGACCACCGAGTCGAACATCATGGCGCGCGGTCCTCACTCTCCGAGCGGCGCCCGAGCACCTCGCAGCCGCGGACGTAGGCGAGCATGAGCCCGAAGAACACCAAGGTGAGCGCGATGTAGAACACGTCGAGCATGGCTTGTCTTTCCCTGAGCCTGAACTGGGGGAAACAGTAGCGCGGCGAGAGTTAAGACCGCGTCAAAGCTTTTCGGGGCCCCATCAAGGGGGCGCTAACGGGGGCCGGGCTCCGTAGCGGACCGGAACCCGAACCGGGCTCCCGGGTAGGAGGCCCAGCATGTCACGGTCCCGCAAAATGTTGCGAATCGTCGCGTTTGCCTGCGCGCTGCTCGAGCTCGGCGTACCGGGCAGCGTGGCGCTCGCCGATGCCCTTGAGGACGGGGCGCCGGCGGGGCAAGCGATCCCTCACTTCGAGTCCCGCTCCACCGAGACCTGTCCTCACGCGCACGGCCTTGACGCCTTCTGCCAGTTCCTCAACGCCGCATGGGACGTCGCCGCCCCAGTTGTCCCGCGGCTCCGCGAAGGCCGCGCGCTGGCACAGCCGCTCGCCGCCGTCGCCGTGCCGGGCCGTAGCGTCCGGACAACCCACCCGCAGTCGCGCGCACCACCAAGCCTCTCCTAGGTCCCGCCTGACAGGCGGACACACTGAATCCGTCGCCCCGGGAAATCGCCCGGGCGTCGCCGCGTTCCATTGTGCCTGGGAGAGACCATGTCGCCGCTCTCGTACCTCGCTTTCGGGGCCGCGCTGTTTGCGGCCGTTGCCGCACATCCGCTCGCCGCGCTGCCCGCACCCACGGGAGACGTCGCGGGCACCGTGATCGACAGTATCAGCGGAAAACCGATCCCAAGCGCGACCGTAACGTTGTCGCAGAACGGGACCACGGTCGCCACGACGCTCACCGACCCGTTCGGTCACTTCATCGTGCACAACTTGGCCGCCGGTACCTACTCCGTCGAGGTGCGGTACTTCGGCTATAGCCCGTCGATCCGCGACGCCCAGGTCACGGGCGGCGAAACGCCCGTCGCGGTCGCCTTCAGGATGAACCCGGTGCCGCTCAACCTACAGGCGATCCAGGTGAGCGCCGCGGCCCCGATCGCGGTCGACACACGGTCGGGCGATCAGATTTTCGACCAGAACAATTTTCACGGCGCCCCGACGCTCACGACCTCCCAGATCGTCCAGCAGTCGATCGCTGGCGCCGCCCGGGCGCCCACCGGCGAGGTGCACATCCGCGGGCAGCACGACGAATACACGTATGTGGTCGACGGCATTCCGGTGCCGTCAGGGATCTCGGGAAGCCTGAACGAGCTCTTCGACCCCGAGGTCGTCAACAACATCGATTTTCAGACCGGTGGCTGGGATGCCGAATGGGGCAACAAGAATACGGCGATCATCAACATCGCCACTCGCATCCCAACCGGCGGGCTCCACGAAGACCTGTCGACCTACGGGGGCTCATTTGCCGCGAACGGCCAGTCGCTCGCGGTGAGTGACAACATCGGCAGGTGGGGCTTCTTCTTGTCCGGGGCGCGCGACGGCACCGATATGCGCCAAGAGCCGATCGTCCTCGACTCCGCCACCAATACGTTGGAGAACTACCACAATCAGGGGCAAGACATCTTTGGATTTGGGAAGCTGCAGTTCGTGCCCAACGACCGCGACCTCGTGACGCTCGACATCAACCGGTCGCGCACGCGGTTTGCCGTCCCGTACGACTCGACGCTGACCACGGTCGACGACCATCAGCAGGACGTGAACGGGTTCGTCAACCTCATCTGGCGGCACCGCTTCATCGCCGACTCAGGCGAGACGGGCCGCGCCTCGGAGCTGTTCGTGGGCCCGTACTTCCGCGACGGCAGCCTGACGTACACCCCGGGCCCGACCGACGTCCCATCCTTTGTCTTCTACCCGAGCCCGACACCGTACAATCTGAGCGAGGACCGGAGCTTCAACACCGAGGGCTTGAAGGTGGACTACACCTACCGACCCCACCACGGGCTCGAGTTTAAGACCGGCATGCTCGCCTCGGTGACGA
>DATNIM010000050.1:0-4713 GCA_035604455.1 Gemmatimonadales bacterium
AGGCGGTGGAAGCGAATGTGGGTCCACTCCGGTGCCACCATCAGCGCCTCATAGCGCCGGCGGCGGTCGCGCCAGGTGCGTGGCGTGAACTGCACGGGATGGTCGGGCTCGAGCCACCCGCGCCAGGTCTCGCGGTTGCCGTTCCACAATTCACGCCTGGTCAGAGACCGCATGAACGAACGGGCCAGCAGACGCGGCATGAAGACGGCCGGCCCGAGATCCAGCCAGACCACGTCGGTGGCGCGGCCCCAGACGAGGTGGCGGATGGTGGAGTAGTTGCCGTCGCACACCCATGCGTCGCCCGCCGTCGCCGCCTCGACCCGGCGGGCGAAGTCCGGCAGGTCATGGGTGTTCAGGTCACGCCAGCCGGCCTGGTGGTTGATGGCGTCGAGCTCGATGCGCGCGATCCCGAGCGCTTCGGACAGCCGGCGTCCCAGCGTGCTCTTCCCCGACCCCGTCGGCCCGACGATCGAGATGCGCAACCGCGCCACGCCCCCTCCCCAATTCGGCGAGCGGGCTCTATAGCCTGAAGCGCTCGCCTTGTGGCGAAGCCCCAGTGGCGAAATGGTAGACGCGGCAGACTCAAAATCTGTTGCCCGCAAGGGCGTGTTGGTTCGAGTCCGACCTGGGGCACCACTTCTTTGTTCGCCGATGTCCGTCGACGGGTAGGAAAACTCCTAAAAATCAGATATATGAGCGCGGTGGAGCTTCATCGATGGCCGCCGACGTGCGCTACTGATCGGCGCGGATCGGGGGTCACTCTGGGGGTCACACGAGAACCGTTCGATCGGAGTGACCCCCAGCATGGCTCTTTCTGACGCTTCAATCCGGGCTGCTAAGCCGCGCGCAGCGCAGTTCAAGCTGCATGACGAGGGTGGCTTGCTCCTGATCGTTAGGCCGTCGGGCGGGAAGCTGTGGCGGCTCAAGTACCGTCACGTGGGCAAGGAACAGCAGCTTTCGATCGGCGTCTTCCCAGACGTCGGCCTGAAAGAAGCACGTAAGCGCCGCGATGAAGCGCGCAAGCTCATCGCGGATGGCGCGAATCCGGCTTTCGAGAAGAAGCGCGCGGCAGCAGCAGCGTCGGTGAGCGCGGCCAACACCTTCAAGGCAGTGGCGGAAGAGTTCATCGCCAAGCGAGAACGCGAGGGCCTGAAGGACATCACGACCACCAAGGCCCGCTGGCTCCTGGACCTGCTCGAGCCGGCCCTTGGGCAGCGCCCGATCGCGGAGATCGAGCCGTACGAACTCCTGGCCGTGCTGAAGCGGGTCGAACTGTCCGGCCGCTATGAGACGGCGAAGCGGCTCCTGGCGTTCTCGGGCCGCGTCTTTCGGTATGCGGTGGCGACAACGCGCGCCAAGCACAACGCTGCGGCTGATCTGCAGGGCGCTCTGGTGTCCCCGAAGGTGAAACATCACGCGGCGATCATCGATCCCAAGGGCGTTGGGGCGCTCCTTCGAGCCATCGAGGGGTTCGAGGGTCATCCCACCACCAAATGGGCGTTACGACTGGCGCCCCACGTCTTCGTGCGCCCAGGCGAGCTTAGGCGAGCCGAGTGGTCGGAAATAGACCTGGACAAAGCCCTGTGGCGCATCCCGGGCAGCCGGATGAAGATGAACCGAGAGCACGTCGTGCCGCTGTCGCATCAGGCTGTGGCGATTCTCGAAGAGGCGAGGCAACTCACCGGAGATGGCCGGTTCGTGTTCCCCTCTGTCCGCACTCCGCTTCGACCGATGTCAGAGAACACGTTGAACGCTGCTCTGCGGCGCCTGGGTTACTCCGCCGACGAGATGACCTCCCATGGCTTCCGGTCCACCGCCAGCACGCTCCTGAACGAGTCCGGCAAGTGGAGCGTGGACGCCATCGAGCGCGCCTTGGCCCACGGCGACACCGACACGGTGCGCGCCGCCTACCACCGCGGCGCTCACTGGCAAAAACGGGTGAAGATGGCGCAGTGGTGGAGCGACTACCTCGACGGCCTGAAGGAAGGCGGCAAGGTCATCCCGATGAAGCGCGACGGCTGAGGGCAAGGTGGCGCGAGCCGGGAATCGGTGCTGTCTTCAGCTGCGTGGCCGATCTCTTTTTCGAGACTCCCCAAGATTGGATTGAGGCGGTGCAGGCGTGGGCGGCAAGCGAAGCCCGCATTACGCGCGTCTGGGTCTTCGGTTCGAGGGCGACGGGGCTACGCACGCCGAAAGAAGCCCCGGATCTTGTGCCCGACCTCGACCTTGGCTTTCTAGTCGAGCCATTGCCGGGCGAGGAGCTAGGTGAAGCCATCGCATATGCGATGTTCAACAAAGCTTGGTGGACGGAACGCCTCGGCACGGTAATCCCCGTGAAGGTCGATCTGCGACTTGCTCAGCCGAAGACCGATCTGCGGGTCTGGCCGGCGATCAAAGACCGCGGCGTGTTGATCTTTCAGCGCGACTAGCCGGCATTGCTGTCGGACCTTCAGGCGGGCTCGTTGGCGGCCAGCGCGAATGTCCGCTGTCCGGCCATGTCCCAGTGTCTGCTAACGCCCCAAAGCGGACCTTCGCGCGTTGCGCCGCGAAGCTGGTTCGCGCGGCTTGAGTTTGCCCGCTCATCCCGCCCTGACGCGCTCCAGGACGGCCCGCACAAAGGTGGCCGAACGTCCGCTCTCGGGCAGGGGCCAGACGTCGCTTCCGACCCAAAGCAGACCCACCGCCGGGTCAGCAAGGAGCGATCCTCGCGATCGCCCCCCTAGCCGCCGCCATCGTGGTGCTCGGTTCACTCGTGAAGTACGCCGATTGTTCCGAGCCACTTCTCAACCAGTTGAGGCCACCCCGACACCGGAAGCTTTTTCGCATGGAGCCCGAAGCCGTGGCCGCCCTGAGCGTACGAGTGCAACTCAACTGGGACTCCCGCCTTCTTGAGCCCCATGTAGTAGCTCAGTGCATCTTCGACCATGTCGACGTGGTCGTCCTCGTTTTGGAGAAGAAAGGTTGGAGGCACCTTCGACGTGATTGCGCTCGCGATATCGGGATTCAGCGCGATGCTGTCCTTCTCCATGCCGAGGTGCCCAGGATAAATCGCGATCGCGAAGTCCGGACGGGCGCTCTCTTGGTCGACGGCGTCCGTCGGCGGATAGAGGCGATCGTCAAAGTGCGTGCTCGCCTCGACCACCAGAAATCCGCCTGCCGAAAACCCGATCACGCCAATCTTGCGCGGATCGATCCGCAGCTCCACCGAGCGAGTGCGCACCAACCTCAAGGTCCGTTGGACGTCCTCCAACGAGGGAACCGAGATCGCCAGATTGTGGGGACGGCAATCGCATCGCCAATCATACGGGGGACTTGGCACTCGCCACTTCAGCAAGATGCAGGTGATGCCTCGGGACGTCAGCCAATCGCAAATCTCGGTTCCTTCGAGATCGATGGCCAGCAACTGAAAACCTCCGCCTGGAATGACGACGACCGCTGCGTGGGTGTTCGATACCGCTGGCGAATAGACCGTCATCGTCGGGCGGGTGACGTTCGTCACCGCGCCCTTCGTCCAGGTCTCGGGGCCAGGGACCGGTTGCGGATCCGGGGCTGGGCCCGGCCAAATCGGGACCTGGATATGACCCGGAGCAGGCTGCCAACCGGTGGGCTCCGCGTGGGCGACTGCGGAACAGATCGAGGCGATTACCGCCAGTGCAAACGCGCAGCTTAACTTCATGCTGTTCGATCCCGGTGAGCGCGACATGTTGACTGTTCTATTGTGCGCCGCCACGTTCCTAGCTGGCTGGGCCCAGAATGTCCGCTCTCGGGCAGGAACCCAACGTCCGCTCTCGACCCGAAGCGGACCATCACTTCCGCGGCGTGTCCGGTTACAACGCGCTCTGGATATGCCACCCCGTAGACGAGGTTGGCCGGCGGGGGAGCGCCGTTGAGCGAGAGTAAGCAGATCGCGACGACGACCTTCCTGGTGCTCTGGCGCGATCCGCTGGTGTGCGTGATCTCGGCCGGGTGGGGCGCGGTGTGGGGTGCCCGAATGGCCCTCCAGTTCGCCCAGGGGCGCGAGTGCCACATCGTGACGCGGCCGGCCTGGAGGATAGCGGATCTGCTCGGCGAGCTCGCCGAGCTGAACACTGCGCTGAGACGAGACCATCCCAACGCCAGGCTGTGGTCGCTGGCCGCGACCGAGGAAGACGCCGCGCTGGTCAGGTCGCGAGGCGTGGGTGCGATCTGGGCTTGCAACTCGGCGTTCGTCGACGAACGGCTGTACTATCCCGAGCTTGAGCAGCCGAAACTGTACGACGCCGTTCACAATGCGCGTACGGACGCGTTCAAACGGCACGAGCTGGCGCACGGCGTGAACAATTTGGCCCTGATCACGTTTGCGGTGTTTGGCAGCACCGACTCCATCGCGGACCTGGCCGCGCGCTACCGGGGGCTGCGCTACGTCAACTATTCGTCCGAAGGCGGGCACCGGTTCCTTGATGCCCATGCCGTACGACGTCTGCTCAGCCAGTCGCGGTGCGGTCTGTTGCTGTCGGCGATCGAGGGGGCCACCAACGCGACGGTGGAGTACGCCTTGTGTGGAATCCCTCTGGTCACCACTCGGTCCGAAGGAGGTCGCGACGTGATGTACGACCCCGGCCATGTCACCATCGTCGAACCAGCGGCGAGCGCGGTGGAGGCGGCGGTTGAGACCTACCGAACCAGCGTCCCCGACCCGCTGGAAATTCGCGCCGCGGCACTGGCTAACGCCAG
>DATNIM010000051.1:0-16405 GCA_035604455.1 Gemmatimonadales bacterium
GGCCGCTACCATCGCCTCCCGTCGGGTCTCGAGCGGGCCTTTTTGTTCACGGGTCTGATCCCCTCTGGACGGGTTTTCAGCCCAATGTACTGACTACCGAGTGCTGACACTCGAGTGACTACTTTGTGGTGGCACTTCGCCAATTACCGATTACCGGATGGACGTCGTCGATCCTTGCGTTCGTCAACCGAGAATGGCGATGTCCTGTAGCGTTGGTCCCGTCTGGTCCCCCGACCAGTAGCCCCGGATCAGCTCGACCACACGCAGGTTCGCAGCTCGAGCCTCCGCGACAAAGCGCGAGCGCTTGAAGGCGACGCCCGCTTCGGGCCGGTTGCTCATCCGCCACCAGAGGTCGGGACCCCCGTAGGGGAACCTCGGATCACCTTCCTCCCCGAGAAGAAAGGCCGTGACGAGCGCGCGACGACCCTCCTGCAAGACGCGCCGGAGCTCGCGGAGGTAGTGCCTCGCATCTTCCTCGAGCAGGTGGGTGAATACGGATTTCGCGAGCACGAACGTCATGCTGTCATCGGCCGCCGGGAAGCGGTACTGAGACACCGCCTCGCCACCCCGGCTCCAGGCCGTCTCAAGGGACGCGAGCTCGAAGCGGAACCGCGGGTCGCTCGCAAAATGTCTTTTGCACCACGCGATCGACGGGCGGTGCACGTCAAAGCCGACATAGCTGCCGTGGGCCCCGAGCACGTTGCGAAACTCGAGCGCCATCGATCCGCAGCCACACCCGATGTCCAGGACCGCGTCACTCTCCTGGAGGAGCGCCCGCGCGCCAATGACAGCGGACAGCTCGGCCGCCGCGCGGTCGAAATCCCGGATCGGACCGGCGTGTCGCCTGAGCCACAGCGGCGGGCGGGGAGCGCGACGCGTCGCGGGCACAAACGGGCGCAGCAGGGTGTCGAGCGGCTGCAGGAGCCAGTAGCCCGCGGTGCGCACGCGCCGCAGCGCGTGGACGAGCGAGCGCGGCAGGCGGGTTCGAGCGCGAGCGAGCGGCTTTAGCGCATCAGCCATCGCCGAGTGACCTCGTCCCCCTTAGTGGAGGGTCGGGGCGAGCGTCGGGGCTCGGGCGAAGTTCTCGGGCAACGCGCCGGTGAGGCTTTCGAGGAAGGCGATGAGGTCGTCGATCTCTTGCTGACTGAGTTCGCGACCGAGCTGCACCCGACCCATCGTGCGCACCGCGAGGGGCAGCGTGGCCGCAGAGCCGTCGTGAAAGTAGGGTGGCGTCATGGCCACGTTGCGAAGCGTGGGCACTTTGAACACGTAGAGATCGTCGGGATTTTTTGTCACGGCGTAGCGCCCCGAGTCGATCACCGTGCTCCCGGTCTCGAGCCAATACTGTTTGACCACGCCGAAGGGCTGATATTTCCCACCGCCCACCCCCATGCCGTCGTGGCATGTGGCGCACCCGACACGCAGGAACGTGGAGAGTCCCGCCCGGGCCCGCGCGTCGAGCGCGTTTTCCCCGCGGAGGAATGCGTCGAAGGGCGCGGGCGTAACGAGCGTTCGCTCGTACGCCCCGATCGCCCGCCCCCAGTTCACGGCGCTCACGGGCACCGTGTCGTCGGGGAAGGCCGCCGCAAACGCCGCGCTGTACCCGAGCGTCTTGAGGCGCGCGACGGCCGTGTCGTAGCTCGGCAGCCCGAAGCTCGCGGCACCGAGGAGCGCCTTTGTGGCTTGGTCTTCGACCGACGCCCGATCGCCGCGCCAGTGTTCGACGAACTGCAGTGCCGCGTTCAGGACCGTGGGTGCGTTCCGCGGATTCAAGCGATTCTCGACTCCGCGGGGGAACTCGAGTCCGTCGGTCCCGTAGAGCGCGGGCTGATGACAGCGTGCGCAGCTCACCGTGCCATCGAGCGAAATGCGGGGGTCGAAGAAGAGCAGCTGTCCAAGCGCCACGCGGGCCTGGGAAACGGGCGCATCGGGCGTGGCGAAGTTGGCCGCGAGCGGCTGAAAGACCGCCCGCGCCTGTCTGAGCAGCGCCGTATCGGGTCGCTGTGCGTACGCTCCCTGAGCCACAGCAAGCGCCGCCACGGCGAGGACGCTAGACCGAGCTATCGCGCCACGCCATCCGACGCGAATCACACGGCCGCCGGCCGTTCCCTGTGAACCGTTCACGCTCAGGCCGGTCCGCAGATCTCGTCCAACTCTTCGAGCCCCACGAGCACGTCGCGCGGCTTGGATCCGTTCGCGGGCCCGAGAATCCCGGCCAGCTCGAGCTGATCAATGATGCGGGCCGCGCGGCCGTAGCCAATGCTCATCCGTCGCTGCAAGAGCGACGTCGAGCCGAGCTGGTTCTGGATGCACACTTCGGCGGCCTGGCGGAACAGGGAGTCCCGCTCCCCCGCGCCATCGTCGGTCGGGAACCCGCCGTCCGACCGCTCGGCCGCCTCGATCGCCGCCATCTCCTCGGCCATCGCCTGCTTCAGCTTCTCGCCCACCGCCTCCGGCGAGTGCGCCCGATACCACTCCATGACGCGCTCGGTTTCTTCCGTCGAGATGTAGGCACCCTGGAGCCGCATCGGTTCGCTCTTGCCCGGCGGAAGGAAGAGCATGTCACCGTTCCCGAGCAGGCTTTCGGCGCCGTTCTGATCGAGGATCGTCCGGCTGTCGACCTTGGCCGAGACCCGGAAGGCGATCCGACAGGGGAAGTTGGCCTTGATGAGACCCGTGATGACGTTCACCGAGGGCCGTTGCGTGGCGAGGATCAAATGGATGCCGATCGCCCGGGCCTTCTGGGCCAGCGTGGCGAGGGGCGTCTCGACCTCGCCCGCCACGGTGAGCATCAGATCCGCGAGCTCGTCTACGACGAGGACGATGTAGGGCAGCACCCCGCCTTTGTACTCAGCGTCGAGCGGCAGGTCACGCTGGACGCCGGCTTGGGTGGCGAGGGTTTCGCGGGGCCCCTTGAGCGGCTTTCCCTGCTCCACCTTGCGGTTGAAGTCGGAGAGGTTCCGGGTGTGGTTCGCATGGAGGAGCTGGTAGCGGCGATCCATCTCGGCGACCGCCCATTTGAAGACGAGCGCGGCCTTGTGGTTGTTCGTCACCACCGGATGCCCGAGGTGCGGTAAGGAGGCGTACATCGAGAGCTCGACCATCTTCGGGTCGATCATCAGGAGCCGCAGCCTCTCGGGCGGGTGCGCGTAGATGAGACTCGTGACGATCGTGTTGATGCACACCGACTTCCCCGACCCGGTGACGCCCGCGATCAGCAGGTGGGGCATCTTCGCGAGGTCGTCCACGACGGCGTCGCCCTCGAGGTTGCGGCCGAGCGCAACCGGCAGGGCGCGCGCGCGCCGATACGCCGGGGTCTCGAGCAGCTCGCGAATGGTCACCATGCGCGGGACCGGGTTCGGGACTTCGATCCCGACCGCCGCCTTGCCCGGGATCGGGGCCACGATCCGTAGACTCTGGGCCCGCATCGCGAGTGCCAGGTCGTCGGCGAGCGCCGCGATGCGTCCGACCTTCACGCCGGGCCCGGGAGCGACTTCGTATTGCGTCACGACCGGGCCCACCGTGCGGCCCGCGATCGAACCTTCCACGCGGAAGGTCTGCAGGGTGTCGATCAGCTTGCGGCCCATCTCGTCGATCTGGGCCGCGCCCCCGTCCCCCTCGTCGGGCTTCGCGGCCTCGAGGAGATCGAGCGGCGGGATCAGGACACCTTCGGGGACGGGCTCAGGCTTCGCTGGCGGGGGCTCTGGTTTCTGCTTGCGCGGGCGGCGCGGGGGAGGGAGGACCGCGACCTCGCGCTCGGGCTCCTCGGGCTCTTCGCGCTCGCGCTCGCGCTCGCGCTCCGCCCGGGGCTTGGGTGTACGCTCGCGCTGTCTCAAGACGACCAGCGGATGCCACCCCACCGTGAGAATCCCGAGGGCGGACATGGCGAAGAGCCCCGCGAGCGCACCGCCCGCGGTCCCGATGGCCCCGGCCACCCCGGCCGCGATGTAGGCAGGGAGGAGTCCGGCCAGGCGTTCCGCCGACGTCCAGCTCGCATAGCTCGGCCGGAGGTCGTCGATCCGGAGCCCCGCGGCGATCGCCACCCCGTACGGCAGGAGCAGCACGAGCCCTGCCCCGAGCGCGGCGGCGCGCAGCGCCGAGAGAGAGCCCAGCCGCCCGAAGGCGGCCACGGCCCAGCCGATCCCGAGCACGGGCAGCAGCACGGCCCCGATGCCCAGGGCTTCCCAGAGTCCCGTCCCGATCGCGCCGCCCCAGCTACCGGTGAGCCCCGTGCCGAGGAGGGTGAGTCCGAGGAACACCCCGGCGACGAGTGCGCCGACGCCGATCAACTCCTGGCGGCGGTCCGTCATGTGATCCGGCGGTCGAGATACTGGGGCACGACCTGGAAGCGATCGGGCTTTGCCGCGAACGCCACGTCGGCCGAGAGCTCGACCTCCTCGAGCTGGCGCGCGGCGGCGCTCGCTTCGAAGGCCTCGACCCAGTTCTTGTAGACGCCGGTGAGGGCCACGGCGACCACGGCCGCATCGTTCAACTCGACCGGTTTCAAGCCTTTGCGGATGGCCTTCACGAGCCGGCCCGCCGTGTAGGCGTCCTCGAGCGCGAACTGCCGCTCGCGTCCAGAGCAGAGGATGATCAGGTCCTTCCCGTCCTGCAGCAGTGCCCGCGCCCGTTCGGCCGTCGCCGTGAAGTTCGCGGCCGCGCCGACCAACACGGGTTCGCCGCCCGCCGCGGCCACGAGGGCCGGCGTACCGTTCGTCGTGGCCAACACGATCGTCTTCCCCGCGACGGTCTCGGGCCGCATCTCGACCGGCGAGTTGCCGAGGTTAAAGCCCTCGATCTTGAGGCTTTTCCGCTCGCCCGCGAGCAGCACGCCGTTCTTCTCCAGGTTCGAGGCGACGCGCACGGCCTCCTCGGGGGTGGCGGTGGGAATCACCGCCTTCGCACCGTTACCCAAGGCCGTGACGACCGTGGTCGTCGCCCGCAGGGCGTCGATCACGATCACCGGGCGACCGCTCACGTCCCCGGGCGCAAGACCTGCTGGCGTAAAGTGGACGTCGATTCTCATTCGGCGGTGAGGAGCTGGGGGTTCCGGTCGACGAAGCGCGTGTCGACCCGGCCCGCCACGAAGTCGGGGTGGCGGAGGACGCGAGAGAGAAACGGGATCGTCGTCGTCACGCCCTCGATGATGAAGGAGTCGAGCGCCTGCCGCATCCGGCTCAGCGCCTCCTCACGCGAGTTGCCGTGGACGATGAGCTTCGCCAGGAGCGAGTCGTAGAACGGCGGCACCGCGTAGCCCGCGTAGATGTGGGTGTCCACCCGGACCCCGGGGCCGCCCGCGGGGTGATAGGCCGTGATGACCCCCGGGGCGGGGTGGAAGTTCCGCGCCGGGTCCTCGGCGTTCACGCGGCACTCGATCGCGTGGCCGCGCAGCCGGCCGCCATTCATGACGAACGACAGCGGCTCGCCCGCGGCCACCCGGATCTGCTCCTTCACGAGGTCGAAGTTCGTGCACATCTCCGTCACCGGATGCTCGACCTGGATCCGGGTGTTCATCTCCATGAAGTAGAACGCCCCGTCGTCGAGCAAGAACTCGACCGTCCCCGCCCCGACGTATCCGATCGCCTCCGCAAGTCGCACCGCCGCGGTCCCCATCGCGTCGCGGAGCTCAGGGGTGAGCGCGGGGCTCGGGGCTTCCTCGATCAGCTTCTGGTGGCGCCGCTGCACCGAGCAGTCGCGCTCGCACAGGTGCATCAGGCGCCCGTGGGCGTCGCCCATGATCTGGATCTCGACGTGCCGCGGGCGTTCGAGGTACTTCTCGAGGTACACCGTGTCCGACCCGAAGGCCGCCAGCGCCTCCTGCTTCGCGAGCCCGAAGGACTGGGCGAACTGGTCCTCGTCGGCCGCGACCCGCATCCCCTTCCCGCCGCCGCCCGCCGTGGCCTTCACGATGACGGGGAACCCGATCTTATGGGCGACCTTCAAGCCCGACTCGGCGTCCTCGACCGGGCCCGGCGACCCGGGAATCGTGGGCACCTTGTGCTTGTGGGCGAGCTTCCGCGCGGCGGCCTTGTCGCCCATCTGGCGGATCTGCTCGGCCGTGGGGCCGATGAAGGTGATGTTCGAGGCGCGGACCGTGTCGGCGAACTCGCTGTTCTCGGCGAGGAACCCGTAGCCCGGGTGGATCGCGTCGGCGCCCGTGATTTCCGCCGCCGCGATGAGGCGCGCGATGTTCAGATAGCTGTCGCGCGCGGGCGGGCGCCCGATGCACACGTCGTCGTCGGCGAACCGCACGTGCAGGGACTCGCGGTCGGCCTCCGAATAGACCGCCACCGTCGCGAGCCCGAGTTCTTTGCACGCGCGAATCACCCGCAGGGCGATCTCCCCGCGGTTCGCGACCAAGACCTTCTTGAACATCAGGGTGTCAGGTCGGTCCGGCCCGCGCGCACCTGCGATCCGCCGAAGGCTTTCGAGGCCGCGGAATCGACCCCCGAAATCTTCAGGGCGAACTCGCTCGGGTTCGTGGCGTAGAACATCGCGCTCTCGTAGCTGATCGCGCCCTGTTGGAACCACCCGAACAGTGACTGATCGAAGCTCTGCATCCCGTACTGGACCGAGCCTTCGGCGATGAGGTCGGGAATCGCGAGCTGCTTGCTCAGGTCGCGGATGTTGTCCTGCACCGCCGCGGTGTTGATCAGCACCTCGGCCGCGGGCACCCGGCCCCGGCCGTCCTTGCGCGGCACGAGGCGGAGCGACACGACAGCCTGCAGCGCAGTCGAGAGCAGGTGGCGGATCTCGTCGTGCTGGTGCGGCGGGAAGAAGGAGATCACGCGGTTGATCGTCTGGGTCGCGTCGGTCGTGTGGAGCGTCGAGAAGACGAGGTGGCCCGTGTCCGCCGCCTTGAGGGCCGTGTCGAGCGTCTCCATGTCCCGGATCTCGCCGATCAGGATCACGTCCGGGTCCTGCCGCAGCACGTGGCGCAGCGCCGAGTTGAAGGACAGCGTGTCGTTCCCCACCTCGCGCTGAGAGATGTTGGCGAGCTGGTCGCGATGGAGGAACTCGATCGGGTCCTCGATCGTGATGATGTTCACGCGCCGCGTCGTGTTGATGTGGTTGATGAGCGCGGCGAGCGCGGTCGACTTCCCAGAACCCGTGACCCCGGTGACGAGGACGAGCCCCCGGGGCCGGGCCGCGATCTCCTCCATGACGGGCGGGAGGTTCAGGTCCTTGATCGCCTTCACCTCGTAGGGAATCGCCCGGAAGGCGAAGGCGACCGTGCCCCGCTGCTGGTAGACGTTCGTCCGGAACCGGCCGACCCCGGGCACGCCGATCGCAAAATCCGCTTCCTTGTGCTCCGCGAACTCCTTCACCTGGCGCGGCGTCATGATCTGCTCGGCGAGCGACTTCAGCTCCTCGGGCTTGAGCGGCTGGGTGTCCAGGCCCACCAGGTCGCCGTTGACCCGGATCGTCGCCGGCCGGCCGACCTTGAGCAGCAGGTCCGAGCCGTTCCGCTGGACCATCTGCGTGATCGCCTGCTTGAAATTGAACGGGGCCCCGGCGCCTGCCGGGCTCGCGCCTTCAGCCATTGGGATCCACTCGGAAGAGGGTCTGCCCGAACTCGACGGGCTGGGAATTCTCGACCAGGACTTCGCGAATCACGCCGTGCACCTCGGATTCGATCTCGTTCATGATCTTCATCGCTTCGATGATGCACACCATCTGGCCCGAGGCCACCCGGCTCCCGACCTTGACATAGGGCTCGGCCCCGGGTTCCGGGGCCCCATAGAAGGTGCCCACCATCGGGGATTTGATCTCAAGGAGCGCCGACGGCCGCGGCGCCTCGGCCAGGGAGGGCGGCGTGGGTGGCGGGGCCGCGTGGGTCACCACCAGCTGGTCCGGCCCCGGCGTGTGGCCGGCCCGCGAGACCCGGACGGCCGACCACGCCCCGAACAGCCCCCGTCTCACCTCGATCGCCCCGAGCTCGGGCGATTCCCTGAGGATCTGCACCAAGCGCGCAATGATATCGAGGTTCATGGACCGATGGAAATAGAGTGTCCCTAAACTAGCTCCACAAGCTCCGTTCGGCCGTCGGAGAGAAGCATGGGTCCCTCCGCCGACAAGTGCACGTCGTCTTCGATGCGCACGCCACCCTGCCCGGCGATGTAGACGCCCGGTTCGATCGTGACGACCGAGTCCTGGGGTAAGGGGTCGGTGCTCGTACGCGACAGGCGCGGGGCTTCGTGGACTTCGAGTCCGAGCCCGTGTCCGAGCGAGTGGCCGAACGCGGCGCCGAACCCGCGCGCCTCGATCACGTCGCGCGCCAGCGCGTCGGCCTCGCGCCCCGGCATCCCCGCGCGCACCGCGTCGCGGGCGCACCGCTGCGCGTCGCGCACGAGCTCGTAGAGCGCGCGCTGTCGGTCGTCGGCCCGGCGGCCCACGACGACCGTCCGGGTGATGTCGGCGCAGTACCCGTCCACTTGGGCGCCGAAGTCTAGTAGCAGCCACTCCCCGGCCGCTACGGTCCGCGCTGAGGATCGGGCGTGCGGCAGAGCGGTGCGTGGCCCCGACGCAACGATCGTCGGAAACGGATGCCCCTCGCTGCCCAGGCGCCGCAGCGCGGCCTCGAGGGTGCCCGCGATCTCGAGCTCCGTCATCCCTGGGTGCACGACGGGCAGCGTGCGGCCCAGCGCGTCGGTGGCAAGGCGGGCCGCGCTCGCGATCGCCGCCACCTCGGCCGGGTCCTTGCTCGCGCGCAGGCGCTCGACCAGATCAGAGGTGGCTTTCCAGCGCCAGGCCTTCCCCGCCCCGGCCAGTCGCTCGGCGTCCTTCACGGTGAGCGCATGCGCTTCGTAGCCGAGCCATGGGAGGGGCCCGAGGGTCGGCAGCTCGTGGAAGAAGCGGTCCCAGACGCTTGCGCCCTCGACCTCGACGCGCGCGGCGCCGCCCGCCTCGGCTCTTGCCTGTTCGTC
Organism: Gemmatimonadales bacterium; assembly: GCA_035604455.1. GTDB lineage: Bacteria > Gemmatimonadota > Gemmatimonadetes > Gemmatimonadales > GWC2-71-9 > AG25. The sequence continues at coordinate 8,928 of DATNIM010000051.1, forward strand.
GTAGCGAAAGTCGGTGACCAACAGGACATCGGCGCGGGTGACGAGGACGAGCCCGGCCGACCCCGAAAAGCCCGTCAAATAGCGGATGTTGGCGCGGGCCGTGACGAGCAGGCCGTCCAGGCCCTCGGCTTCGAGCGCCCGGACTAGGGCCTCTTGTCGAGCGTGGCGGAAGTCACCGCCCACGCGCGGCGAGCACGCGGACCAGTCCCTCGAGGCCCAGCCGGTAACTGTCGGCGCCGAACCCGCACACCACACCCACGGCGAGATCGCCGAGCTGCGAGTGCCGGCGCTCGGGCTCACGGGCGAAAACATTCGACAGGTGAACCTCCACGAACGGGAGGCGCACGGCGAGCAGCGCGTCCCGGATGGCGAGGCTCGTGTGGGTGAGCGCCGCAGCGTTGATCACGGCCCCGTCGGCCTGGCCGCGCAGCCCCTGGATCGCTTCGACCAGCGCGCCTTCGAAGTTCGTCTGGGTCCAGGAGAGCTCCACGCCGAGCGTGGCGGCGTGGGCACGGGTCGCGGCTTCGATCTCAGCGAGGGTGGCGCGCCCGTAGATATGCGGCTCGCGTTCTCCCAACAGGTTCAGGTTGGGCCCGTTGAGGACCGCGATCCGCACTAGGCCTTGAGGCCCTTGAGCCACGCCTGGAACTGATCGAGATCGGCCTCGTCTTCTGCGGCCGCCTTGGCGCGGACCGAGGGCCGCACCGGGGGCGGAGCGGGAGCGCCGGACTGAGCCCGGTTCGCAGCACCCGTGTCGAAGAACTCATCGAAGGAGAACCCTTGCGTCCGCTGCCCCACGGGCTCCGCCTGTTTGCGCGGCGCGGGTGGCTGGGCTGGGGGCGTCACGGACTCGACCGGGCGCGACTGGCGTGGATCGTCGCCGAACACCTGATCGAGCGATAGCGCATCCTCGCTCGGGTGCGACGGGTGCCCGGGCATCTCGCCGTCCGCAGCCGTCGCGGCAAATGCCCCCGACAGCGAAGACACCTCGACCACCGCCGCTGCGGGTTCGGAGGGGGGCTCGGGCACGGCTGCGAGCTGAGTCACTATGGGTGCGGGCGCCGCGTGACCGAGAAAGAGGGCCTGGAGGAACTCGCGCACGGTCTGGCCGCTCGTCCGGCCCGTGAGCGAGTCGAGCTTCCCCTGCAACCGCTCGTCGCCCGGCCGTTGTGCCAGCAGCGCTTCGTAGACGCGAACCGCGTCTTCCTTATGGCCCTGTCGCAGGTAGAGCTCGGCCATCGTCTCGGTCACCACGGGCTCGATCCGCGACAGCGCGGCCGTGTCCGCGGCGCCGTCGTCATCGGGCGCCGGAGCTTGCGGCTCGCGCGTCGAAACGCGACGCGCGGGTGGAGGGGTGGTATGGGGCACGGGCGGCGTCGTCCGCGCGCGGCGCGGCGTCTCCGCCACGTCCTCCGGCATGATGAGTGGCAGATCGACCGAGGGCAGATCCTCGAGCGGTTCGGGCTCGCGCGGCGCGGGCGGGGTGGACAATGGCGCGCGCGTGGCCGTCACGCGAACGGGTTCGGGCTCGGGCTCGGGCTCGAGTTCAAGCGCGGGCTCGGGCTCAAGCGCGGGCTCGGGCGGAGCCGGCGGGAGCGGGGTCTCCACCTTGAACATCCCGCTGCCTTCGTACTGGGTCCGGGCGAGGCCCTCGATCGTCACGCTGGACGGCGTCAGCGTCATCTCGTCCTGCAGCTCGATCCCTTCCGTACCGAGCGGGGCACCCGCATCGAAGCGGGTGAGCCCGTCGAACGTCTCGACCACGGCACCGAGCTCGGCTGCCGGAGCGGGCTCGATCGCAGGCTCAGGTGGCGGTGGGGCGTCAGACAGCTTCGTCACCACGGACGGCTGGTCGAGAACGAGCTCGTCCGTATGCATCGCCTGCGTCTCGGCCTCGGCGAGCGCGGCGTTCATCGGCATCGGCTCGATGGCTGGGACCTCGGGCACGGTGCGTGGGAGCGGGCCGGGCGGCGGTGGCGGCACCACGGCGGGTGCCTGCTCTGCGGCCCGGCGCTTCGCCACGGCGAGCGCGTCGGCCGCGTCGCCGTTCATCGGGTCAGCGGCGAGGAGGCGTGAGAGCCACTTCGCCGTCTCGTCGTAGCGCTCCCCGCGGTCGCCGATGTCCGCTAGTACCTTGAACGCGATGACGTTTTCGGGGTCGAGCTCGAGGACCCTACGGAACACCGCCTCGGCCCCGGGGTCGTCCTTTTCGTCGAGGAGACAGCGGCCGAAGACGATGTGGGCGCTGACGTAGTCGGGGTGGCGCTCGAGCCCGCTCTTGCAGAGCTCGATCGCCTGATCTAGTTGTCCCGCTTTACGATAGGCGTCCGCCAGGGGGGCGAAATTCCGCCCCTTCGGGTTCTCGGCATAGCGGCGTTCAAGCTTTTCGATCTCGCTGGTGTACGCCACGACCTAAGTCTTTGTCAGAATTGCACGAAGATAGTGTTCGGCCGGGTTCGCTGTCAATTGGAAACGCGATGCCCTGCTTGAGTTTGTGCGTTGGCATCTATACACTTAGGGCCCTTCACGGGCCTACACGCGGAGTTTAGAACCCCATGCTGCGCACCATGCGTCGCATCGCGACACCGGTCTTCTGGGTAGTCGCGATCGCCTTCGTCGGTTGGCTCGCCTACGGACAGGTAACCCAGATCCTGGGCGGGGGGCGCGACGTGGTCCTGCGGGTGAACGGGCAGGAAGTCCACCTCCCCGAGTACAACATCGCCTTACAGGGTGCCTACGACCACTTCCGGCGCGAGACCGGGCGCCCGATGACGCGCGAGGATGAGCAGGAAGTCGATCAGCAGGTGATCGACGAGCTGACCCAGCAACTCCTCCTCTCCCAGCAGTACCACCGTCTCGGGATCACCGTGACGGACCAGGAAGTGATCCAGGCCGCGCAGAGCTCGCCGCCCCCTGAGGTGACGGACGACTCCGAGTTTCAGACGAACGGGCAATTCGACATCACGAAGTGGCAGCGCTTTCTCTCGGCCACGAGCGACCCGCAGTTCCTCCAGAACCTAGAGCAGCGCTATCGCCAGCAGATCCCCGAGGCAAAGCTCGCCGAGTACCTGACGGCGGACGTGGCCGTGTCGGACGGCAAACTGTGGCGGATCTTCCGCGACCAGCACGAGTCGGTGACCGTGGCCCTGCTCGCGCTCCGGCCCGAGCTGATCCCGGACGCTGAGGCGCCGGTGTCGGATGGCGAGCTCGCGCAGTACTACGCCGCGCACAAGACCGACTTTAAGCGCCAGACCATGGCATGGCTCAGCTTCGTCGGGCTGCCGCGGTTGCCGGACGCGCAGGACTCGAGTCTTGCGTGGGCACGCGCGCGGCGCGTGCGCGCGGAGATCGTGGCAGGCGCCAAGTTCGACAGCGTAGCGAAGCGGGAGTCGGCGGATTCAGGGACCGCGTCGAAGGGCGGGGATCTGGGCTGGATCCATGCGTCCCAGCAGGGCTTTGATCCGCGTTTCATGGCCGCCGCGCGCACGCTGCGCCCCGGTGCGTTGAGCGAGCCCGTACTGTCGAGTTTCGGGCTGCACCTCATTCATATGGACGCGGCGGCGGGGGACTCGGCGCACCTGCGCCACATCCTGATCCCGATCGAGTTGCAGGGAGCGCACCTCGACTTCGTCGAGAGCCGGGCGGACACGCTCGACAAGTCCGCGGCCGAGCGGTCGGACGTGTGGGCCCTCGATTCGGCGGCGAAGCACCTCGGGCTGACCGTGACACACGGCGTGTCCTTGATCCAGGGCGACCGGATGACGCTCGATGGGAATCCGGTCCCCGACGTGAGCGTCTGGGCGTTCGAGGCGAAGGTCGGAGAAACGAGCACGCTCATCGAGGCCGATGCCGCCTACTACGTCTTCCGCCTCGACTCGCTCATCCCCGCGGGCACTCCCCCGCTCGGCGAGATCCAGGACCTGGTCCGCGACGCCGTGCGGATGGACAAGAAGAAGGCGCTCCTCGCCAAGCGCGCGACCGCGCTGTCCGACACCCTCGCGCGCAACGCCGATCTCGCCAAGGTGGCGCACGAGCTCGGCGTGCCGCTTGAGACGCTCGGGCCCTTCACGCGGCTCGCGCCGCCGCCCGTGCTTCAGGGCAACCCCTACATCGTGGGCGTGGCGTTCGGGATGGCCCCGGGGACGCATTCGAGCGTCGTCCGGGGCGCGACCGGCTACTTCGTGCTGCAATCACTCCGGCGCACGCGGGCCGATTCCGGGGCCTGGGTGGCGCAACAGGAGGCCCAACGCGAGGCGATCCTGCAGCCGGTGCGGCAGATGCGAATTCAGGCGTTCCTGGCCGCGGTGAAGGCGAAGGCCAAGGTCGTCGACCGCCGGAAGCAGGTGTTGGTGCAGGGACCGGCGAGCTAGCGTCAGTCGATCAGGCGGGTCGGGCGGCGCCGCGGCGCGGGACGATCATCGGGATCGATCTCGCGCCGCGCTTCGTTGAGGGTGCGTTGAAAGCGCTGGAGCCCGCGGCCGAGCGCGCGTTTCGCCGCGGGCAGCTGGCGGCCGCCGAGCGCGCCCACCGCGACCACCGCGAGGAGCACGACCTCGCCGCCGCTCACGGGCCTACTGACTGAGGCGCTTGGGCTCGCCGCCCGGCGGGAGCGACGAGGGGGAGGCGGGCGGCGTGGGCGGCACGCGGGCGTCCGGCCGGTCGTCGCCCACGTCCTTCAGGCTGCGCTTGAACTCCTTGATCCCCTGGCCGAGCGACGCGCCGATTTCCGGAATGCGTTTGGCGCCGAACACGAGCACCAGGATCAGCAGGAGAATCAGGATGTGGCTGAGCGACAGATCCCCGAACATGGACGCCTCGATTCAGAAGAGCGAGCGGGCGATGAAATACGCGATCGCCACGCCCACGAGAGCCAACAGCGACACCTCAAAACCGATCGGCCCGAGCGTCACCGACAGGACGAGCAGGTCCATGTGCACCGGCCCGAACGTGGGCGTCACCGCCGTCGTGAAGAACTCCTTCGCCGCGCCCGCCGGGAGGTAGCGCCGCAGGAGCGCGTGGAGAAACCCTCCCACCACGAAGCCACTGACGAGGACGCCCAGGTAAAATAGCGGCCGGCGCGGACCCTGCGCCACGGTCTAGCTGCGCCGCTCGACTGCGTACACGATCGCGTCGCGCAGCGCCTCGCGGGCGGGCGACGCCGGGAGCACGTTGAGCTCGGCCTCGGCCCGCTCGGCGCGCTCGAGCGCGCGCTGCCGGGCGTACTCGAGCCCGCCCGCCTGCTCGACGGCGCGGATGACCTCCGCCACGATATCGTCCGAGGGCTGGGCCGTCTCCATCAAATGCGCGACGAGCGTGCGAGCCTTCGTGGGCATCCGGCCGAGTGCCGCGATCAGGGGCAGCGTCACCTTGTGCTCCTTCAGATCGAGCCCCGACGGTTTGCCGGTCACGGCTTCCGACTGGGTGTAGTCGAGCAGGTCGTCCGTGATCTGAAAGGCCATCCCCGTGTGGAGGCCGAAGCGCGCGAGCGCCTCGCGCCACTCGGGCCGCGCGCGCAGCGCGCCGACTTCGCACGCGCCCGACACGAGCGATGCGGTTTTCGCGCGAATGAGCTGGTCGTACTGGGCTTCGGAGTAGGCGAGCCGGTCGTGCGCCTCGAGCTGGCGCATCTCGCCGATCGTCATCTCGTTCGTCACCCGCGCGCAGACCCGCAGCGGCTCCAGGTCCCCCAGGTTCACGAGCTCGATGATGGCCCGCGAGTAGAGGTAGTCCCCCATGATGACGGCGATCTGGTGGGAGAAGAGCGCGTTGATGGTCGGCATGCCGCGGCGCAGCACGGAGTGGTCGACCGCGTCGTCGTGGACCAGCGTCGCCACGTGGATCAGCTCGATCACGGCGGCGAGCGTTACGGCCTGCGGGTTCGGAGCCTCGGTCGCCTGGGCGGCGAGGAAGAGAAGCGTCGGCCGGTAGAGCTTGCCGCGCATCTGGAGCAGGTGTTCGTTCGCGGCCGCGATCAAGGGGAAATCTCCGGCGATGATGCGGCGGAGCTCGTTGACCACGTCGTCCAACTCGGCCGCGACGGGCCGCTGGACTGCTTCGAGCGAGATGCGAGCTTGCGCTTTGCTCACCTCACTTCGCCTTGCCGAGCGCCTTCATGCGCTCGTCCACGTCCTTGAACTTGACGTCGACCGCGAAGACGCGCTGGTAGAGGTCCCGCGCATCGGGCCTGCGGCCCTGCGCTTCGAGCGCCCGGCCGAGCGAGTAGAGGACGCCGAGCCGCTCCTGGTCGCTCGCGGCGGGGAGCTCGAGCCCGCGCCGGAGGATCGACTCCGCGACGACGAAGGCGCCCTTGTCGAGGAAGCAGGCGCCGAGCGCCTCGACCGCCCGGAGCTTGCCCTCGGGCGCGCGCAGCGCCTTCTGGAACTCGGCGATGGCTTCGTCCACGAGCCCCATCTCCTTGAACGCGACCCCGAGATCGTAGTGGGACTGGAAGTCCCCCTCGTCAATGTTCTCGTCGATGCCCTGGCGGAACCGAGCGAGCATCTCGTGGAAATCCTTCTCCTCGTCCCCGGTCGGCTCTTCCTCCTCGACCTTGATGCGCGAGTCGCGCGGCTCGTCGTGGTCGAGGATGAGCGCCCCGAGATCGATGAAGTCGCCCTCGGTCCCAGCCGTGTCGCGGACCGTGAGCTTCGCGTCCTTCGGTGCCACGCGCTCCTCACGCGGCGTGGGCGCGGGGCTCGGCGCGAGCAGCGCGAGCGCCGCCTGCGCGCGGGCGTTCTTGGGGTCGTGCTCGACCACCCGCAAGTACACGGCCCGCGCCTTGTCGGGCAGGTCGATCCGTAGCAGCGTATCGGCGAGCTCGACGTACGCGTCGATCAGCTGGGCCTTCTCTCCGCTCCTGAAGGCGTACTCGACGCGCTTCTGGCGGTGCCGGACGCTGTTCGGATCGAGCCGCAGCATCTCCTCCACGAGGCCGTCGGCGGCCGCGACGTCGTCGCGCGTCTCGTAGCCGTCCACCGCCATTTCGAGTTCCTGGACGCCCCGTTCGCCCTCGCCCGACTCGATCAGGGCTTCGCCGAGCGCCCGGTGCAGATCGGGGTTGTCGGGATCGTCGGCCACCTTGGCCTCGATCTCATCCACGCTCGAGGGTTCGGGCGCGGCCTCGATCCCTGCGAACATGTCCGCCGTCAGGTCCTGGTTCAGGATCCCGTCGGTCCCGAGATCGAGCGTGGTCGGCGCGTCGACAATCGACTCCACCGTGTCGTCGGCGAGCGGCTCATCGTCGACCTCATGGCTTTCGTCGGTCGTGGCGGCGTCGAAGTCGGGCTCGAGCTCAAGCGGCGGCACCTCGACGAGCGTCGGCCGCACGGGCCGCGAGGGCGCGGGCGGAGGTGGGGGCGCGCTCACGCGCGGGGGCTCGGGCGGAGGTAGTGGCGCGCTCACTCGCCGAGGCGCGAGCGGAGCTGTTGGCGCGCTCACACGCGGAGGCGCGGGCGGAGGTGTTGGCGCGCTCACGCGCG
>DATNIM010000052.1:0-45476 GCA_035604455.1 Gemmatimonadales bacterium
GTGGTGGGAGCACGTGTTGAACGAGGCGTATCGCGCCGCGAACGCGCTGTATCTGTAAGGATACCTAGTGCGCATCCTGTTGCTCGGGGCCGGCGGCAAGTTGGGTCACGACATTCGCGTCACCGCCCCACCGGACGTCGACCTCATTCCATACTCCCGTCAGACGCTAGACATCACCGATTCGAGGGCCCTCTCAGAGGCCATCCGCGATGGGGCCCCCGATTGCATCATCAACGCCGCAGCGTACACCGCCGTAGATGAGGCGGAACGCGAGCAGGACCTGGCCTACCGAGTCAACGCCGGTGCCGTTCGCACCCTGGGCGAGCTCGCCCACGAAAGGTCTATCCACGTCGTTCACTTCAGCACCGATCACGTCTTCGCAGGCTCAGGGGGAGCGCCCTACAGCGAGGACGACCCGTGTGATCCCGTTAACGTCTACGGAGCTTCGAAGCTCGCGGGCGAGCGGGGCCTCGCCGAGTCTCGGTGCCGGGCGCTCGTCGTGCGAACGCAATGGCTCTTCGGCATCGCGGGACGCTCCTTCGCGCGCACGATGCTCGAGCGGGCGCGCGCCCAGCTCGAAACTCGGGTCGTCACCGATCAGTACGGACGCCCGACCTATACACGGCACGTGGCAGGCGCCATCTGGCCCTTGGTCGCGCGAGGGCAATGCGGGCTCATGCATATCACCAGCGACGGGAGTGGCACGTGGTTCGACGTCGCGCATGAGATCTTCGCCCGGGAGGGACAGACTCGGCTGCTGTCGAGCTGCACGACTGCCGAATACCCCACACTCGCGCGAAGACCGCCCGATTCACGGCTCGCAACTGGGCGTTTCGAGAGCGAACGCGGCCGGTTACCGGCTTGGCGAGCGGCCTTGGCGCAGTTCCTCACCGAATGCGACGGCCGGGCCGACGCACTATCGTCGTGAAGCCTTGCAATCGAGGCGTGGTTCCCGGCTCGCACGGACTCCCAATACCTTGACTCGACACGACTTAGGAGCGATTATGCGGTTTCGGCTTACATTGAGCTTTTGGGGGACGCCTCCGCGGTGATGTACCGGACGACGTTTGGCGTGGTCGGGCTGTTGCTTAGCTCTCTCGTGTGGGACGTGTCGGCCCAACAGCTTCCGCCCCCGGGCCAAGCCTCGCAGCTCCTACAGCAGGCGATCCAACAGAACCCAGGTCTCGGCGATCAGATTGCAAGCCAGATCCAGTCCTCTGGGCTTACCCCCGATCAAGTCCGCCAGCGGCTCGAGCAAAACGGCTATCCCAGCAATCTTCTCGACCCCTACATGGGCGCCGGCCAACCGGGGTCGAGCGCCCCGGCGCCCGGGGCCTCCGAGCTCGCCGCGATGCGGGCGCTGGGCTTAAGCGCCAACACCCTCGATGAGTCCACGCGTCCCCTCCAAGGCTTTGTGCAAGCCACCGGTGAGTCGATTCCCGCGGAGTCACTCGCCCTCGGCAACTACGTCTTTGGGGTCGATGTCTTCCGACGCACCACGAGCGAATTCCTGCCGCTCCTGTCGGGTCCCGTGCCGCAAGACTACCAGCTCGGCGCGGGCGATCAGGTGGTCCTCATTCTCAGCGGCGACATACAAGCGGCCTACACGCTGCGGATCGCCCGCGAGGGCTTCGTGCTCATTCCGCAGGTCGGGCAGCTGTACCTCGCGAACCTGACGCTCGACCAGGCGCTCGATGTGCTCTATAGCCGGCTCAGCAAGCTCTATTCGAGCGTCGGACACGACGCCGGGGCGAAGACGCATCTCAGCCTCTCGGTTGCGAGCGTGCGGGTGAATCAGATCTACGTCGTGGGCGAGGTGAAACAGCCGGGCGCCTACGAGATCAGCGCGCTCGGGACGGCGATGACCGCCCTGTATGCTGCAGGAGGGGTCACGCGGCGCGCCAACATGCGCGAGATCGAGATCCGTCGTCACGATCAGGTCGTGGCCACGCTCGATCTCTACGACTACCTCCTGCGTGGGGAAAAGCGAGACGACATCCGCCTCGAGACGGGCGACGTGGTGTTCGTCAGGCTGCGGGGCAAACGGGCCCAGGTGACGGGCGCGGTGCTTCGTCCCGCGATCTACGAGCTCAAGCCCGATGAAACGCTTCCCGTATTGCTTCGGGCAGCGGGGGGATTCGCACCGGAAGCGGCGCTTGAGCGCGTCGCGATCTACCGCATCGTACCGGTGCCCGCGCGCGGCACCGGGCCCTATCCTCGCTCGGTCGTGAGTGTTTCGCTCCCCGTGATCCAGCGGGTGGGCGATGACCCGCCGCCCACACCCACAGGCGCTAGCGTCTTTGGCCCCGTCTTTGTGCCGGGGCTCGCCGTTGAGGATGGGGACTCGGTCGTCGTGGATTCGGTGCCCGGGCGGGCGGAGTCGTACTACGTCGCGATCTCAGGCGCCGTGAGGCGGGCTGGGCGCTACCCGTGGCGTGAGGGCATGACGCTCCGAGAATTGTTGACCGAGGCGCGGGGGCCTGGGGTCGGGGCATACTTGAAAGAGGCCGAGATCGCCCGCCTCCCCGCGGACCGTTCCGCGGGCCAGCTCGCCCAAACGATCCGCGTGCCGCTCGACTCGACCTACCTCACGGCGCGCGACTCGGCCGGCCGCTTCATCGGTCCCCCGGGCCAGGCATTCCCGGCAAGCGGGTCGCCCGAAGTGGCGCTCGAGCCCTACGACAACGTCCTCATCCTCAAGCAGCCAGCCTTTTCGCTCCAGTCCACGGTGTACGTGGGCGGCGAGATTCGCTTTCCCGGCGATTACGCCCTCATCTCCGGTCAGGATCGCCTCACGGACATCATCGACCGTGCGGGGGGCCTCACACCCCTCGCCTTCCAGGACGGCATTCGCTTCATGAGGACCGCGGACGGTGTCGGGCAGGTGGACATCGATCTCCCGAGAGCGCAGAAGGGGCACAATTCGCGGTACAATCTCGTGCTCCAAGACGGCGACTCGATTTACATCCCGGAATTCCAGCCGAGCGTCAAGGTGTCAGGGGCGGTGAACGCCCCCGGCAGCATCATGTGGCAGCGGGGACGGGACGTCGAGTTCTACGTGAATGCGGCCGGCGGCGCGAACTACAAGGCTGACATGAGCGCCGTCCGCGTCCACTACGCCAACGGAACGGTCCGCACGCGGAACACGACACTTCTCGTCTTCCACGCGGACCCCGCACCCGCGCCGGGCTCGGAAGTGATCGTCCCGATGCGCGACACGACGGTCAAGAAACCAGATCTCATCACGACGCTGGGCGTCGTGGCCCAGGTAATCTCCTCGATCGTCACGCTCGCCGTCGTCAGCAAGTTGTGACGCCCGTCCCTGCCGCCCGGCCCGGTTTCCTCCAGGGGCTGTGGCACGTCTGGCATGATGGCGTGGACAGCGAGACCGTATGGGCGCGTCTGCGCGCGGCCCGCTGGCGGACGATCGGGCTCACATTCGGGACGGCCTTCCTTGCGGGCGTTCTCGCGCTCCGGATGCCGCGGTGGTATCAGGCCGGGGCCATTCTCGTCGTCGACACCGGCCAACAGATGAACCTCGGGGCGCTCTCGGGCGCCGCGAGCATGCTGGGGCTCGCCGCGCAGGCGGGGCTTGGGTCCGGCATGGGACCAAGCAGCCCGCTGTTCTACGAAGGGCTGCTGAAGAGTCGCTCGATCGCCGAGCGTGTGGTGGCCGCGTCGTTCCCGCTCGGGCCAAATGGCGAGCCGATGTCGCTCGAGCGCTACTGGTCGCACTCAGCCAACCCCACGCCGAAACAGCACATCGCCGCGCTAAAGAAGCTCGACGGCCATCTTCGTACACAAGCCACGCCGCGCACATCGCAGGTCGAGTTCACGATCCAGGGCCCGTCAATGCTCGTGGCGAAGCTGATGGCGGACACCGTGCTCGCTGCCTTGAGCGACCTCGTCGTGGAAGTCCACCGCAAGCACGCGACGGCCGAGCGTCAGTTCCTCGAGGGCCGCTTTCAGGCGCTCGGCGACTCGCTCAAGCTCCGCGAGGACGCGCTGCGCACCTTTTACGAGCAGAACCGGACGCTCGCCTCCCCCGAACTCCAGTTCGAGGACCTGCGCCTGCGTCGGGAGATCGAACGCGTGCAGGCCATCTATGCCCAGATCGGCGTCCAGCTTGAGACCGCGCGGGTCCAAGAGGTGCGCGACACTCCGGCGCTCACGGTGGTTGATCCGCCGATCGAGCCCGTGCGCAAGTCCTCGCCGAGCGGCTCGCTCTGGGCGCTCTCGGCGGCCTTTCTCGGCGGCGCGCTCGCCCTGCTCCTCGCGATGGCGGAAGCCGCGAACATCGAGATGCAGCGGCTGCGGCTCGCACCGGCCACGCTGCGGCGAACCGAGCAGGGTTAGCGCCGCACAGATTCGCTCCTCCCACATCCCCCGCTCACAGCACAAACAGAGGGTCGGCGGACTCTCGCGTCCATGAACGATCTCGTCATGAAGACTGGCCGCCGCCATGCCTTCTACCTCGCGCTCGTCAGCGCGCTCGGTCGCGCGCCGGCCTTTCTCATTCCGGTCCTGATCGCCGCGATCTTCGGGTCGGGCGCGCGCACGGACGCGTACTTCCTCGCCTATAGCGCGGTCCTCTTGTTCGGGGGCACGCTCGCGCAGGGTGTGGAACAGGCCGTCGTCCCCTTCGCCGCCCGAGCGCTCAAACGACCAGGGGCCCTCCATTACCTCGACCGCGCCGCGCGGGGCTGCACGGTGGTTGGACTCGGGGGCTGGGTCGTGGCGTTACCGATACTGGCGGTCCTCGCATCCCCTGCCCTCCGGCCCTCGGTCGCAAGCTACGCCATTTGTCTCACGCCGCTCACACTCGCCTGGTGCGCCGCGGCGACATTCTCAGGCGCGCTCATCGCCGAATGGCGGATCGCTCGCTCCACGGGGTCCATGCTCTTTCGGGGCGCGGGTGCCTTAGCGGGGCTCGCCCTGGCACCTGTCGGCGGCGGTCTCTCGAGCGTGGCTCTAGGTCTCGGAGCGGGTGAGATATGCCGCGCGTGGTGGCTGCGTCGATCAACCGGACAGGGGTTGGGGCCGGACGCGCGCTCGGAGCCCGAAGCGCTTCCGGGACTCGCCCGCGCCGCCTCGGCTCAGGTTGGGGCGAGCGCCGCGATCGGCGCGGCACCGCTTGGCGAGCGCCTCCTCGCGATGTCGCTTGGCGTGGGGGCGGTCTCCCACCTCGAGTATGCCGTGCGGCTCCTGACCGTCGTCAGCGTGCCGTTCGACGGCGCCTTGGTCCCGCTCGCGCTCGCGCGCTGGAGCGCCGAGGTCGCGAGGACGGGGCCGCCCTCGCGACGCGACGTGTTCAAGGTGCTCGGTGAGGGGCTCGTGGTCGCCGCGGTGATCGCGGGGCTCCTCGCCGTCTTCGCTCCGGAACTCGTCCATGTCGTCCTCGGCCACGGCCAGTTCCGGGAAACGGACGCCGCCATCGTCTCCGAGGTGCTGCGGGCGTTGGCGGCGGGGTTTGTCCCGAACATGGGCGCGTCCCTGATCGAGCGGCACTACATCGCGCTGACCCGGAACCGACTGCTTGCAGGTCTTTCGGTAGGCCGGGTGGGCCTGCGGCTTCTTACCGCGTGGGTGCTCTTGGGTCGGGAGGGGCTGCTCGCGTTTCCGATCGGGTATGCAGTGTCCGAATGGCTCTACCTCTTCACGCTCGCCGCCCTTCTAGCCGAGGCGAAGCCCGCGCCTCGGTTCGCGCGCTGACCGGGGCGTCAGGTCGCTCGTAGCGCCGCAGGCTTCCGCTCGGCCGTCTCCTCGGGCGGTCCTTGCGTGTCGAGGCCCCGAACGAGCGTGATCCCCAAGGGTATGCCGACAGCGAATGCGAAGAGCGCTTCCTCGAACATGGGGCCCGCGGCGCTCTCGATCAATCCTTCCAGCAGGGCAAGGCTCGCCGCGATGGCAACGGTCTTCGTCGCCGGACCGACGGCTCGCAGCGCCACCCGTGCACACCGCTCGACGAGCAGTAGGTAGAGCGCGAGGAGGATCGCGGCGCCGAGCCAGCCCGTCTCGGCCGCAATGTGCGGCCAATACGTGTCCTCGATGAAGTACGGGTCGTTAGGCCCAAGACCGTACAGGCCGCTCAGCCCGTACTCGTCGTAGAGGGGGCTGTAGTCGAGGGTGGAGGCATAGCCGCCGAACCGCCCGAACCCGGCGCCCAGCGGGAAGCGCGCGTTCGCGATGTCGACGCCGGTGATGTAGAGGAGCACCCGCGGCGCGAGCGGCGTCGTGGGATCGATGTAGACCTCGGCGTCTTCGATTTCAGTCTCGAGACGCCTTGTTTCGACCCGTGCCACGGCGACCGCCACGATCCCAAATACGGCGAGTACCACCCAGCGCCGCACACCCGTGACGAAGCGCATCACGCCGTAGACCGCCGCGATCGGCAGGGCCACGAGCGGTTTCCGGCGGAGCGAGGCGAGAATGCCAACGAGGCCCGCGCCGATACTTGCCGCGGCCATGCCGCCCGAGCCCCGCTGGCCGACCAGCAGCGCCGCGACCCCATAGCACCCCGTCACCGCGACCGCCCACCCGAAAATCGCGGGATGGGTGAAGATGCTCTGCATCGCCTTGAATTGGTCGAGTCCGAAGGACTCAGTTTCGAGCGTGTGGTCGATGAAGAGGTCCCGGACATCTGGGGGCAGTCGGCCGATCACGAACCCGCTCACTACGAGCAGGGGGCCCAACCAGAGCGCGACCCGGAGGATCCGCTCGCAATCACGCTCGGACCACGGGATGGTCATGGCCAACAGCAGGAAGAGCGGGAACTTGATCGCGAGGAAGGCGCCCAGAGCGACCGTGAGGACAGGGACGTGTTGCACGACCCCGGACACGACGCCCAACACCACAAACCCCGCGAGGAGGAGAAGCCAGGGCCGCAATGCGGGCGCGAGGCGGCCCCACCACATCAGGGCCGCCACCCGAGCGCCCGCTGCGATCGCGAACGCCTGATGGAGTCGATGCAGGGCCAGACCGAGGGGCGTGGTCGAGCCGCCGGCCAGGTTCACGAGGAGGGGCTGGGCGAGCAGGAAGACGCCGATCACGGCGAGTGCCGGTTTGGGCGAGAGAAAGAGTCCAACCGTCACGAGCACCGCAAACGCAGCGAGGATGGAGATCGTCGAGGACAGGGCGACGGCCCAGACCAAGAGGCCGACCGTAACGACGCCCGCGCCCACGCGGAGCCGCGTTGCGGTGGCGCGTGTCATGATTCGAGCGCCCGAAGCCATGACTCAAGCACGAAGAGGACGGCAAGCTGGCGGCTCTGGGGCGCTCCCCGCCGCCCGCCCTCGAGGTAGCGTGTGAGAAGATCGGGGCGTACGTAGGACCCAAGCCGCCCGTCCTTCCCGAGGAGGAAGCGGTCGGCGTGCCCGACCCAGGTGCTCGCCCAACGCTCAAGGGGGGTGGCGAAGCCGAGCTTTCGCCCCGTCCGGGCCCGCCAGCCGAGGAGCTTCCGACGTAAGGCAGGTGCGAGAAGGGGGCGTACGGCCTTCCGGTACAACCACTTTCGCTCGCCCAGTCGAGACACCTTGTAGCGGCTTGGCATGCGCTCGATCAACGCCAGGAGTTGCAAATCGAGAAACGGCACTCGCAGCTCGACCGATGACGCCATCGACGTGTGGTCCGCCACCGTCAGCAGGTCGTCGGCGAGCGAGAGGTGCGCGTCCGCGCGGAGCAAGCGATTCACGGAGTCCGTGTCCGGGTCTCCGATGGCGCGCGTCATGGGCGCGACGCAGAGATCCACCGCCCCCCTCTGGCCGGTGAGTTCCGCGGCCTGCGCAGGGCTAAAGACGGCGAGGATCTCGGTATAGCGGCGCGCGGGATCGGGCTCCGCCGCCACGCGAGCGAGACGCGCGACGCGGTCGCTCGCAGCGAAGCGAGCGGGAACGGAGGGCAGGATCCTCCGCAGATGGCGAGCCCACGGGTACCAGCGTTCGGCCGCGTGGCGCGGATAGCCTCCAAGGGGTTCGTCGGCGCCTTGTCCGGTGAGGACGACTTTGCGCGTCGCGTGGACTTCCCGGCAGAGCACGGCCACGAGTCCGCTCGACGTATCAGCGATGGGCTCGCCGAGTGCAGCAACTTGGTTGAGCCACGACTCGACATAAGGTCCCGCTCCGACCTCCACTTCCGTCAGCGGCACCGAGAGCGCTCGGGCGGCCTCGCGGGCGGGCCCGAGCTCCTGCGGGCCATCGTGGTCAGCGAAACCGATGGCGAACGCCTGGGGCGGCTCGGCGAGCGCGTCCCGCATGACGCCCGTCACGATCGTCGAGTCCACGCCACCCGAGAGGAGGGTCCCCAGAGGCACATCGGACATCAGCTGCCGTCGTACTGCCCGGACGAGCTCCGCTCGGAGCGCCTCAGCCCATTCCCCTTCCGTGTTTGGAACCACGGCCGGTGCAAACCGCGTGTCATAGCGCGCGAACGTTGGCTCGGCCGGAGGGCCTGAGAGCGATAGCACGCAACTGTGACCGGGCGGCACCTTCCACGCGTGCCGGAACGGGGTTCCCGGAGACGGAATGAACCGATAGACCAGAAACTCAGGTATCGCCTCAGGGCGCAGCCCCGTGTCCACGAGGCCCGAGGTCCGCGCGGCGCCGAGCTCGCTTGCAAACCACCACGTCCCGCCGCGGTATCCGAGATACAGGGGCTTCGCCCCCACGGGATCCCGCACGAGCCACAATTGGCCCGGATCGGTTCGCGCATCGAGCAACCCGAACGCGAAGATCCCGTTCAAGCGCCCGAAGAGCCCAGGCCCCCAGGCTTCGAATCCGTGAACGAGCACTTCGGTGTCGGACGTGGTCCGGAAGCGGTGGCCGAGCGCGACCAAGTCCTGGCGCAACTCAAGCTGATTGTAGATCTCGCCGTTATATGTGACCCACACCGTCTCGCTCTCGTTCGTCATCGGCTGCGCGCCCGTAACGAGGTCGACAATGGCGAGGCGGCGATGTCCGAGGCCCGCGGCGCGTCCGCGCACGTAGTGAAACCCCTCGCCGTCTGGCCCCCGGTGTCTGAGCGCGCCCGTGAGCCGCTCAAGAACGGCGGTCACGTCCGCGCCGTCAGTACCGATGGCCCCCGCGATCCCGCACATGTCAGGTGCCCTGCAAGACGTGGTGGTACACCTCGATTACCCGCGCCACCACACGGTCGATCGCGAGCTCGGCCCGGATCGGCGCACCGTCCACGTGTCGCGGCCCTTGGAGGACCTCCCCCAAAGCTTGAGCGATCGGCGCTGGATCGCGAGCGACGAGCCGGCACCCAGGCACTCGCTCGAGCCACTGGCGCACGTCCCCTGCGTCGACCGACACCACGGGGAGATCCGCCGTGAGCGCCTCGCGCACGACGAGGGGCGATCCCTCCCAATCCGAGGTGAGCAGGAGGCAATCGGCCGCCCGGAAGTAGTCCGGCATGCGCTCGTGGGGCACACCGTCCACCACCCAGAGGCGGGCGCGGAGGGAGGCGTCGAGCCGCGCCATCGCGGCCTCAGCCAAATCCAAGCGTTTCCGTGGCTCCGTGGGCGTGTTCGGGAAGAGCACCAGGCGCTCCTCCTGCGACACCCCGAGCCTCGCTCGAGCCCGAGCGCGATCTCCTGGGGAGAACGCGTCCGTGTCCACGCCGTACGGAATCACCCGGGCGCGCGCGCGATCCTCCGGCCGATCCAACGCCTGACGCAGGTTCTCGGAAACGCAGATCAGGGCTGCGGCCCGGTGCCCCGCCATCTGGCCGAGGCGTCGGGCGATGCGGCTCTTCAGCGTGAGTCGGCCCCCTTTCCGAGGCGTCCCCAGAAGGTCGTCGCCGACGAAGCTCACAACCAGCGGGAGCTCCTGAAACATGGCCGCCCACCCGGCGAGACCGTAGTGGGCGTGGACCAAGTCGAACCGACTGCGGCGGGCGAGGCGCCTGATCCGAAATGGAGCCGCGGCGTATGCCGCTGTGCTCGCTCGACCGTTGATGAACTCGACGTCGACTGCAACGCCTGCCCGTTGCAACGCTCGCACTTGGTTCGCGACGAACGCGCCATAGGACGGATACGCGGGCGTCGGGTACAGGTTCGTCACGACGAGGACGCGCAGACCAGCGACCGTCGGGTGGGGTGCTTCGCGGGACTCGGTCACAGGAAGGGTCACCGCCGCAGCGTGGTCCACAGGCCCCGATAGCGGACGACGGCGGGCAGCGACCGACTGCGGGACAACTGGGCCAGGGTCCCTTCCCCGTCGTAGATCGCGATCGCGCGATCTCTGAGCCCCGGGTTCATGAGCAACGCCGCGAGGTAGGGGGCGAGGCGATCGTTGAACTGCATGTTGCCGAGCAATCGGCTATCGAACTCGATCTCCAACCCCATGTCGTTCCGCAGCGCGCGGGCCACGGCCGAGTCCAGGCGGATCGCCGGCACCGAACGATCGAAGAAGTAGTTCGGCTGGAGCCACGCTTCGTCGAACCCGAACGCTCGCCAATGATCCCACCCAGGCGCGTCGTAATAGGGGATCCAGAGGAACCGGAGCTGGCTGTCGTGCAGGGCATTCCCGACCTCGGTGAGGAGCGCGCTGTCCGGTTGCGGCACGAGCTCGTGCAGCCAATAGAACCCGTCGAGCGAGAGGTGACGGAGACTGTCGGCCTGGAATCGGCGCCTGACCTCGGCGATGTAGGCGAGCGCCACGTCCCGTCGGCCCCGCGGGCTCCAGAGGGAATAGGTCGTGCCGAGGAACTGGAGCTGCGCGTCGCGCGAAGCCGGATACGGGATCATCACCGACACCTGGTAGGGTGCCGAGGGCGGACCGAGCACGGCCGTCGCCATCGCCACGGCCGAATCGAGGCGCTCGAGGACGCCGCTGACCGTAAACAGCGAGTCCAGGTATACCGCCCAATCCGCACCGTCCGCCTGCGGCCCGCCCAAGTCGGGTTCGAAGACGTGTCCCGACGGCGCGAAGAGCTCGAGAAAGATGGCACCGCTCGTGAGCCAGAGGCGCGACTGACCGGTCGAGTCCACGACGGTAATGAGACGCATGAAGTCGTCGATCGTGTAGGTCGCGGGGCCGTGCCCCGGCGCGCTCCCGGCGTACGCCAGGATCCAGCGCGGCGGGGGCGTCGATGAGGCGAGCGCGGGCAGCAGCACCGCGACCGCCACGATCAAACCCCGGGTGCCTCGACTCACGCCACTCACTCTTATTCGAGGCTCCGCTCGACGTCCGCCATGATGGGGGCGAGCCCCGGAAAGGGCTTCCTCGGAACGTGGCGGACCGGAAGCGGTCCCGCCGCGGCCCGTGCTGCGTCCTCGACCGTGCGGATCCACTGCAACCGCCCCTCGTTCGACAGGACCGCATCGATGTGCGGTGTCGGGCCCGCGAACGTGCTCCACACGGGCACGCCGAGCACCGCCGCCTCGCGGTTCATCGTGCCGCCGCCCCCGAGCACCAGGTCCGCCGCGCCGACCAGTGCCGGGCCCGTCACCGTGCGGTCCAGCACCTGGATACGCGGTCCGTTCACCCGCCCCTTCACGACCTCGCCCTGCTCGCTGTTGCGCGGCATCACGACCACCCAGACCTCGGGTCGCTCTTTCAACGCGGCGAGCGTCGCGTAGAAGAGCGTGTCACTCTTCGGGGTCGCGTAGTGCGCGGTGTCCGCCGGCGGGCGAGCGAGGACCAAGTAATCTGTCGCGCCGACCCCGAGCTTGGCGCGTTCGGCGTCCCGGTCAGGAGACCACGCGTCGAGATAGAGATTTTCCTTCAAGCCCGGGTAGAAGCGCGCGACACGCCGCGCGTAGCGGGGCAGCCACGCATGTTGCAGCACGTCCGGAAACCACACGCTCCGGCACGCGAGCGCCACCGCGCGGTTCTCGGCGTGCTCGTAGTCCACGAGCCCGACCGCCGGGATGCCGAGCGTCCAGGCCGCGAGCGAGGCCGTGCGGGAGCTCGAGACGAGGAGCTGCGGCCGGCCCTCGGCGCGGACCCAGCGCCCGAGCGCCCACGCCCGTGCCAGCCCACCCGCGATCTTTTCCGCGCGCGTGCGATACCCGCCGCCGCCCACCTTCGTCACCGCCAGGCCTCGCGCTTGGGCGAGATCGAGAGTCTGCGCTTGCGGCTTCGCCGTCCCCCGAACGGACCACCCCGCAGCACACAGCGCCCGCCAGATCGGCTCGAGAAACAGCACGTGCGGGGTATTTTCGAAGTCGATCCATACCCAGTTCTCAGGGTCCCGAGCGGCTGGCATTGGGCTCCGGGCGTG
Organism: Gemmatimonadales bacterium; assembly: GCA_035604455.1. Taxonomy (GTDB): domain Bacteria; phylum Gemmatimonadota; class Gemmatimonadetes; order Gemmatimonadales; family GWC2-71-9; genus AG25. The sequence goes on from DATNIM010000052.1 coordinate 12,223, forward strand.
GCAGTCGAGCGAGTGACGCGTCTAACCTGAAATGTATGGCCGCACCCCGCTCTGCCGGGTGAGTCACCGCTTGGTCCGTTTTGCGACAACCTCCCCGAAAACGGCGAGCGTCTGTCGCGCCGTCCGTTCCCATCGATAATGGCTTGCCCGCTCGTAGCCACGGGCGACGAGGGTATCGCGGAGACCATGGTCCTTGAGGACGGTGAGGATGCCGCGCGCGATATCGCCCGGGTCTGCGGGATCGACGAGGATCGCTGCATCCCCGAGGATCTCCGGGAACGCGGGTCTCGCGGACGCGACGACCGGCGTCCCACAGGCCATTGCTTCGACGGGCGGTGCGCCGAAGCCCTCGAAAAACGAAGGGTACACGAGGGCGGCAGCCCCGCTGTAGAGAGCCGGCAGGTGCGCCCGGGGCACGTACGAGGTGAATACGACGCTGTCGAGGCCGAGCTCGGTCGCGCGGGTGAAGACGTCCGCGTATCCCCACGCCGCGCGTCCCACCACGACCAGACGGTGCGGCAGCCCGGCGCTCTTGACCCGGGCGAACGCCTCGAGGAGACCGCGCAGGTTCTTTCGGGGCTGGATGTTGCCGACGTACAGGAGATACGGCTGTGTCAGACCGTGCTCCCGCAAGACCGCGGCCACGCTCTCGGCCGACGGCCGGCGGAAGTCCTCGCTCACGCCTGAGTAGGTCACTACTACTCGATCGTCCGGAACGCCAAAGCGCTCGATGATGGCGCGACGACAGTACTCTGAAACCGTAAGAACCCGGGCGGCCGTGCGAATCGCGCGCGGCAAGAGAATGCGCTGGCGCCAGACCTCAGTTGCGGGAAAGAATTCCGGGAACTCGAAGTGCGCGAGATCGTGCACCATGTTCACGACGGGGGTTCTGCCCCAGGGCGGCGCGATGTACTGGAAATGGAGCACGTCGACCGGGTGTCGCCACAGTTCGAGGGGGAACGACACCGGAATGCGTATCGCCGGCGTGTGCGGCACGAGGCGCGTGATCGTGAAGTTCCGTCCGACCGCGAGCGCGTCCACCTCGGGCGCGCGCTTCGTGACGTACAGCCGGTACTCGTTCTCCTGATCGATCCGGGCGAGCGCCTGCACCAGATTCACCGTGTACGTCTCGTTGCCGCCGATTCGGCTGCCCACGGTGTGGCAGTCGATTCCGATCCTCACGGCCACCTCGCGACGCCCGAGGGACGCCCAACCGCTGCAACCCTAGCCACCGAGGGGCTGCGGGGCGCGCGCCTCGATCATGCGGTGCCTGAGGCTGCGCGGCCCTCGCTCGCGCCGATATAGCCTTCCTTTTCGAGGTAGAGGAGCACCTGTTGGGCCGCCTCGGCCGCCGTCACCTCTGCCGTGTCGATCGTGAGCTCGGCGTCGGTTGGCGCTTCATATGGATCCGAGATCCCCGTGAACTCCTTCACGAGCCCCGCGCGGGCCTTGGCGTACAGGCCTTTGCGATCGCGCGCCTCGCACACTTCGATCGGCGTCGCGACGTGCACCAGGACGAACCCACCGGTCGGCTCGACCAAGGCCCGGACATCCTTCCGGGTGCGGTCATAAGGGGCGATCGGGGCGCACACGGCGATCCCGCCGTGCTTCGTGATCTCTGAGGCGACGTAGCCGATCCGCCGGATGTTTAGGTCCCGGTGCTCCTTCGAAAACCCGAGCTCGGACGAAAGGCTCTTTCTCACGAGGTCGCCGTCCAGGAGCGTGACCGAGCGCCCCCCGAGCTCGAGCAGCTTGACGAGCAGGACGTTCGCGATGGTCGACTTCCCCGACCCAGAGAGGCCGGTGAAAAACACCGTGAACCCCTGTCGCACGCGGGGCGGCGAGCTGCGCCTGAGCTCCCGCTCGACCGCAGGAAACGTGAACCAGGCGGGCAGCTCGAGTCCCAGCTGCAACCGGCGCCGCTGCTCGGTGCCCGAGATGTCGAGCGTCTTGGCACCCGCCGGCACCGCGTCCTCGGCGAAGTAGCTGTCGAGCTCGGGCACGTAGAGCATCTGCTTGAACGGCACCATCGCGATCCCGAGCTCCTTTTCGTGTCGCTCGAGGAGCTGCTGGGCGTCGTAGGGACCGTAGAACGGCTTGCCGGATGAGTCCTTGCCTGGACCCGCGTGGTCTCGGCCCACGATGAAGTGGGTGCAGCCGTGGTTCTTCCGGATGATGGCATGCCACACGGCCTCGCGCGGGCCGCCCATCCGCATAGCGAGGGGCAACAGGGCGAGCAGGGCAGCGTTCGGCGGATAGGAGGTGAGTAGCGCCTGGTAGCAGCGGACGCGCGTGTAATGGTCCACGTCGCCCGGTTTCGTCATGCCCACGACCGGGTGGACGAGGAGGCTCGCCTGCACGTCGTGCGCGGCGCGGAGGGTGAGCTCCTGGTGCGCCCGGTGCATCGGATTACGTGTCTGGAAGGCGACGACCGTCCGCCAGCCGCGCCGCGCGAACTCCGCGCGCACCTCGGCCGGCCCGAGGCGCAGGCTCTGGAAGTCATAGTGGGTCGCTGCCTGCAGCGCCTCGACCCGGCCGCCCACGTAGATCGGGTGCGCGCGCTCAAGCTGCGCCACCCCGGGGTGTTCCGTGCTCCGCGTGCCGAAAACCGCCTGCGCCTCGGCCATCCGGTCGGGCTCCCAGAGATCCTCGACATGCAACGCGGCGAGCATCACGCCTTCCGGGTCGCGGAGCGCGAGCATGCCCCCGGGCTGCAAGCCGCCCGCGAACTCGCGCGGCAGGTCGAGCGCGATCGGCATGGGCCAGATCACGCCGTTCGCCAAGCGCAGCTCGCGACAGACGCGCTCGTAGTCGGCCCGCGTGAGAAACCCCGTCAAGGGCGAGAACCCGCCGTTCGTCAGCAGCTCGAGATCACAGAGCTGGCGCGCCGTGAGGTCCCAGGACGGCCAGCCGCGGGAGGCGTCCTTGAGCTCGGCCGTGCGGGTTTCGCTGGCGATCAGGTTCACAAGCGCGCCCCCGTGGGGCAGAACCAAATGGTCGGTCACTGCACTCCTTTATCGTGCGGCCCGGCCGAGACAGCCGGGCACCGATTCAAAGATTACCGCTTGGGACGAGATGCGGGCCGCGCGGCCCGTTCGGTCAGTGCGCGCCCCGCCGCAGGAGCACGGCCGGGACGGTCTTCGCGAGAATGAGGAAATCCAGCGCGAGCGACCAGTGGCGGATGTAGTTCGTTTCGAGCGTGATGATGTGCTCGAAATCCGTGATGTCGTTCCGGCCCACGACCTGCCAGGGACCGGTGAGTCCCGGCTTCACGTCGAAGCGGGCGTAGTGATGGGCCTCGTAGAGATCGACTTCCGAGGGCATCGGCGGCCGCGGGCCCACGAGCGACATCTCCCCACGCAGCACGTTGACGAGCTGCGGCAGCTCGTCCAGGCTGATGCGGCGCAACGAGCGGCCCACCCGCGTCACGCGGGGGTCTTCCTTCATTTTGAATAGACGGCCGTCCTGATAAAGGTTCTGCCCGAGGAGGTCCGCCCGCTCGGTGTCCGCCCCGACGCGCATCGTACGGAATTTGAGGATCCGGAAGAACCGGCGCGCCTGGCCCACCCGCGGCTGCCGAAAGAACACGGGCCCCGGGGAATCGAGCTTGACGAGCGCGGCGATCACGCCGAACACGGGCGCGAGCACCACGAGCCCGAGCCCCGCCCCGACGACGTCGATCACCCGTTTCACAAGATACTGCGGACCCCGGAGACGCGGCGTGGTCAGCTTGATCATGAGCATGCCGCCGCGGCGCAGCGGCACGGGCTCGAGCCCGCCCACCTCGAACGCCCGCGGCACGGCGAGGAGCTCGCATCCGGCGACGAGTGCCGCGTCCACGATCTCGTGGAAGCGCGTCTCGGGCAGATGTCCGCACACGACGACCGTCTCGGCCCCCGAGCGCTGCAGCAGGGTCGAGAACCGACTGATGTGTCCGAGCGCCCCGGGGGCCGGCGGCTGGTGGAGATCCACGAACCCGACCGACCGGAAGCCGACCCGCGGCTCGAAGCTCGCCGACTCAAGCGCGGCCATGCAGTCGGCCGCGGACCCTACGAAGAGCGTCTGCGCCGCGGAGCGTTCGGGCGGAATGACGAGCGCCACCGCGTGATCGAGTACGACGCGCTCGATTAGCAACGCGGCCCACAGCACGACGGTCAACGCCGCGTAGGAGACGAGCATGCGCTCGAACCCGCCGCTCCACGCCGATCCCCAAAGCGGGAGCGCCGCCGCGAGCGCCGAGCCCAGGAACAGACGGCCCGGGTTACGCCGCTCGTAGCCCTGCCCGTAGTTCCCCGTGACGAGGAGCCCGAGGACCAACGCAGCGAGGACCTCGAACCCTCCAAGCTTTCCCCGTGGGACGAGCCTGGCGACGACGTTTCCGATCGGAGCGCCGAGCACTGCGCCTTCACTCACGGCGCGCACGCACTGGCGAACGACCACGTAGGCCAACGCGTCGCCGCCCAAGAGGACCGCGAACCGACGGATGGCTCGGGCCACGCGACGACGGAGGTTGTCGGGACCGCGCTGCTGGAGTCCGAGTCTCGCGCCTGCGAGATCGTCGGTGGCGGGAATACGCCGCGCGCTGCGGATGGAAGCCGGTTCTGCTGCGCCTCGGAGATCGATCAGGGGCACTTCGGGAGCTCGCTCAGGTACCGGATCCAATCCCGCTCCGATCGTGTAGGCACCGTCGCGACAAAGAGATGCGGCGGCGCGGTCCCGAGGCTGAGACGCAGCGACCACAACGTCGTTAGGTCAGCCGCGTTCCGGGGTTGACGGCGGGATTAACGCTGCCCCGGAGCCGGGACGACTCAAACTGTAACAGGGAGACGCTTCAGTATAGATACGCGGGAAGGGTGCGCCAAGTGGCGCCAACACTCAAAGCCCCTTACCCTCGGGCCATCTTCCGGGCTCGGGTCCGTCCTCCGCACTCACCACGTACCAGGACTTCACGAACGGGCCGAGACGCTCCGGGAGGATCCTCGCCGTGGGGAAGAGCCGCCGCAGCTCCCGCCGCGACATCAAGCGGATCGTGCCAAAGGGGTCCCACTTCCTGAACGTGCCGATGTGGAAGTGCGTGTGCAGCCAGCGCTGCACCGGCACGGGGAGAAACTGAAAACACGGGAAGAGATAGTGCGGCTCGATCGGGAACCATTTGTTGGGCGTCTGCAGAAAGAACCGCCGGCCCGTGCGCTCGAGCTCACGGGCGAACAGCGTCTGGCCCTCGACGGTGTTGATATGCTCGATCACCGAGTTGGAGAAGGTCACGTCGAACTGCCGGTCTCGAAACGGCAGCGAGCGACCATCGCCAACGACGCGCAGCCCCTTCGAGGCGGCGTTCTTGGAAAGGTTGCACCGAGTGACGGGCCCGCCCCAATCGACGAACCACCAGGACTTGTCTGTCCCGCCGACGTCTAGGACAGTCTCCGTGCCGCGCAGCGCCAGGACCTCCTTGATCAGCTGCCAGCGCCGCAGCCGGAACTTGGACGCGACACTCCCCGACCGCCGGTCTGAGGACGCGACCGAGAGGATGAGCCATCTCCGAAAACGGTTGTAGAGAGAAATTCCCCGCGGCGGCGGGGGTGGGTTGACAGGAGCGCTCACCCGAGGATCTCGACCCCGATGCCTTCGTGGCGCAGCCGCCCGAGCAGCCGCGCCTCCAGTCGCGTGGTGACGAGCACCGCGTCGTCGGCCTGGTGCTGCTCCAGCACCTCCGTGTCCCGATGCAGCGCCGCGAGCAGCTTGCCGTCGCCCACGGGCACGCGCACCCGCGCCACTGGCCGGAGCGCCTGGGACGAGGCGCGGAGGACCTGGCGCAGCGATTCGACGGGTGTCGCCAAGCCCTTCGAAGGCGCAGCCGCGGTGAGGAGCGCGTGGGGGTAGCGCTCGCGCACGCGCGCCAGAAAGCCTTGCGGGTCGGGCAGGAGGTCCGCCTTGTTGAACAGATAGATCACGCGCTTCCGGTCAGGGTGCCCGTTGGGGGACGGATCGAAGGAGTCCTGAGCGCCAAGCTCCGCGAGCACCCGCTCGACGACCTCGACCTGCTCCTCCCAGGCCGGGTGTGACGCGTCGATCACGTGGAGCAAGAGGTCCGCGTCGCGGACCTCTTCCAGGGTCGCTCGGAACGACGCCACGAGGTGGTGGGGAAGTTTCCTGATGAACCCCACGGTGTCGCTCACGCGGAACCGATACCCGCCGCCCAAGTCCACTTCCCGACTCAAGGTGTCGAGGGTCGCGAACAGGCGGTCCTCGACGAACACGTCGTCGCCCGAGAGGGCGCGCAGCAGGCTCGATTTGCCGGCGTTCGTGTAGCCCACGAGCGCGGCGGACGGCACGCTCCGGGCCACCCGTCCCATGCGCTGATTCGCCCGGTGCTCGACTAGGCCCTCGAGTCGGCGCCGCAGCACGCCGATCTTCTTTCGAATCACCCGCCGGTCGGTCTCGAGCTGGGTCTCGCCTGGTCCCCGCAGCCCGATGCCGCCGCGGATACGCGAGAGGTGGGTCCACATCCGGGTGAGGCGCGGGAGGAGGTATTCGAGCTGCGCGAGCTCGATCTGGAGCTTCGCCTCGTGGCTTCGGGCGCGGGTCACGAAGATGTCGAGGATGACCTCCGTACGGTCCATCACACGGACCCCAAGTTCGCGCTCAAGGTTCGTGCCCTGGACGGGCGATAGCGATTCATCGACCATGACGAGCGTCGCCCGCGCGTCCTGGAGCAGGCTTTTGAGCTCGGTCACCTTGCCCTGCCCCAAGTAGTAGCCGGGCGTGGGCGCCTCCAGACGCTGGATCGTCCGCCCGATGACCTCGGCCCCCGCGGTGTCGGCGAGTCGGGCGAGCTCGTCCAGGTGCTCGTCCACCTGGACCGCGTCGCTCGAGCCCTTGCGAGGCGCCCCGACCAGGAACGCCCGCTCGACCGGCGGATGGATATCGATCAGGGCGCGGATGGTGTCCCTCCAGGCCGAGGTGGCAGCCGCTCTTTGAGCGATTTCCAGAACGCCAGTCGTTCGGCGATGGTCTGCTCGTAGCCCGCGTCGGTCGGGTCGTACCAGTGGGCGCCGCGGAGTGCCTCGGGCAGATACTCCTGGGCCGTGTAGGCGTGCTCGTAGGCGTGGGCGTACTCGTACTCCGCCCCATAGCCCAAGTCCTTCATGAGCGGCGTCGGCGCGTTCCTGATGTGCAGCGGCACGGGTTCCGCCGGGTGCTCGCGCGCCGCTTCGGTCGCGCGTCCGAAGGCCTCATAGACACGATTGGATTTGGGCGCCGTCGCGAGGTAGATCGTCGCCTCGGCCAGGGCGAGCTCGCCCTCCGGGCTGCCGAGGAAGTGATAGGCGTCCTTCGCCGCGAGAGCGATCGACAACCCGCGGGGGTCGGCGAGCCCGATGTCCTCTGCCGCCATCCGCACGAGGCGTCGCGCGATGTAGAGCGGCTCTTGGCCCCCCACGAGCATTCGCGCGAGCCAGTAGAGGGCGCCTTCGACGTCGCTCCCCCGCACTGCCTTGTGCAGCGCCGAAACGAGGTTGTAGTGCTCTTCGCCCGCCTTGTCCGACTTGGGCAGCCGCTTTTGCAGCGCGTCGCTGATGACGGTCGCCGTGAGCCGCAGGCCCCGATCCTGGCCGCTGCCCCGGACGTGGTCCGCCGCAGCGTCGAGCGCCTGCAACGCGCGCCGGGCGTCGCCGTCCGCCTCGCGCGCCAGCAGCTCGAGTGCGTCGTCGTCGATTTCGAGCTCGAGCGTCCCAAGCCCGCGCTCCCGATCTTCGAGCGCTCGCCGAACAAGCGTGCGGATCTCGTCTGGCCCAAGGGGCGTCAGGACGAAGACCCGACACCGGGAGAGCAGCGGCGCCGTGAGTTCAAAGCTTGGATTCTCGGTCGTCGCCCCGATCAGCGTGATCACACCGTTTTCGACCCACGGGAGGAACGCATCCTGCTGCCCCCGATTGAACCGGTGGATTTCGTCGCAGAAGAGGATCGTCCCGCGACCTTCGTAGCGCAGCCGGTCCTCGGCGGCCTTGATGATCTCGCGGACGCGGCCCACGCCTTCCGTCACGGCTGAGAACGGCTCGAAGACGCGCGCGGTGTAGTGGGCGACGATGCGGGCGAGCGTGGTCTTCCCCGAGCCCGGAGGGCCCCAGAAAATCGCCGACCCGATGTCCCCGCGGCGGATCGCCTCCCCGAGCGCCCGCCCCGGCCCGAGGAGGTGCTCCTGACCCAGCACCTCCTCGAGCGTGCGCGGCCGCATCCGGGCGGCAAGGGGCTCAGACGGCTGGAACAGCGTGGGGCTAGACACGCGCGAGCAGGTAGTCCCGAGTGTTCTTGGCCGGGTCCTCGAGCACCTCGCCGAGCAGCCGCTCGAGCGTGGCCCCGACATCGGGCCCCGGGCGGACACCGCGGGCGAGCAGGTCGTCGCCCGTCACCGCGAGATCCTTGAGGGTGAGCGGGTCCTTGGCCCCTCGAATGGCCCGGACGACGGCCGGCAGCTCGGTCAGCACGCCTCGGGGAGCGACCGCGGGCAGGAGGGTCAAGAGGTCGTCCGCGTGGTCACCCACCGCTGCGAGCCAGCGGCGCACGTCCGCGAGGTGCTTGGGATCCGGGTAGCGCTCGCGCCAGACGCCGATCGCCCGGCCGCGCTCGATGTCGCGGTTCGCGCACTTGAGTCGCGTGAGCAGCGACGCCGGGTCCCCGGCCAGGAACGCGCTGATCAACACGGGGTCCCGCGGCAGATGATCCAGCGCGCCCCCGTCCTTGTCCTTGCCGATCTCGGGCAACCAGATCCGCGCCGCGCCGATGTCCTGCCACAGTACCAGCAGTTTGGACACGCGCTGGGCCGTGGCGATGCCCTTGAACCACTCGTCGCGCACCCGCTCGGCCGAGAGATGCGAGAGCCCGGCGACGTTCGCGCGGGCCGCGTCGAGCGTGCGGGGATGAATGCGAAACCCGAACCGGGCGCTGAAGCGCACCGCGCGGAGAATGCGCAGGTAGTCTTCCTGGAACCGCCAGTTCGGATCGCCGACCGAGCGGATGACGCGGGCTTCGAGGTCTGCTGCGCCCTTGAACGGGTCCCGCCACTCGTGCCGCAGCGGGTGATAGGCGATCGCGTTGATCGTGAAGTCCCGGCGCGCGAGATCGTCCTGGAGCGAGGCCCCGAACTCGACCTCGGCATGCCGCCCATCGGTCTTGATGTCGCGCCGAAAGGTCGTGACCTCGTGCGGCGTGTTCTCGTCGTCCAACACCGCCACCGTGCCGTGCTCGATTCCCACGGGAACCGTGCGCGGAAACAGGCGCTGCACTTCGCGCGGCAGCGCGCGCGTGGTGAGATCGAAGTCGTGGTTGGGAAGGCCGAGTAGCGTGTCCCGAAGGGCCCCGCCCACGCACCAGGTCTCGTATCCCGCGGCTTCGAGGCGGCGCGAGATGTCGAGCACGGCGTCTGGAATCGCAAGCTCGGCGGGGAACGTCATTGTGGCTTCAGCCACAGAGCACCGCGCCGCCGTTCACGTTCAGCACCTCGCCCGTGACGTGTCGGGCGAGCTCGGAGCAGAGAAAGGCGATCGGGCCGGCGATGTCCTCGGGGCTCGCCAGGCGTCCGAGCGGGATCGTCCCTTCGATGGCCCGGCGTCCCGCGCCGCCGTTCTTCGCGAGCGCGGGAACGCTCATTTCCGTGTCCACCCATCCCGGCGCCACGCAGTTCACCGTGTGCTCGGGCGCGAGCTCGACAGCGAGCGACTTGGTGAAGGCGATGATCGCGCCCTTCGTGGCCGCGTAGTCCGCGTGGAACGCCTCGCCGCGTTGCGCCGCGGTCGAGGCGACGAGCACGATCCGCCCCTGGCGCTCGAGCATGGGGATGGCGGCGCGACAGACATAGAACACGGCGTCGAGGTTGGTGCTGCGGGTATGCGTCCACTGCTCCACGGACATCTGGCCGACCGGGACATCCTTCGGCTCCCAGACGCCGTGGTTCACGATGAGCAAGTCGAGCCCGCCCAGCGCGTGCGTGGCCCGCGTGACCGCGTTTAGTGCCGAGTCGGGTGCACTCAGGTCGCCCGCGATCGCCACCGCGTGCCCGCCCCCCTCCTCGACCACGCGCACGGTCTCCCAGGCGTCGCTCGAGCGGTCACGGTACCCGACCGCGACCCGCGCTCCCGCCCGGGCGAGCAACTGGGCGGTCGCCCGTCCGATGCCGCGGCCGCCGCCCGTCACGAAGGCCCGCTTGCCCGCGAGCTCGATCAGGGCGCGAGCTCCCGCTCGACGAGCTCGCAGATCACGTGTTCGATCGCGAGCTGCACCTCCTGAATGCGGGCCGTGTCGTTCGAGTTCACGACGAGTGCGTCGTCCACGAGGGCGAGCAGCGGTCCTCCCCCCCGCCCGAGGAGGGCGAGGACCAGGACGCCGGCGCTGCGGGCCGCCTGTGCCGCTCGCAGGAGGTTTGGGCTCTCGCCGCTCGTCGAGTGGAGGACGACGAGGTCGGGCGGCCGCACGAGCGCTTCGATCTGCCGCGCGAACACTTCGTCAAACCCGAAGTCGTTGCCGCAGGCCGTGAGGAGGGAGGTGTCCGTGGTGAGGGCGGCCGCGGAGAGCGCTTTCCGGCTGCGGGCGTAGCGAACCACGTATTCGGTGGCGATGTGCTGGGCGTCGGCCGCGCTGCCACCGTTCCCCGCGAACCACAGCGTGCCGCCCGCCTTGAGCGCCTCCGCGTAGCGCGCCGCGAAACGGACGACCGTTTCGGCGTGGGCCGCGCCCGTGTCCCGGAGGAGCTCGGCGAGCCGCTCAAGCGTGTCCCGGACGCGCTCGGCGCTCACCGGTTGTGCAATGCGCCGTCCCTCGCGGTTCGGGCGAGTCGGGCGAGTGCGCGGACGTCCGCTTCGGCCTGGGCCTCGAAGGCGTAGGTCACGAAGGCGTCGGCCGCAAGCAGGTCTAGGGCGAGTTCGCGACCACCCTCGGGGTGGCTCGCGACGGTGGTCAGAAGCTCCCGGCCAAGCCGGGCAAGATGCTCGGGGAGCGGTTCAGGGGTCTCGTCCACGACCCGGTCCAACCGCTCGCGCAAGCCGCGCGGGGGCGCAGGGTGGCGACCGTCGAGCCACGCGACGAGCTCTCGCGCCCTCATGACCCCACGAGCTGACGGATGATGTTCACCACCTCGCCCCGGGCGCGTCGGGCTGCACTCGGATCGCCCAGGCCCGCCGAGGCGAGGTGCGGCCGGCCCCCGCCCTTCCCACCCGAGAGCGCGGCGATCGCGCTCGCGATGGCGCCGGCCTTGACGCCGCGCTCGACCAAGTCGTCGGTGACCGCGACATGCAGGCCGGGACGCTCGCCGTTCGTGAAGAGCACGGACACGGCGCGATGGTGGTTCGCGCGGAACGCATCCATCAAGAGCACGATCTGGTCGCGGTCGTCGAGGTCGCTGTCGCTCATGAAGACATCCACGTCCCCCACGCGCTCGACGGTGCCCTGATTCGACGAGCCTTCGCCCTGGCGGAGGCGGTCGGCGAGCTGTCGCTCGAGCTTCTTGTTCTCCTCGACGAGCGCTTCGATCCGCCGCACCAGGTGCTCGGGCTGCGCGCGCAGCAGCTCCGCCGCCTGGTCGAGCTGCGCCTCGAGCTTCCGCACGAGAGCGTAGGCCGCGGGGCCGGTCACGGCCTCGATCCGGCGCACGCCCGCCGCGGCGCCCGTCTCGTGGGTGAACCGGAACAGGGCGATCTGTCCGGTCGCCGGCACGTGCGTGCCCCCGCAGAGCTCGAGCGAGACATCGCCCACCTCCACGACCCGCACCACGTTCCCGTATTTCTCCGTGAAGAACGCCATCGCGCCCATCGCCAAGGCATCACGAAACGGCATCTCGCGCGTTCGGACGGGCAGGTTCTCCCAGATCTCTGCGTTCACGGTCTCTTCGATCCGCCAAAGTGTCGCGTCGTCGACGGGGCCGTGATGGGCGAAATCGAAGCGCAGCCGGTCGGGGGCGACGACCGAGCCCTGCTGGCGCACGTGCGGCCCGAGCGCTTTCCGCAGCGCGGCATGGACGAGATGGGTCGCGGTGTGGTTGCGCTCGATGTTGTGGCGTCGGAGCGCGTCCACCTCCGCCACCACCGCGGTCGGCTCGAAGGTCTCCTCCATGCGTCCGAGCACGGCACTCCGCCCGTCCACCTTCGCCGTGTCCAGCACGTCGAGCTCCCAGCCCTCGCCCCGCAGGCGACCGGTGTCGCTCACCTGTCCGCCCGACTCTACGTAGAAGGGGTTCTCCTCGAGCACCACCTCGACCTTGTCGCCCGCCTGGCGGAAGGCGAGCACGTCGGTGTCCGCGCGGGTCGTGTCATACCCGACCCAGCGCTGGGTGGCGTCGGGTTTCACGACCTGCCAGTCCCCGGCGCGGCTCGTGAGCACGGCCGGCCCGCCTTTCGCCTCGCTCGCCCGCGAGCGCGCACGCTGCGCGTCCAATGCCCGCTCAAACCCCGCCAAGTCCACCGTCTGCCCGCGCTCGGCCGCGATCAGCTGCGTGAGATCGATCGGAAATCCGAACGTGTCGTAGAGCTTGAACGCTTCGTCGCCCGTGATGGCTCGAGCGCTCTTCAGCTCGTCCAGGCGCGTGAGGCCGCCCTCGATCGTGTCGAAGAAGCGCTCTTCCTCGGCGCGGGTCCAGCGCTCGATGTCCGCCTGGCGGGCTTTGAGCTCGGGATACACCGGCCCGAGCTGTCCGATCACGACGTTCGTCAGGTGAACGAGCGTCGGCTCGCGTCGGCCGAGCAGCCAGGCGTGGCGCACGGCGCGTCGCAGAATCCGCCGCAGCACGTAGCCCCGGCCCTCGTTCGAGGGCACGACGCCGTCGGCGAGCAGGAACGTCACCGCCCGGGCGTGGTCGGCGAGCACGCGGTAGGGCGCGCCCTCGGGACCGCGGGCGTAGGGCGCGCCGACCACCTCGGCCACCCGCTCGAGAATCGGTGTGAAGAGGTCGGTGTCGAAATTGGACGGGACACCCTCGAGCACGGCCGCGATGCGCTCGAGGCCCGCCCCCGTGTCGACCGACGGGGCGGGAAGCGGGAGGCGCGAGCCGTCCTTCTGGAGATCGTACTGCATGAAGACCAGGTTCCAGATCTCCAAGAGCGCGCCGCTTTCCTGCAGCGTCACGAACTCATCGAGCGCGAGCTCCGCGGGTCCGGGCTTCCAGGTCCCGAGCCCGCGCAGATCGACGTAGAGCTCGGTGTTCGGCCCGGCGGGCCCCGTTTCGGCCATCTGCCAGAAGTTGTCCTTGTCTCCGAGCCCGTAGATCCGCCGCTCCGGCACGTGGCGCTGCCAGAGTTTGCGCGCCTCGTCGTCCGTGTGGTGGACCGTGATGTACAGGCGAGCCGGCGGAATCCCGAGCCACTCCTTGCTCGTCACCCACTCCCACGCGTAGTCGATGGCTTCGCGCTTGAAGTAGTCCCCGAACGAGAAGTTCCCGAGCATCTCGAAGAACGTGTGATGGCGAGCGGTGTGGCCCACCTGCTCCAGATCGTTGTGCTTGCCGCCGGCGCGCACGCACTTCTGGCAGCTTGCGGCCCGGCGGTAGTCCCGGCTCTCCAAGCCCTGGAACACCCGCTTGAACTGGACCATGCCGGCGTTGGTGAAGAGGAGGCTTGGATCGTCGGCGGGTACGAGGGACGAGCTCGGGACCTCGTGATGCGCCCGCGCGCCGAAATAGCTCAAGAACTTTCGGCGGATTTCGACCGATTGCATCCCGAAATATAGGTCCGCGGGCGAAGCGACGGGTGCCGCTTTACGCGGACGTCCGACAGAGCGCGTCCACCACCGCCGTAATCGGTGCGCCCCGATAGCCGCGTCGCGCGAGGTAGGCGAGCAGCCGCCGCTTCCGGACGGCGGGAGCGAGACCGTCCAGCTGCGTCGCCCTCCGCCGCGCGAGCGCCTCCGCCTCGCCTTCCACGTCGGCCCCCGCTTCGGCGAGTGCCGTGCGCACGGCGGCCTCGGCCACGCTGCGCTCGACGCCGTGGCGCAGCAGATCCAACACCAAACGATCGGGTCCCCGGCCCCGAGCTCGCCGTACCGCGAACTCCTCCGCGAAGCGCCGGTCGTCGAGCCACCCGCGCGCGGCCAAGCGCTCGAGCGCCGTGTCGACGGCCGCCGGCGCGTGATCACGCTCAAGCAGGAACCGCCGCAAGTCGGCGCGCGTGCGGGCCCTGCCGGCGAGCGCCCGCAGGGCCGATTGGCAGGTGAGTTCGATGCGGGCGAGTTCTGCTACGCGCGAGTGGAGATGCGGGGGGACCGGGTCCTGTGCGCCGAGTCCAAGCGACGCGAGCGCCACGACAGGCAGCGCGACCTCGCGCCCATCGAGCTCCACCAGCCGGTAGCCGGCGCGCTCATCTTCCGCCGTGGCCTCAGGCGGGGGGTTCGGCGTCTGCGCCCTCCCCGTTCGGCGATCCCGCCCCTTTGATCCCGAGGAGATCCTTCACCTTCACTTCCACTTCGCGCGCGAGGTCGGGGTGATCCTTGAGGAAAAGCTTCGCGTTCTCGCGACCTTGGCCGATCCGCTCCTTGCCGTATGCATACCAGGCCCCGGACTTCTCGATGATCGCTAGCTCCGCCGCGAGATCGACGAGCAGCGACTCGTGGCTGATGCCTTCGTCGAACATGATGTCGAATTCGGCCTGCCGGAACGGGGGTGCCACCTTGTTCTTCACGACCTTCACGCGCACGTGGTTGCCGATGACGACATCACGGTCCTTCACGGGCGCGATGCGGCGCATGTCGAGGCGCACGGACGCGTAGAACTTGAGCGCCCGGCCGCCGCTCGTGGTCTCGGGGTTGCCGAACATGACGCCGATCTTCTCGCGCAGCTGGTTGATGAAGATCACGGCCGTGCGGGAGCGGTTGATCGCCCCGGCGAGCTTCCGGAGCGCCTGGCTCATGAGGCGCGCCTGGAGTCCGGGGAGCGAATCGCCCATTTCCCCTTCGATCTCGGCCTTGGGCACAAGGGCAGCCACGGAGTCAATCACGACCACGTCCACGGCACCCGAGCGGACGAGAATCTCCGTGATCTCAAGGGCCTGCTCCCCGGTGTCGGGCTGCGAGACGAGCAGCTCGTTGATGTCGACGCCGAGCTTCTTCGCGTATTCGACGTCCAGCGCGTGCTCGGCATCGATGTAGGCCGCAGCACCGCCCGTCCGCTGCGCGTTCGCGACGACGTGGAGCGCAAGCGTCGTCTTGCCGCTCGACTCGGGTCCGAAGATCTCCGTGACGCGCCCGCGGGGGATGCCGCCGATCCCGATCGCCGCGTCCAGATTGATGGCCCCGGTCGAAATCCCCTCGAGGCGCACTTGGGGGGAATCCGCCCCCATGCGCATGATGGCACCCCGACCGCAGGTCTTCTCGATCTGGGTGATGGCGAGACCGAGCGCCTTCCGGCGGTCCTCGGCCAGTTTCGTGGTTTCGCGGTCTTCAGCGGCCATGAGCGTCCTTGCCATTGAGAGCGGGCCCTCGCTTGAGGAGGGCCCGAATATATACCGAAGCCACCGTTTTCGCCATCATTCCGCACCGCCTGTCCCAAGGAAACGTCGACCGGCCGAGGAGCTTCGGCCAACCGGAACTCGGCCCGGGCGGATCGTATGTACGCAAAGGTAGCGCGCGCCCCGCCAGTCGGGGCAGCCCCACCCGTTGTGGGGTGGTCTTCGAGTGGTCTTCGAACTGGGGGAAACGATTGCCGAAACATTTCGTCCACCGCGGGGCTTTTGACTCCAGTCACTCGCGGAAAGGGACACATGACCAGTCGCGGACCTGCGGCGTCTGAGGTTGGCATCGAGGTCTGTACCGCCATGTCGATGTCGCTCGACGGCTTCGTTGCCGGCGCAGGCGACAGCGCGCGGCGCCCGCTCGGTCGCGGGGGTGAGCGCTTGTTCGAGTGGTACTTCAACGGCGACACGCCGAGTGAGTACTACGGACCCCGGTTCCGGCTCTCGGCGATCAGCGCGAAGCTCTTCGACGCGCGCGCCGGACGATGCCATGCCGTGATCGCTGGTCGCCGGACCTATGACAACGCGAAGGGCTGGGGAGGCGCAGGCCCGCTCGCCGGGGTGCCGCTGTTCGTGTTGACCCATCGGGTTCCGCGCCGGGTGCCTCGCGGGACGATCCCCTACACCTTCGTGACCAGGGGCATCGAGCGCGCGGTCGAGGAAGCGCGGGCGGCGGCAGGCCGCAAGGGTGGCAGCGTGATGGTGATGGGCGGCCAAGCCATTCGGGAGTGCCTGCGCAAAGAACTCCTCGATGAGATCGAGATTGACCTCGTGCCCGTGCTGCTCGGCCGTGGCGTGGCCCTGTTCGACGCCGGGCGCCCTGTCCGCCTCGAACCGATCCATGTCGTCGACGCCCCTGGGGTCACGCACCTACGCTACCGGGTTCTCAAGGAGGGACGGGGACACTAGCTGCTAGGCGCCGAGCACCTCCTCCCAAGCTCGGACCATCGTCGAGACCTCGAAGCGCTTGGCCCAGCCCGCGGCTCGGGCCCCGAGGCTTGCGGCGTGGACGGGGTCCCGAAGCAGGCTCGTAATGGCCTCGGCCATCGCGGGGGGATCCTCAGGGGGAACAAGGCACCCCGTTTCGCCGTCCTTCACGGCTTCTGGGATTCCGCCGATCCTCGTCGCCACCACCGGTTTCGCGAGCAGCCCTGCCTCGATCACGAAGTTCGAGAACCCTTCCTCGCGATTCGAGGACAGCACGGCCACGTCGAAGATGTTGAGGTAGTCGGCCGGGTTGAGCTGGAGGCCTACGAAGTGGACCCGGTCGAGCCCAAGCTCTGCCGTCAGGGCCTCGAGCCTCGGCCGGAGCACGCCGTCCCCGACGAGGACCACGTGCAGCTGCGGCAGGCGCTCGCCCACAAGCGCCGCCGCGCCCAGCAGCGTCCGGTGGTCCTTTTGCGGCCCGAACCGCGCCACGCATCCGATCACCGGATCGTCGGGACCAATACCGAGCTCGGCCCTCACGCGCGCCCCCGAGACCGCGGGGCGTGGCGTGGGCACACCGATCGGGATCACCCGAATCCGCTCGGGACGGACACCCCGGGCGATCGCGAACTTGCGCGAGGCGTCGCTGATCGCCACGAGTAGCGGGGCGCGCGCGAGAATCCTGCTTTCGAGGGCTATGGCGAGCGGAGAGTCGAACGTCGCCGCGCTCGAGCGCTCCGAGGCGATCCAGCGCGACACCCCTGCCCAGCGCAGGCCGAGATACCCCCACAGCGTGGCTGGCCACAGGCAGGGGCAGGCCACCGCGATCTGCCGGCGCCTGAGCTCGCGACGAATCCGCGCCACTATCCCCACGTCGTGCCGGCCGCGGTAGGCGAGCTCCACGGTCTCTACCCCTGCATCTCGAAAGAGCGGCGTCACGGGATCCCCGTCGGGCAGACTCAAGAGGACGGGTGCGAAGCGGCTGCGGTCGAGACCCTGCGTGAGGTAGAGGAGTTGGCGCTGCGCCCCGCCCATGCGCAGCTGACCGACGATGAAGGCGACCCCGATCGGCGTCACAGACTGGATTGTCGGATCGGCAACCCCACCCTTACGGGCAAGGCGCGCTAGACACGAGACGCTGCGATCACGTCCTCTGGCATCTCGCTGTCCGAGGACGGGCGTCCTCGGTAGGTGCCGGCCAGCGCCTTCTGCGCCACGCGCTCGTAGCTCTCGACCACGTCGCTCCAGCGGTAGGCCGCGTGGATGCGCTCCTGCGCGCGGACGCCGAGCTGCCGGGCGAGGTCAGGCGAGCCCAAGATCTCGCGCATCTTCTCCGCGAGTGCTACGGGATCTTTGCGATAGAGGAGCGCCGCGTCGTGGCTGACTTCGGCGTTGTAGGGGACATCGAGTGCCAGCACGGGGCACCCGTGCCCCATCGCCCGCAAGAGCGCCGGGTTCGTGCCCCCGACTTCGTTCCCGTGGACGTAAGCATAGGCGCCGCAATAGAGCTCCCGCACGCGGTCCGGATCGTGGATCGCCCCGGGGAAGATCACCCGGGGGTCCGCCGTGCGGCGCAGCCGGGCCGCGTATTCGGACTTGTAGCTGCCGTCCCCCACGATCACGAGCTTCTTGTCGGTGGCAACCCGCGCGAACGCCTGGACGGTGAGGTCGGCGTTGTTCTCAGGCTCGAGCCTGCTGATGGTCAGGAAGTACCCGTCCGGCGCGAGGCCGTACTCGGCGAGCACCTCGGGTGAGCGCGCGCCCTCGATGTGGGCCCCGTAGGGGATGAAGGTCGACGGCACCCGCCAGCGGTCCTTGTAGTAGCGCTGGATCACGGTGGAATCGGTGATGATGCGGTCAGCGACATGCGTGCTGAGCCACTCCGCCACCTGGAAGTACGTCCGGCCGATCGCGCCCCACTTGCGGCGTTTCCACTCCATGCCGTCCACGTTCAGGATGATCGGCGCCCCCGTGCACAGCTTCGCGAGGAGCGCCGGGGCCGCATTGCCCACGTTGAAGTAGAGCAGCACATCGAAGTGGCGACGCAGCGCGTCGAGCGTCGCGGTGAAGGTGTGGGTCAGCGTACCCAGCGCCTTCCGGTCGAGATGCCGCGTATAGCGGAGCTTCACTCCCTCGAAGGTCGTGGGGTTCCCGGGCCAGTTGCCGCGCCGGCAGTACACGGTCACGTCGTGGCCGCGGGCGACCAGGCCGCGGCTCAATTCTTCCGCGCACGTCTCGAACCCGCCGTGTCGCGCCGGGATGCCGCGCGTCCCAATCAGCGCAATTCTCATCCGACCTGCCCCGATTCCGACACCCGCCACGTCTGGACACCTGCCGTCTCGAAGGAGAAGTCCACAATCTGGCAGTCCGCCTCGCGCAGCGCATCGACCACGCCCTTCCGCGTGTCGTGGCGCGCGACGAAGAACATGTAGCCGCCGCCGCCTGCCCCGGTGACCTTGCCCCCAAGCGCACCAGCCGCCCGGGCGCGGCGGTAGATGTCGTCCAGCGCGGGCGTGCTGATGCGGTCGGACATCCTCTTCTTACACTGCCACGCCCGGTCGGCGATCTCCCCGAACCCGTCCAAGTCCCCGGACAGGAGCGTGCGCCGGGCGGCGTTCGCCAGGTCCTTGAGCTCATCCATCGCGCCCACGGCGTCCGCGTCCCGATCGAGGTACCGGCGCACCTGGTCCGCCACGATCCCCGCGGACGGGCGGGAGCCGCCCGTGTAGGCGAGCACGATACGCTCTTCGAGCTCGCTGATCACCCGTCGGCGAATGCGCAGCGGGGTCACGATCGCTCCGGAACTCGAGAACTCGATAAAGTTGAATCCCCCAAACGCCGCGGCGTAGTGGTCCTGGCGCCCGCCCTCGATCCGCAGGTCGCAGCGCTCCACGGCAAACGCGAGCTCGGCCAACTCGTACTCGGTGAGCGGCAGTCTGAGCCACTCCCGCAGCGCGGCGAGGACGGCCACGACCAGGGCGGACGACGCCCCGGCGCCCGAGCCGGGCGGCGCGTCTGAGTGCACGCGAATGTCGAAGCCTTCCTGGCGCTCGCGGTAGAGGCGCCGGATGCACGCCTTGATGAGGTCGAGCCGGCCGTCAAACGGCAGCGCGTCGTCCACGTCATAGTGGACGGACGTCTGATAGTCGTGCGAATACAACCCCATGCGCCCGTCATCGTTCGGCGTCAGCGCCACGTGGACGTACTTGTTGAACGTGGCACTCAGCACCGCTCCGCCGCGGTCGTCACAGTAGGGCGAGACATCGGTTCCGCCGCCCGCGAAGCTCACCCGCAGCGGCGCGCGAGCGCGCACGATCATCGACACGCGGAACCTCCAGCGAGCAGGGCTTGAGCCCGGTGCAATTCGGCGGGCGTGCCGATATCCACGAACCGGCCGGACGTCACGACCGCGTACATGCGCCCCACGAGCCGGGGCAGCACGTCCTGCTCGAGACTTGCTGGGCGATCGTTCGACGGAAGCACGTCCTCGAGCACACCGCGCGTGGCGAGATACACGCCGGCGCTCACGAGACCCGACCCGTTCGGGGGGCCGTAGTGCGTGACTCTGTGATCGGGCCCGACTTGGACCGCGGCACCCACAGGGCCTTGGGCAACCACGAGCGTCAGCAGAGCCTCCCGGGCCAGGTGGGCCTCCGCGACGAGCTCCAAGTCCATGTCGACCCAGGTGTCGCCGTTCGTCACGAGGATCAACTCCTCTGCGGTGCCCGGGATCGTCTCGAGCGCGTGCGCCAACGCGCCCCCGGTCCCGCGGAGCGTCTCTCCGTCGTCGCTGTACTCGATGCGCACGCCGAACCGCCCCCCTGAACCGAAGTGCGCGCGCACGGGAGCGCCGCGATACCCGATGGCGAAGACGAACCGGGAGACGCTCTGACTGTGGAGCGCGCAAAGCACGTGCTCGAGGAACGGGCGGCCGGCGACCGGACTCATGCATTTGGGCCCGTCCGGTGCGACCGAGCGCAGCCGCGTGCCGAGGCCGCCGGCGAGGACGATGGCGATCACCGTTCCATCCGAGTCACGCTTCGGCCTGGGCCGGGCGGAGCGTGTGGAACTCCCGCCAGAGCGCGCGCAGGTCACGCCGGCGGACGTTCGTGGCCATCCAGACGAGGGTCGTGGCACCCAGGGCCACCCGCCCCACACCCGGGCCGAGCATCGCGAGGGCCACGATCCACACCGTCACCACGACCGCCGATGTGGCGGCAACCCGCGTCGCCGCCCGATCGAGACGCATCGATTCAGCGTACCGGAGATAGACCGCCGTCGGAATGAGGACGGCCACCTGCGAGCAGAGGAACGCGACGGGCACCGCCGTCACCCCAAGCGCCCCCACGAGCGCGAAATAGAGGGCGAGATACACCGCCGTCTGGCTCAGCGTGAGGACGGTGAAAACCCGGAGCCGTCTGTGCGCCCACAGGCTCGTGTTCAGCATCGCCCGAATACCGAGCACCACCTGGGCCGCGAGCTGCCACTTGAGGAGCGGTGCCGCCGGCAGGAACCGTCCCGAGAAGAGCAACGGGATCCAGAGGGGCGTGGTGAGGAGCGCGACGACCGCGAGGGGCACCGCCGCGAGGAGGTAGGCCCGGAGCAGATCGTTGCGCACCTCGTTCACGCGCGCGACATCCCCGCCCAGGGTCGCGATGGTCGGCAGCCCCCAGGTGGCGAGCGAGCTCCCGAGGAGCGCTCCGAACTGGCTCCCGACGATCCAACTCGCGTGGTAGAACCCATTCGCCTCGCTGCCGAGGCGGTGGACCAGCGAACTGCGGATCACGAGTTCGCCCACCACATCGGACAGTCCGCTCGCGAGGGCCGCGAGCCCGTAGACCATCAGGGCGCCGAGCAGGGCGCGACGGGGGAGGCGAAACCGGTCGCTGACGTCGAGCGGCCGCAGCACGGCGCGCTTGAGCGCAAACCGGAGGACTACGACCGTCGCGACCGCCGTGCCAGGAATCGCCCAAAACGCACCCTGGACCCCGAACGCGGCGACCAGAGTCACGCTGATCACAACGCCCGTCAGGGCCACCGCGAGGCCCGCGAGCGCCAAAGCGCGGAACTGCCGGGCCCCGCGCAGCACCGACGCCGCCATCTCGCCCTGCGCGGCAAACGGTGTCGCGATCGCGACCAAGACGAGCGCGATGGCGTAGCGCGGCGCGCCGAAGATCCAGGTCGAAACCGCCTGCCTCACGCCGAGCAGCACGAGGACGACGGCCGCGCTCGCCGCGACGATCGTCCATCGCACACCGCCCAGCAACGCCTCCAAGTCTCCCGGGGCGTCCTCCGTCTCGTACTGGGCCGTGTACTTCGCCACCCCGTTTGAGAGCCCCAGGTTCGCGAGGCGCCCGGTGAGGACGCTCAACTGACCGGCTTGGGCCACGAGCCCGACGCCCGCGGGCCCGAGCAGCACGGCCAGCACCTTGGTGCGCACCACGCCAAGCGCCCCGATCAGTGCCTGGCGCACGGCCAGCACGGACGACGACCGAACGAGGTCGCGCACTCAGACCACCCGGGCGCTCGCGGTCGGCGAGGCGATAGGCGTGGGAGTCCTCAGATCGTGTTCCATGGAGTAAGGCGCCGCTCGGAACCGCATGAACGCGCGCTCCCCACCGTACGCGTCGCGCGGCCAATGTGTTGGGCCATCATTCGAACGGGACATCGGAGATGGTGAAGCGGTGCTTGCCAGCGGTCGCGGGAATTCGCTCGACCAGGCGGCACGACACGCGAAAGGCCGACCCCGTATGGGCGTCGATCTTCTCCTTCAGTTCGGTGATGAATTCGGGTCGAAACGCCTGAGTCGGCTGGATCAGGATTTCGAGGTCGTCGAGCGACGTCTGGCGTATCTGGAACTGCTCGATGCCTTGAGCCCCGTAGAAGAGGAACATGAAGAAGTACCCGTGGATCCGCATACCGCTCTTCGTGCGCACCACGTCGCTCGAGCGTCCGTGGATCGCGGCGAGGCGCGGCAGCGTGCGCCCGCAGGGGCAGGGCGCGTCTTCCCGCCAGCTCGCGAGATCTTCGTTCGCGTATCGAATGAGCGGCATCGCGTAGTTCGTGAAATCGGTGAGCACGACCCGGCCCACTTGGCCGGGCTCGGTCGGCCTCCCCTCGTCGTCGAGCACCTCGACCAGGCGAAGATCAGCCATCACGTGCAAGCCGTCGCGCACAAGGCACTGGGTGGCAATGGGCGAGGACTCGCGCGCCCCGTAGGTGTCGATGAGCGGGCACTGGAAGGCCTCCTCGATCGTCCGCCGCTGGAAGTCCCACAGTTGCTCGGCGTGGGACTGGACGGTGCGCGGCCGAATACGGAACTGGTTTCGCTCGGTGGTCTTCGCCAGCGCGTGGAGGCCCGAGGCGTAGCCGAAGATGAAGTCCGGGCGCCACCGCTCGAGCCCCTGCGCAAAGTCCCGCAGCCGCGCTTCGGTCATGTCGAACAGGTTGAACCAGCGCTGGCGTTCGACCCTCGCCAGCGTCCGCTGCCGTCGGGACCACCGAGGCAGATCCCACGCCGAGCCTGCGAGGTGGACCGACTTGTCGCCGCGCGCAAAGCCGTACCAGCTTTGCGACCGCGCGCGCGCCGCCTCGCCCACGGTGCGGTAGCGCTCGTCCAAGAAGAACTCCAGCGGCACGCCGGTCGAGCCACTCGTGGTCCTCCGCTCGACCGCTCGTCCGGGACGCGTGCTGACGAGGTCGGGCAAATGCGCGCGGATATCGGCCTTGGTCAGCTCCGGCAGCTCACGGAGCTCCTCCAAGGAGCGGATTCGGTCGGGCCGGAATCCCGCGGCGTCGAAACGCCCTCTGTAGAACGGCACGAACTCGTACGCATGCACGAGCAGCCGCCGGAGCTCGCGGAGCTGGAGCGCCCGCAAGGCGTCCCGGTCGAAGTACTGCGACCGCTCGAGCGCCCGCCGGTAGGCTCCTTCCGGACGGCCACGCGCCCACTGCCACCCGGCCCACGCGGCTCCGAACACATGGCGATAGACGCGGATTACTCTGCCCCCTGCCGGCATGACCCCCGTCGTCACGGACTCGGGCCTCACGGGTGACGTATGGCGAAACGGTCGGTTAAGCAGCGCGCAGCCGTCATTCCCACCCGGTGTCGGGGAGGCGCGCTCGCGCCTTCTCTGCTTCCTGCGGTCGGCGTTGCTCGTGGAACCGCCTGATGACGACCGCCGTTGGGAGGGCCGTGGCGAGGGCGAGCTTGAGCGCGGCCCGGGGACGTCGACCGAGCAGCGTCCACGCCTTGCTGAGGGTCGTCGCGCGGTCCCCAGCGAGGAGCGAGTAGACGCCGGACAGCACCATCCGGTCCGTCACGATGCCCCGGGCCGTGCCTGAGCTCTCGTAGGGTTTGAGCAGCCGCACGAAATCGTCCTGCACTTCGGCGTGCTCCGCGGCGCGCCGCACCTCGGCGTCTGAATCGGAGAGGCGGCTCCCCGCGTCCCAATGCGCGATCACGATGCAGTCGGCCCAGGTCGGCAGGCCGTAGCGCTCCGCCAGCTCGATCCAGACGATGCCTTCGGCGCCGATGAAGTGTTCGGGATAGCCGAGCCCTTGGGCTAGAGCGAGCTCCCGGTTCCAGACGCTTGCAAAGTCCCCGTGCCGCACGCTGCTCGTGAGATCGGGGACGCGCGAGAGCTGGAACGGCACCGTGAGCGTGCCGTCGCTGCGGCGGAACTTGAGGACTGGGTATTTCTCGGCGTCCGCGAAGCCCGACAAACGATCGGTGATGGTGCGCAGGGCGTCCGGCCGCAGCTCGTCGTCGTCGTCGAGGACCACGACCCAGCGACCCGTGGCGAGCCGCATCCCGAAGTTCCGGCAGATGCTCGGCCCCTCGGCTCGCTCGCGTCGATGGAAGCGCACGGTGGGAAAGACCGTCGTCACGTAGCGTGCTGTGCCGTCCGTCGACGCGTCGTCTACGACCACGACCTCGGGCGAGCCGCCCTCCTGGGCGAGTGCCGAGAGGATGGCCCTGGCTATGATGTGCCGCCGGTTGTGCGTGACAATGACGACGCTGAATAGCGATCTGTCCAAACCCGGTGGCGCTGATTTTGGGCTTAGCGACACGAGTCTCGACGCGACACGGGCCCACGAGCTGAGCCCGAGCGATGCGAGACCGACAGGCGGCCAGACACCCGGTCAGCCATTCGGACAGACGGAATCACGGGCGAGAAACATAACGGCTCGCCGCAGGGATTCGGGGGACGGCTGAGCGAACCACATCTTTGGCAAGCGCCGACCTCGGACGTATAGTGTCGCCATGGGCGTCCAACCACCGCTCGACCGTTCGCCGGCGGAGAAGAGTCCTGATCTCGCGCAGCCCCGGCACGACTACCGCCCCGACGCCGAGACGGTCCGTCAACGTATCGAGCCCCGCCCTTCCGACTTCGCCTACCTGCACACGATCGACCTGCTCCGCGGCGTTCGGGACGCAGTATCGACCGCCCGCGGAGCCTGGCTCGACTTCGGGTGCGGCGGGTCACCTTACCGGCCGCTCTTCACCGGCGTCTCGCGCTACCTTCGCGCCGATCTTGAAGGCGAAGCCCTGGACCTCACCATCAGGCCACCCGAGCCGCTCGACCTGCCCGACGGCGCGATGGACGGTGTGCTTTCGACGCAGGTCCTCGAGCACGTGTTAGACGTGGCCTGGTATCTCGGAGAGTGCCGTCGGGTGCTCGCTCCGGGTGGCCGGCTCGTGCTGACCACGCACGGGACGTGGGTCGATCATTTCTGGCCGCAGGATTTCAGGCGGTGGACGACGAACGGGTTGCGCGCGGAGCTCGAGACACGCGGGTTTGCAGTCGAGCGAATCCTGCAACTCACCTGCGACATGCGAGCCGTCATCACGCTGTGGGAAACGAAGGGCCGCGTGCTACGGGGGTCGCTCTTGCGGCTCCTCCTCCTCGGTGCCTGGGGCTCCTACAAGGTGCTCCGACCCGTGTTGAACCCGCTCTTGGACCGCGCCCTCGCGCAGGACGCGATTCAGAACCAGCAGGGTGACACCGAGGGGGCGCTCTACATCAACCTGCTGGCGGAGGCGGTTCGCACCTAGCCCAGCGGGTCTCGCGTCAGCGCAACCAATTCGACAGGTCTTGCCCGAGGATCGCCTCCGTGCGGCGAATCTCGTCCCGGTAGTAGTCGATCACCACCCTGCGGTCCGCGGCAGCCATCGGCGCGTCCGCCCGGGGTCGGTAATAGAGACGCTGCAGGAAACGACGAACGCGCGCGGGCAGGGGGCGCGTCGGCGCCCAGTCCCCGAGCAGACGGCGGCGGAGTCGGTGCACGCGCGGCGCGCGCGGCAGGACCCCTTCGTTGTGCCGCTCGGTCATGTCGATCGGGTACTCGGGGTCTACACCGAGAAACGCGAAGATGTCGCGCACCATGCCGCGAGGGTCCGCGCGATACTGGTCGTACAGGTAGATACGCATCTGGTCTCGGGGAAAGAGCGCGAGAAAGCGCGCCAGATGGGTCGCATACCGAGCACTATCCGCGAGGGGCCAGGACGGTGACCCGGGACGGGTCGCCGCCGCGAACCATTCTTGAAACACGAGGTCGGGGCGGCGCCGTCGCGCCACATGGAAGGACGAACCGAGCTTGTCGGCCGGGTCCCGAAGCACGAAGATGAGTCGCACGTCCGGAAACTGCTCGCGGATCGCCATCGCCGCGCTCGGGAGCCAGACGTAGTCGATGCTCGCCTCGCCGATCGCCGTCTCGTCGCGCACGCCCTCGAAGAGCCGCGTGTAGGTCTCCCAATGGAGCGCGTACCGCTCGCCGCGGCGATGCTCGACGTCGTCCAGAAACTCCCGGAGGTGGGCGGGAACCCGACCCGCGTACGCCAGGAACTGCTCCCGAAACGGTCCCGAGAGGATGTCCCGCGCGCCGAAATACATCGGTTCCTTGAGCGGGCTCATGTACACTTGCGGGTGCTGGGCGAGGTAGGAATGGAGCGAGGTCGTCCCCGCCTTGGGCACGCCGGCTACGATGAAGTTGGGCAGTGGAGGGATTCGGGACTCCTCTGGCGCCGCGGCCGCACCGTGCAACGAAGAAACCACTTCGGGTTGTGGCGCAATATGGAAGCGCTCGAGACTCAGGTTCAAGGGTCCAGGCTTTCTTCTCGCCGAAGACCTGACGTATAGTCACACGCCATGGCGACGATACGACCGGGCGACGGCATGAGCTTGAGCGTTATCATCTGCACGCGCGACCGCGTGGCCGAGCTCGAGCGTTGCCTCACCTCGCTCCTTGAATGTCCGACCGACGCGTTCGCGGCGGTCGACGTGGTCGTGGTCGACGACGGGGATGACGCGCGAGCGGTCGAGGACTTGAGGGCGCGTCTAAGCCTCGAGTTCATGCGGGTCGCGAACCAAGCCCCTGGCCTCTACAACGCCCGCCTCACCGGGCTCGCGCTGGCCCGGGGCGAGGTCGTGCTGTTTCTGGACGATGATGTCACGCTCGCACCCGAGTACCTGACGGAGCTCGCGGCCGCGTATGCCCGGCACCCACAGGCTTCGGGGATTGGTGGTGTCGACCAGACCGACACGCGCCGATCGCTTGGGATGCGCGCCTTGCACCGCCTGTTCCTGTACGACTCCGGCCGACCCGGGGAGTTGTCAGCGAGCGGCTTTCCAGGTGCCACGCGCCGGTGGATCGAGCAACCCGAGGACTTTGCGAGCGAGTATTTGCACGGCTGCAACATGTCGTTTCGAAAGAGCGCGCTCGCCGGGTTGCGGCCCGTCAGCTGGCTGGTCGGGTACAGTCTGGGCGAGGACCTCCACGTCGCGAGCCTGGCCCGGACCACGGGGCCGTTGTTCGTCTCGCCCCGGCTCCGGGTGTGGCACCGCCAGTCACGGGCGTCGAGGGATCACGCCGATGACACGGGGCGCGCACAGACCGTGAACATGTTCAAGCTCCTGCGAGCGCGGGACCGCTCCGTTCGCGCCGTGCTCGCGTTCGTTTGGACCATGAGCTGGTTCGTCGTGAAGGACGCGGTGCGCGGAGGCCGAGCGCGGCTCGTCCCGGGCTATCTCCGCGGAGTGATGGACCTGGTAAACGGCGGAGAGCCACCTGTCATCGCCCGGTCCTGACTTTGGCGCCGCGTCCGCCCGTCGCTCCGGAGTAGCGGTGTCGACGATCGAGGGACTCGCGAGACGTCTTGTCCGGATGTCACCTCGGGTGCATCGCTTCGTCCGACGGGTAGTGCACCGCTCTCCCGTCGCGCGGTCCATCCTCCGCAAGGTCGGCCTAGTCACCCCCGCGTTCCGTCCGCGGACGTTTCTCCTCCAACTGCTACCCCCGCACTCGGTCGGCGCCGAGATCGGCGTGCACGTGGGTGATTTCTCGGCCGAGATCCTCCGCGTCGTGAACCCGGCTCGGCTGCATCTCATCGACCCCTGGCAGCACCACAGGGGCCCCGAGTATCAGGCGATGGGATACGGTGGCCAGCTCAAGTTTGGCCAGGGTGAGATGGATGATCGCTACGAGGGGGTGCTGTCTCGGTTCCGCAGAGACCGGGCGGCGGGCCGGGTCATCGTGCACCGTGGGGCGTCCGTGGACGTCTCGGCCGAGTTTCCGGAGGGCTATTTCGACTGGGTGTACATCGACGGCAATCACTTCTACGACTTCGTGAAGCAGGACCTTGAGCGCTATTACCCGAAGCTGAAGGTCGGGGGGTACTTAGCGGGCGACGACTACATGGAGGGTTGGTGGAAGGACGGCGTCCGGCGTGCGGTGACTGAGTTCATCGAGACCTGGCCCGTGGACGTGATCACCCTTCGGGAGGAGCAGTTCGTGCTGCGCAGGCGGTCGTAGAATCGGTAAGAATCGTTGGATCAAAGACTGGGGTCACGTCACCCCGTAGGGGTCCGGAATGAGTCGATCTTCGGCGGTGTCGCGTTGCACTTCAAGGATTTTCTGGACAGCCGTGTAAAAGCGCCCTCGCTTCGCGCCGTGCGCCTCAAGCAGCCCCGCTTCCACCAAAGTTCTGAGATCCTTGCTCGCTGACTGCTCGCTGATGTCCGCCGCGCTGCGGTAGGTCCCATTCCGAACCCGAAAGCCCTGGGCAGCATCCCACAAGGCCAACACCATGCGCTCAGGAAGGTCCAGTGCCATGACTCGGGCTTCCAAGGCGGTCCACGTCCGTTCGCCTTCGCGTATACGGCGAAGAAGGGTGTGCGCCTGGTAATAGTGGGCTCGCAAGCAGAACTGCACCCAAGGTTGGGCGTCCCGTTCGGGGTGCCAGCTTCCCTGTCCAACGTGCGCAAGAACGTCGTAGTAGGCTCGATGATTCCGACCCAGATACTCCTCAATGCTTGAGAACGTGGGCTCGAGGGTGCCCCCGCGTCCGAGCACGAGGGTTTGAAGACAACGAGCCATGCGCCCATTGCCGTCAGAGAAGGGATGGATCATTGTCAGATTCAAGTGGGCCATGGCCGCTTCCACCAAGGCGGGCAGTGTCTCGGCCACAGTCGCTAAAGAATCCACGAGCTCGTCCATCAGGGGCGCAACGCGCTCAAAGTTTGGACCCTCGTAGACCGTCTCATTCGTGTTCTCGCCAACGACAAAGACCTGTCCAGGGCGCCACTTGCCGGGATTTTTGTCTAGGGCGTGCTCGAGCATCATGTAGTGCAGACTCTTGATGACCTGCGTGCTCCAAACGAAGTCTTGTTCTCCGGCTAAGCGGAGCGCATACGTCATCGCGCGGCGATAACCTTCCGTCGCCTGCCGCGTGTCGTCGTTTGCCTCAACGAAGTCACCGACCGCAGCTGCGACCACGTCTTCCGTCCCGATCCTGTAGCCCTCGATGCTGTTCGAGCCCCGGATAGCGCGGCCCAGCGTGCTACGGCGCAACAACCCGGTCCATCGCCGCGGCAGGTGTAAGGCATAGCCCAAGCTCGCCTTGGCCTCGACGATTTGGGCGATGACCTGTTCGTCCTGTTTCCCGAGCAGAGGGGTCTTGAATATCACCGTTTTATCTTTACTAACTGTATCACAGATTGATAATAACTGTATTACATGGTATCTCAATACCGACTGCACCGCGGGGCCTCCGCGGACGTCCCGGCCGAGTGTACCGGACAGCTATGTCGACTGGGTTCATGAAAGCCATGGCCCGCTGACGTGATCGTCCTTGGGAAGAGCGGCTCCCGCTGCACAGGCGGTCGTAAGGCCTGAGCCCCGCGGCTTGTGACACACGGGCAGTCCGATGCGCGCCCGCATGTGCCGAGTTCTGGACGGAGGGCCGAATGCGGCGTATGTTCACAGTTGAAACGGCCGTCGTTTCAGGGATAGTACACGGAGCGCCCCGTGTAGTCGCCCAGTGAGCACGTGTGCCGGTCAGCCAGCGCTGCCGGCCGCGGTCTGTACCATCCCCGTTCGTCGACCAGTCTCCTTTCGAACGACCCGTTCTCGGGAACCCCCGAGAGAAGGGACGCATGTCGACGACGCTCGCCGCCAAGGCCCTGCCCCTCACCGTCGTGATTCCGACGCTGAATGAAGAGGCGCAGATCGGTGAGGCGCTGGACGCGCTGTCCTGGGCTGACGAGGTCATCGTCGCCGACGGCGGGTCGACCGACGACACCGTGGCGATCGCGCGGGCTCGGGGGGCGCTGGTGCTCGAACTCTGTGACGAGACCATCGGCGGCCAGCGGAACGCCGCGATCGCCCTCGCCCGGAACCTCTGGGTGCTTGCGCTCGACGCGGACGAGCGGGTCACCCCTGAGCTCGAGCGCGAGCTCGAGCGAGTGCTCGCTCGACCCAGCAACGCCGCCTATCGCCTGCGGGATCAAACGTTCTTTCTCGGCCGCGAGCGACGTCGTGGCCGGTGGTCGCGCGACTGGCACGTGCGCTTGTTTCAGCGCGACCGTCGATTCAGCGCCGATCGCGTCCACGAGCACCTCGAGGCTCCCGAGAACATTGGCTCGCTCCGGGCGCGCGTCCGTCACACGCCCTACCGCGACCTCACCCATCATCTCGAGAAGATCGTGCTCTACGGACGATGGGCCGGGGAGGGGTTGCAGCGCCGTGGCCGCCGGGCGTCCTGGACCGAGCTCGCGGTGCGGCCCCTGTGGCGCTTCGTCCGGGACTATTTCTTCTACGGCAGCTGGCTTGATGGACGGTACGGATTCGTGACCTCCGCGTTGACGGCCTTCTCGGGGTTCCTCAAATACGCCTACTTGTGGGAGAGCGAGCACCACGCGGATTCCGAAGAGACCTGAAGCCCCACCGTTCTGATGCGCCTTCCCATTCTCATGTACCACAAAGTGGACCGACTGCCCGCGGGCGTCCGGCATCCGCGGAACTACGTCCTCCCCGAGCAATTCGACGCCCAGCTTGCTGCCCTGCGACGCTGGGGCTACGAGACGATCTCGTTTGACGACTGGCTCGGATTCCGCGCCGGCGGGCGCGCGCTCCCCGAGCGCCCGATCATCCTCACCTTCGACGACGGGTATCGCTCCGTACTGGACGTGGCCTGGCCGAGCCTCGCGGGGTACGGCTTCCGGGCGACGTTGTTCGTCGTGTCGGGCCTGCTCGGGGGAATGAATCGCTGGGATGCGGACGAAGTTCAGGAACCCTTGCTCGACTCGGCCGAGGTTCTCGCCCTGCAGTCGTTCGGGCTCGAAATCGGTTCGCACGGGTGCACGCATCGTGCGCTGCGTGGGTTGTCAGACGCAGAGGCGAGCACCGAGCTCGTCCAGTCCCGACGGGCGCTCGAGCGCCTCGTGGGTCGCCCGGTCCTCGCGTTCTGCTATCCCTATGGCCAACAGGATGCGCGGATCCGTTCGCTCGCGCGCGGCGCTGGGTACGGCGCGGCGGTCGTTTGCTCCCGTCGCTTGAATTCGCGACGCACGAACCCGCTCCGACTCGCCCGCTTGCGGATCGATTACACCACGAGCGTCACCGGCTTGTGGGGAATGCTGAAGGGCTTACAGTTCTTGCCTTAGCCGTGCTTCGAAGGGCTCTCGGCGCTCAACGCGTCGGCCACGGCGGCCGCCTGCACGAGGCGCGGCCTGACGGTGGCAAGCTCACCCGTGCACAGGTCGGCCAGGCGGCGGAACACCGCGGCCCAGTCGGCGTCGGGCGGCTCCCTGAGGTAGGTGAGCGCGCGTTGCGCCTCGTCGAGCTCGCTGGCAACCGCTCTTGCGGTCGCGACGTCAGAGCGCGATCGCGCATAGCCGATGCGGTCCAGGACCGACGCCATGTCGGCGCGCGCTCGAAACACCAGTCCCACGAGCCGTGCCCGTGTGGCGACCAGCGGTGGATTGGCGACGGTGACAGAAGACATGCTACTTGGGCCTACGCCTGCAGCCGGTTCGCTGTTGAGCGGTCCCGAAGGGTTGTGGCGGTCTCCGAGCCGGGCCATCGGTTCCCCCTGCTGCAGGGCGAGGTTTCGAGGTGAATGCTTGCGACTAGGAGTGAGACGAGGAGGGCCGCGAGGGGTTAATGACCGATTGGGAAGGAGACTTATAACTGGCTTAGCCACAACTAATTACCGGCCAGGTGTCAGCACAAAGTAGTCACGGAGTGGGTGGTTCTTTGACACGTGACAGCACTTGGTAGTCACCGCCAAAGGCTGTGGCGCGTGTAGGTGTAGGCGAGCTCGCGCAATAAGGGTTGGTCATCGGGAGCGCTGCGGCGCAGCGCATAGCAACGAATCGCGCCGTGGGCCAGGTCGACCTCGGCGCGGACGAGCCGATGGGCCCAGTGGCGATCAATGCGCCAGGTGTGCCCCAAGAGCGCGATGTGCCCCTCCGCGCTGGTGCGGCGAATGAAGATCACGGAGCCCGCCGGCAGCCGGTCGGGATACCACTGCCACCCCGTCGGCCACGGCCCCCGTGGCGGAGCGGCCGTGAGCCGCGTCGCCAGACGCTGGCGGCGCGCCGCGATATAGCGGGCCGTGTGCGCGCAGAGGGCGGCGAGCGAGGCGAAATGAAACCGCCGCCACACCTTCGCTTGGTAGAGCCCGTTGAAGTGCTCGATGGGGTTCTGGAGGCCGAATTCGCGGGGCGGCACGAAGACCGGGATGATGCCGAGCTGCAGGCACTGGCGCGTGACTCGGCCGAACACGTCCGTGCGCCGGTGGGTACCCTGGAAGCGCATGTCGTTATCGAACTGCGCGTAGCCGGGCAGCCCAACGGCACGCCAATGGTCCGCCAAGCACGGTAGGATGCGGGTAGTCGAGGCCTGCCGCAGCGGCCAGGCGCCGGGCAGCCCGCCATGCAGGGCGACGCCGGTCAGGACATCGATCAGGGGGCCACCCGCGAGCTTGAGGTCTTCGATGACGTCAAACAGATCCAGCTCGGCGCGGTGGGCGGCGACGGCGGGGAGATACCAGCCGGGCGGCGGTGGCGGCCACCGCACGCGACGCCGCCCATCGAGCGCGCCGTAGCGCGCGAGGATGCGGCCGATGGTGCGCACGGCCGGCAGCGGATGCGCGCCCTCGGCCGTGAGGGCGCGCTGGATGGCAGCGGCCCCATACTCGCCGAGGATGTCGGTCGAGCGCAGGTGCGTCCGGAGGGCGAGGACGCGGCGCTCGACGCGACGCGGCGTGTGGTTGATCGGAATCCGGCGCCCGCGGAGGCGACTGCCCCAGTCCACGCGGTCCAAGCGTTGCTGGCCGGCTCGACGGACCCAGACCTGCACGGTGCGCACGCTCACGCCCCAGCGGCGTGCCACCGATCGCATCGACGCCCCACGGCGGACGGCCGCTACCATCGCCTCCCGTCGGGTCTCGAGCGGGCCTTTTTGTTCACGGGTCTGATCCCCTCTGGACGGGTTTTCAGCCCAATGTACTGACTACCGAGTGCTGACACTCGAGTGACTACTTTGTGGTGGCACTTCGCC
>DATNIM010000053.1:0-25800 GCA_035604455.1 Gemmatimonadales bacterium
GTAGCAGTCGGCGTGCGCGCGTCTCGCCCCGCCGTTGCGCGAGGCGCTGGCGCTCGCCGTGACCCGTGTGCGCGCCTTTCACGCGCGCCAGACCCAATCCGGATTCTTGGAGCGCGACGGACAGACCACGCTCGGCATGCGCGTGCAGCCGCTCGAACGGGTCGGGGTGTACGTGCCCGGAGGGAAGGCATCCTACCCGTCGACCGTCGTGATGAACGTGGTCCCGGCGGTGGTGGCCGGGGTGCGGGACATCGTCATGGTCACTCCCCCTGGCGGCGTCACGGACGCGGTGCTCGCCGCGGCGGACCTCGCGGGCGTGACGCGCGCGTTTCGCGTGGGGGGGCCACAGGCGATCGCCGCGCTCGCCTTTGGAACCGCCACGATTCCCGGCGTCGACAAGGTCGTCGGCCCGGGCAACCGGTACGTGACCGAGGCGAAACGCCAGGTCGCGGGCACGGTCGGCATCGACATGCTCGCCGGGCCCACCGAAGTGCTCATCATGGCCGATGGCTCGGCCGACGTCCGCTTCGTGGCGGCTGATATGATCGCGCAGGCGGAACACGATGAGGACGCGACCGCCTGGTGCGTGACGACGAGTTCCGAACTCGCGGCAGCGCTGGACGGCGAGCTCGCCCGGCAGGTCGCGCGATCGCCCCGCCGGGCCATCGTCGAGCGCGCGCTCGAGGCGCACGGACTTGTAGTCCTCGTGCCCGATCTCGACACCGCGCTCGAGGTCGCCGCGCGCCGCGCGCCCGAGCACCTTGAACTCCTCGTGCAGGATCCCTGGCCGCTCGTCGACCGCGTCCGCCATGCCGGGGCGGTCTTCGTGGGAGCCTCGACCCCGGAGCCCGTCGGCGACTACGTGGCGGGTCCATCGCACGTGTTGCCCACGGGCGGCACCGCCCGGTTTGGCTCGCCGCTCGGTGTCTACGACTTCGTGAAGCACATGAGTGTCATCGCGTACGCCCCGGACCGCCTGGCAGCGGACGCGGCGCACATCATCGCGCTCGCCGAGGCGGAAGGCTTGTTCGGGCACGCCGCCGCGATCCGGATCCGCCAGGAGCGCAAATGACCGGCGCCCCGAGCCTCCCGGCCGAGGTCCAATGCGCGCACCGGCCCGCCGCAGCGCCACCGCGGCTCCCCTTGGTGTTCGGCGTCTCGCTCGCGGCGCTCGGGATCGAGATCGCGGGCGGGCTCATGGCGCACTCGCTCGCCCTGCTCGCCGACGCGGGCCACATGCTCGTGGACGTCGGCGCTCTCGCTCTCGCATGGTTCGTCGCCCGCCTCGCCCGTCGTCCGGCGACGCCTGAGCGGACGTTCGGTCTGCTGCGCCTCGAAATCCTCGCCGCACTCGTGAACGGGGCGCTCCTGATCGCCATCGCCGTGGGCATTGCCGTGGAGGCCTACCACCGGCTGCGCGCGCCGCCCGCCGTCCAGGCGCAGCTCCTGCTCGCCGTGGCCGGCATCGGTCTCGTCGCGAACGTGACCGGGGCCGCCATGCTCCATCAGGGCCACGAGGACTCGCTCAATCAGCGCGCCGTGTACCTCCATCTCCTGAGCGACGCGCTGGGCTCGCTCGGCGCCATGGTCGCCGGGGCCGTCATCCTGATCTTCGGGTGGCAACTCGCCGATCCGCTGATCTCGGTTGTGATCGCGGCCCTCATCCTGCGGAGCGCCTGGGGGCTGTCGCGGGAGAGCGTCGATGTGCTGCTCGAGGCCGCACCCGCCCACATTCCGCTGTCGGACGTCCACCAGCGACTGGCGTCACTTCCGGGCGTCGCCTCGGTCCACGATCTCCACGTCTGGACCCTCACGAGCGGCGTCGTGGCCATGAGTGGACATCTCGTCGTGCAAAACCCCGCCGACCATCAGCGGACGCTCGAGGCCGTGCAGGCACAGATGCGCGCGCTGGGCATTCACCACGTAACCGTGCAAATGGAGGCGGCGCCCACCTGTGCGTAAGCGAGCGCTTGTCTTTTGGGGAGCCCCTTTCTATACTGCCCCGCCCAAGGTCTATCCTCGACTGACTCGCTAAGGACGTCTCGCAGTGCTACTCCGCAACATCGCGATCATCGCGCACGTCGATCACGGCAAGACCACGCTCGTCGATCAGATGCTCCGCCAGGCCGGGGTTTTTCGGGCCAACCAGCAGGTGGGCGAGCGCGTCATGGACTCCAATCCGCTCGAGCGCGAACGCGGCATCACGATCTTGTCGAAGAATGCCGCCGTCCGCTGGGGCGACACCAAGATCAACCTGGTCGACACGCCGGGACACGCGGACTTTGGCGGCGAAGTCGAGCGGATCCTGCGGATGGTGGACGGGTTCCTGCTGCTGGTGGACGCGGCCGAGGGTCCGATGCCGCAGACCCGCTTCGTGGCGGGCAAGGCCCTGGCCTTGGGCCTCCGCCCCATTGTCGTGGTGAACAAGATCGATCGCAGCGATGCGGAGCCGCTCCGTGTCCATGACGAAGTGCTCGAGCTGCTGCTCGACCTCGAGGCCACACCGGAGCAGTTCAGCTGTCCCTTCCTCTACGCGTCGAGTCGCCTCGGGACCTCGACGCCCGATCTCAAAGTCCCCGGCACCGATCTCCGGCCGCTCTTTGACACGATCCTCGGCACGATCCCGGCGCCCTCTGGAGACCCCGAGGGACCGTTCCAGATGCTGATCTCGACGCTCGACTATTCCTCTTACCTGGGGCGGATCGGCATCGGACGCATCGAGCGCGGCCGGGTGCGCGTCGGGTCGACGGTCGCGGTGTTGCCGCTCGGCGAGCCTGGGGCCGTATTCGAGGGGCTGTACGAGCAGGCCCGCGTCGCCAAGCTGTTCACCTTCGAGGGGGTCGAGCGGGTCGAGACGGCCGAGGCCGCGGCGGGGGAGATCGTGGCGCTCGCCGGGCTCGAAGGGGTGGAGATCGGGAAGACGATTACGGCGCTCGACCACGCCGACCGTCTGGCGGGGATCGCGGTCGAGGAGCCCACGATCTCGGTCGACGTCCTGGTCAACAACGCCCCCTTCGCCGGTCGCGAAGGGCGGTTCGTGACCGGCCGGCAGGTGCGCGAGCGGCTCTACAAGGAACTCGAGCGCAACGTTGCACTTCGCGTCGAGGACACCGACACCCCCTATACCTTCACCGTGTCGGGCCGCGGCGAGCTCCACCTGGGCATCCTGATGGAGAACATGCGCCGCGAGGGCTACGAGTTTCAGGTCAGCCGCCCGCGCATCATCCCGCGCGAGGGCCCCGGTGGGGAGCTCTTGGAGCCCTACGAAGAGCTCATGATCGATTGTCCGGAATCGGGCGTGGGCGTCGTCATGGAGAAGCTCGGGCCGCGGCGCGCGACGCTCCTCGACATGCGCAATCCGGGGCTGGGCATGATCCGGATGCGGTTCAAGATCCCCGCCCGCGGCCTCCTCGGGTACCGGTCCGAGTTCTTGACGGATACCCGGGGGAACGGGATTCTCCACCACCGGTTCTTCGACTACGGCCCCTGGGCGGGGCCGATTTCCGGGCGGAGCCGGGGCGTCCTGGTGGCGGACCGGGAGGGGGTGGCGGTAGCATTTGCCCTGTTCAATTTGCAGGAGCGCGGGACCCTCTTCGTCCATCCGGGGGACCCCGTGTATGAGGGGATGATCGTCGGTGAGAGTGCGCGGGCCGACGACATCGACGTGAATGCCGCGAAGGAGAAGCGGCTCTCGAACATGCGGACCACGGCCTCGGATGAAATGATCATCCTCGAGCCGCCGCGCCAGATCACGCTCGAGTTGGCGCTCGAGTACATCGAAGACGACGAGTTGATTGAGGTGACGCCGTCATCGGTGCGGCTGCGCAAGCGGGTGCTAAACGCGACGGAGCGCCGCAAACTGGCCCGTAGTGCTCGGGCCGCGGTCGAGCCATAACCGCAGGTCAACCACAACCCTAGCCGGGGGTGACAATGTTGTCCCGTGACACGTCGGATGGGTCGCTCAAACGTCGCAGCGACAGTCTCGACGACCAAGACTTCGAAGATTTCGAAGAGGACAAAGAGCTCGAAGCGGATTTCGACGAGGAGCTCGACGACGAGGACGATGACGAGGAGGAGGGCGACGACCTCGACGAGTATGACGATTTGGACGACGAGTTCGACGGAGAGGAAGATGAGGAATTCCGGCCGCGCAAAGGTCCCCGCCGGGACTGGGACTGAGCGAACGGCCTGACGCCCGGCCCGCGCGCCGGGCACGTGGTCGGAGGCGCTCCTCCGACTACTGAAGCGGGGTGGTGCGCGGGAGCACGCAGGTGCTCCCGCGCGTGCGTTTTGAGCTGGCTAACGCCCCACCTACTGCGATGTGCCGCGACCGCCCGCTGGCGGGCGGCCTACGCGATCGGATCCTGACTAGCGCGAAGCCCCGATCGCGCGGGCCCTACGCGACCGCCTAGCGGTCGTGGTCGCCGTGATCGTCGTCGTCCCGATCGTGGTCCCCGTGCTCCTCCGTGCCCGGCGCAAACGACACGCCGCGGAGCACCTCGAGGTAGCGCGAGCGGCGCACGAGGTGGAAGTGCTCCGCGGCCGCGACCGTGGGATCGGCGTTCGAGAGCTTGTCCGTCACGGACATGAGGCTGTTCGGGTCCGCGCCCTGATCGCCATTGCCGCTGACGGTCGAGGTGATCCCCCAGATCGTCGCGGTGCCGTCGTGGTTCACACGGCCCGTGATGTTCCGCAGGCCGTCGGTCGCCGGCGCCCAGGGCAGGCTCGTGGCGGGGTTGTTGCCGGTCGGGTACCCCTTCACCGTGTAGGGAACTCCGAGGCCGAGACCCGTCTGGAGCGTGTAGGCCATGCTCCAGGTCTGCTTGACCGAGTCAAACACCCACTTCTGAAG
The DNA here is from genome assembly GCA_035604455.1 of Gemmatimonadales bacterium. Taxonomy (GTDB): domain Bacteria; phylum Gemmatimonadota; class Gemmatimonadetes; order Gemmatimonadales; family GWC2-71-9; genus AG25. Next base: position 4,853 of record DATNIM010000053.1, read on the forward strand.
CCCGGCGGTCGTCTGCGCCGCCGCGTGCGTGTAGAGTGTCGTGGCGCCCGCGCCGTCGCCTTCGTCCGCGACGTAGAGCGTTTTCGCGTTCGCAAACCAGATACCGAAGGGGAACGCGGTCGAGGTCTTGGCGAGGATCGTCGGGAACCCGGCCAGAATGCATATGTTGCTCGGCAGGCCGCTGGTCTGGAGCGTGGCCAAGTTGTACGTGAGCGACGTGGTCGGCAGCGTCGCGTTCGAGGCCGGGACACCGAAGCCCTTCGGGCATGCCTGGCCCGTCACGTCGAGGAAGTAGACGGTGTTGACGCCGTTCCCGCCGCTGCCCTTCGTGTAATAGAGCACGTTGTTGAAGATCGTGAGGCCGCGGAAGTTGTCATCCTTGCCGATCTTGTCCGCTTTGTCCCCAAGCTCGGTCACGTTGAAGCTCCCGACCGGCGTGGGCGTCCCAGGCGTCTGCAAGCGCTCGGGCAGGTCGGACGGGGTGATGATCTGGGCCCCCGCGCCGAGGATGATGCCGTTGGGCTGCGGGTTCGAGCCGTTGCCGGCGTTGCCCGCCGTGTAGTAGACGTTGGCGCCGTTGCTGTTGTTGAGAATGGCGGCCCGGCCGTTGTTCCCGCTGTAGGCATTCGTGAGCGTGAACTGGAACGTCCCCCACCGATCGAGCTGCGCCACCGCACGGTAGACGCCCTCGCCCACGGGGTTCGTGGGGTCGTTGGCGCCCGGCGTGTTCGAGTTCGAAGCGTCCAGCGAGTCGGGATGGGCGTAGTAGTCGATGAACGTGAGGTACTGCCGGTCGGTCGAGAGGTTGAGCGCGCCCTCTGATTTCGAGCTGAAGCTCGTGACCAGGTGATCCCGCTTCGAGCCCGGCCGTCCCTTCGGGACTGGGAGCGTGCCGATGAGCTCGCCCTCAGGGGAGATCTCGTCGAGGAAGAGCGGGGACGTGATGCCGAAGCTCCCGTCGTAGGCGTCGTTGTTCCACACCGTGGGATACAGGCCGTTGTCCGGCGCGCCGGATGCGGCGCCGCATCCGCCGGTCGTGGTGGCGCAGCCGGGCGGGAGAATCATCCCGACCTGCACCGTGCCGGCCAGGTTGTCATAGACGCTGCGACTCACGATCAGGTTGCCGGGCCGAAAACGGACCGGGTAGCGCGGGTCGTGCCACGCGAAGACGCCGCCAAGCAGAGCGCCCGACGTGAGAATCACGGCGCCGCGGCGGGCAAGCGCGCGCAGATACTCCCGAGGGGTCACACGTGTCGCTGTCATTTCCGAAGATCTCCTCGAAGGATGGTGATGGGGGGTGACGCGGAAGCTCTGACGGCATGCGGTTGGACGGGCGCCGTTGGCGTTGGCGATCCATGGGGAGCGACGAAGCTCCTGTTCGGCATCAACGCGGACGTTGGCGTTCTTGAGCATGGTCCCGGGGGCGCTCTGCCTCAAACGCGAATGGCGAGAAGTGGGTCGCACTGGTGCGGGACGATCGTCGCCCAATCCGGTTTCGCGGCCACGACGCCGTGGTCACGAGTCCGTAACACCATGTGGCGCGCGCGATGCGCAGCCCGCAGTCGCGCGTTGCGCCGATGCGACAGGGTTTTCCGGGACCGCTCGGCTCGAGCGACCGCGCGGGCGAGGAGCTGCGTGGGCGCTGTGCGCGGTGTCGAAACGCGACAAGTGGTCCGCGTCGGTGACGAGAGTGTTACATACGCCACGCTTCCATAACCCCTCGGGCGCCCGCACCTTCGGGCGTCGGTTCCTCAACCGTCTCGACGCTGTCCTCAGGACCGCTAGGACGAAGGCGCGGACCCCATCCCGCGCCGACCACCTGAATTCGCAAGAGGTTCTGATCGGCGCGCCTTCTCGTACAAGCACCGTGACGCACGCAACCCCGGCCTCATGGGCCGGGTGGCGGGCGCGGATCGCAAGCGCCCCGTGCTGACTCGCGTCGGCGTCGAGCTCGGACGGCGGGGCATCCGGGCCGTTCGCCTCGAGGGGTTTGGCCGGGAGCGACCGAGCGGGGTCGAAGCCCCTTGGGATCCCGAAAATCCCGAGGGAGCTCTCGACGTGCTGCGCGAGCACTGCGCATCGGCGCACCGTGTGGCCATAGCGATTGACCTGCCGCTCCTCTTCTTGAAGCGGGTGAAACTGCCCGCCGTGTCGGCCGCCGAGCGTCGAGAGATCCTCCGCCTCGAGCCCGACCGCTTCTTCCCCGTCCGATCCGAAGAGCTCGTACCCGCGGTGCGGGCGGATGAAGACTTGGTGTTCGCGGTGCGGGAACCCCAGGTCACAAGCTGGGTCGCGGCACTGGAACAGCTCGCCCCCGTCGAGCTGGTCGAGCCGGGACCGAGCGCGTGGTGCCGTGCGCTCGCGCGCGCGGGGATCGACACCGGCACGCTGGTGCTCGACGGCAACGGTGACGGCATCGGGCTCGTCGATTTCGCGGGCGGCCGAGTGGCTGGCGTGCGGCGGCTGTTCGGTGGGACGGAGGCCCTGCGGGGGATACTCGAGGCGCGCCCGGAGCGGACGGGCGTCTTCTTGACGCCCTGGGACGAGGCGCGCGCCGAGGCGCTGGCGACGGAGATCCCTGGCTCGTCATTCCGGCCGCTCCCCGTGGGCCCGGTGTCGAGCCCGTTCCTCGGTGCCTACGGGGCCGCGCTCGGTCTCGCGTCGGAGCCCGATCTCGCGGAGACCTTGGTGTCGCCCGTGCTCGGACGCCGAATTCGCGCCCGGCACCGTCGGGAGCGGGCGCTCGCAGCGCTCGCCTGCGCCGCGGGCTTCATGCTGCTCTTGCTCTCTATCGACGCATGGCGAACCCGAGCGACGCGGGAACTCGACCGTGGCCTCGCGTCGCTGCGCACCCAGGCCGCGCCGGCCCTCGCGCTCCAAAGCGAGCTCCAGGATTTGGGACAGCGGGCTGATGCGATCCGCGCCATCGAGGCCGACCGCCCGGACCCGCTCGGTGTGCTCCTCGAGCTCTCCGAGCGCCTGCCGCCCGGCGCGTATCTCCGCGGGGCTCACAACGCCGGACGCGAGTGGCAAATCGACGGTTACGCGGCGAGCGCAGCCCGGGTCATCGCTGCGCTTGGCGCGGCGCCCGGTGTTACGGACCTTCACTTTCTGTCCGCCACCAATCGTGCGCAGGTGGGGACCGAGCCCCTTGAAAGCTTTGCCCTCGCTTTCCGCTTCGTTTCAGCGCCTTAAGCCCCGCGAACGGCGCTTCGTGATCGGCGGCGCCATCATAGGCGCCACCGCGCTGCTCATTGTGGGCGTGGGGTTGCCGGCCGTCCATCGGTGGGCCGTGCGTGAGGCCGACTACGCAGCCCGGCGAGACCAGTGGACCCGCTTGCAGGCGCTCGTAGCAAACGCCGACCGCCTGCGCGACGCGCTCACGGCGCGTCGGCTCGCGTTCGCCGCGGATGGCGAACGGCTGGTCAGCGGCTCCACACCAGCGCTCGCGGCGTCGACCCTCCAGGGGCTGCTGCAGCGTTACGCCGACGAGAGTGCCGTGCAGTTCGATCGCGTGGACGTTGCCGCGGATCCTCGTCCCGCGGGGTCGGGCCTCCTTGAAATCCCGGTACAACTCCAGGCTCGCGGCGATGTGTACGGCCTCGTGGACTTCCTCTACCGCGTGGAACGCGGAGACAAGCTCGTCGTGGTGGACGAACTGACGTTGAACGGCGGCACTGACGAGGGTGGAGACGGGACGGAGACGCGGGGGCCGCAGACGTTGTCCTGGACCCTGGCCGTTCACGGCCTTTATGGGGGTGCGAACCCATGACCCGGTTACGCTTGTTGTACGCGATCGCCGGGGCGCTCGCCGTTCCAGGGCTCGCCCTGCAGGTGCTTCCCGCTTCGCTACCCGCGGCGGGCGCGCGTCCGCTCGCTCTTCCAAACCCTCCCGCGGCCAGCGCCGACCGGCCGCCGGCCCGCACCTACGGTGCGATCGTCGCCGCTGATCCGTTCTCCGCGCGACGCACGCCGCCGTCGGTTCGCTTTGTGCCGGCCGGGGGCGAGCATCGGGCGGCGTCTGCGCCGCATCGCGCGGAGCCGAAACTCTATGGCATCACCGTTGGACCCGAGGGGGCGGTGGCCGTCATCAGCGCCGATCCCGGCGTGCGGCGGGCTCAGCTCTACGAGATCGGCGATACGCTGGACGGTGCGCGCGTGGTCGCCATTTCCGCATCCACCGTGACGCTCGTCAAGCCGTCCGGACCGATCGTCCTTCACCTCGAGTTCGCGGGACAACCACCGCCGTGAGACGCTGTCTCGTCGTGCTCTGCCTCGGCCTCTTGGGCGCAATCCGCGGGACCGCGCAGACGCCCCCCATGATCCATATCAACTACGTGAACGCGGATCTGGGTGACGTCATTCGCTCGCTCGCCGCGGCACTCGGCGTCAACGTCGTGCTCACGGACATCCCGGACCGACGCGTCACGTTCCAGACTCCTGAGCCCGTGCCGGCGTCCCAGGCGGGTGCTGTGCTCGAGGCGATCCTCGAGGCGCAGGGCCTCGTGCTCGTGCAGGCGGGGCCCGTCGCCCAGGTCCTGCCCGAAGACAAACGGCCGTCGACCGGCCCCGTGCGCGTGGGCAAGGACCTCCCGTCGCCGCCGCCGCTCGGGCTCGGGACGCAGATCGTGCCGCTCGACTACATGCGGGCCGACGAAGCCGTCACGCTGCTCAGGGAAATCGCGAGCCGCACCGCCCGCATCGAAGTCGTCCCGCGCTCGAACGCCGTGCTCATCACGGACCGCGGCGTGAACCTCGCGCGCTACCTCGAGCTCTTGCGACAACTGGACGTCAAAACGGGCGGGGAAGCCGGGCTCAGCACGTTCGTCTATCCGCTCAAGCACGCCAGCGCGGCCGAGCTCGCCGGCACGCTCGGCCAGGTGTTCGGGGCCACGGTGGCGACGCCACCGCCGCGCCAGCGGGTGCAGGAGCTCGAAGGGCGCAGCCTCTCGGGCGAGCTGACCGGGTTCGCGAACCGCGAGCTCCAGTCGCTGCAGCAGCGGGGTCAGACGGCCGCGCCTGCGGCCCCAGCCTTCCCGGCCCAGGCCGCCGCGTCGGCCGAGAGCGGGAGTGCGGGCCTAGTGGGCGGGACGACGATCGTCCCCGACCAGGCCACGAACTCCCTCGTCATTCGCACCGCTCCGCCCAATTTCTCCGTTCTTGAAGAGACAATTCAGCAGCTCGACGTGCGGCCGCCCCAGGTTCTCCTCGAGGTGCTTATCGCCGAGGTCACGCTCGATCGGGCGACGCAGTTCGGCATCAACTGGCAGGCCGTAGCACAGCGCGGGTTCTCAGGTGACAGCACCCGCGGCGTCGTGGTGGGGAGCGGCCCGGGGACGTTCTCGGATACCGCCCTCTCGAGTCTCGGCGGCCTCGGCGCCCGGGTCGTGAGCCTCGCGAGCGTAAACGTGCGGGCGCTGCTCCAGGCGATCGCGTCCCACTCGAACGTGAAGGTGTTGACCGCCCCGAGCGTGCTCGCCTTGAACAACGAGCTCGCGCGCATCCTCGTGGGCAGCGAAGTGCCCTTCACCTCCGCGACGCTCACGACGCAGAGCGCGCTCGTCGACCAGGTCGTGCAGTTCGAGAATGTGGGGACCCAGCTCACCGTTGTACCCACCGTCAATCAAGACGGGTACGTCACATTCCGGATCCTCCAGGAGGTGAGCGCGCTCTCCGACCAGACGATCGCCTCGGCGCAAAACGCGCCCATCATCACGACGCGCGAAGCCGAGACCAGCGCCATCGTCAAGACGGGGCACACGATCGTGATCGCCGGCCTGATCGGCGAGCAGTCCCAGGCGACGCAGTCCGGGGTGCCGATCCTGAGCGACATCCCGCTCGTCGGCGATCTCTTCAAAAGCCGCAGCGTGAGCCACGAGCGCACCGAGCTCGCCATCTTCCTCACGCCCTACGTCGTTTACAGCGACGAGGAGGCCGACTCGCTCCTGCAATCCGAGCGGGCGAAGCTCCCCGCGCTGCGACAGCCGCTCGACAGCATCCTCGGCCCCAAGGCGCCCCGGCCGTGAGACCGGCCCAGCGGCCCTCGCCCGAGGCTCCTGCGCCGGGCCCCGTCGCCGCCGACACCACCTTCACCGCGGCCGACCTCCGCGCCGCAGCAGCCGGCGCGCTCGCGCAGCGCCTCTCGCCCCGCTACCTCGAGGAGCACTGCCTCCTACCCCTCGCGATCACGGACGCGGGCGAGCTCGTGATCCTCGCGGGCGCCCCGCTCGACCCAACGGTCACGGACGAGCTGTGCTGGACGTACGAGCACCCCGTGGTCGTGCGGGAAGCCCCGGCGGCCGAGATCCACGCGGCCGTGCTGTCGGCGCACGCCGACGCGGACGTTCCCTCGAACGATGTGCGGGACCTGGTCGTGTTGAGCGACGAGGAAGAGACGATTGACGACCTGCGGTCGCTTGCCAATCAGGCACCCGTCATCAAGCTCGTGAACCTGCTCATCCTCGAAGCGCTCCGCGCGCGGGCGAGCGACATCCACTTGGAGCCCGGGGGAGACGGCCTGCGGGTGCGCTACCGCATCGACGGCGTGCTGCAGGACATCTCGAACCCCCCTCGTCAGTATCAGGCGGCCGTGATCAGCCGGGTCAAAATCATGGCCGGGCTGAACATTGCCGAGCGACGCTTGGCGCAGGACGGCCGGATCAGGCTCAGGCTTTCGGATCGCGAGGTCGACCTTCGCGTCTCGATCACACCCTCGCTGCACGGCGAGGGGGTGGTGCTGCGCCTGCTCGATCGCGGGGCCGGGGTGCGGGACCTCGGGGAACTCGGGATGCCGGGCCCCCTGCTCGAGGAGTTCGGAAACCTGCTCCGCCAACCCCACGGTATCTTGCTCGTCACTGGCCCGACGGGCTCGGGCAAGACGACGACCTTGTACGGAGCGGTGAGTCGTCTGAACGGGCCGGGGGTGAAGATCGTCACCGTCGAAGACCCGGTCGAATATCAGATGGATGGCGCCACGCAGATCGCGGTGGCGCCGAAGATCGGGTTGACGTTCGCCGCGGCACTCCGCTCGATCCTGCGGCACGATCCCGACATCATCATGGTGGGCGAAATGCGGGATCGGGAAACGGCCGAGATCGCCATTCAGGCCGCGCTCACGGGCCATCTCGTATTCTCGACGCTGCACACGAATGATGCGCCGTCGGGCGTGACCCGGATGGTGGACATGGGGATCGAGCCCTATCTGGTCGCGGCGACGGTCCTCGGGATCGTCGCGCAGCGGCTCGTGCGCGTGGTGTGCGAAGCCTGCGCCGAGCCGGTCCGCGCCACTCCGGCCCTGATCGCGCAAATTCCGGCCACCCGGCCGGATCTCCCCAAGCCGCGGCTGCGCCAAGGCCGCGGATGCCCGGCCTGCGGCGGGACCGGCTATCGCGGGCGCACGGGACTCTACGAGCTCATGCGCATGGACGAAGACCTGCGCGCGCTCGTGCTCAAGAAGGCTTCGTTGAGCGAACTGCGGGCGGTCGCGCAGACGCGGGGCATGACGCCGCTTCGGACGGCGGCATGGGCGAAGGCCTGCGCCGGCGTGACGACGGTGGACGAAGCGCTGCGCGTGACGCGGGACGAGGTCCTCGGGTGACGACGCGGTTCCGTTATCGCGCCGCGACGCCGGACGGGCAGGTCGTCGAGGGAGTGATCCAGGCGCCGTCACGACAGACGGTGCTCGACGGTCTGCGGCGCCAGCGCCTTTATCCCGTCGCGGTGGACGAGGCGGCGGCCGCGGGTACGAAACCCGCGATGCGGCGAATGGGCCGGCGGGCGGCGGTCGCCCTGTGGACGCGCAACGCGGCGGTCCTGCTCGGCGCCGGGGTGTCGGTCGATCGGACCCTTGCGTTCACCGCCCAGCAGACGACGCACGAAGGCCTCGCCCTCGCCCTCCGGGATGTCCGGCGCGCGGTGCAGGGCGGCAAGGCGCTCTCCGAGGCGCTTGCCCAAGAACCGCGCTACTTCGATCCGCTGTTCGTGGCGATGGTGTCGGCGGGCGAGGCGAGCGGCGCGCTCGAAATCGTCTTCGAGCGGCTTTCGGAGCAGCTCGAAGAAGGCACGGAACTGCGCGGCCAGATCCGGTCGGCGCTTCTCTATCCCGCCCTGATGGGGGTCATGGCCTGCATTGGGATCGCGGTCCTGCTCGGCTTCGTGATCCCGCGCTTCGCGGCCATCCTCTCGGATGTCGGCGGCACGCTCCCCCTGAGCACCCAACTCCTCCTCGGCGCAAGCGCCATCCTGACGAAAGTGTGGTGGCTGTGGCTGCTGCTCGCCGCGGGCGCTGTGTACACGGCGTCCGAGTTGTACGCGCGCCCAGAAGTGCAGCGCCGGTGGCACGAGCTGCGGCTGACTTGGCCTGTGGTGGGGGACATCGAGCTCAAGTACGCCGCCGCGCGATTCGCGCGCACGCTGGGCCTTCTACTAAAGAGCGGCGTACCGGTGCTCCCCGCGCTCGGCATCGCGCGCGCCTCCGTGCCGAACATCGTCGTCCAAGAGGGCGTGGACCGGGCGGCGAGGTCCGTGGCGGAAGGCGGAACGCTCGCGGGTGCCCTGGCGGGTACCCTGCCGCCGCTCGCGCTGCAGATGATGGCGGTGGGGGAAGAAAGCGGGCGGCTTGAGGACCTGTGCCTGCGGATCGCCGATACCTACGATCAGGAAGTGCGCCGGGCGGTCCGCACCGCCGTGACGCTGCTCGAGCCCGCGCTCATTCTCGGGTTCGGGGCAGTGGTCGGTTTCATTGCGCTCGCGATGCTGCAGGCGATCTACGGGATCAATCTCAAGACCTTTTGAGCCCTAGCGGTCGTGCTCTTCCCACTGCTGGAGCACGAGCCAGTGGCCGAGCACGAGATAGACGGCCTGGATTTCGTGCGTGAGCGGCTGACCCGGTTGCCAGCCCCGGCTCACGAGCAGGAGGCGTGTGGGGGAGAGCGTGAGAAGCGGGCTGACGACGGCGCCGGCCTCCCCGGGGCCCGAGGTGGGCGCGTTCGCCTGTTCGGCGCTCCGCAGGTCGTCCGTCGAGCCGAAGACGTGACCACCGTCGCGCTGGGCCACAATCGCTGCCGCGGTTGCGCTCCCGATGCCCGGGACCGCGGCGAGCACGGGGGCCGGGGCAGCGTTCACATCGACCAGGCCGTCACCCCATACGGTGACGTAGGGTGCCACGGCCAGCGCGAGCGAGTCGTCCATCCCGGGGACGCGCGCGAGTTCGGCGAGCCGGGAGAGCGATTCCCGCTTGAGGGCCGTCACGATGGCTTCCGCTCGGGCCGGCGAGGTGAATTCGCTGAAGAGATTGCGCAGGGTGCGCTCGTCCGTACGGTTCAGGTCGAGCCGCGCGTTCAGGTCGACGATCGCCACGCCGAACCGGGCGTCACCGAGCGCGACCTCCGCGAGCGAGCGGCGGAGTTCCGGGTCGCGGAGCGCGGTAACACGGTCGCCGGGGGCGGTGGTCGAGTCGAGGCGACTCTCGATCGCCGCGGTGGCCATGAGGATGCCGCTCTCGGCGGCGTAGCGGCCGATGGTCCGCGTCTCGAGGGTCGTGACGACCCGTCCTTCGGCTCGGACGTGGGCCGCGACCTCGGTCGCCGCGGCGCCGAGGAGGACGAGGAGCCACAGGACGAAGACGAGCGCTACGCCTCGCCGTGTCACCATGCCTCGTCGGGCCCGGCGCTGCCCGGCGAGCGCGGTTTCGCGAGCCGGCTCAGATCAAAGTGGGCGCCGTCGGGCAGGAACACCGAGACTGTGACGAGGTCGAGGCCGTCCTGCCACGGACGGCGCGTAAGTTGACGGCGAAACCCGCCCGGGAGCGCGGTCGGGGAAGCGTTGAGAGGCAACGTCCCGAGCTTCGCCTGCTCGATCGCGTTTTCGGCGTAGGCGACCGCGTCCGACCAGTCGCTCGCCCCGGTCGCGATGCGGTGACTCTGATGAAAGAGCTCGAGGTACGCGAGACCCACGAGGGTGAGTACCACGAGGGCGACGAGGACCTCGAGCAGCGCGAAACCGATACGCCGTGACGGGGCGCGAGCGGCTGTCACGGTTCCGTATCCGCGGTGGCCGGCGTGCTGGCCGACCACAGGACGACGTCGAGCGGTTGCCCGACCGGCGTCGCGTCGCGCCAGAACGTGACGGCGACCGCGCGAGGCAGGAGCGTTGGGGCGGTCCAGTTGTCCTGCCAGGCCGAGTCGTCGAGCGCGAGCGTCTGGACGCGCCAACGGGTGATTCCGGCGGCCCGGAACGTGACGCGAGCCGCTGGTGCGTGCCCGAGCGGCGCGGCCGACACGTCGAGGCCATGGGGCCCCGCAGCGGCCGAAATGAGCCAGTCGTAATCGGGATCGAGAGGTGCTGCGCCCCCGCTCGCGACGAACGACAGCCGGCCAGCAGTCAGTTCGAATCCGGGATCGCCGGGATGTTCGGGCACGCGGGCGTTCCGGAGTGCGTCACGCAGAAACTCGCTGATCGCGCGCAGCCGATCGGCTTCGTCGAGCCGCGCGGTGAGACGCGCTCGGGCTTCGAAGCTGACCTGCGCGGCGGCGTACGCCACCAACACGACCAGTCCCGTTAGCACGAGGGCGAGCATGACTTCAAGCAGCGTAAAGCCGGAGTGCACGCGGGGCCGGACCGGGCGCGTCAATCGAGTCAGGCGGCGGTCAGGGTTCACGCTGATCGAAATCCTCGTCGTGATCATTATCCTGGGTCTGCTTGCGGCGCTCGTCGGCCCCCGCATTCTGGGCCGCGTCTCGGAAGCAAAGAGTGCCACCGCCCGCACCCAGATCGAGCTCCTCGGGGTCGCCCTCGACAACTACCACCTCGACACAGGCCGCTATCCGACCACCGAGCAGGGCTTGGACGCGCTGATGACGAAGCCCGAACGCGAGCCCATCCCGGTGAACTGGCGCGGCCCCTACTTAAAGCGCGACGTCCCGGTCGACCCCTGGGGCCGCCCCTACATCTATAAGAGTCCCGGCGACCACAATCCGTCCGGTTACGACCTCTCGACCCTCGGCCGGGACGGACAACCCGGTGGCGACGGAGAGGACGCGGACATCACGAGCTGGAAGTAGCAGTCATCGACCCTGGGCACCCGGCTCGAGCGTGCATCCGAGGGCGTCGAGCCCGCGGACCGCGCCGCTAGCCGCGCTCGGGACGTCGGGCGCGCAACTTCCCAGCGGCGAGACGATCAGCGTGAAGGGCGCGCCGCTCGCGGGCAGTCGGCCGTGTGCCAGGTTGCTTTCCCGCTGACCAGCACCATCGAGCTGCCACGCGCCGCTCGCTTCAACCCGCAGATACAGCACCTCACCGCGCTCGGCGGCCGCTTGTTGGGTGGTCGCGATAAGCGAGGCGAGAGCGTCCTTGCGCGGACCCGGCGTCAGCAGAGCCGGAACGACGAGCGCCGCCGCGATTCCCATCAACACGAGCACGACGAGCAACTCGAGCAGCGTGTAGCCCCTCGGGCGGACGGGAGGGACGCGCAGCGGGCCGCGATGAGCGCTCTGCTGTCGACCGTCGTGCGGCGGATGGGAGTGTGCAGCCGGGCTCACGCGGGACGAACGTACGCGCCCGCGCTGCATGCGGCAATCGAAGCGTCGCGGGCGTTACAGAATCGTCGCACTTCCCGCTGCGCTCGGTGGTGCACGTAGGAACCTTCACTGTCGCTGCACTCAGCCAGTGTCGACGCGCGCACGCGCCACGCCCGCTCGCGGTTTGCGGGCCAATGATGAACTCGTGCCGCGACCCTGCCTCAATCGTGACGGGTTTGAGATGCGGAGCTCTCATGTTCGGGCGTGCTTCGCGCCGAGCTGCGCGCGAAGGCACGCGGGACGTGAGACACTCTGCAGAGGAGACTTGTGCAATGAACATACTTCGCTTCACCCAGCGAGCGGCTGTGTATGCCATCGCCGGGGTCGCGTTCAGCGCCTTCATCGTCGGCCAGCATCCTGAGCCGGCGGTGGCAGCTGCGCGCGAATACGGTTGGAACGACAACGCCACGCGGACGCCGATCAAGCACGTGCTCTACATCATCGGCGAGAACCGCACATTCGACCATGTGTTCGGGACGCTGGTGCCAAAGCACGGTCAGCGCATCTGGAACATCCTGTCGGAAGGGATCATCAACGCCGACGGCACGCCGGGACCGCACTTCAGCCGCGCGACACAGTGGATGGCCTCTGATTCGAGCGCGTATTCCCCGCGTCCCTCGAAGACCACAGCCTACACCACGCTGCCGCGCGTCAACACCGACGGCACTCCGAAGACGGCTCCCTTCCCGGATACTGCCACGGCCCATTCGATCGAGCCGGCATTGCCTCTGAGCTACTACACGTTCCTCACGGTCGGCGGCAGCGGCTTGAGTTCCGACATCATCGACCCCCGCTTCCCAGCGCTTCCGAGCGGACCGTTCCAGGTCACGCGCTACATCTCCTACAACGACTACGCGAGCAGCCCCGTTCACCGCTTCTACCAGATGTGGCAGCAGCTCGATTGCTCGATGAGCGCGGCGACGCGGCACAACCCGAGCGGGTGCCGGGCGGATCTCTTCCCGTGGGTCGAGACGACGATCGGCGCCGGGAGCAACGGGAAGCCGCTCCCCACGGGCTTTACGGACCAGACCACAGGTGAAGGCGCGACGTCGATGGGCGTCTATAACGTGCTGTCAGGTGACGAGAGCTATTCGCTCGAGCTCGCCTCGAAGTACGCTGTGAACGACAACTACCACCAGGCCGTTATGGGTGGCACGGGTGCCAATCATCTGGCGCTGGGCTACGGGCAGACGATCTACTACGCCGATGCGACCGGCGCGCCCACCACGCCTCCCTCGAACCAGATCGAGAATCCGACCCCGCTCAAGGGCACGAACAACTGGTACACGCAGGACGGGTACAGCGGCGGGTCGTACGTGAACTGCGCCGATCCTACCCAGCCGGGCGTGGATTCGGTGACGGCGTACCTCAAGTCCCTGCCGTACAAAGTCTTCCGCGGCGGCGACTGCGTAAAGGGCGGCTATTATCTGGTCAACAACTACAACCCCGGCTACCTCGGCACGGGCACGCCGGCGCCGCTCGGGCCGTCCATCTTCACGATCCCGCCCACGACGCAGCGGAATGTTGGGCTGCTCCTGAACGACCACGGCATCTCGTGGAAGTACTACGGCGAGGGCTGGGCGAACGGCGCCGAGACGGGCGAAGCGAGCACCTACTGCAACATCTGCAACCCCTTCCTGTATTCGACGCAGATCATGACCGACGCCGTCCAGCGGAAGACCCACTTGGCGGACATCACCGATCTCTACAACGACATCCAGAACAACACCCTTCCCGCCGTCTCGATCGTCAAGCCCGACGGGATCCTTGACGGGCACCCGGCGTCTTCGAAGTGGGAGCTGTACGAAGGCTTCGTGCACAAGATCGTCGACATGGTGAAGGCCAACCCGACGCTGTGGCAGAACACCGCCATCATGATCACGGCCGATGAGGGTGGCGGGTACTGGGATTCGGGCTACGTGCAGCCGCTCGACTTCTTCGGCGACGGCACGCGGATTCCGCTGATCGTCGTGTCCAAGTACTCGGAAGGCGTGGGCGTCGTCCACGACTACGGCGACCACGTGTCGTTCGACAAGTTCGTCGAGGCGAACTGGGGCATCGAGACGATCGCTCCGAGCGGTCGGGACAACCTCCCGAACCCGATCACCTCGGGTGACAATCCGTGGGTGCCGAAGAACAGCCCGGCGATCACGGACCTGATGGGCATGTTCAATTTCCATAACGACGGGGACCACGATCGGGACGATCGCGGCGAGTAGTTTCCCCGAGGTGTAACGAGGACCGGCCAGGGCTGCTCCCAAGCAGTCCTGGTCGGTTCTCGTTTTTGGGTGGCGGGCGCGTCGGCCCGACCAGTGGGTGTCGCGAGGACTACTTTTGAAGTATGGTGATCCAGACGTGTCCGACTGACGTGGTCGCTGCTCCTCCGGAACGGGTGTGGGACCTGGTCACGTACGCCGAGCCCCTGGCCAGATGGTCCGGCACGAGGCTGCTCGCCGGTCCCCGAAACCGCCGGCTCATGCCCGGTGATCGGCTGGTGCTCGCCGCGGCACTCGGATTGAAAGTGGTCTTCGACATCCGCGCCCTGGAACCGCCGCACTCCCTGACCGTGGACGTGCAGCTTCCCTTCGGCGTGATGAATCACGAAATCATCCGGATCACGCCGGCCGGCGACGACCGATCCCGGGTGAGTCTTGGCTGAAACTTCCATTTCCCGCCCGGGTGGCGCGGCGAGATCTTAGGAAGGGTGCTCGGTCACCTCTTCGTGAGCGGCCCGCGCGACTCGCTCGCGAGCCTCAAGCAGGCCGCCGAAGGGGGCCAGACAGGCTAACGCTCGACGTGCGAAATGCGTCTGAAGCCACAGGAGGCGCGGCGACCCGCGCCGCAGGCCCTCTGCAACTGTTGACCAGGGCAGGGGATACGTCGGGGCACCGAGTTTGCATCGGATAAAGTCATGATCAGACCCCTGATCCACCGGGCGCTCTCGCGGGAAGATCTGCATCGTCTGGTCGCGGAAATCGCGCGACTGGACCGCGCGGAGGCGCGCGCTGCGGAGCAAGCCATTCAGGCGGGCGACGTCGACGCGGTGCTCGACTCACCGGCCGCGCTCGAAGCGGTCCGCGGCCACGGGGGGACGCCGGCGGCGGTCGCGTTGACCCTGCTCTGGTACGTCCCGGTGCGGGCTGCACTCTGCGCACGAGGCGTGGCCGACGTCGAGCTCGCCGATTATGCGGCGAGCGTACCCGTCGTGTTCGCCACGCGTCGCGCGGTGGTCAGCGTAGCGCGCGGCGAGACGGGCATCGCCGTGTGGTGGCGTCACGTGGCTTCTCTGCCCGACGGCTCGATGGCGCAGGCTGAGGGCGCGGCCGACGTGGCCGCCCTGGCGCTGTGGTGGGCGGGGTGCTTCCCGGAGCGGATCACGCGGCGCGCGGGGGTCGGGGTACTCGAGGCGTACGTGACGTTTGCCGCGCAAGCTCTGCGGCTCGCAGCTCGCATTCTCGCCGCTAACGGCGCCGGGTCGCTTTGCGCGCGGGCGGCGGACCAGGCCGAGGCTCTGTACGCCGCTCTCGCCGATACGCGACAGGACTATTTGGGCCGGGACGCTCACAGTCCCGAAGGGCGCCTGGCTCGGTACCTCGCTCGACTCGATCCTGGATCCAAGCGCATGCCTCTGAACTAGCCCCAGGGCTCCTTGCGCCCCACCCAAGTCCCAAGAAGGCCAGTCGAACCGGTGGGTGGTCGGTTCCCAAAGCGCTCGTTGATCTTGTCCGCTTGGGGAGCCACCCGCAATATGTGGTCTCGTGCCTCTGATGCTGGCCCCGGGGCGTCATGGTTGGTGTGACCTGGCTTGGAGCGAGACGCCACGGTCCGCGATCTCGGTTCCTCGTGGTGAGGGCCTTGAGTCCAAAGGGCTGGAGGGGACATGGATCCAGTTTCCGGGGTGCTGAAATCGAAAGGGCGAATCCTCGTCATAGATGACGACTCGAGGCTCCGGAGCTCGCTCCGACGGGTTCTTGAGCAAGAGGGGTACGAGGTCTTCGAGGCGCCCGACGGTAACGCTGGGTTGCGCCTCCTCCGCCATGGTGGGGCGGACCTCGTCATCCTCGACATCTACATGCCTGGCCGGGACGGCCTTGAGTTCCTGCGGGACGTTCGGAACGAGGGTCCTCAGACGAAGGTCGTGGCCATGTCGGGGGGTGGGGACGTCGCCCGGCTCGACCTGCTCGAGGTCGCCGTCGCGTTCGGAGCGCTCCGGACGCTGTCCAAACCCCTGTCGCCCGCCGAAGTCCTAACCACCGTCCGTGAGTTGTTGGAAGCGCGCGCGTAGGGCCTGACCGACACTCCAATCGCAAGTTCGATCCCTCCGACCTCGGGCCGGGCGGTTCGCCTCGTGGCGCCGTCTGGTCCCCCATTCCAAGCGATCGCCGGCGAGCTGCTCGGTGCAAGACGAGCACCGTGTGTTTTGCAGTAGTGCACACTCTATCATAAAAACTACATGAAATTGTCAATTGAGTGCAATTTTTGCACATTTGTAATGACACCATGCTTGACTGGGTCGGCCACCCTCCGCTAGACTGATTGACGGCAGAGCAGTTACCCCTCCGGCCTCGCGAGGCAGTCGGTGTCTATCACTCGAGCCCCCGAACCCCGCACCGCCTCGGCAGGCATGTTCGACCACTACGAGCCGGTCGAGCCCGCCTACGACGAGGCGTTCGCCGCCCCGGGCAAGCCCCGCGGGGCGATGGCCTCGACGATTGCCTGCTTCGAGAGCATGGGGCTGGCCGACGTTCGGAAGCGGAAGCGGCTCGCCGACCAAGCATTCCGCGATCTCGGCGTGACGTTTCTCGTGCATGGGGACGCACGCGGCGTGGAACGCACACTGCCGTTCGATCCCATTCCCCGAGTCATTACGGCATCGGATTGGGCGCTGCTCGAACGAGGACTGGAACAGCGGGTCCGCGCCCTGAACGCGTTTCTTGGAGACGTCTACGGCCAACAGCGGATCCTGAAAGACGGACGCGTGCCGCGCGACGTCGTGTTGGGGTCAGGGGGATTCCTGGCCGCTGTGCACGGAGTGCGTCCGCGGGGCGGGGTGTACATCCACGTGGCCGGCATCGACGTGATCCGCCGGCCGGACGGCGAGTTCGCCGTGCTCGAAGACAATTTGCGAACGCCGTCGGGCGTGTCGTACGTGCTTGAGAACCGCAAGGTCATGAAGCGGCTGTTCCCGCAGGCCCTGTCGCGCAACGACGTCCGACCGGTGGACGAGTACCCGGCCCGGCTCCGTGAGGCCCTGAGCTCCCTCGTCCCTGGCGGGTCGGCGCGCGGTGTCGTCCTCACGCCGGGCCCGTACAACTCCGCCTACTTCGAACACTGCTTCCTGGCTCGGCAGATGGGCTGCGGGTTGGTCCAAGGCTCTGACCTCGCCGTGCGGTCCGACGGCGTTTTCATGCGCACGACGCACGGGCTCGCACAGGTGGACGTCATCTATCGGCGCATCGACGACGCATTCCTCGACCCCGAGACGTTTCGCGCCGACAGCCTGATCGGCGTGCCCGGGCTGGTGCGGGCCTACGCGGCCGGAACGGTCGTCGTCGCGAACGGAATCGGTAACGGAGTGGCCGACGACAAGTCGGTCTATCCATTCGTGCCGGAGATGGTCCGTTTCTATTTGGACGAGACCCCACTCCTCCGGCAAGTGGAAACCTTCCGGTGCGGAACCCCTCGCGACCGCGACTACGTGTTGGCGAACCTCGCGAGCCTGGTGGTCAAGGCGGTCGGCGGGGCGGGTGGGTACGGGATGCTGGTCGGCCCCGCGGCCACGCGGAAGGAGCGCAGCGCGTTCGCCGACCGCATCCGCGCGAACGGCGCGGAATACATCGCTCAGCCGCTGATCGAGCTCGCGACCTGCCCCACGCTGTTGCCGGCGCGGGTCGCGCCGCGGCGCGTCGATCTGCGCCCCTACGTCGTGACCGGTCGGTCGTCGTGGGTGCTGCCCGGCGGGCTCACGCGCGTCGCGATGCGGAATGGCTCCTACGTCGTGAATTCCAGCCAGGGAGGCGGCTCGAAGGACACCTGGGTGCTTGCCGACAGCGCGGCGTGATCTCCCGCGCGGCCGAACACTGCTTCTGGCTGCACCGCTACGTGGAGCGAGCCGAGAACACGGCCCGGCTACTGCAGGTGAACTTGGCGTTCGTGCTGGACGCACGGGTGGCCGAGCACGAGCAGTGGTGGCCCGTGCTGCGCGCGCTCGGCGAGGAGCGGCAGTTCTCGGACACTGGTTTGCCCAGTCGGGTGACCGCCGATGGGGTGCAGGACTTCGTGGTCTGGGACCCGGAAAATCCGGGCGCGCTCCTCAATTCGGTGCATCAGGCCCGGGTCAACGCCCACGCCATCCGCGAAACAATCAGCCTCGAGATGTGGGAGGCGGTCAACACCCTGTGGCTCTGGTTGACGGGCGACGAGGCGCACCGCCTATACCACGAGGATCGTTACGCGTTCTACGACGCCGCGAAGCACGGGTGCCAGCGGTTTCAGGGCTCGTTGTACACCACGGTCTCCTACGACCAGCCGTTCGATTTCATGCGCCTCGGTGCCCTCGTCGAGCGCGCTGACCAGACCACCAGAATGCTCGACACGGCGTTTTTGCGGGCGGAGACAGGCGCCGCGCCCGACACGCCGCTCTGGCTCGCGACGCTGCGTTCATGTTCCGCGATGGAATCCTACTTCAAGCGCGGCCAGGTCCCTGTGTCCGGGCGCCGCGTTGGTGAGTTCCTCCTCTTTGATCTCGCGTTCCCCCGCGCGGTCGCCCATTGCCTCCAGCGCAGTAGTCATTTTCTCCGTCGTATCGGCGCGGGCCGCGGGTCCGCAGGACGGCCGGCAGGCGCTACGACCGAGGCCCTGCTCGCGCGGCTGCGTGCCACGGCGCCCGGGGTGGTGCTCGATGGCGACAAGCACGCGGAACTGGAGGGTCTCCTGGTAGCC
This sequence comes from Gemmatimonadales bacterium, assembly GCA_035604455.1. GTDB lineage: Bacteria > Gemmatimonadota > Gemmatimonadetes > Gemmatimonadales > GWC2-71-9 > AG25. Next base: position 23,371 of record DATNIM010000053.1, read on the forward strand.
ATCGGAGCCGTCGCGGATGCCATTGTATCCGAGTACTTCCCGGCGGTCCCCGCCGCGGCGTCGGCCATGGAGGCACTCAGCGTCGATGCCTGAGCCGACGCTCACCATCGTACACGAGACTACCTATCGCTACGACCGACCCGTCGAGCGTAGTCGACATCTCTTCCGACTTCGTCCGGTCGACGATCTACGCCAGCATGTCGTGGACTTTTCGCTCTGCATGTCGGTCGGCGGGGTCGAGTACGAGTTCGAGGACGTGTTCGGAAATCGGGCGGCCGCGGCGGCCGTGGACGTGCCGTTTACCGAGCTCTCGATCGTCACCCGCTCGCGCGTTAGGGTAGTGGCCGACGTGCTGCCGGACGGCCCGCGCCGTAGGCTCAGCTCGGCGGGCCTCTTCCTCCCTCGCGAACGGCAAGTGTTGCTGCCATACCTCCTCCCCCCTGAGCTCCCCGACGACCAGCTCCGTGAAATGGCGGACTACGCTTCGGAGTTTGCCGAACGCAATGATTTCGACGTCCTCGACACGCTCCTCGACGTGAACGCCACGATCCATCGCGACTTCGCCTACGCGCGAGGGACCACGACGGGCGCTACGACCGCCTACGAGGTCTTCTGCACGCGGCGAGGTGTGTGCCAAGACTTTACGACGCTGTTTCTCTGTCTGGCGCGGCTTCTTGGCATCCCGGCGCGATATCGGATGGGTTACTTCCACGGCGGTGGAGATGGAGGCGCGGGGGCAGAACGCGCGACGCACGCGTGGGCGGAGGCGTATCTCGCCAATCTGGGGTGGCGCGGATTCGATCCCACACATGGCTGCCTGGCCCAGGCGGGCCACGTCCGCGTGGCATGCGGACGCACAGCTGGCGATGCGACGCCGACGTCGGGCGCGATCTCCCCGGGCGGATGCAGGGAGGTGCTCAACGTCGCAGTCCGCGTGGACGAAGGGGAACCCTGAGCACTCCAAGGGTATTCTCCTTTGCCGGAGGTTCGATATCCTGCTGGGCGCGGTGCGCGGCCCGCCCGGTTTGGCTGCAGCCTTGCGGGGTCCCTGGTTGCGAAAGGCTAGTCAACCGGCGCCGGTGGGCACCAAATCACTGAGCGGGGGAGTCTGTTGCGCGACCTAACCCGGCGTTCCCTTCGGGAACTCGTTCAGCCGACGTCGCTTACCAGGCGGCCCGACGCATGCGTGACTGGCTTGCGGGGGGGTGATGCTATGCGTATCGTCCCCAAAACAAGCGGACGAGCCGTCGGTCCACACGTTTCCCCCTCAGGGGATTCCTTTAGGCATTAGGAGGGCGTCCTGTGCACGCTCGATATCTGGTCTTAGGCCTCGTGCTGGCCGGGGTGGGCTGCACGTCTATGCAGGTCATTGATCCCGCGCAGATCATCCCAGCCCAGAATCCACCTTACGTATACCTGCAAAAGTCGAATGGCGAAGTTCTTGATCTGCTCAAACCGGTGATCAAGGGTGACCTCCTGACGGGGACCAGGGCCCAAACGGGCGAGCCCTTCAGCGTCCCCCTGAAGGACATCACCTGGGTGAAGGCCAAAGAGCACGACAAGACGAGAACTTTGGTAGCGACTGTCGGCGGTGTCGCGGTCGGGTCGGCTATCCTCATCGGGCTGGCCAGTCAGAGCGGAAGTCACGTCGGTCAACCCTGCTCATTCATAGCTCAGCAAAACAACCAGTGCGTGGGTGCCGGCCAATAGTGCGCTCGGCGCGATCTTCGATGCTCATGAGCCAGCGCAGCAAAGCAAACCAACGCGAGCCTGTGCCGAGGCCGTCGACTTGAACCGGGCGGATGCTTCTCGGGCGAGGCGTGAGGACACCAGTCCTGGAACGCGTGCATGCCTAGGAGGGGAGGAAACAATGAGGCATGGAACACATTCAGTATGGACAGCATTTGTCCTGGTCGGATTGCTGGTCCCGGTCGGTGCGTCCGGCCAATCGCGCTGGACGGTGGAAGCGAATTCCAGCCTCGCGTGGTGGCAGATCAACCCCAACATGGCCCACTTGTGGGCTACGACCTGCCCAGGGGACCCCGACTGGCGACCCGGGGAGGGGTACAGTTCCGGGTGGTCGTTCGATCATGCGCTCAAAGCCCTTCCGGACAATGGGTGGGCAGGGGGCGGGCAGGGTGCGTCCGATACTGTGCACGTGCCGCTCTTTCCTCGGTACGACGTCCGTCACGTGTGCACGGAGGCTGTGCGGGGTGAGTTCACAGTAGACGATACGGCACATTGGTCCGGCTTGCACGGCTGGCTGGCGGTGCGGTCTGCCGCCCTCGTAACGGGCGAGCAGTTGCACGACGTGGCGATGCGGCGGGCCCTCGGGGCATCGAGCCCTGAGGCCGAGATCCGCGTCACCGTCGACAGTGTGGTGGACATGACCCGGGATGGCGACACCCTGGTCGGCAAGGCGGCCGGGAA
>DATNIM010000054.1:0-2336 GCA_035604455.1 Gemmatimonadales bacterium
CTCGAAGATGAGCTCCTTCGGCAGGTGCCCACTCAGTTTGAGGAACAGCTCCTCGTGTGCGAGCGTCTGCTGCCTCCAGGCCGCGCGGTCGACACGCTTTACCGTGGTCTCCTCAAGCCGTGAGTCCTTGAGTCTCTCGGGCGTCCACGGCTCCGGAGCACAGGCGCGGACACGGTCGGCCCGCGCTGCTGCGTTCGCGCCCGCGTAATGGCAGGCGGCGTCGCAATGGGCTACTATGCAGCCCAATCGAGGTGGCAACCATGACTCGGTCCGTGAAAGGCGTTTACCACGACGGCAAGGTTGAGCTGCTGGAGCAGCCGAAAGACATTACTGACGCTCAGGTGATTGTCACGTTCCTTCCGTCGACGCCCGACCAGGCCGGCTCGCCGCAGCTGGCTCCGGAAGAGCTGGCGGAACTGCGCGGCAAGCTGGCGGCATGGGAGGAAGATTGGAACGCGCCGGGCATGGAGGACTACGATGACTACGAAGCGAGGCGACGTGGTCCTCGTGTGGTTTCCTCACAGTGATCTCACAACCGTCACGCGCCGCCCCGCACTCGTGGTGCAGGCCGACGACTTGGCCACGGGTATTGCGCAGGTCGTGGTCGCGATGATTACCAGCAATCTGGCGCGACGCGGCCACCCAAGCCGCGTATCCATCACTCTTTCCTCACCTGCCGATGCGAGCTCGGGTCTTCTGGCCGATTCCGTAGTCATGACCGACAATTTGGCTACCATCTCGACCAGAGCGCTGGCTTCCGTCATTGGGACACTGCCCGATCTCAGCGCAGTGGATACCGCGCTTCGTCATACACTGGGGTTGTAAGAGGCGACGCGCCTGGCGCCGCTGCACCCGCTCACAGGCGGCAGACGAGCAGCTCGCGCTCGAAGATGAGCTCCTTCGGCAGGTGCTCTCTCAGTTTGAGGAACAGCTCCTCGTGCCCGAGCGTCTGCTGCTTCCAGGCCGCGGGCTCGATGGCCATGACCTGGTCCCACTGCGCGCGCGTGAAATCGAGACCGGTCCAGTCGATGTCCTCGTAGTACGGCACCCAGCCGATCGGGGTCTCCTTGGCACGGACTCCCGCGTGTGCCCGTTCGACGATCCACCGCAGGATGCGCAGGTTCTCGCCGAAGCCCGGCCAGATGAAGTTCCCGTGCTCGTCTTTGCGGAACCAGTTCACGTGGAAAATCGGTGGCGCCGCGGCGAGGCGCTTGCCCATCGCGATCCAGTGGCGGAAGTACTCGCCCATGTGGTAGCCGCAGAAGGGCAGCATCGCCATCGGATCGCGCCGCACCTTGCCCACCTCGCCCGTCGCCGCGGCGGTCGTCTCGGATCCCACCGTGGCGGCGATGTACACGCCGTGGCTCCAATTGAACGCCTGGTAGACCAGCGGGATCGTCGTCTCGCGCCGGCCGCCGAAGATGAAGGCGCTGATCGGCACCCCCGCGGGGTCGTCCCATGCGGGATCGATGCTCGGCCACTGCGACGCGGGTACCGTGAAGCGGGCGTTCGGATGAGCCGCGGTGCGCCCGCAACCGGGTGTCCAGTCCTTTCCCTGCCAGTCGATAAGGTGGGCCGGTGGCTCCTTGGTCATCCCCTCCCACCACACGTCGCCGGCGTCGGTGAGCCCGACGTTGGTGAAGATCGCGTTCGCGCGTAGCGCCTCCATGGCGTTGCGGTTGGTGTCGTACGAGGTTCCGGGGGCGACCCCGAAGCAGCCTGCTTCGGGGTTGATCGCGCGCAGGGCACCGTTCTCGTCTGGCTTGATCCAGGCGATGTCGTCACCGACCGTCCAAACCTTCCACCCCTTGAAGCTCTCCGGGGCGATCAACATCGCCAAGTTGGTCTTGCCGCAGGCGCTCGGAAACGCCGCCGCCACGTAGGTCTTCTTGCCGTCCGGGGACTCCACGCCCATGATCAGCATGTGTTCCGCCATCCAGCCCTCGTCGCGGGCCATCGTGGAGGCGATGCGCAGGGCGAAACACTTCTTTCCGAGCAGCGCATTGCCGCCGTAGCCGCTGCCGTACGACCAGATCGCCCGCTCCTCCGGGAAGTGGACGATATACCTGTGGTCGGGATTGCACGGCCAGGGAACGTCGCTCTGCCCGGGTGCGAGCGGCATCCCGACCGAGTGCAGGCACGGCACGAACGCACCGTTGCCCAGGGTTTCCAGCACCGTCGCGCCCATCCTGGTCATGATCCGCATGTTGACGACGACGTAGGGTGAATCAGTGAGCTGCACGCCGATGTGCGCGATCGGCGAACCGAGTGGGCCCATGCTGAAGGGGATGACGTACAAGGTCCGGCCCCGCATGCTCCCAGTGAACAGGCGGGGG